>JAFDVS010000059.1 GCA_018268935.1 Acidobacteriota bacterium | reverse complement strand
CAACCGCAGCGTCCTGCTCGGCAAGTACTTGGGCGACCGGCCCCAACTGGGCCAGTTGCTCTTTGCCAAGGGCGGAGATGAACGGCGGGATGGCGCCGGTTTCCGCTAACCCGGCGAGCGCGGTGGAAGCGTGCAACACGCGGGCCGGACCCCAGGCGTCGCGCAGATCCTCGTGCGGGATAAACAATTCCCTGCTCTGGGCGGCGGTTTCGTAATCCTTGTCCTCGCACGCCTTGTGAATGCGATTGCTCAGCGTGGGCGCCAGGCAGCCGCTGCCGGTGGTAAATCCGGGGAGCCCGAAATCGCGCATGTGCACGATGGCCGGACGCTCGCCGATGCCGCTGAGCACCATGTTGCGGTCCACGCGCCGCAGCAGCGAAGCGAGATAAGCATCCTGGGCCGGATCCTTGCGCACGACGGCGTATTTGATGCCGATGCAGAGGCCATCCTTCACCAGCCGCGCCACGGCGTCGAGCCCGGCTTCGAGGTTGCCGCCGAAGTTGCTCTCTTCCTTCAAATAGATAATGAGCGGGGTGCCGCAGGCATCGGCAAAGTCGCGGAGGCCAGCCTCGAGGCCAGCCGCATCGCGCGGATCGGCGCAGGGAAGGTGCATCACGGCGGGGAAGTTGTAGCGGCGCAGCAGAGGCGCCTGATCCATCAGGCGTCCGAAAGACGGGCCGGCGCTGGGAATCGCCCAATAGGCATCGTCGAGTCCATTCAACCAGTCCAGCAGTTCCTCATACTCGCTCAGCGTGATGTGGTAGAGGAACGCGTTCCCCCCATAGAGGAACCGGGTCATGCCTCCGGCGGCCATATGTTGGACGAGGCGGCTGTTCTCGGCCCAATCAATGGTGCGGGCGGCATCCGTGCGCCGGGCCAGAGGCGGAACGGGAAAGACCCCGCGCCAGTCAGAAGGTTGAATGGGAGAAGTACGCATGAGAGAAAAAACCTTTTGTCATTATATGGAGAGCCGGTGGCGAATGGTATTGAGGCTCGCCGGCAGGCTCGACAACACGGGCACGGGTAGTTTGGGCAATCTCGGCAGCACACGGGACATGGAGACCTGCGAAAGCACCAGGGCATCGATGGGCTCGTTGGCCAACTCCTGAATACCTGCAATCAGCAAGGCATCGTGCTTTTCCGGCATGGCGTTCAACAGCGCCTCGTAGGCTTCGGGAATAACCCGGAAGGTGAGTTCCACGGAACGGCCGATCTCCTCCGCCATTTCGCGCAGCAATTTCCCGATCACCGCCTGCGACGGCCGGAACGTCACCACTACACCCAGCCGGGTGCCGACACTGACTGCCTGCCGGGCCAGTTCGTCGTCAATCTTGACCACTGGGAGGCCGACGGCTTCCGACAACCGCTGGATCACCTGCCGGGTTACGGCGGAGCATGTCACCACGGCCAGCTCGGAATTGTAGGCGTCGCGGGCCACGCAAAGCATCTCCGCCAGGCGCGCTTCGGCGGCGGCGTCGTTCTGGCGGGCGAAAAAACGCAGCACGCCGTCATCGAGCAAATTGGTGATCTCCAGGTCTGAGGCAAAGTCCCGGAAGTAGTCCGTCATCGGCGGTATGGCGGCCGGTGAGGTGTGTATGAAGGCAACCTGATGTTTCATCCGCGCTAGCCATCATTGTAATGGCCGATGTGGCAAACCCGCCAGTGCGAATCGTGTGTTCGCGATAAATCCACAACTGTTCTGGCTCTTTCCCACCTCCCGCGGCGTCTATACTGGAAGTAGAGATGCGCACACAGGAAATTGAACTTTCCTTCCAGGGAGAGCGTCTCTTTCCCATAGGAGTTGGGAAATCCAAGTGAAACGCAAGACCAAGATCATCATAAGCGTCATTGTGCTTCTTCTGGTAGCCGTAGGCAGTCTGGCCGGCTACCGCTATAGCAAGCAAGGGATTGTCACTGTCCAGACGGGACACGTCGCAAAGCAGGATCTGACCGCCGTAGTGACTGCATCCGGAGAAGTTAAACCACGCAATTACATCAACATCGGCACTAACGCGATGTCCCCTTCGCGGATCACCGAGATTCTTGTCACGGAAGGCCAATCGGTGCGCAAGGGACAGGTTCTGGCGCGCCTGGAATCGGTACAGCCTGAGGCGGAAGTCGCCGCGCAAAAGGCCACCGTGAGCACTTCGGAAGCCGAATCGGCGGCCACGGAAGCATCGCTGCGGGCAGCCGATGAAGCCACCCGCACCGCCGAAGCCTCACTTGCTCGCGCCAAGGCCGACCTCGATCGGGCGCGTATTTTCTACGAGCGGGCCGAGAAACTGTGGACAGAGAAGCTGATTTCCCGCCAGGAGTTCGACCAGCGGGCATCGGAGTACAAGGCTTACCAGGCCGCCGTGACCGAAGCCGAAGCACGCATTTCCCAATCGAAGGCGCAGCGCTCCCAGGTGGTATCGAATGTCACTGCTTCGCAACGCCGCGTGGTGTTGGCCCAGGCCAACCTGAAGCGCGCCGCCGACGTGCTGCAGCGCACCTATGCCGTCTCTCCCATTGATGGCGTGGTGACCAACCTCCCGGTGCGCGTGGGTGAAACCGTGGTGCCTGGTATTCAGAACTCGTCAGCCAGCCTGATCATGACCATCGCCGACATGTCGCTGATCACCGCCGAAGTGAAAGTGGATGAGACGGACATCGTGAATGTGAAACTCGACCAGGTGGCCGACGTCACCATCGACGCTATTCCGAACCGCACGTTCAAGGGCAAAGTGATCGAGATCGGCAACACGGCCATCCTTCGCTCCACCGGTCTGGCCGCCAGCCAGAGCGCCATCTCCAGCCAGGAAGCCAAGGATTTTAAGGTAGTTGTGGCTCTCATTGACCCGCCCACCGAAATCCGGCCCGGACTATCCTGCACGGCGAAGGTAACCACCGCCACCCGTCAGGGCGTCCTTACAATACCGATTCAGGCTCTCACCGTTCGCCAGAAGGGTGATCTGGAACCGGAACCGCAGTCCGGCGTGAAAGCCGCCGCGCCTGTCGATCCGGCCACGGAAAAAGCGAGAAAAGAAGAGTTGCAGGGCGTCTTTGTCATCTCCGGAGAAAAAGCGGTCTTCCGCAAAGTGGAGACCGGCATTACCGGAGCAACGGACATCGAAGTCTTGAATGGATTGAAGGACGGGGAGCAGATCATCACCGGCTCCTACAAAGTCATCCGGACCATCCGCAACGAGGCCAAGATAAAAGTGGATAATAACAAGGGTCCCCTGAAGTCGGAAACCTAGCCGGGATATCATTGAGTACGTACCAGAGGAAATCTGACCAAGCATGGCAACTGCAATCCAGGAGAAGATCGAGCGCGGCGCGCAACTGAAGCGGGAAGGTGTGGTCATCCGCACTTACGATCTGTGGAAAACCTACGTCATGGGCGACCAGGAGATCCACGCGGTTTCGGGTGTGGACCTGGAAATCAAAGTGGGCGAGTATGTGGCCATCATGGGTCCTTCCGGTTCGGGCAAGTCGACGCTGATGAACCTCATCGGCTGTCTCGACACGCCGACCAAGGGCGACTACTACATCAACGGCCGCCTGGTCAGCCAGATGAACGATGATGAACTGGCCGCCATCCGCAACAAAGAAATCGGCTTCGTCTTCCAGACGTTCAACCTTCTCTCGCGCGCCACGGCGCTGCACAATGTAGAGTTGCCGCTTATCTATTCGGGCATCGACGCCGACACCCGCACGGAGCGCGCCAAGGGATCGCTGATGGCCGTCGACCTGGCCAAGCGCATGTACCACAAGCCGAACGAGCTATCGGGCGGACAACGCCAGCGCGTGGCGATTGCCCGGGCGCTGGTGAACAATCCGTCGATCCTGCTTGCCGACGAGCCCACCGGTAACCTGGACTCGGCAACCGGCGTGGAAATCATGGCGCTGTTTGAACGGCTGCACCAGCAGGGCAACACCATCGTGCTGGTGACGCACGAAATGGATATCGCGATGCACGCGCACCGTGTGGTGTACGTCCGCGACGGTAAGGTGGCGAAGGACGAAAAGGTGAAGTAGGCCGCTAGTTGGGGAACGTCCCTTCCGCGGCATACCATTCGAGCATCTCCACGCGAGCCAGGCCCGTTTTCACCAGAGGATCGCTTTCGGCAATCTGCCGGGCCTCCTCCATGGGCATGGGTGCGAAGAAGAAAACTCCGATTTTTGCACCGCCGTCCTCAAAAGGGCCGGCGGTTTTGATTTTTCCGCTCGCCATCTGGGCCTGAACGGCAGCACCATGCTCCTTCAACCGGTCCATGGAAGGCATGCCGTTCCACTGCACGCTTTTCATGAGGAAGGCGATGGGGTATTTTTCCATCTTCACCTTGCGATCGGGATCTTTGCGGTATTCGGCCCAATAGCGGTCGCCGAGCCCATCCGGCGCATGCCAGGGATAGGCTTCGATGTAAAGGCGGCCGGCTTTCACCGCCGGATCCTGGGCGGCCATTTCCTTGGCTTCCTCAATGGACTTGCATTTGGAGATGACCAGGCCGCGCAGATTACCGGGACTCACCATGGGACCGGCGGCCACCAGCCAGCGCTTCTCCCCGAGCGCACTCAGGTGCGCCATATGGCCGGCCTGGATCTTCTGCGCTTCTTCCTCGGAGATCTTCGCCCGGTTTGGGGCGGACATCAGCATCCCAAAGCAGTAGTTGGGTTTAGCGCCGGGTTGTGAAAACGCAGGTGCGGCAACCAAGGCCAGGATCAGCAGACATCGCATACCGCTTGTTGTCCTCAGGCGACAGCGCGGGGTTCGTCCAGGCGGCTATGCGGCGCCAGGCCGAGTTTCTCCTCGGTATAGCGCACACGCTCGCCGAGGTCGGACATACGTTCGGTATGGAGAATGGCCCCATTGGCAGCGTCCACTTCCAGCTTTTTCAGCCGCATCTCGCCGACGGAGGCCTGGTGGTGGAATGCCTTGAGCATTGCGGCTTCCATACCGTGCACAAGTTCCTGCAGGCGGAACTCGGTGGCACTCAGTTCCTCGCGCAGGCGTGGTTCCGTGACGGCCAGTTCCTCACGGGTGTAGCTCTCCATTGCCTCGCGCAGCCGGGCCACGGAAGCAGCCAGATCTTCCCGTAGCCGGCCTTCAAGGGCGAGCAACTCCGCCTTCAGCCGGTGTTCGGATGAAGCAAATTCCTCGCGCAGATGCATCTCGCACTTGGCGACGTTTTCCGCCAGCACCGGATCGACGATGGGCGCCGGCGGAGGGGGCGGGGGAGGCGGAGGCGGCGGGGGAGCGGCGACCACAATCGGTGCAACGGGTGCTTCGGCGGCAACGGCGGCAGGCGGCGCTGCCGGAACAGGAGGCTGCCACTGCGCCAGGGCTTCCTTTACGCGCTGATCCACCACTTCGCCAACCCGTGTTTCCACCAACTGGCGAACCCGGTTCTCAATCAAATCCCCGATGCGGCTCTCCACGATCGTGGTCACCCGGTTTTCCGATGCCACGAACTCCTCGCTGAGAATATTGCGCAGAACCTCCGAAGTCATGCTGGATACTTCCCCTTCTTCCGCCGGAGGCGGAAATCGCCTTACAGCTTCAGCATGCCGTGAATCGATGGTACGGGGTATCGGGGAAACGCTTGGGATGGGAGCTAAGGAAGTTCTGTCAGTGGGCGCATCAACCGTCGTAGCCGGAGGGGGGGATGGGGGATCACAGGCGCTCGCCGGAGCCCCTCCGAATGGATGGACTACAGCCGATCCATGGTTTCCGTGAGTTTGGCCATATGGGCGTCGAGTTGCAACATGCGCGCATCCATTCGGTCGAAAGCTTCATCGTGGTACTGCTGGCGTGCGGCCATTTCCTCCTGTCGGTCGGCGATGTTCTGGAGAGTGGCTTCGATGCGTTGGAAGCGAGCCTCCACTTCCTCGGGACTCAGCATGCGCATTGCTCTTTCCTGACCTGCTCCTACTTCTTCCAGCATCATCGGTTTCATCAACCCGGAGCGTTACAATAGCAGTTTGTATAAAGGGCTCTCGATCACAGTCGTGATCCCCTGCCTCAACGAAGAGCAGGGGGTCGAACAGGTTCTCCGCCGCATGCCGGCTTTCGTCGATCAGGTCATTGTCGTGGACAATGCCTCCACCGACCGTACGGCGGAAGTGGCGGCATCGCTCGGCGCATTCGTCATTCGGGAGGACGTCCGTGGCTACGGCAGCAGTTACAAGCGCGGCTTTCGCGAGGCCACCGGCGACGTCATCATCACCCTCGACGGCGATCACAGCTACCCCCCTGACGCCATCTCCTACCTGCTCGAAGCCTTCCTCCACCTGGAAGTCGATTTCCTCAACGCCTCGCGGTTCCCTGTGCGCGACCGCCGCGCCATGAGCTTCAAACACAAATTCGGCAATTTCGTGCTTAGCGTGGCGATGTCGCTGCTGTACTTCCGCTGGGTCCGCGATTCGCAATCCGGCATGTGGGTGTTCCGGCGCTCCATCCTCGACCAGATGAACCTCGAATCGGACAGCATGGCGTTCAGCGAAGAGATCAAAATCGAAGCCCTGCGCGCCGGGGTGCGCTTCCAGGAGATCTCGATTCAATACTCCTCGCGCCTGGGCGAAATCAAGCTCAACCCCTGGCGGGACGGCTTCTACAACCTCTATTTCCTGGTCAAGAAGCGCTTCAGCCCGCGCAAGCGCCGTGCCTAATCGATGAGCGTCACCGCCGTCATCCCGAACTGGAATCGCCGCGACCTGCTGCTCGGCCTGCTTCGGGATTGGCAGGCGCAGTCGCTTTCCCCCGCGCATACGATCGTGGTCGATAACGGCTCTACCGATGGCTCGGCCCAGGCAGCACAAGCCCAGGGCGCCACCGTGATTACACTCCCTGAAAATCGAGGCTTCGCCTACGCCGTCAACCGAGGCATTGAGGCGGCCGGGACCGAATGGATCGCCATCCTCAACAACGATGTGCATCTGCCGGCGCACTGGCTGGAGCGGCTATTGGACGCCGCCCGCCACCGCGATGCCTGGTTTGCCACCGGCCGCCTGCTGCGAGCCGCGGAAACCAGCACCCTCGATGGATCCTTCGATCTGCTTAGCCGTTCGGGCTGCGCCTGGCGCGCCGGCAATGGCAAACCCGACACGAGTCTCTGGTCCACCGATCGCACGATCTGCTCCGCCCCCTTCACAGCGGCGCTGTTCCGCAAGTCGCTATTTGAAAGAACCGGCCTGCTCGATGAGCGCTTCGAATCGTATCTGGAAGACGTGGATTTCGGCCTGCGCTGCGCCAAAGCAGGACTCAATGGCATTTACGTGGGCGATGTTGCCGCCACTCACGAAGCCAGCGCCACGCTCGGCCGCTGGAATCCGGAAACCGTCCGCCGCATCGCCCGCAACCAGTTGCTATTAATCGCCAAGCATTACCCCGCCGGCTGGATCTGGCGCTACGGCTGGCCAGTGCTCATCGGGCAAGGCCTGTGGGGCCTGGTCGCGGCGAAGCATGGAGCAGGCGGCGCCTATCTCCGCGGCAAATGGGAGGGTATCGCCGCCCTCCGCCGGCAGCCGCGCTCCCCCCACGAGCCCAACCTCGATCCCGTACTGCGTCAATCGGAGCAGCAGATCCAAACCCTGCAGCGCGAGGCAGGGTACGATTGGTTCTGGCGCCTCTATTTCCTGCTCACATGACGGACGTCTCGGTTGTCATCGTCACCTACCATTCGGCGGACGTCATTGCCCGTTGCCTGGAATCGTGCCTCGGGCGCGCGCGTGAGGTGATCGTCATCGATAACGCCTCCACCGATGGCACCGTGGCGGTGGTCCAACGCTACGCGCAGGTTCGCCTCATCGCCAATGCAGAGAATCGCGGCTTCGCGGGCGGGGTCAACCAGGGTGTGGCCGCGGCCACCAGCAGCGTGATCCTGCTGCTCAATCCGGACGCCGCACTCACGAAGGGCCTGGAGGAACTCCGTGCCGCCTGCCTGCAGTTCGGCGCTGCGACCGGAAGGCTCGCCGATCCCTCAGGTGCCTCGCAACAGGCGTTCCACATCCGCCGGTTTCCGACACCCGTATCCCTTTCCTGCGAAGTGCTGGGGCTCAACCGGTTGTTTCCATCGAACCCCGCCAACCTCCGTTACCGCTGCCTGGACCTGCCCGCGGACCAACCCGCCTTCGTCGAACAGCCCGCCGGCGCGTTCTTCCTCTTTGAGCGGCGCATTTGGGAGCAGTTGGGCGGATTTGACGAACGTTTCCACCCCGCCTGGTTCGAAGATGTCGATTTCTGCAAACGATTGTTGGAGAACGGGTTCGCCATCCGCTACCTGCCTGGGGCAGAAGCCATTCACAGCGGCGGCCACTCCGCCCGCCAATTGGACTGGTCCACACGCGAACGGTACTGGTATGGTAGCCTACTGAAGTATGCTGGCAAGCACCTCTCCCGCAGTGGCTTGGCGGTTGTCTGCCTTGCGGTTATGGGAGGAGCGTTGCTGCGCGCAGTAATGGGGATGGTCCGATTCCAGTCCATGGAACCTGCTTTCGTTTATGCTAAGGTGATTCAATTGGCCAGCCGCTATCTGGTCCTCGGCGACCGAGGCGCGGTTTCTCCCCCTACAAATAATAATCAGGCCTCTATACATGGCTTCTAACGATTCTGTATCTGTCACGCTCGTAACCTATAACAGTGGCCGCTTCATCAAACGATGTCTTGAATCCGTGCTCGCCCAGCGCTACGGAAACAAGGAAATCATCATCATCGACAACGCCTCCACTGACGGCACGGTCGATATTCTGGAACAGTTCGAAGATCGCTGCCGCATCGTCTATAACGACGAGAACATCGGGTTCGCCGCGGCGCAGAATCAGGCCATCCGGCTTTCTGCCAGCGATTGGGTGCTGACCCTCAATCCCGACGTTCTGCTGCTGCCGAACTTCATCGAATCGATGGTGGAAGCCGGGCAGGTGGATCCGAAGGTGGGCACGGTGTGCGGCAAGCTGCTGGCGATCTCCGCCACGTTCGATTTGCCCGATACGCCGATGGTCGATTCCACCGGCATGTACTTCACCCCGATGCTGCGGCACCTCGATCGCGGCAGCCAGGAAGTAGACAACGGCCATTTCCTCAAGCACGAGTATGTCTTCGGCGCCACCGCCGCGGCCGCGCTCTACCGCCGCGAGATGATTGAGGACATCTCTATCTTCGGCGAATTCTTCGATTCCGATTTCTTTACCTATCGCGAAGATGCCGACGTCGCCTGGCGTGCCCAACTGCTCGGATGGCACTGCATCTATACGCCTCTGGCCCATGGCTATCACGTCCGCGCCGTGCTGCCCGGCAATCGCCGCGCACTGCCCGCCGCCATCAATATGCATTCGGTGAAGAATCGCTTCCTGATGCGCGTGAAGAACATCACCTCCGATCTCTACCGGAAAAATTTCTTCCCCATCCTGTGGCGCGACCTGATGGTGGTAAGTTGCTGCGTGCTCTATGAGCACAGTTCGCTCAAGGCGTTTCCCTACCTGGCGAAAAACTGGTCACGGCTGATGTCGAAGCGCAAGGAGATCATGAAGCGCAAGCGCGTCAGCGACGAGTATATGGCCAGTTGGTTCCGCAACGAACCGGTGAGCCTGCCTGCGCCGAAGGTGCGCTCGCGGGTCACCGCCAAATCGAGGGCGGCGCGAGGCTGAAGCCTGTTGCCACTGCGCATCGCGATTCTCGGCACTCGTGGCATCCCGGCCCGATATGGGGGCTTTGAAACCTTCGCCGAAGAATTATCCAAACGCCTGGTGGCCCGTGGGCACACCGTTACCGTGTACTGCCGTGCCCGGCACACCGCGAATGAATTCCTTGGCGTGCGGCTGGTGTATCTGCCCACGCTGCGTCACAAATATTTCGACACGCTGGCACACACCGCCGTATCCACCTTCCATCTGCTGTTCCATCCCGTGGACGTAGCGCTCTATTGTAATGCCGCCAATGCCATCTACACCTGGATGCCGAGATTGAGAGGCATTCCAGTGGCGTTGAACGTCGATGGCCTGGAGCGTAAGCGAAAGAAGTGGAACAAGCTGGCCCAGGCCTGGTATCTGCTATCGGAGCGGCTGTCCACATGGTTCCCCACCCGCGCCATCAGCGACGCCGAACAGATCGCCGAGTATTACCGGCAGCGCTATCACGCCGAAACCACGTTCATCCCCTATGGCGCGCCCCTGGGCAAGGTGGACACAAAGAATGCGCTCGATGAGTTGGGCCTGGAAGCAGGCCGATACTTCCTCTATGTCACCCGTTTCGAGCCGGAAAACCATCCGTTGCTGGTACGGGAAGCGTTCGAAGCCGTGGATACCGATGTGAAGCTGGCACTGATCGGCGATGCTCCTTACGCCGCGGAGTACATCCGCCGCGTGCGCGACACACGCAACCCGCGAGTCTTGCTGCCCGGCGCAATCTACGGCGATGGCTATCGCGAACTGCAGTCGCACTGCCTCGCCTACGTGCACGCCACCGAGGTCGGCGGCACGCACCCGGCCTTGATCGAAGCCATGGGCCGCGGATGCGTCGTGCTCTACCTGAACACTCCGGAAAATCACGAAGTAGCGGGGGGCGTCGGGATTCCCTTTGAGCCCGGGCAATTGACGGATAAGATGAAGCAAGTGCTGTCGATGACGGAAACCGAACGCGAACAGTGGGGGCGCAAAGCGATGGAACGCGTGGCCGAACGCTACAGTTGGGACGCGGTGACTACCAGCTACGAGCGGCTTTTCACGGAGTTGGCCCGATGATGCGCTGCTGGGTGGAAATCTCGCGGGAGCGCCTGGCCGCCAATTTCCAGGCCATCCGAAAAGCTGTGGGTGAGAGCGTGGCCGTGATGCCCGTAGTGAAGGCCGATGCCTATCGCCACGGCGCCGCCGAAGTGGCCGCGGTGCTTACCGCGGAGGGCGCGGAATGGCTCGCCGTTTCGAGTGTCGATGAGGGGCTCCATCTGCGCCGTCACGGCGTCGCCGCACGAGTGCTCATTATGGGAGGAGTGCTTCCCTGGGAGCGCCCGCTGCTCAAGGAGTTCGAACTGACCCCGGCCATCCACGATCTGGCCGATATCGGCGCCATCGGCGACATCCCCTATCACCTCAAAGTGGATAGCGGCATGGGACGGCTCGGTGTGCGCGCCACCCCGCGGGAAATCGTGGAAGCCGTAGCGGCGCATCCGGCCACGCTCGAAGGCCTGATGACGCACTTCGCTTCTTCCGCCGACTTCTCTTCCCCGCAAACCGATCTGCAGGTGGAAACCTTCGAAGCCGTGCGCGAAGCGCTCAGCGCCGGCGGCCATTCCCCGCGATATGTCCACATGGCCAGCACCAATCCGGTGATGCTGCCGCGCCGCCACACCTGGCAGAATATGGTGCGTCCGGGCATCGCTGTTTACGGCTACTGGACACCCGGCAAGGAAGCGCCGCGTCCGCTGCTGGAGGTGAAGCCGGTGCTTGCCTGGAAGGCGTCAATCGTTCTGGTGAAGGAGATTGAGCGCGGTTCACCGCTGGGCTATGGAGCCATGTATTGGGCGCAGCGCGACATGCGCATCGCCGTGCTCGGCATCGGCTACGCCGACGGTCTGCCCCACAAGCTCTCCAATCGCGGCCGCATTCTCGCGGGCGGCCGTCCCGCACCCATCCTCGGTGCGGTATCCATGGATCTCACCACCATCGATATCACTCACGCTCCGCATCTTAAAGCCGGCGATACCGTGACCATCATCGGCAGCGATGGCGATGCACAACAGGATGCACGCCACCTGGCGCGCGCCGCCGGCACCATCACCTACGCTGTGTTGTGTGGAATCAGCAGCCGCGTGAAGCGCGTCTACGTCTAACGCGCGACATGGTCGTCGCGATGGATGCGCAACTGCGTCTCCAGTTGCTCAATGCGCGCCTTCAGTTCCTCAATCGCCTGCCATTCCGGATCCGGCAGTTTGCCGTGCTCCAGCACCTCAATCGGCTCCGATTTCGAGCGCACGATTTTGCCGGGAATGCCCACCACCGTGGAATGCTCCGGCACCGGGCGCACCACCACGCTGCCCGCGCCGATCTTTACGAAATCGCCAACCGTGATATTGCCCAGCACCTTCGCGCCTGTGCCCACCACGACATGGTTGCCGAGCGTGGGATGACGCTTGCCCTGATCCTTGCCCGTACCGCCGAGCGTCACTCCCTGATAGAGCAACACATCGTCGCCGATTTCCGTAGTCTCACCGATCACCACGCCCATCCCGTGATCGATAAAGAACCGGCGCCCGATCTTCGCCCCCGGGTGGATTTCAATGCCCGTGAAGAAGCGGCTGATTTGCGACAGCACGCGCGGCAGCAGCGGCACATGCATGCGATAGAGCCGGTGAGCCAGCCGGTGCATCAGAATCGCATGGAAGCCGGGGTAACAAAGGAAAATCTCGACCACACTCTTGGCGGCTGGATCTTCTCGAAAGATCGTCTCGATCTGTTCCCGGACGGTAGCAAACATAACGCGCAGTCTCTATTATCGCGCGAATCCTCATCAGGCGATTTCCTTAGTACTTTCTTTTTCACCTTACTGGTGATCGAAAACGGCCGCTTCCTCCGCACAATACAGGTATGCGGAGGCTATCCACTCTTTCTGTCCTCACTGTATCCACTTTGCTTTCGGTGGCGTCGTCGTACGCCCAGATGGCGGTCTATCACCAAACCGCCAATGTAGAGCGGGGCACGACACGCCAGTTCAGCGCGTACGTGCCCCTCTCACCGAATACCATCCAATGGCTGGTGAATGATGTTGTCGGAGGAAACGCCACTTACGGCACCGTCAGCACGTCCGGCCTATACACAGCACCCACCACTGTTCCTGCAGCCAACATCGTCATCCTCAAAGCACGCAGCGTCCCTTACCCTGACAAGTTCGCCACAGCAACCATCACCGTAACGCAACCTGTCCCGTGGGTCTGGAGCAGCTATCCTTCCTCGGTACCGGCCGGAACCATCAGCCTCAGCCTCAATGGTGCGGCGTTCCAACCCGGCGCCATCGCGTCCATTAACGGCGTCGCCATGCCGACCACTTATGTATCGGCAACCAAAGTCACCGTGGCAGGCGCCTGGGCCACCACAGGCGTATTCCCGGTTCGCGTCACAAACACGGGCAACGGAGCGGTCACCAGCCAACCGGTGAATCTCACCGTCGTAGCTGCGGCGCCCACACCAACCCCCACACCGACGCCGACGCCCACCCCAACTCCTACGCCTACGCCTACTCCAACCCCGACGCCTCCACCGCCGCCCTGTAATCCCTGTGTCACCACACGCATCGATGCAGGCCGGTTCCTCGAACAGGCTGCCTTCGGAGGCAAGCCCGCGGACATCGTATCGGTGCAGACGACGGGCTTGCAGTCGTGGCTCAACGCGCAGTTCGCGCTGCCCGAATCGCCGCTCACACTGCCAAGCCCCGATCCACGCCAGATGGGCGCCATGCGCAACTGGTGGCTCTCTCTCAATTCCCAGGCGCAGGATCAATTGCGGCAGAAAGTCGCATACGCGCTGGGCGAAATCTGGGTTGTGTCGTCGAACAAGAACATCTACCCCGAAGAGGTGCTGCCGTGGATGAAGGTGCTCAGCCGCAACGCCTTCGGCAATTACAAGAACATCATTCGCGAGATGACGATCAGCCCGTCGATGGGCAAGTTCCTCGACCTGGCCCGCAGCAGCAAGCCCGGCACCGGCTCCGGCGCCAATGAAAACTATCCACGCGAGCTGATGCAGTTGTTCACCATCGGGCTGCAGAAACTCAACATGGATGGCACGGTCATAGTGGACGCGAACAATCAGCCCGTGCCCACCTACACGCAGAACGACGTGAAGCAACTGGCGCTGGCGCTCACCGGCTGGGTCTACTACCAGAACCAGTGGGAGAACTTCACCACCGACATGGAACCGCGCGAGCAGAACCATGACACCTCCGCCAAATCGTTCCTCGGCTGCAATCTGCCCGCGGGCCAGAACACCACACAGGATCTCGATGGCGTGGTGAACTGCCTCTTCAATCACCCCAACCTGCCGCCGTTCGTCGCCGTGCGCATGATCCGCTTCCTGGCCGACAGCAATCCGTCGCCGGCTTACGTCCAGCGCGTGGCAAACGTTTTCGTCAACAACGGCCAGGGCGTCCGGGGCGACATGAAAGCCGTTGTGCAGGCCATCCTGCTCGACACGGAAGTGCGCCAGGAAATCGCCACCGCCAACTACGGCAAACTGCGCGAGCCGCTGCTGCACTACATCTCGCTGGTGCGCGCCCTCAACGGCTCCATCAAAACCGACAACGGACTGCCCTACCTGTTCGTGAACCTCGGCCAGTCCATCCTCACTTCGCCTTCCGTGTTCAGTTGGTTCTCGCCGCTGTACCGTATTCCGAAGACCACACTCTACGGTCCCGAGTTCCAGATCTACTCGCCCACCGAAGCCGTGCTGCGCGCCAATCTGATCAGCGATACGCTCGCCGGTCAGTACAACGGCTACCTCACGCTCGATCTCTCTCCGTTCACTGCGGTCGCCGCCGACACCACGCAATTGATCAACGCGGTGGATCAGGCGCTGCTTTACGGGCGCATGTCATCGTCGATGCGCACCACGCTCGCCAAGGCGATCAACGCCTCGACGGACAATGCGCAACGCGTGCAAACCGCGCTCCATCTCACCGCCACTTCCGGCGAATACCTGGTGATGCACTAAGGAGGAATGAAGAACATGACGCTCCACACGAGAAGAGATTTCCTGCGCCGGACGGCCGCTGCCATGGGCCTGATGGGTTTCGAGCACCTGGGCCAGATGAACGCCCTGGCGCAATCTTCGCCCAGCTACAAAGCGCTGGTCTGTATATTCATGTTCGGCGGCAACGACGGGTTCAACACCATCGTGCCGATGGACAGCGCTCCTTACGCCGCGTATAAGAACATCCGCGGCGGGCTGGCGCTGCCCACCACCAGCGCCGCACTACTCCCGGTCACCACACCGGCCGGCAAGCAGTACGGCCTCAACAACGGGTTGCTGCAGGTCCATCCCCTCTGGGCGCAAAAGCGGCTGGCCGCCATCGCCAACATGGGATTACTGGTGCAGCCCGTCACCCGCGCGCAGTACCTTGCCAACTCCGTCGCGCTGCCCACCAACCTGTTTTCGCACTCCGATCAGACCACGCAAATGCAGAGCGGAGTACCAAGCACGGGAGCGGGCACCGGATGGGCCGGCCGTCTGGCCGACGCCGTGCAGACATTGAACGGCGCGGCAACGTTCCCATCCACCATCTCCATCGCCGGTCCCGTGCTGTTCTGCACCGGCAATGCGATTCAATCGGCGAGCCTCTTCCCCGGCTTCGACCTGACACCCGCCGGCATGAATCTCTGGCCGCAATCGGCGGCCACGGCGAAGAAAGCCGCGTTCCAGGAACTGCTCACCTTCAACAACGGCCTGACCCTGGTGCAGCAAGCCAACAAGGTGATGTCCGATGCCATGTCGCTCAACAGCATGTTGAACAGCATGGGTGCGGGCGGTGGCATCACCACGGTCTTCCCCGGCACTTCGCTTGGCACTCAGTTGAAGGAAGTGGCGCGGATCATCAAGCTGCGCAACAGCACCGGCATGACGCGCCAGGTGTTCTTCTGCTCCATCGGCGGCTTCGACACGCACGGCTCACAGGACTGGACGCATTGGGACCTGCTCAGCAACGTCGGCGACGCAATGAAGGCGTTCTATGACGCCACCGTGGAACTGGGCGTAGCGGATCAGGTGACCACGTTCACTGCCTCCGAGTTCGGCCGCACGCTGCAACCGAGCGGCGTCGGCACCGATCACGGATGGGGCAGCCACCATCTCATCATGGGCGGCGCGGTGAAAGGGGGCGAGGTGTACGGCACCTTCCCCACCTACGCACTCACCGGCCCCGATGACAGCGGCTCCCGCGGAGCCCTCATCCCCACCACCAGCACCGATCAGTTCGGCGCCACGCTGGCCAAATGGTTCGGAGTTCCCTCCGCATCGATGGGCAGTGTGTTTCCCAACATCGGCAACTTCGGGGTGCAGGATCTCGGCTTCCTCGCCTGAACACTCACTTCACGGCCGGACGGTAGATGCCAAACGACATGCCTTCCGGATCGCGAAGGATTGCCATCTTCTCCCCCGCGGGCAAGTCCTGCGGGGGAATCAGCACCGCGCCGCCTAATGCTTTGGTCCGCTCGACGCAAGCTTCCACGTCATCGACCTCGACGAACAGTTGCACGAACGGATTGGCGTCAGGCGGCGCGGGCCAGAAGCCGCCTGGAATTCCGCGCTCACTGCATGTATCCACCATGCGATAGCCGAGAGGATTGGCGTCGCTCACCGACCACTGAAACAGCTTCGCGTAAAACTCCGCATGCGCTCCGGCATTGCGAGACAAGATCTGCCACTGAACAACAGGGTTGCCCATTGTGAAAACTCCTTAGTGAAAATTGGAAACTCAGCGCCGGGTCAGCGGCGCGAAACGAACCTCGAATCGGTACACCTCATCCTTCCCCGCCTGATCCCGCACCCAGTCCAAAAAATCTTTGCTAAACGCCGCAATGCGCTGCTGCGCGGCCGGAACCGCACTCACGGGAATCGCCACCGTCGCGCTCGCCTGCACCGGCAACACACGTTCCAACAGATTGCGCATCGCCACCTCATGGAAATGCGCCGCATCCATCACCACGTCCCCCAATTGATCCTGCCACTTCGCGCCATCCATGCGCAGCAGGTGCAACCGGCACAGCCGGCTCAACGCGACGTTCACTTCATCCACCGTGATGCCGAGCATGCGCGCGATCCAACGCGAGTCGGGCTGAAAATCATCGAGCCTCGTCAGTTCCAGAATGGCGAAGTTGCGCCAATCCTCCAGCACTTCCGCGGTATCTCGAGCCAGCCGCGTCGTCGCTTCCAACGCATCCACCGGCATTGCGGCCTCCGCTTTCAGGAACTGCTCCATCCGCTCACCGGCCAAGCCCAACCGGAATCCGAACTTCTCCACAATCGCCCGCGTCACTGTCCGCTTCCCGCGCATCACCTGCGACAAAGTGGAATGATGCACGCCGAGAAACACCGCGAACGCCCGCAGCGAGTACTGTGGGTTGCGCGCGCACCGCGCCGCGAGTTCCTGACGCAGGTACTGCCGAAACGATGGCCCCGCGGCCGGATCCTGCTGCACAACGGCTTTCACAGCATCGATCCTAGCAGCGATTTTCCGCTGCGCCTAGAGTTGCGCCGCGGAAACCGGGGCAGCCACGTTGCCCCACTTGCCGCCTCTGCGACAATAAAAAGATGGGCCAGTTCTACGAACGAACCGACCTCATCGCCGCCCGCGCCCGATGGAAAGCGCAGGGCCGCAAAGTCGTGTTCACCAACGGCTGTTACGACATTCTTCATCCCGGCCACGTCCGGCTGCTCGAAAACGCCCGCAATCTGGGCGATGTGCTGATTCTGGCTTTGAACACCGATTCAAGCGTCCAGCGTTTGAAAGGCCCATCGCGGCCGATCCTCAGCGAACAGGATCGTGCCCGCATCGCGCTTTCGCTCGAAGCCGTCGACGCTGTCACGCTGTTCGATGAGGACACGCCGCGCGAGTTGATCGCCGCCGTCCTGCCCGACGTTCTGGTGAAAGGCGCCGACTGGTCCCACTTCATCGCCGGCCGTGAAGAGGTGGAAGCTGCCGGCGGCGCCGTGATGCCGCTGCCCCTGGAACCCGGTTACTCAACAACGAATATCGTGGACGAGATCGTCCGCCGCCAGCCTTGATCAATCCAGCCATACGCGACCTGTTCCTCGAACTCAGCCATAGCCCGGCCATGGCTGAGGTGCTTAAGGCATTGCGGCCCGAAGGCGCATCGGCGGCCATCTCCGGCTTAACACGCACAGCCAAGGCGATCTACTCCGTTCTGCTCTGGCAGGCCATGGAACGGCCGATGCTGGTCCTCTCCGATTCCAGCAAACAGGCCGAAGCCCTGGCCGAAACCATCGAAACATTTTTTCACCTGCTTGTTCCGGAGCGGGCCGGCGGCCACGTCCAATTGCTGCCTGCCTTCGACGTCATTCCCGGCCAGCGCCTGTCGCCGCACAAGGACATTGCCGAACAGCGCGCCGTCGCCCTCTGGCGCATGGCCACCGGACGCGCTTCCATCACCGTGGCCCCCATCGCCGCGGCCCTTTGGCGCAACGAATCGCCCGATTTCTACAAGCAGCTGACGCTCACCCTGCGTGTCAACGACGAGATCGCCCCCGAGGATCTCGCCGCGCACCTCAACTCCATCGGTTACGAACGCCGCGAACCCGTCGACATGATCGGCGATTACTCGCAGCGCGGCGGCATCTTCGACATCTTCCCTCCCGAAGCCCCCAAGCCCACCCGTATCGAGTTCTTCGGCGATACCGTGGAAAGCCTGCGCCGCTTCGATGTCGAATCGCAACGCAGCGTGCTGAAGGTGCCCGATTGCCTCATCCTCCCGCTGACCGAAATGCCGCGCACGCCGGAATTGATGCGCGAGCTTGGCGACGCGGCACTCGAAGGCGGCTGGGAGTTTCACGCTGCCCGCATCCGCCCGCGACACACTTCCCTGCCCGGCCTGCTCCACGACCCCGTCGTGTTGTGGGATGAACCGGAGCAAATCGAAGCAGGCGTGGAGCGCTTCACCAAACGCATCGAACAGTACGGCGGGGAAGAACTGCCAGCGGAACTGAACTTCTTCACGCTCGATGAACTGCGCGAAAAGATAGCCCCGCGTACGCGCCTGCTGCTGCGCGAACTGGAACTGGCCACCGTAGAGCCGCAAACCAAAAGCTGGCACATCTCTTCGCGCCCGTCGCTTTCCTTCCACGGCAACTGGCGCGTCGCCGCCGCCGAGAGCCGCACCCTCGCCGAGCAGGGCAATCGCGTCGTCTTCTTCGCTCCCACCAGCGGCGAAGTGGAGCGCCTCGCCGACATTCTGCGCGAATACCAGATCCCCTTCCAACTCGGGCTCGATTCCACCGAAGGCACGCCCGAGTATCTGGTGGAGCGCAGTTACATCGCCGGACCGGGCGTCCGTACTTACGTCGTCAAAGGCAACGTTCCGCGCGGCGTCTCGCTACCGGAAGCGGCCATCGCCGTCATTGGCGCGGAAGATCTCTTCGATACATCCGACCTGGTGGCGCGGCCGGGCGGGGCTAGCAAGTCCGCCGCAGGCGCATTCAAGTTCGACATCGCCGACCTCAAACCCGGCGACTACATCGTCCACACCGTGCACGGGGTGGGCAAATTCCTCGGCGTCCGCGAACTCGGCCAGGGCGATCAAAAAGGCGACTTCATGCTCATCGAGTATGCCGCCGACGCCAAGCTCTACGTCCCGCTCACTCGCCTCGATCTCATCGAGAAATACCGCGGCGCGGGCGAGCAGCGTCCTCCGGCGCTCGATCGCATGGGCGGCGCCACCTGGACCAAAACCAAATCGCGCGTCAAAGCCAAAATGCGCGACATGGCCGACGAGCTTCTCAAACTCTACGCCCAGCGCAAAATGGCCGACGGCTTCGCCTTCAGCGGCGACAGCAACTGGCAGCGCGAATTCGAAGAAGCTTTCGAATTCACCGAAACCAAAGATCAGCTCTCCGCCGTGGAAGACATCAAGCGCGACATGGAAAGCGAGCACCCCATGGATCGCCTGCTCTGCGGCGACGTCGGCTTCGGCAAAACCGAAGTGGCCATGCGCGCCGCCTTCAAAGCGCTTGGCGATGGCAAGCAGGTCGCCGTGCTGGCGCCCACCACGGTGCTCAGCTTCCAGCACTACGAAACCTTCAAACGCCGCTTTGCCCCTTTCCCAGTTCGCATCGAACTCGCCAGCCGCTTCGTCGACGCGAAGACCTTGAAAGGCGTCGTAGCCGACGTCGGCACCGGCAAGGTCGATATCCTCATCGGCACGCACCGCCTGCTGTCGAAGGACATGGAGTTCCGCGACCTCGGCCTGCTGATCGTCGACGAAGAGCAGCGCTTCGGCGTGCGCCACAAAGAGCGCCTGAAGCAGATCAAGAAGAACGTGGACGTGCTCACCATGTCCGCCACGCCCATCCCGCGCACGCTGCATATGTCGCTGGTCGGGCTGCGCGACATGAGCGTCATCGAAACACCGCCCAAAGATCGACTCGCGGTGCAAACCGTCGTCGCGCACTTCGATCTCGATCTGGTGAAGACGGCCATCGACCAGGAAATCTATCGCGGCGGCCAGGTCTACTTCGTGCACAACCGCGTGGACAGCATCTTCGCCCGCGCCGCCACCATTCAGGAGCTTTGCCCCACCGCGAAGATCGGCATCGGTCACGGGCAGATGGGCGAAGACGAGTTGGAGAAAGTGCTGCTCGGTTTCATGCGGCACGAGTACGATGTCTTCGTTTGCACGACGATCGTGGAGAACGGCCTCGACATCCCACTGGCCAACACCATCATCATTGAGAACTCAGAGCGCTACGGGTTGAGCGAGTTGTACCAGCTTCGCGGCCGCGTCGGGCGATCCAATCGCCGTGCCTACGCCTATCTGCTGACGTCTGGCGAAAAGACGCTCAGTGACATTGCCCGCAAGCGCCTCGCTGCCCTGCGCGAATTCAGCGACCTTGGCGCCGGATTCCGCATCGCCGCCCTCGACCTGGAACTGCGCGGCGGCGGCAACCTGCTGGGTGGCGAACAGCACGGCCACATCGAAGCGGTCGGCTACGACACGTATGTTCGGCTGCTGGATGAAACCGTGCGCGAGTTGAAGGGCGAAGAGGTGCCGCTCGAGATCAAATCGAACCTCAGCCTGGGCCTCGATATCCGCATCCCCGCCGAGTACATCTCGGATGAGAACCAGCGCCTCCGCGCTTATAAGCGCATCGCCGATTCGGGTACCGAGGAACAGGCCATGCAGTTACTCGGGGAAATGGCGGACCGCTACGGCCCTGCACCCGATGCCGTGCGCAACCTGGTCACGTTTTCGTTGTTGAAGACGACGGCCGAGAAGCTGGGTGTGGAAACCGTAGAGCGGCGCGGCAGCGTCTGCAACATGAAGTTCCACACCGAGGCGCGCATCAATCCGGAACGCCTGATGCAGTTGGTGGCCAACACACCCGGAGCGCAATTCACTCCCGCTGGAGTGCTTAGGGTCCCGTTACCCATCGGCGACGATCCGCGGAAGATCCTCAGCTTCATCGCGGGGCTGTTTGATCAGTTGGGTGACGCTCCGGAGCTGCCCATTCAACGCGGCTAAGCCTAATCACTCCTTCGGATATTCGCTTTTCGAATGAGCCGCATACCAGACGGCAAGAAACGCTGCCGGAGTAACCCGCTTCGTAATCTTCCATTTTGCAGGGAAATGTTTGGTGTTCCCAGTAATTAGATAGTCGGCTTTCGCCGCTTCTGCACAAACAAGAAACATCGCATCGTCTGGATCAGGCAGTGAAAGCGGAAGGCCCGATACCGGTCTCACGACAGTGCTGGCGGAACGAATTGCGCTGAAAAGAAGCGCCGCGCGTCGTTTGTCCAGTGGATAGCTCTTTCGCGTCAGAAGATCCTTGTACTCCGCCAGGATTGGCAGCGAAACATAGAGCCTGACCAAACCGGTGAGCGCCAACTTGAGCACGCGGAATGGTGCTCCGTCTGGATTAAGATAGGCCGAGATAACGACATTCGTATCCAGCACCACCTGGATCATTAGGGTTTCGAGGTTCTGACTCTGCGTTCGCGTCGAGCCGTTGCAATCTCGGCGTCGATTTGCCGCATCGTCAGCTTGCTGAGGCCTTTTTCCTTGGCCTCCCGCCCGATCGCCCGAAACCAATCCGGAGTTGGGGCAAACGTGTCCACGTAATCGTTGATGCTCATGATCACGGCTTGAGGTTGCCCACGGCGGTCAACGACAAAACGTTCGTTCTTCTGATGGATGCGCTTTAGGATTTGTCCTAACTGAGCCCTTGCAGTAACGGCGGAAACAACGTTAGTCATGTTCTTGGCCGGTTTGATGACAACCTCCCTTTGCGAACCGATGGATCCACTTGCAGTCTAGCGACGATACGCGCACTGGTCAAGGATAGCTCCCCAACTGCGCAAAATCCCGCACCTCGGGTTGTTCGGCGCAATCCACCCCCTCCAATCCCCCTGCATCCCCCCACCCCAACCCCATTATTCCGTGGCCCTCGGCGTGCTCACTCCACCCCTACAGGAGCGTGTCCCGATGAATCGCCGCTATT
Source organism: Acidobacteriota bacterium (assembly GCA_018268935.1). Taxonomy (GTDB): domain Bacteria; phylum Acidobacteriota; class Terriglobia; order Bryobacterales; family Bryobacteraceae; genus CADEFT01. Next base: position 148,111 of record JAFDVS010000059.1, on the reverse strand, counting down.
TCCTGCTTGGTTCCGCCGCCTCCGTCGCCGCCGCCCGCGGTCCCCGGCGAGTAGGCCCCAATGACCGTGTTCGTCTGGGCTTCGTTGGCCTCGGCGGACGCGCCACATGGCTCATCAAAAACGAGGATTTCAACAACGGTTCGGAGATCGTCGCCCTTGCCGATTGTTATCTCCCCCGCTGCCTGCAAGCCGCGCAGCTCAAACCGGAAGGCGAAAAGTGGAAAAAATACCACGACTATCGCCAAATGTTCGATAAGGAGAAACTCGACGCTGTATTCGTCGAAACCACTACCCATGCCCGTGTGCTGGTGGCCATGCATGCCCTCCAGGCCGGTCTCGACGTCTACGCCGAAAAGCCCCTCACTCTCACCGTCGCCGAAGGCCGCGCGCTGGTCAACGCCGTGCGCAAAACCAATCGCATCCTCACCACCGGCACGCAGCAGCGGTCCCTACCGACGAACGTCTACGCCAGCCGGCTGGTGCGCCAGGGCGCCATCGGCAAGGTGCACACCGTCGTGGTCTGCAACTTCGAGACCGGCAACATCTGGCAACCCAAGCCCGAAGAGCCCGTGCCCGATGGCATGAACTGGGATCAATGGATCAACCAGACCGCCATGCGTCCCTTCAACACCGAGTTGCAGAAGCGCTGGGCATGGTATCTCGATTACGACGGCGGCGGCCAATCCTGGGGCGTCACCGGATGGGGTACCCATTCGCTCGACCAGGCGCAGGCAGGCCTCGGCACCGACGACACGGGTCCGGTCGAAATCTGGCTCGAAGGCACTGGCCCGCAAGCCCCCGTCCACATGCGCTACGCCAACGGCGCCGTCATGAAGATCGAAGGCAAACGCCGCCCGGATCATTCGGACCTTGGCGCCATCTTCATCGGCGACAAAGGCAAGATCGAAATCCTGCGCGGCTCCTACACCATCGAGCCCGAAGGCCTCTCCGCCGAGTACAAAGGATACGGCCCCGAGCCCTTCCCCGAAGGCCCCGGCGAGAATCAATTCCACATCCAGAACTTCCTCTCCTCGGTTCGCACACGCATCCGCCCCACGGCGGATGTCGAGATCGGCCATCGTTCCACTACGCTCTGCCACATGGTGAACATCGTTCGCCAACTCGGGCGCAAGCTCAAATGGAACCCCGTCACGGAACAATTCGAAGGCGACAGCGAGGCCAATGCGCTGCTCGCGCGGCCGCGGCGTAAAGGCTTCGAGCTACCGAAAATCTCATGACATCCCGACGCTATTTCCTGGGCGGCATGGCCGCCGCGGGGGCATCCGCCGCTCCACGTGCGCGCGTGTCTCCCAACGATACGATCCAGATCGGCTTGATCGGCGCGGGCGGTCGAGGGCGTTATCTGCTCGGCGAACTCGCCAAATGCCAGGCCGAAAACGCCAAGGTCATCGCCGTGTGCGATGTCCATATCCCTTCGTTCAAGGCCGTTGTCCCGGACGCCGTCAAACGCACCACCGACTACCGCGAGCTACTGGCGATGCAGGAACTCGACGCGGTGATCATCTCCGCGCCCGATTTCACCCACAGCACCATCCTCACTGACGCCGTGCGGGCAGGCAAAGACGCCTACAGCGAAAAACCCTTCGGCATCGAGATGAGCGAAGCACGCCGCGCTTACCTCACCGTGAAGCAGTCCGATCGCGTCGTGCAAATCGGCACGCAGCGGCGCAGCGAACCAGGCCTCATCGCCGCCGCGAAGCTCATCCGCGACGGCGCCATCGGCAAGGTCACGCGCGTCGACATGGAGGTCAACTTCTACGAAGCCCGCTGGCGGCGCGACTTCTCAAAGATCAAAGAAGAAGACGTCGATTGGCCCTGCTACCAGTTGGGCCGCTTTGAGCGCCCCTTCGATGCCCGCCGCTACAAAGAGTGGCAGCTCTTCCGCGAATCAAGCAACGGCATCGCCGGGCTCTGGATGTGCCACTACATCGATCTCGTCCCGTGGTTCCTCGACGTGCCCTATCCGAAATCCGTCGCCGCATCCGGCGGCGTGTTCCTATGGAAGGACGGCCGCGAAACCGAGGACGTGTTCCAAGCCCTGGTGCACTACCCCAACGATTGCCTCGCCCGCTTCGCCATGAGCCTTACTAACGCAAGCGGCACACGCAACATGTGGTACGGCGACAAGGGCACGCTCGATGGCGACAAGCTCGTCATCCAACCGGGCGACAAAGCCATCACGCCGGAGCCTGTCGAATCGCACATGGCGAACTTCCTGCGCTGTGTGCGCAGCAGGAAAACTCCGCGCGCCCCCGTCGACGCCGGGTTCCGTCACGCCGTGGCCGGAATCATGGCCGCCGAAAGCCTGCATTCCGGACGCGTGGTTCGCTTCGATCCGGAACGGCTCGAGCTGGCATGACGCGCCGCGGCTTCATGGGCGTGGCCTCGGCCGGCCTCGCATGGTCCGCCGCCGCGCCCATCCAGAAGGTGGAAGTGTTTCCCGTGATTTATCCTGTCACCGGGCACTTCCGCTTCTTCCCCAAGCCCGAGCGCCCCGCCGTCTTCGTGAAGATCACCTGTGAAGATGGCGCCGCGGGCTGGGGGCAAAGCGTTCCCACCCACACCTGGAGCTACGAGACTCCGCAAAGCGTCGTCACCACGCTCCGCGATTACCTCGCCCCGGCCATCATCGGGCTCAACCCGCTCGACCTTGCCGCCGTCCACAAAGCGATGAATCGTGCCATCGCTCCGTCGTTCTCCACGGGCATGCCCATCGCCAAGGCAGGCATCGATCTCGCACTGCACGACCTCGCGGGCAAGCTCACCAAGCAGCCGCTGGCGTTGCTCTGGGGGCGCAAGCCGCTCGATCGCATCACAATGAGCTGGACCCTCAACCCGCGCACCCTTGATGAGACGGCGCCGTTGATGGAAGAAGGCCGCAAGCGCGGCTACCGCCACTTCAACATCAAAGTAGCCCCCGATCCGAAGTTCGATCTCGCGCTCGCCCGCCTGGTGCGTAAACTCGCGCCCGATTGCTTCCTCTGGGCCGATGCCAACGGCGGCTACGACCCGGCGACGGCGCTGCAGGTCGCGCCGAAACTCGCCGATGCAGGCGTCGATGTCTTCGAACAACCCGTGCCTGCCAATCGCCTCTCCGCCTTCGCCGATCTGAAAAAACAAGGCGCGCTGCCCATCCTCATGGACGAAGGCATCGTTTCCTCAGTCGAGTTGATCGAGTTCATCCGCCTCGGCCTGCTCGATGGCGTGGCCATGAAGCCCGCTCGTACGGCCGGCCTCTACGACGCGAAGCGCCAGGTGGAGATCCTGCGGGAAGCGGGGATGATGGTGCTCGGCAGCGGACTCACTGACCCCGACACGTCCCTGGCCGCTTCGCTCATCCTCTACGGCGCCTACCAGGTGACGCAGCCCTGCGCCCTCAACGGCCCGCAATTCCTCACCGGCTCCTTCCTCAAACAACCTTTCACCCTCAAAGACGGGACACTCTCGACGCCCAGCGCCCCAGGCCTCGGCGTCGAACCCGATGAAGATCGCATCCGGAGGCAATCCATATGATGTGGCTTTTTCTGCTTACCCTGCCGGCATTCGCAGGCCGTTTCCAGTGGGTGGAATTGAGTCCCGGTGAACTCGAATTGCGCGAATCGGGGAAAACGTTCTTCGTTTACCGCCACGGCGCGGGCCGCGATTGCTGCTATCTCCATCCAGTCAACTCACCCGCCGGCGTCACCGTCACAGACGATGGGCCCGTCGATCACAAACACCACCGCGGCGTCTTCTGGGGATGGCCTCAGGTGGAACAGAACGGCGTCAAAGGCGACTCCTGGTTGCGCAAAGGCTCAGAACACCGCTTTGAGCGCATCGTGGAAAAGAAGGTTCTCGCGGACGAAGCTCTGCTCAAGGTGGAACACACCTGGCTGCTGGAAGGGAAGCCCATCGCCAAAGAAACCGTCACTATCCAGGCCTTCCCCAGGCACCAGATGAACGTCTCGCTTCAGATCGAAGCCATCAACGCCCCCGTGCGCATCGCCGGAGCACCGGAACAGACGAAAGGCTACGGCGGCTTCAGCGCCCGCTTCGCCCCGCGCACGGAAACCAAACTGCGCGCTAACACGGGGCCCGTCGAAAAGGATGAAGACCACGTTCCCCACTCCTGGGCCGAACTGGAAGGCCACTACAAGAACGGCCGCGCCGTGCTCCGCATTCAATCGCTACCCGGCAATCCCAATTATCCGAACGAATGGTGCCTGCGCAACTACGGCTTCATCGGCGCGAATTTCCCCGGCGTGAACAGCTACACGCTCGAACCCGGCAAGCCCATCACGCTGCGCTACACGCTGTCGGTTGCCGACATCAAGCCTTAACGCCGAACACTTCCTCGGCATAAACCCTGCTCCGCCGCATACTCTCCACCAGCGGCCGGGTAATCTTCGTCCCGGCTTCCCACGCCAGTTCCACCGACAAATACCCGCGATAGCCAATCTGCTTCAAATACGCCGCCACCGCGCGGTAATCCACATCGCCATCGCCCAACTCCTCATCCCACACGCCGTTGTGCGAATTGCGCAGATGCATATCCCCGATGCGCGGGCCGCACTCGCGAGTCAATGTCATCACGTCCTGCCCGCCGCGCAAGATCCAATGCACGTCCAGACACACGCCGAGCCCCTTCACCTTCAGCAAATCGCGCCATTCCCGCGAATTCTCGCTCATCTCCGGAGCATGCTGGTGCAGCAGCAGATTGAGCCCCGCGGCCTTCACCCGCTTCACCATATGCGCCATCGCCTCCCTCTGCCGCGCCAGTTCCTCATCCGTCTTCCGCCCGCGCTGTGCCTTCGGAGCCGTATTGAACACCAGCGCTTTCGTTCCCAATGGCTTCACCTGCTGCGCCAGCTCCACCATGGAATCGACGGTCTTCTCCGCGGCATCGGCATCATGAATGTTCCCGCCCTGATACACCACCGGCAATTGCAGTCCGTTCTGCTTCAGAAGCGCAGCCGTGCGCGCCGCCAATTCCCCGGCCAGCAGATTCGAAGTAATCTCCACCTGCCGGTATCCCGCCTCACGGAATCCGCCGAAGATCTCGTCCAACCCGGAAGCGAGCGAGCGCTTTTCGCGGCCCAGCCATTGTGTGAACACATACGCCGCTCCGCTCAGCGTGGGCGCATAGGCAGGCTTGGCCGCAAGAAGCGCGGGAGTGAGAAGAAACTGGCGTCGTTGCATCGAAAACACAGCAGCACGCCAATGGCCAACGTTTACGGCACGATCACCAGCGTCACTCCGCTCTGGCTCACGTATCCGCTCCGTTCGGCAATCACCGGCTGACTCCCCACCGCCACCGCCGGAACCTCCACATTGATCTGATACAGCCCGGCGGAAATCAGTCCGGCCCACAATACCTCCGCCTCCACTCCGCCGATGCGCACATGAAGTTGCGACAAGTCATCGAGCGCGGCAGGCGTGGTCACCACCACACCAGCGGGAACCGCAGGGATAGTCTCGCCGAACCCAGTGCCGAACAGCGAAATCACTTCCCCCACTCGCACCGTCCGGGCCTCGGTTTCAAACAACCCCGGCGCGTACCGAGCCCGCTGCACCGTGCCCGACGCCGAACCTTCCTTCGTTGTCACCTTCACTTCCACGGTGCCCGTGGCATCATCGTCCGGCGCCTGCGCGTTCACCTGTGCCGGGCTGATGTATTCCACCACCGCCGCCTTCCCGTTCACCGTCACGCTGACGCCATCCAACGACCGGGGAAGCACACCATCCACCACCTCCGTGTCCGCGTTCCACAACCGAGTCGAAGGCGCCAGATTTTCTCCGAAGATCGCGATCCAAGCCCCGGAAGAGATCACCGGCTGATAGCCCGCTGCCAACACCACCGGCTTCTCGCTGCGCAGCACCGGTCCCACACCCGCGGGCGTCAGATCCTGCACCGCCGTGTACACCCGCGAATCCCGTATACTGCGGGCCGCCATCCCCGCCACATAAAACCGCAGCGTCCCGTTCGCCGTCGCCGGCGGAGTCCACGTAAACGTATAACTGCTGGCCGAACTTGTGTGATTGATGTAGCTCAACGCACCTTGCGTCGTCACCGTCGTCGCAGTCCCTGCTGTGAAGGTCCCCGCCTGCGCATTGCCGCTGGTGCGCACCGCCGCCTGAAACCCGAACACGCGGCTGGCATCGGAATCCGTGATGCGCACCGTCACCCGCTGCGCCTGGCCGGGGCGATACACCGCCCCATCGGCAAAAGTGAGCGTCACGCCGCCGTTTGAAGAGTTGAGAGTCACCGTGTGGCACGAAGTACAGGGGGGAGTAGTCTCCCCGGGAACTCCGGCATGTCCCGCAGGCACACGATTGGGATAAGCTTGCGCCAAACTCGCAAGCAGAATGTAGAAAAATAAACCGGGCATCGATAAAACCTTCCTGTTTCAACCGATGCACCCCCATCCGCCCCACGGTACAATCCCAACCCCAACCTTTACATTTCTTACAATCCCTGGAACTACGTCCGCTCGCTTCCGTATCTACCATAAGCTATGGCCGACATCCGCTACGCCTTTCGTGTGCTTGCCCGCACACCCATCATCAGCCTGATCGTCGTGGCCTCACTCGCCCTCGGCATCGGCGCCAACACCGCCATTTTCTCCATGATCCACCAGATCATCCTGCGCAGCCTGCCCGTCGAGGCGCCCGAGGAACTCGCCTTCTTCTATCAGCCTGGTCCAGCCCAGGGCCGCACTTCCTCTGACGACAAGGACATGCCTGCCTTCCACCACCCCATGTTCCGCGAACTTCAGCAGCGGCAGACCTCGTTCACCGGCATCGCCGGATTTCGTGCCTCTTCCGCCAGTATTTCTTATCAGGGCAGCGCCGTACCCGGCCGGGTCAATCTCGTTTCGGGCAACTATTTCCAGGTCCTTGGCCTGAAGCCCACCATTGGCCGCCTCTTCACCGAAGACGACGACAAGACACCGGGCGCGCACAGCGTGGTTGTGCTCGACCACGGCTTCTGGACGCGCCAACTTGGCGCGCGCGCCGATGTTCTCAACCAGTCCATCACCGTCAACGGGCATCCCCTGACTGTGGTCGGTATCGCCACGGCCAAGTATCAGGGTGAAACTCCGGGGCGCGAAGTGGACGTCTACGTTCCCATCCGCATGAAAGCCCAGATGACCCCTAACTGGAACGGCCTTGACAATCGCAAGGACTATTGGGTGAATCTCGTCGGCCGTATCAAACCCGGCGTCACTCTCAAGCAGGCCGAAGAGGTCATCAACGGGCCCTATCATGCCATGCTCGAAGAGGAAGCCAAACTGCTCACGCAACCATCCCCCAGGTTCCTGGAACAGTGGCTCAAAAAACGCATTGTCCTGCGCGCTTTCAACGAAGGCCGGGGCGGCATGAAGCGCGAAGCGCGTGTCCCGTTGTACCTGCTCACGGGAATTACCGGCTTCGTCCTCCTCATCGCCTGCGCCAACGCCGCCAACCTTCTGCTCGCCAAGGCCTCCGGACGCCGCAAGGAGATTGCCATCCGTCTGTCCATGGGGGCAAGCCGTGCCCGCCTGGTCCGTCAATTGCTGGCCGAGGCTCTGGTTCTTTCCGTCGGAGGAGGCATACTCGGAATCGCCGTCGCCAACTGGACGATGAACGCCACCCTCCGCTTCGTTCCGCCAAGCGCTAACTCGGGCTTCCTCACCGACGATCTTCCGGCGCCCGTGCTGCTCTATTGCCTCGCCATCTCGCTGCTCACCGGACTCGTCTTCGGTCTCTATCCCGCCTGGCAAGCCACACGCACCCAGGTCGCCACCACCCTCAAGGATCAGGGCGCCAGTGTGGTCGGCGCTGCCTCCGGAAAAGCCTTCCGCAACTCGCTGGTCGTCGGCCAGGTCGCGCTGTCCCTGTTGTTGCTCTTCTCAGCCGGACTCTTCTCCATGAGCCTGGTCAAGCTCACCCGCGTCGACCTCGGCATCGACCCCGATCGCCTCATCACCTTCAGCCTCCGCCCTTCGCTCTCCAACTACAACGCCGCACGCAGCGTGGCCCTCTTTGAGCAACTGGAAGACAAACTCAGCGCAACACCCGGCGTGAAGATGGTCTCGGGCTCAATGGTTCCGGTCATCGCCGGTGACAACTGGAACAACAGCATCAATGTCGAGGGCTATTCGCCGGCGGACAAGGAAGATGTGCACTCCTCTTTCTCCGAGGTCGGGCCGGGCTTCTTCGCCACCATGGGCACTCCCCTCATAGGAGGCCGCGAGTTCACTCGCCGCGATTCGGCAGGCGCCCCCAAAGTCGCCATCGTCAATGAGTCCTTCGTCAAACGCTTCTGCCAGGGCCGCAATCCCATCGGCATGCGCATGGGCTCCGACACAGGCCCGCAAGCCAAGCGCGATATCGAGATTGTCGGCGTGGTCAAGGATAGCCGCTACAGCGATCTCAACAGTGAGCAGCGCGCCGTCTACTACACTCCCTACCGCCAGGACGAACGATTGGGCTCGCTATATTTTTACGTCCGCACTACTATCGAGCCGGAGCAGTTCGCCGCCATCATCCGCCGCGAAGTGGCGCGCCTCGATCCCAATGTCCCCGTCGATCGCCTCCGCACCATGAATGCTCAGATCGATGAGTCCATCTTCGTGCAGCGCCTCATCTCCACCTTCGCCGCAACCTTCGCGGGGCTCGCCACGTTGCTTGCGGCGATCGGCCTCTACGGAGTGCTCGCTTACACCGTCACCCAGCGCACCCGTGAAATCGGCATCCGCATGGCTCTCGGCGCGAACGCCACCGAAGTACGCGGACTGGTGCTCCGTGAGGTTGGATTGCTGCTTGGAATTGGCGTCGTAATCGGCGCCGCGGGAGCACTCGCCGTGGGCCAACTCTTCGAATCCGTCATTTTTGGAGTCAAAGCGCGCGATCCGTTCGTGCTGGCCGGATCGGTGGCCGTACTCTCGCTTGTCGCGATCCTCGCCGGCAGCCTGCCCGCCCGCCGCGCCACCAAGATCGACCCCATGGTCGCCCTGCGCTACGAATAAGCGCTACTGCGCCAACTGCCGGAAATAGGCGATCTCATCGAGTGCGGGCGGCGCATGCCCCATCGCCCGCATCATCGCCGCCACCATGCCCCGATGGTGAGTCCCGTGATTGATCACGTGCAGCAAGATCTGCCACAGCGGCGACTGATGCGAATTCCCTTTCATGTCTTTGTAGGAGATGATCGCGCTCAAGTCCGCCGTGTCCAGATACTCTGTCCACCATTGGTGCAGCCCCGGCCACTCCGTCTGCAGCACCGTCAGTTGATAATCCGATTCATCAATGAACTTCGTGATCGGAGCACCTGTCACCCGCGCATACCAGACGCGATCCGCGGCGAACACATGCACCAGCGTTCCCAGCACGCTCTTGTCCGCCGATTTGTGATCGCGGTTCAGTTCCTCTTCCGTCAATCGCGAAGCTGCTTCCACCATCCGTGCGGAAGCCCACGCCGAATAGGCAAAGTGAATACGGGCAACATCCCTTGAGAGCGGATTCATATCTTCATAGCTTAGCGGCTTGCCGCGGTCTTGGCAGGCTTTTGTTCCAATTCCAGCAGCTTGCGTTTCCGCTCCTCGCTCCAGCGATACCCGCCCGCCTCGCCATTGCTCAGCACCACGCGATGGCACGGCACAGTAAGCGCCACCGGATTCGTCGCACAGGCATGCCCCACGGCGCGCGATGCCTGCGGTTGCCCGATTGCCGCCGCCACTTCTCCATACGTCTGCGTCTTCCCCACGGGAATGGTTCGCAGATGCTGATACACACGCATCTGAAATTCCGATACCTGGATATCGAGCGGTAATTGCTTCCGTGGCGCAAGCCCTTTGGCCTGCATCTGCAGCGTATCAATCCAGCGCCGGAACGATTCCGGATACGGCTCCTGCAATGGCCGTAGCGAAGCATTCGGATATTGCTCCGCCAGCGCTTTCACCAGCGGCTCCGTCGTTTCGCCCAGTTCCACGGCGCACAGCCCGCGATCGGTGCCTGCCACCAGCATCAGCCCCAAATCCGTCGTCGTCGTTGTGTAGTAGATCCACGTGTTCGCGCCGCCGCTGCGAATCTCAGAGGGAGTCAGCCCCATCTTGCCGGCATTCTCATACAGCCGGCTCGACGATCCGAACCCCGCATCGTAAATGGCATCGGTCACGCGTACGCCTTTGCGCAGCAGCCCTTTGAAATTCTTCATCCGGCACGCCGTGTGGTACTGCTTCGGCGTCAACCCGGTCACAGCGCGAAACGTTCGCAGCAGATGTGTGGGGCTAAGTCCCGATTGTTCACTCAATTTCTGCAGGCTCAAATTGTCCGGTGCATGCGCCTCAATGTAGCGGCACAGTCCCGCCACCAGGTCCGATTGTGGATGGCGCATCTGCGGCTGGTTCGGCTTGCAGCGCAGGCAGGCGCGAAAGCCCGCCTGTTCCGCTTCGCCAACGGTTGCATAGAACTGCACATTCCGCCGCAGCGGATGCCGCGCAGGACAGGACGGACGGCAATATACCCCCGTCGATCGCACGGCAAATACAAACTCGCCGTCAAGCGAAGCATCGCGGCTGAGAACGGCTTTCCAACAGACATCGGGGTCTAAGGCGGGATTCATGTTTGGATCAAATTGGATTGGACGAACAACTTCGGGAAACGGTTCATGGAATTGCATAGCTTCCCCAAGATACGCGGATCGGCTTGGCAAGACACTCCGGTTCTTGCCGTGGAATTCGCCGCGCGCGGTTACACGGCGTTGAACAACTGTTGCCGCCGCTCTGCCCACTCTGTGGTTGGAAAGACGCGCGGCCCCACTTCGATCAGGCGCGGCAGCAATTCGAACACATCGCGTGTGGTCCAGGGAGTTCCACTCCGTGTGCGGTACCCGCTCTGGTTGAGCGTTGCCGCAATCTGCGAAATCCGCAGATCCTGAACGATGCCTTCGATCACTTGCAGTATGACTTGCTTCTCTGCCGGGTTCTCGACCAGAGACGCACAGTCCGCGCCCACTTCCAGACCGTAGGGAATATCTTCGGAAGAGGGAGTGGCTTGCCCCGGAGACGCTTCGATTTCGCGCTCCCAGATAATCGCGACCGGCTTCCAACCCGCAAAAGCGCGTTGCCGGAAGTAGTCCCCGGAAGGTGGTCCAAGGAGTGCTTCGCGAATCCGTTCCACGTTTTTCATGGCGGTGGCTGCTTGATCATTTATACACCGGAACGGGTTCCAGCAGCTGTAAATTTCTACGCACTGTCCTCCGCGTCCCGAAAGCGAACACCTCAGCCGCGCAAGTGGTTGATCCGCAATGCGGCCAAACTGGACTCCGGCATGCACTCATGCAAAAGATCATGAGCGCCTTGCTTCACGACCTGCGATTGAGCCTGGCCAGCTTGCTACGGCAGAAAACGTTCACCCTGGCCGCAGCCTCGGCTCTCGCGCTGGGCATCGGCGGAACAACACTCATGTTCAGCGTCGTCAAAGCGATCGTGCTCACCCCGCCCCCGTTCCCGCAACCCGAGCGTATCGTGTTTCTCTTTTCCGAACAGCGGCAGATCGGGTTAGAGAAGACCAGCGCCTCCATGCCCGATTACACCGATTGGAAGCGGCTCTCCAAAAGCTTCGTCGAAATGGGAGCGGGCACCGGCACCAACATCAGTCTCACCGGAGACGCCGAGCCCGAACGGCTCTCCGCCCAACTCGTTTCCGCCAGCTTTCTGCGCGTCATGGGCGTCGAACCCGCGCTGGGACGCCTCTTCCGCGACGAGGAAGAAAATCCGGGACGCGATCGCGTCGCCATTCTCAGCCACGGGCTGTGGCAACGCCGCTTCGGCGCCGCTAGCGATGTCATCGGCAGAACCGCCACCCTCAACGGCGCTGCGTACTCCATCGTCGGCGTGATGCCCAAAGGAATGGAGTTTCCCGAAGGCCGCGAGATCTGGCTTCCGTCCCGCATGACCTCCACCGATAACGAAGCGCGAGGCCGCCGCAGCATTGCCGTAATCGGCCGCCTGCGCGACGGCGTCAGCCTGGCCCAGGCGCAACAGGAAATGAATTCCATCGCCGAAGCCCTCGGCCGCGAGCATCCACGCAGCAACCTGGGATGGCGCGTCAACGCCGTTGCGTTACCGGAAGAATTCGTTCACGAAGTGCGCCCTCTGCTGTACGCCTTGTTTGGAGCAGTGGCGTTCGTGCTGCTCATCGCCTGCGCCAATGTCGCCAATCTGCTGCTGGCCCGCTTCAGTTGGCGCCGCCGCGAAACCGCCATTCGAGCCGCACTCGGCGCCAGCCGCTGGCGTCTCACCCAGCAACTGCTCATCGAAAGCATCCTGCTCGCTCTGCTCGGCGGGGCGCTCGGCCTGCTTCCTGCGCTATGGGGCGCCGATTTCTTCCGCGCCTACGCCCAGCAGGAAGGCTTTCATTCCCCGGAGTGGATTCGCATTGACGGCGTCGCATTGCTGTTCGCTTTCGGTGTCTCCTTGTTCACCGGCATCCTCTTCGGCGCGGCGCCTTCGCTCATCTCCTCACATGCCGACCTGCAGAGCGCCCTCAAGCAGGGCGAGCGTGGATCCTCGCGCGACACCGGCTGGATGCGCAACGCGCTGGTTGTATCGGAGATCGCTCTCGCCATGATGCTGCTCTTCGGCGCAGGGCTCATGCTGGAGTCCTTTTCCCGCATGCGCAAAGTTGACCCCGGCTTCCGTTCGGATCGCGTCATGACCATGCAACTCTCGTTGCCCGACGGCAAGTATGCAACCCCCGCCGCACGGGCCGATTTCACCGCGGCTCTCGTGGAGCGTGTCCGCCGCTCACCGGGAGTGGAAACCGCCGCCATCACTTCCGTGCTGCCGCTCGGCGGCAACGATCACGGACGCGGAGTCTTCGTCGCGGGCCGCCCCGCGCCTACGCCCGGCGATGTTCCTGTCGGCTACTACCGCGTGGTCACTCCCGATTACCTCAAAACCATGGGCATCGCCCCTCGCTGCGGCCGCTTCACCGAAGAGAGCGATACAGAGAAAGCCGAGCAGGTCGTCGTCATCAACCAGCGCATGGCGCAACGCCTGTTCGGCGGCGAAGACCCCATCGGAAAAAACGTCCGCTTTGGCCGCGATGAGAAAGCCAATCCGTTGGTTCGCATCGTGGGCGTCGTCGCGGACGTGCACCATCGCAGCCTGCGCGAACCGGCCATCGCCGAACTCTACCTGCCCTACCGCCAGTTCCCCCGCCAGGATCTGGTGCTGCTGGTGAAAACCGCTGCACAGCCGGATCAGATCACGGCCACGGTCCGCGAGCAATTGCGCCAGTTGGATCCGTACATCCCGCTATTCGACGTGCGTCCCATGGAGCAGGTTCTCGCCGCCGCCTCCAACGAACACAAACTCAGCGCGGTGGTGTTCGCGGTGTTTGCATCCGTCGCCCTACTGCTCGCCGCGGTTGGAGTCTACAGCGTGATGGCCTATCTCGTCGCCCAACGCACCGCCGAAATCGGCATCCGCATCGCCATTGGCGCTACGCGCAACGACGTGCTCACGCTCGTGATGCGCCAGGGTATGCCGCTCGCCGTGGCAGGTGTTGGCATCGGCATCGCCGGATCATGGGCGCTGTCCCGCGTGCTCGCCGGGCTACTGTTCGCCGTCAGCCCCACTGAGCCATCGGTGTTCCTCAAAGTGGTGCTCTGTCTGCTTGCGGCAGCCGCGCTGGCGAATCTCATCCCCGCCTGGCGCGCCGCCCGGCTCGATCCGCTGCGCGCCCTGCGTCACGACTAACAGCTACCAATCGGCCACCGATCCATCGCGGTGGAAGCAATCCATCGTCACCTCCGGCTGGAACGGATACTTCGCCGCTTCCTTCTCATTGATGTCGATGCCCAGCCCCGGCGCCGTAGGCGCTTCCACATAGCCGCGTGTCACATTCAACGGCGCAGTCAAAATATCATTGCGCCATGGCACATCGGCGCGCACCACTTCCTGAATCAGATAATTCGGCGTCGCAAAGCCAATTTGAATCGAGGACGCGGTACTTACCGGACCCTGCGGATTGTGGCACGCCACCGGGATCGAATACGTCTCCGCCATCGCCGCAATCCGCCGCGCCTCGCTGATCCCGCCACAGTGCGACACATCGGGCTGGATGATGGAACACGCCCGCTTCTCCAACAACTCGCGGAACTCCCAACGCCCCACCAGCCGCTCGCCGGTGGCAATCGGGAACGGCAGCGTGCGCGACACTTCCACCAGAGCATCGACATGCTCCGGCCAGCACGGCTCCTCATACCAATAGAGGTTGTAGTCCACCAGCATCCGCCCAAACTGGATCGCCGCCGCGGTGGTGGTGCGCGCATGCAGGTCGAGCATGATGTCTACTTTGTCGCCCACCGCGTTGCGCATCGCCTCCACGCAGCGCGCCGAATTGCGCATCGCGGCCGGGCTCTCAATCAGCTCCGCCACCGGAATCGGCATGCACTTCACGGCAGTGAATCCCTTCTCCAGGCTGTCCAGAATACGCTCCGCGAACACCTCCGGCTTCTCGGTCTGATAAATATCTTCCAGCAATCCGCCGCCCAGGTGATCGTATAGCCGCAGCTTGTCGCGCACCGGCCCGCCAAGCAGTTCGCACACCGGCTTGCCCACTTCCTTGCCCTTGATGTCCCACAGCGCCTGATCGATGCCGCTCATCGCCGTCATCGTCACAATGCCCCCGCGCCAGAAATACTGCCGGTGCATCTTCTGCCAGATGTGTTCCACCCGCCGCGGATCCTCACCGATCAACAGCACAGAAAGATCTTCCACCGACCCCACAACGCCCTTCGTCTTCCATTCGAGCGTCGCCTCGCCCCACCCATAGAGGCCAGGTTGATCGGTCTCCACTTTGACCAGAATCCAGTTGCGCATGCGCGCATTCACAACAAGCGTTTTGATGGCGGTGATTTTCATTTCGATTTCGCTTTGCGGCGCGTGAACAGCATGGCGGACCATTGCTTGTCGATGCCGCAGATCTTGTAGTCTACTAAACCGGCGGAGAACGCGATCTCGCGCACGGAGTACATGGTCAACTCACCCGCGCCCTTGCGCCAGGCAATCCACACGGGCACGCGCACTGCCAGTGTCTCGATGCGATCCTGCAACTCCCGTGCAGACGTTGCAAAACAAAACACAGCGTCCGCGTTTTGGCCCTCTTCCACTACTTCCACACCTTCCGGCACCAGATGCAGAAACGCGCGGGGAGCATCGATCGCCACGATCGTCTTCACTTTATCGAGCCCCAGCTTCGTTGCCACCGGCGTCTCTTTGTACAGATCCATCGGTGAGCCGCTCGACGTCGATGGCGCCAGCGAACCAACGCGCTTCAGCAGCGCCGGCAATTTCTTCCACGTAGTGTATGTGGCCGTGGGTACCTTGGCCCGAGCCTTCTCCGTCTTCTCCGGATCGCCTTCAATGAAAATGAGAGGGATCTTGCGAATGGCGAGCCCAACCTGAATCCCATGCGACGGCATCCGGTTCAGGTCGATGATGAGCGCTTCCGGCGCCGCGGCGCGCAGTTGCTTCAACATGGAAGTACTCGCCTTGGCCACCGCACTCACCTCATGCCCGCTCGCCCGCAGCCGCGCGGCATGCTCCGCGGCCTCCTGCTCGTTCCACACCACCAATGCCACTCTCGCCATGGAAAGGTCCATTATTGCGCCCAGCATGCGCTCTGCGCTATCCCTGGTCCCATGCGCCTGGCGATTCTGTCCGACATTCACGACAACGTTTGGAAACTGGAGATCGCGCTGAGATTCGTTGCCGGCTGCGACGCCATGATCTGCTGCGGCGATCTCTGCTCGCCCTTCATCCTCGATCAACTGGCGCGCGGCTTCTCGAACCCCATCCACATCGTCTTCGGCAACAACGACGCCGACACCTTCCGCATCACCGCGAAGACGCCGAAGTATCCGCACGTCCGCCTGCGCGGCGAATTCTTCGAAGAGACCTTCGGCACAAAGCGAGTCGCAGTCAACCACTTCGACAACATCGCCCTCGCCATCGCCCGAGGCGGCGAGTACGACGCCGTCTTCTACGGCCACAATCACGTCTTCGACATCCGCCCATTCGGCAATACACTGGCTGTCAATCCCGGCTCCATCATGGGCTGCCAGTTCGACGCACAGGCCAACCGCATCGATGTCGACTCCACATTCGTCATCTACGACACTGACTCCGGCCTCGCGCAAGGCTACCGCATCAACTCCACGGGCTCAGTCGAGCCGCACCCATGACAAACATCGTGATGCTGCTCTTCCCCGGACTCACGCAGCTCGATCTCACCGGCCCCTTCGAAGTCTTCCGCCGCATTCCCGACACACGCGTGCATCTCGCCTGGCGCACGATGGACCCTGTCACCAGCGACAGCGGCATGGCGATTCTCCCCACCATCACCCTCGCCGATTGTCCACCCTGCGAAGTGCTCTGTGTCCCTGGCGGTCCCGGTCAAATCGATTTGATGGATGACACGGAACTCCTCGACTGGCTCCGCGCGCAAGCGGCGCAGGCCAAGTGGATCACCTCCGTCTGCACCGGCTCGCTGTTGCTAGGCGCTGCCGGTTTGCTGCAAGGCTATCGAGCCGCCTGCCACTGGATGTCGCGCGATCAACTGGCGCTGCTTGGCGCACAACCCACCGCCGAGCGCGTCGTCATCGACCGCAATCGCATCACTGGCGGAGGCGTCACCGCGGGCATCGACTTCGCCCTGCAGCTCGCCGCCTTGCTGCGCGACGAAGACACGGCCCGATCCATCGCTCTGCAACTGGAATACGACCCCTCCCCGCCCTTCGGCCCCGGCTCACCGGAAGCATCCGAACTCGCGCTGATCACAGCAGTGAAGCAAAAAGCCAAACCCATGCTCGCCCGCCGCCGCACCGCCACCGAACGCGCCGCCGCCCGCGTTTCAGAGCCGCGACCGTGAGGAAGCGGTGCCTCTGCTTCGCAAAAGGCAGCAATAGTAGAAAGCCGTCGCAACTAATCCCTGGCACGCGGGATTCACCCCCACAATGGGCTCGAATCGGAACTGCGCTGTCACCCCTCTGTTACACTAGAAGATTGCAACCATCCACGGAACACGCCCCTCGCCGCGAGAGGCTTATCGCTAAACTCGCGGAATGGAAGGTGGACGCTCTCCTCGTCACAGCGCTGCCCAACGTGCGCTACCTCTCCGGCTTCACCGGAAGCAACGCCGCCATTCTCCTCACACCCCGCGAAGCTACCCTCTTCACCGACCCCCGTTACACCATTCAATCCGCCCAGGAATGCGATTGCCGCGTTACGATCACCAAAAACCACCTCCTCCCCGCCGTTGAATCCGCCATCAGCCGCCGCAAGCTCAAACGCATCGGCATTGAGCGCGACCGCCTCACCTTCCAGGCCTACGACTTTCTCCGCGAAAAGCTCCCCCTCGGCGTCGAAATCACTCCCATCACGGCAGCCGTCGAAACACTCCGCATGGTGAAATCCCCTGAGGAGATCACCCGCATCCGCCGCTCCGTCAACACCAATTCCAAAGCCTTCACCGCGGCTCTCACCCGCCTTCGCCCCGGCATGAGCGAAAACGACCTCGCCGCCGAACTCGACTTCCAGATGCGGCGTCACGGAGCCGAAGGCAGCGCCTTTGAAACCATCGTCGCTTCCGGAGCCCGCGCCGCGTTGCCTCACGCCCGCCCCACGCGGAACCGCATCGAACCCGATCAGTTACTATTGATAGACATGGGTGCAACCCAGGATGGCTACGCGAGCGACATGACGCGCACCGTGTTCGTCGGCTCCGCGAAGTCCGAATGGAAGCGCCGCTACCGCGCCGTGCTCGAAGCGCAATTGGCTGCCATCGCCGCCATCCGCGCCGGAGTCGCCGCCGGCAAGCCCGATCGGGAAGCCCGCCGGGTGTTGGCTGCGCATGGCCTGGATAAGGAGTTTACCCACTCCACCGGCCATGGACTCGGTCTTGAAATCCATGAACCGCCGCGCATCGGCAAGAAGGAGACTACCATCCTCCAGGCCGGCATGGCGATCACCGTGGAACCAGGTATTTATTTGAAAGACAAAGGAGGCATCCGCATCGAAGACACCGTCCTCGTGACGGAATCCGGCTGCGAGATCCTCACCCCCACTACTAAGGATTTAACGGTTTTCTGATCAATGACCATTGACGAAATCAAAGAAATCATCCAACTGCTGAACGAAAGCGGAATGGCCGAAATCGAAGTCCAGCGCGGCGACAATCGCGTTTGGATCAAGCGCCCCGGTCAGGAAATGCAGGTCGCCGCACCCATCGCCCCCATAGCGATGCAAGCGCCCGTCTATCACGCTCCGGCTGCCCCCGCGCCGGTCGCACAAGTGCCGGTGCCTAAGCCCGAAGAGACACTGCCCGTCGTCAAAGCGCCCATCGTCGGCACCTTCTACGAATCGCCGTCCCCAGGCGCCGGCGCCTTCGTGAAACCCGGCGACACCGTCCAGGCCGGCCAGGTCCTCTGCATCATCGAGTCGATGAAACTCATGAATGAAATCGAGGCCGAAGCCCCCGGCGTCATCGTCGCCAAGCTTGTCCCCAACGGCAAGCCCGTCGAGTACGGCGAAGCCTTGTTCACCTACAGGCCCCTGTAGCCATGTTCCAGAAGATCCTGATCGCCAACCGCGGTGAAATCGCTCTGCGCGTCATCTGCGCCTGCAAGGAACTCGGGATCGCGACGGTTGCGGTCTATTCCGAAGCCGACCGCAACAGCCTTCACGTCCGCTTTGCCGACGAAGCCGTCTGCATCGGCCCGGCCAAAAGCGCCCGCAGCTATCTGGACATCCCATCCGTCATTAGCGCCGCTGAGATCACCAACGCCAACGCCATTCACCCCGGCTACGGCTTCCTCAGTGAAAACGCCGATTTCGCCGAAGTCTGCCAGATGTCCGGCATCACCTTCGTAGGCCCCAACCCCGATGTCATCAAGCTCATGGGCTTGAAGCAATGCGCCCGCGAAGCGATGAAGAAGGCCGGAGTTCCTACGCTCCCCGGTTCGGAAGGCATCCTTGCCTCACCGGAGGAAGCCGTCGAACTCGCCGGCCAAATCGGGCTCCCCGTCATGATCAAAGCTTCGGCCGGAGGTGGTGGCCGCGGCATGCGCGTCGTCCGCACCGCCGAAGAACTGCCGAACCTCTTCGCCCAGGCCTCCAACGAAGCGGCCGCGGCCTTCTCCAACGGCGATCTCTACATGGAGAAGCTCGTCGAATTCCCCCGCCACATCGAATTCCAGGTGCTCGCCGACATGCACGGCAACGTGGAAATCCTCGGCGAACGCGAATGCTCGCTCCAGCGCCGTCACCAGAAAATCATTGAGGAAGCGCCCTCGCCCAGCGTCACCCCGGAGCTGCGGGAACGCATCGCCAGCGCCCTCAAAAAGGCCATGCGCGACACCGGCTACACCAACGCCGGCACTGTCGAGTTCCTCATGGATCGCTCCGGCAACCTCTACTTCATCGAAGTCAATGCCCGCGTCCAGGTGGAACACCCGGTCACCGAATTCATCACCGGCATCGACATCGTGAAAAGCCAGATCCGCATCGCCGCCGGCGAAACGCTTGACCAGATCCTCGGCGGCCCCATCACCCTCAAGGGTCACGCCATTGAGTGCCGCATCAACGCAGAACACCCGGAGACGTTCTCCCCTTCCCCGGGGCGCATCACCGCCATGAACGTCCCCGGAGGCATCGGCGTGCGCGTCGACACCGCGGCCTACACCGACGGCGTCATTCCGCCCTATTACGATTCGATGATCGCCAAGCTCATCACCCACGGCCGCGACCGCAACGAAGCCATCGCCCGCATGCGCCGCGCCCTCGACATGTTCGTTGTGGAAGGCATCCACACTTCGATCCCGCTGCATCAGCGCATCCTCGTGGATCCCGAATTCGTCACCGCCGATTTCCACACCAGTTGGCTCAACAAATTCATGCCACAGACCACTAAGGCGCGGGCCTGACACCAGGCGCCGCAAGTCCGGAGAGAGAACACCCATGCAAGCCAAAGACGAAACGAAAGGCCGCCTGCGCAGCCGCAATTGGTTCGATAATCAAGCCAATCCTGGGATGACATCCATCTATCTCGAGCGCTACCCCAACTTCGGGTTGACGCGCGAAGAGATGCAATCCGGCAAGCCGATCATCGGCATTGCGCAAACCGGCAACGACATCTCGGCCTGCAACCGCCATTTCCTCAATCTGGTCGATCGTATTCGCGACGGCATTCGCGACGCCGGCGGCATCCCCTTCGTCTTCCCCACTCACCCCATTCAGGAAAGCTGCCGCCGTCCCACCGCGGCCATTGATCGCAATCTGTTCTACTTGGGCTTAGTGGAGATCCTGCACGGCACGCCGATGGACGGCGTCGTGCTCACCACCGGCTGCGATAAAACCACCCCCGCAAGCCTCATGGCCGTAGCCACGGTGAACACTCCGGCCATCGTGCTTTCCGGCGGCCCCATGCTCAACAGCTACTATAACGGCAAACTCGCCGGCAGCGGCATGGCCGTGTGGGAAGCGCGCCGCATGTACCAGGGCGGCGAAATCTCGCTCGAGCAGTTCATGGAAATGGTCGCCAGTTCTGTCCCTTCACCCGGACACTGCAACACCATGGGCACGGCCACCACCATGAACTCCCTGGCCGAAGCGCTCGGCATGTCGCTCCCCGGTTGCGCCGCCATTCCCGCACCACACAAAGACCGCACCCAGATGGCCTACTTCACCGGCCGCCGCATCGTCGACATGGTGAAGGAAGATCTCACGCCCAGCAAAATCCTCACGCGGGAGGCCTTCGAAAACGCCATCGTCGTCAACTCCGCAATCGGCGGCTCCACCAATGCGCCAACGCACTTGATCGCCGTGGCCCGCCACATGGGCGTCGATCTGCAACTGAAAGACTGGGAGACCGTCGGCCATGAAATCCCGCTGATCGTCAATCTTCAGCCCGCGGGCGAATTCCTCGGCGAAGAGTATCACCGCGCGGGCGGCGTCCCGGCCGTGGTCGGCGAACTGATCGCCGCCGGCAAGATCCACACCGGCGCGCTCACCGCCAACGGCAAAACCATCGGCGAGAACTACTCCTCCACGCGCACTCTCAACGAAGCCGTCATCCGCCCCTACTCGAAGCCTCTCATGGAGAACGCCGGCTTCCTCGTCCTCACCGGCAATCTCTTCGATTCCGCCATCATCAAAACCTCGGTCATCGGCGCCGACTTCCGCCGCCGCTTCCTCTCCACCCCCGGCGAAGAAGAAGTGTTCACCGGCCGCGCCATCGTTTTCGAAGGTCCTGAAGACTACCACGAACGCATCAACGATCCCGCGCTCAACATCGACGAACACTGTGTCCTGGTCGTCCGAGGCACCGGCCCCGTCGGCTATCCTGGCGCAGCCGAAGTCGTGAACATGCTCCCGCCCGACGCCCTCATCAAGAAAGGCGTGCACAAGCTGCCCTGTCTCGGCGACGGCCGTCAAAGCGGAACATCCGATAGCCCCTCGATTCTCCACGTCTCACCCGAAAGCGCAGTCGGCGGCAACCTCGCAATCCTGCAGACGAACGACATCCTCAAAATCGACCTGCGCGCCCGCCGCGTCGACATGCAAGTGAGCGACGAAGAAATCGCCCGCCGCAAAGCCGCGCTCAAGGTGACGATGCCGCCCAGCCAAACCCCTTGGCAAGAGCTCTTCCGAGCCCACGTCAGCCAGCAGGACGTCGGAGCCGTCTTCGACTTCGCCGTCAAATACCACGACGTCGGCAAAGACCTGCCCCGGCACAACCACTAGCGCTACTCGTAGAATTCGAATTTTTTCGCGCGCCACACAGCCATCGCCATCGCGATCACCGTATCGCTCGGATTCGTCCGGTCGAGCGCAGGCAGCCCTCCCGACCTCCAGGCTGCCTGCATCCGCGCCAACTCCGCCTGCAACTCCTCAATTCCATACACCGCACCCGGAAACGTGAACTGGCACTTATCCATCGTCGTCAACAACCCCGATAGCAGTCCCCGCCGCGGCAAATAGTACGTATTGTTCTGATGCATCTCCGCATCCGGCCCCGTCACGGCCACCGACAGCACCCGGCATTCCCCGATATTCTGCAAGTGCAGCTTCCGCACAAACGTGCCGCCGTCTCCCGTGGTGTCCACCACAAACGTCGCCCGCCCGGAAACACCCGCCTCGCGCGAGATCTCCGCCGCCCGCGCCGCAATCACCCCATGCAACGCATCGGGAGCAAACCTGTCCCAGCGGCACACTTCGAAGCGGCTCACCAGCCGCCGCGAGTAATCGTACCGGCTGCGTTCCCCCGTTTCCCAATTGGCTCTCTTCAAAACCAGAATGGCGGGTTGGCCGCTGCTGTTGCCCAGCCCAACCCCGATAAAATAGGCGGTGTCTTTACAGATATCCGGAAGCATGGTTGTTTCACCGGCTCCAGGATAACAGCCTGCATCCCCGCCGCTTACCAATTTAATCCGCAAAAGAATGATTTCAAACTAAAAATAAACCATCATCCGAAGTGATTCAACAAAATCTCGCACCCCGGCAACCCCTACTGAGCCGCGCGCGTCAGCAAGCGGTCTACCCTACCGCAACCGCCGCCCGCTCGCATCCAGCCAGTTCCGGAACATCTGCGCAAAATCGAGCGCCACCCGGTCTCCCCGCAGTTGCTCCACCGTGTACCGCATCTTCCGCTTCCAATTCGGATATTGCCACGTACTCCCCGGCAAGTTCTGCTGCTCGGTCTCCTTCGTCAGATCCTCCTGGTTCAGCACCATCACAATCGACGGAGTCCGCACCAGAAATCCAATAATCGCGTTATGCAATTCCCCGGTCAATTCCGGCAAATCGGAAGCCCGCCGCGCAAAACCCGCCGGCAGCAGTCCCAACTCATGCAGCACATCGAGCAGCGCCTGCTTATCCGCCACCCGCTCCGCAATCTGCCGCTGATAGCTCTCCCCGTCCGGCAACAACCCGGCATTCCGCCGCGCTTCGATATCCCGGTTCGTCCAGAACCCCGCCAGCGTCGCCAAATCGTGCGTCGTCGAGGAAACCAGCGCATGCCGGTCGTACTCCGCCGGCTTGCGAAAACGCCCGTCCGGGTGCTTCTCAAAAAACAGCACCTTGCAGCCCAATATGCGGTGCCGGTCCAACGACTTCCGCACCCGATCCTCCACCGTCCCCAAATCCTCGCCCACCAGGAAAAATTTCCCCCGATGGCTCTCCAGCGCCAGGATGTGCAGCAAATCCTCGGCGAAATCGCGCACATAAGCACCCTGCTTGGCCGGCAACCCGTCCGGTATCCAATACAGCCGGAACAGCCGCATCACGTGATCCATGCGCAACGCCCCGCCGTGCCGCGAATTGGCCCGGATCGAATCAATAAAGAACCGGTATCCGTCCTCCCGCAGCTTCCGCGCATTCGGCGGAGGAAACGCCCAATCCTGGCCCTCCGGCGAAAATCCGTCCGGCGGCGATCCCACCCGGCATCCCGCCACATACAGCGGACGGTAGGCCCACAAATCCGCTCCACAGCGATCCGTCGCCAGCGCCAGATCGTGATACAGCCCGATCAACCCCTTCTCCCTAGCCTCCTGCTGCACCGCCCCCAGTTCTTCATCCAACACCCACTGCACGTACTGGTGAAACTCAATCTGCCACCCGTGGGTCCGTACAAACTCCGCCACCGCCGCCGACTCCGGATCCTGATACTCGGCCGGCCAATCCGGCCAAATCCACAAGTCGCGATTGCGCTTGTGCAGCCGGTCCCACAACGCACAATACGTAGCAAAGCGCCGCAGCCTCTCGCCCCGCTCCGCCACAAACGCAGCAAATGCCTGCCGCCGAGCCGCACTCGCGCGCAGCCGGAACTGCCGGTGCAGCACCTGCAGGAACAGCCGCTTCAGCCGCCACACCCGCTCATATTCCACAAACTCCGCATCGCGGCAGGCGGCAATCTCACGCTGCACACTCTCCCGCCCACGCAAAGATTGCGCCAATTGCGAAGCGGCATACTCCGGCACCGCCTCCACGTCCAAATAAATCGGATTGCGGAAGAACGACGAGTTCGGCAGATACGGGCTGATGTTGTAGGGTTGCCGGTTCTCAATCGCATGCAGCGGATTCAGTGCCAGAAAGCTCGCATGCATGTCCGCCATCCAGCCAACCAGGCCCCGCAGATCGGTCAAATCCCCGCAGCCCCAATTGCGCTCCGATCGTACCCCATACAGGCTCACCGCCACCCCTGCCGCCCGGCCCCCGGCTTCCAACTCCGCCGGCAGATACGCCTCCACCGGAGCCACAATCAGCCTTGCCTCCCCCACCACATGCCCTGCATCCAGAACTCGGATATGGTGGTAGCCCAGCGGAACCGCCGTGGTCAAAGCCACCTGAACCTCATACACCACCCGCCCATCCACTGTCCGCTGTTCCCCGGTCTCCTCCGGCTGCACCAGTTCCCGCCAAACTGCCCCGTCCTCGGTTTGTACTTCCACCGTCACCGCATCAGTCGAAGCCAGCCGCAGCCGCAACGGCAGCGGCGTTTCCCGCGCCACCACCAGCGTCGGCGGCAACGCCCGCAGCCAGTCTTCCTCTTCCCGCGCCGCAATCGCCGCGGTGAGCGACGCCACGGAACCGCAGTCCACGCCCAGCGCAGTCAATATCGCCTGTTGCACCTCAGGGCCCGGCACATGATGCCTCCCCCAGATGTCCCAGAACTCCGGCTCCATCTCCCATAGGGCAGCGGCTTGCCGGAGTTTCTCCAGGTATCGAGGGCTATCGGAAAGTGACAAATTCGAAGGTGGGATCGCCATTCACAAACTTCAATTCTAGCGTGGGATAATCGAAAGCGTAGCAGCTATGGAACAGAACGCCCTGGAAAACAAGCTCAAGCTGACCGGTCCGGAAGACATTTTCAGCCGGCTCGACAACGAAGACTTCGAACACCTCAGCCAAAGCGTGGTCACCACGACGCTCGACAACCTCGTCAACTGGGGCCGCAAGAACTCCATCTGGCCCATGACCTTCGGCTTGGCCTGTTGCGCCATCGAGATGATGGCCATGAGCGCCTCCCGCTTCGATATCTCGCGCTTCGGCGCCGAAGTGTTCCGTGGCTCCCCACGCCAAAGTGACGTGATGATTATTGCCGGACGCGTGTCCAACAAAATGGCTCCGGTCATCCGCCAGCTCTACCAACAGATGCCCGAACCGAAGTGGGTCATCTCCATGGGCGCCTGCGCCACTTCCACCGGCGTCTTCAACAACTACGCCCTCGTCCCCGTCAACCAGATCATTCCGGTCGACGTGTACGTGCCCGGCTGCCCGCCCCGCCCGGAACAGTTAATCTACGGCATCATGCTGCTGCAGAAGAAGATCCAGGCCGAGCAAGGCAGTGTAATGAAGGCCCTAAATCTCGACTAGGGCAATTTTCGCTCTCACCCCTACTCCACCTGTCCGATAAGCATCGTTGAAGGGAAGGAACCCTTCTTCGGAGTTTGTTATGGACACTGGATCGATTAACCCATTGACGTCCGCTTTAGCCGCGTCCCTGACGCAGCAACCCCATTCCGAACGTCTGGCAGAAAACCGTGAGCTTATCCAAGCTGTGCGGGCCCTCAACGGAGCTGAGGTGTTCGGCCAGAGCCAGGAATTACAGTTCAGCCTCGACCGGGACACCCGGCGGCCCATCCTCAAAATCGTGGACCGCAAAACAGGAGAGGTCGTCTCCCAAATCCCCGCCGAAAACGTCTTGCGCCTGGCACGGAAGTTAACCGCGACTACCTGATCGACAACGGAAAGGACTCGAAGCGCGACAGAACATGTCACACAATCCGTTTGATAGCTACCTGGAGAGCCAGATCTACGGCGCGTCGCCTGTCCGCCTGGTCACCATCCTCTACCGCGCCGCCCTCGACTCCCTCGACGCCGCCAAACTCCACCTCGCCTCCGGTGACATCCGGAAACGAGCCGAGGCCTCCACCCGCGCCTCCAACGTTGTCGCCGAACTCACCCAGTCCCTTAACCTCGACCAGGGCGGCGAAATCGCCCGCAACCTCCTCCACCTCTACGACTACCTCCTCTTCCGCATCCATCAGGCCAACATCAACTCCGACCTCAACGCCTACGACGAGTGCATCCAACTCCTCTCCACCCTCCTCGATGGCTGGCAGTCCGTCGGCGAAGCCACCGACTCCTCCCCTCACCCCTACTCCACCACCGAACACGATTACCAACCCATCGAATTCTCCGCCTAACTCTGGTGGCGACGGGCCTCCAGGCCGGTCGCAGTTCAGCCTGGGAAGGCTGAACTGTCTCCCCCGCGCGCACTCACGTCTTCACAATCGACTTCCCCAACCACCGCGCCTCCCGCCACCCCTCCTCCTTCGCCCCCTCCTGCCCCAAACTGAACACAATCTGAAAACTGTTCGACTCCTCTGGGTACACCTCCGCCTTCGTCCGCACCGCCTCCGCCTCCGCCAGAAATTTCAAAATCCCGTAAATGTCCCCCTGCTCCGGCATCCGGATATCCGCCCCTTGCGACACAAACCGCAACCGCTTCCCCGTCGTCGCCAGCCGCCAACACAGAAACGCACAGCAATCAATCGCCTGCTCCAGCCAAGCCTGCTCCCCCATCGGCACCAACCGGTCGAGAAATATCTCCACCATATGATCCTGCTCCCGCGCAAACTCCCGCACCTGCAACTCACTGGTGTGCGCCGTCGCCTTCCAATCCACGTGCCGCGTCGATTCCCCATGCTCGTACGGACGAATGCGATAAAAATCGTTCCCCCGCCCGCGGTAATGCGCGTCAATATCGCCCTCCAACGAGAACAGCAAATCCTCAAACCCCGGCCGCGGATCAATGCACGGATACACCAGCACTTCCCGGTGCAATCGCACCTGCAGCCGCCGCTCCGTAAATCCAAAGGGAAACCGCGTCGTGAACTGATACTGGCTGTCCCCATGCAGCCCGCGCGTCCGGAAGTACACCGTCGTGTGCGCATCCACGGTCGCCCCGCCGGGAATCACCGGAAAGTAAATCCGCAACGGCGATTCCTCTTCATCGCTCGACGCCAGGTGAATCGAATACGACGGCATGTAGCCCTTCGTGTTGCTCAACTCAATCCGCGCCGGCAGCTTCCGCCGCGCAAACACATGCTCCGGATGCAGCAGCCGCACTTCCAGCCCGCTCAGCGACAGCCGGCTCACAAACCCCGAAATCAGCATTGTGGAAAGCAGCGCCGCCAGCAACAGAAACAGCAGATTGTTTCCCGATGCAAACGCGCCGAACCCCACCATCAGGATGATCGCCGTAAATACCAGTCCGCTCCACGTCACCTGATGCTTGACGCTGCTCTTCCAGCGCCCGATGGCGCGAATCCAGCCGCCGATGCGCGTACTCAATCCCACTCACCCGCTATTGTAAGCTACAGCTTCTTCGCCGACCCCAGATAGATCGCATTCAACACCAGCTTGAACGTGCCGAACGTCTGCCCGCGAAACTGCGGCCGGAACCCGAACAACACCACCTGCCCCTGCCCGTGCCGGGCCTGCACCAGAGCCGCTTTCCCCGTAATCGTCCGCTCCCCGCTCAACCATCCGCTCGCCAGCAAATCCTTGGACGCGTACCGCACCACAGCCTTCGTCTCCCGATCCCCCTTGTTGAACTCCGACATCAGGTTGATATCCCAAGCCTGCCCGCCCGTCGTGAACAAATGCGCGTCGCGCGGCATGCCTGCCGTCAGCGGACTCCCATTCTCCACCGTCATCCGCAACACCGACCCCGGCGAGTAGAACCCGCTGTTATTCGATGACTCGGCGCCATCCCCTGTAGCCGCAGCCGCGCGAATCCGAGCCGTCACCGGCAGCGGAAAGAACTGCACCGGCAGTTCCGTCGCCGTATCAAAACAAATCAGCGTCCCGCCGGCCTTCACAAATTCATCAATCGCCGCGAGCCCAGCCAGCGTAATGCCCCCCGTGTACTCCGGCCGCTGGCGCGAGTCCGTCTGCCCCGATCGCCCAGTGGAAGTCTCTCCTTCCCGCGTCCCATGCAGAATCGACTGTGCCGTCTGTGACGCCAGGATGATCGTGTCGTACTTCGCCCGTAAGCTGCCATTCTGGAAATCCCCATTGCGCACCATCGTGTAGGGCACGCGGAAATAATCCAGCAGCCATTGCGTCCAACCCGCATCCATATTCGCGGTGTAGGGTTCATACAGCGCCACGCGCGGTGCGCGCAGTTCATACGCCGCCTTCTGAAACTCCGCCGCCGGCGCTTTCCCTTCGGCCAGCAGCGCCCCATCCACGCCCCAGCGCACCTTCACCCCCTGCTTTAACAAGTCAATCGTCGCCAGAAACGAGGAGTTATCCCGCCGGTCCAATGACGGCGCGGGCAACCGCAAATCCGGATCATTATCCAGCGCAGCCTCGAAGCGCTCCTCAATCCGGTCCACCTGCACACCCATCATCATGGGCAACGTCCATCCCGCAACATCGTACGGCCGCTTCGTAGGTCCAGTCTGCCCTGTCTTGATCTCCGGATACTTCTGCGGCTCCATCAGATCCACCAGGTAGGGCCGGAACGGCTGACCCGCCGGCATCACCAACGTCCCCGCCGGATACTGCTTCGCCCCGATCGTAAACGCCGACTTCGCCCGCTGCACCGTAATCCCCGCCATCGACAGCCGCCGCACCATCTCCATCGCGGTGTATTTATCGCCCTGATCCATCGGCACCACGTAAGCATACGGCTTTCCCTTGCGCCCCAACTCCATGTTCACCGTCGCCAGTTCCCACGCCTTGAACAGAAAATGGCTCGGCCGCGACGCAGCCAGATCCAATATGGCGAAGTCCGCTGTCAGCATGTAATCCACGGCTTCCCGCATGCCCCAGCGCCCGCCCATCCATGGCCGCTGATAAAACACCGAAGGCTCCCGCGCAGGCATCCCGTTGCCAAACCGTTCCGGCAGATCGCGTAGCGCCGTATTCCTTGGCGCCGCTCCACTCCCCGCCGTCTCCGTCAGAATCCCATGCATGTTGTGAAACGCAGGCACCGATCGCAGCCCGCCATTCCACCACGCGTCGAATCCCCAGTAAGACAGAATCCCCGGCTTGTTCTCCCGCGCAAAGCGTTCCTTCATCGCCGCCCCAATCAGATTAATCCCTTCCATCACCGGAGCCGGAATATTCGGATTCAGCGGCTCAGCATACGGCGGCACGAAGATCCGCGCCGGAAACGGCGGCGCCTGGTGCTGGTTATACACAATCTGCGGGAACCACTCCTGAAACAGTTGCCGCGTCACATGCCGCGTCTCTTCCAGATTCAGCATGTACCAATCGCGGTTGTTATCGTGCCCGGCGTACTTGTGATAGAGATGCGGCAGCGGCGCGCCCGCGTACGGACTCCCCACATTCTTCCTGTGCCAATGCGCCACCCAATCCAAACCGTCCGGATTGATGCACGGAATCTGAATCAGAATCACGTTCTTCCGGATCCGCCGCGTTTCCTCATCTTCCCCGGTCACCATCCGATACGCCAGGTGCGGAGCCTGCTGCGACGGCGCAACCTCGGAAGCATGCAGCCCCGAATCGATCCACACAATCGCCTTGCCATCCACTGACAGCTTCTGCGCCTCTTCCCTGCTCCCCTGCCCTAAAGCCAGCTTCCGGCTGATCCCCCGGTAATGATCCAGCTTCGCCAGGTTCGCGCCATCGGAGAGAAACGCCATGTACATCGGCTTCCCCATCGATGTCTTCCCAAACGTCACCAGCTTGATCCGGTCCGACGAACTCTGCAGCTTCTGGAAATACCCGATCAGTTCGCTGTAATCCACCAGTTTGTTGTCATCACCCGGTGAGAATCCGAAATGCTCCTTCGGCTCAGGGACGGCGGCAACGGCGGCCACCGAACACAGAACGGCAATCAGAATACGGAGCCTGCGCATGATCCGATCATGATAGCAACAAGGCATAGGCCCACTTGTGCGAAACTTGAAACCCAGAACCGTATGCGTACTCTTGGACTGCTCGCTCTTCTCGCCCTTCCCGCGTTCCCTCAAAAGGATTACATCAAGGCCAATTACACCAAGTACGAGTACCGTATCCCCATGCGCGACGGGAAGCGCCTCTTCACCAGCGTCTACACGCCCAAAGATACCTCGAAGCAGTATCCCTTCCTCATCACCCGCACTCCCTATTCGGTCAAGCCTTACGGCGCCGATCAATACCCCGACAACTTCCCCAAGTCCGAAAAATTCGTCAAAGAGGGTTTCATCTTCGTCTTCCAGGACGTTCGTGGCCGCTGGATGTCGGAAGGCGAGTTCGTCAACGTCCGCCCCTACAACCCCAACAAGCGCACCAACCAGGACATCGACGAATCCTCAGATACCTATGACACGGTCGACTGGCTGATCAAAAACATCCCCAATCACAACGGCCGTGCCGGCATCTACGGCATCTCCTACCCCGGCTTCTACGCCGCCATGGGCGCCATCGACGCGCATCCGGCAATGAAAGCATCTTCGCCGCAAGCCCCCGTCACGGACTGGTTCATCGGCGACGATTTCCATCACAACGGCGCGTTCTATCTTCCGCACTTCTTCCGCTTCTTCACCTCCTTCGGCATCGCCCGCCCGGAGCCTACCACCAAGGCCGCCGAGAGCATCGCGCCCGAATTCCCCAACGGCTATGAGTTTTACCTTGGCGTCGGCCCGCTGGTGAACCTCAACGAAAAGTATTTCAAGAACCAAATCGCCTACTGGAAAGAGTTCACGGAGCATCCCAACCTCGATGAATACTGGCGCGTGCGCGACCTCCGCTACGGAGCCAAAAACGCCAAGCCCGCTGTCATGACCGTCGGCGGCTGGTTCGATGCCGAAGACTTATTCGGAGCACTCCGCCTCTACGAAGCCATCGAGAAGAACGCCCAAACCCCGCAGAACATCCTCGTCATGGGCCCCTGGTTTCACGGCCAGTGGGGCGGCCGCGACAAAGGCGACAAACTCGGCTTCGTCAATTTCAACGCCAACACCAGCGACTTCTACAAAGACGAAATCGAATTCCCCTTCTTCATGCACCACCTCAAAGACTCCTCCGACAAGAAGCTTCCCGAGGCCTACATGTTCGAGACCGGAGCCAACCAGTGGCGCAAGTTCGATGTCTGGCCCCCCAAAGACGCAACGCCCAAAACCCTCCACCTCCATGCCGAAGGAAAACTGTCCTTCGATCCCGTGCGCGCCGGCGATGGCTTCGACGAATACGTCAGCGATCCCAACAAGCCCGTCCCCTTCACCCCCGGCATCACCAAGGCCATGACCCGCGAGCATATGGTGGATGATCAGCGCTTCGCCTCCATGCGCCCCGATGTCCTCGTCTACAAGAGCGACGTGCTCGAAGAGGACGTCATCATCGCTGGCCCGCTCAAGGCATCGTTGTTCGTCTCCACCACCGGCACCGACTCCGATTGGGTCGTGAAGCTCATCGACGTCTACCCCGACGAATACCCCGATCCCGATCCCAATCCCGAAAAGGTAGTGATGGGCGGTTTCCAGCAACTCGTCCGTGGCGAGCTCTTCCGCGGCCGCTTCCGCAAGAGTTTCTCCAAGCCCGAGCCCTTCACCCCCAACAAAGTCGAGAAGCTCGAATACGAGCTCCCCGATGTTCTCCACAACTTCCGCCGCGGCCATCGCATCATGATCCAGATACAAAGTTCCTGGTTCCCCCTGATTGACCGCAACCCGCAGAAGTACGTCGACAACATCTACAACGCCAAGCGCGAAGACTTCATCAAGGCCACGCAGCGCATCTACCGCACCGCCTCGCAAGGCTCGCAGATTCGCGTCCTCACCATTCGCTAACCGGATACCGCCATGACGCTACAAACGCTCGATTGGATCATCATCGTCGCTTCGATCCTCATCTGCTTCCTGCCGGCCCTCGCCTTCCGGAAGCGCTCCGGCAAGAGCACCGCCGAGTTCTTCGCCTCCGGCCGTTCGGTCCCGTGGTGGCTCGCAGGCATCTCCATGGTGGCCACCACGTTCTCCAGCGACACTCCCAATCTGGTCACCAACTTCGTTCGCACCCAAGGCGTCGCCGGCAACTGGCAATGGTGGGCCTTCACGCTCACCGGCGTCGCCACCGTTTTCTTCTATGCCAAGCTCTGGCGCCGCAGCGGCGTCCTCACCGATCTCGAATTCTACGAACTCCGCTACTCTGGCAAAGCTGCCACCGCCGTCCGAGGCTTCCGAGCGCTCTACCTCGGCCTCTTCTTCAACTGCATCATCATGGCCTCCGTCAATCTCGCCGCCTGCAAGATCGCCAATGTCCTATTCGGCATGACCCGCACACAAACACTCCTCGCCGTCGGCGTGCTCAACGTCGTCTTCGCCGCGCACACCGGATTGTGGGGAGTCCTGGTCATCGACATGATCCAGTTCTTCATCAAGATGTCCGCCGTCTTCGCCGCTGCCTATTTCGCCCTGCAACTTCCGCAAGTCGGCGGTCTCGACGGCCTCATCACCAAGCTCAGTCACCAAACCGGACCCGGCGGCTTCAGCTACCTCAACATGCTCCCCGACTTCTCCAGCAACTGGGATATGGCCGTCGCGGTCTTCATCATGCCCATCGCCGTGCAGTGGTGGAGCGTCTGGTATCCCGGAGCCGAACCCGGCGGCGGCAGCTACGTCGCCCAGCGCATGCTGGCCTCAAAGTCCGAGCGCGACTCGCTCGGCGGAACACTCTTCTTCAACCTCGCGCACTACGTGCTCCGCCCCTGGCCCTGGATCCTCACTGCGCTCGCGTCCATCCTCGTCTATCCCGAACTGAAAGACATCCAAACGGCCTTCCCCCATGTGGACGCTTCGCTCATCGGCCACGACATCGCCTTCCCGGCGATGCTCAAATTCCTCCCTGTCGGCTGGATGGGACTAATGGTCGGCGGCCTCATCGCCGCGAATTCGTCAACCATCCTCACCCACCTCAACTGGGGCGCCAGCTACATGGTTCACGATTTCTACCGCCGCTTCGTCAACCGCGATGCCACCGAGCATCACTACGTACGCGCAGGCCAACTCGCCACCATCATTCTTTTCCTTCTCTCGTCCTCACTGGTCTTCGTCCTCGAATCCGCCCAGGACAATTTCAACATCATGCTCCAGGTGGGCGCTGGCACAGGCCTGCTTTATCTCCTGCGCTGGTTCTGGTGGCGCGTCACCGCCTGGTGCGAAATCATCGCCATGGCGAGTTCCTTCCTCATCTCCGTTGGCTTCCTCTTCCTTCACAAGGCAGGCACCAACTGGGGGACACACCGCGAACTTCTCATCACGGTGCTCTTCACCACCATCTGTTGGATCACGATGGCCTACCTCGGGCCCCAAACCGACCGCCGCGCCCTGATCGAGTTCTACAAAAAGGTGCGCCCATTCGGCCCCGGCTGGCGCGACATCCAACGAGAAGCAGGCATCACCGATGCCGAAGCCGCCACCTACGCCCGCGAGGACAACATCCCCCTCGCCATGATCGGCTGGGTCTCTGGCAGCATCGTCATCTGGAGCGGCCTCTTCACCGTCGGCAACTTCCTCTACGGCCGCATGGGCTACGCGCTGGGATTGCTCGCGGTACTCGTCATCAGCGGCGCGATACTGATAGGAGTGATACGCAGACTCTGGCGATAACCTCATAATGATTCAACGCATCCGGATCTCGAACTACAAATCACTGCGTTCCGCCGACGTCACGCTGAAACCTCTATCGGTGTTAGTCGGCCCCAACGCCTCGGGCAAAAGTAATTTCCTCGACGCCATCCAGCTTCTCAGCCGCATAGCTAAAAGCCGAAGCCTGAAGGAAGCATTTGAACCCCCGTACAGAGGCAAGCCTCTTGAGTCATTCTCGTTGGGGCCAGAAGGCATCGAAGGGATGATGAAGCAGAGGGCGGCTTTCGAAATTGAAGTTGACATCAAGATCTCCCCAGCCATCGTCAACGCGGTTAACAAAGAAATCTCGGAAACAAAACCAAGACAGTCCTCTGACCTCGAGCCTCTATCATCTCCGAAACCCGCAAACTACATTCACCACACCCTGCTCCGCTACCGGATCAAAATAGAGATTGCACCTGATACGGGTGCGCTGCACATTGCGGACGAATTCCTCGCCGCCCTCGATCGCGATGGAAATGTGAAGCCTCGACCGCGACCATTCCTGGAGCGTATGGAATCACGAATACACTTGCGCATGGAAGGGCAGGCTCATCCAACGTATTTCGATAAATATCTTGACCACGCAATACTCTCACGTCCTCATTACGCACCTCATTACCCTCACTTGACCGCACTCAAGTCAGAACTCGAAAGTTGGTGTTTCTACTACTTCGAGCCAAGGGAACGAATGCGGTCCGCCACCAGCGTCAAGGAAGTCCGCCACATCGGACTCATGGGTGAGGAACTCGCAGCCTTTCTTCACACACTAAAGAATATCGACCCTCGACAGTTCATGGCCGTGGAGAAAGCAGTGCACAGTCTGATCCCATCCATTACTGGAATTCGAACTGAGGTCAACCGCTATGGTGAGGTGGAACTCAGCTTGATGGAAGGTGCCGTCGCCATGCCTGCCCGAGTCGTCTCGGAAGGCACCTTGCGAGTCCTGGGTTTGCTTGCACTCAGCGGCGTGAAGGAGCCTCCCGCACTTGTTGGCTTTGAGGAACCCGAGAACGGCATTCACCCCCGCCGCATTCGCGAGATCGCAAAAATCCTGGCGAATCGAGCAGACTCCGATGATACACAGTTGATCGTCACCACACACTCGCCGATCCTCCCAGATCATGTCCCCAAGGATTCCCTCTTCGTCTGCAAGAAAAAGGACGGATCTACCGTAATCGAACCCTTCCAACTTTGGGGACCACTCGCGGCGAGTCAGGCCATCGACGAAGCCCTCGAAGAGGATACAGAGATCACTCCCGTGTCGCAACGTCTGCTTCGAGGGGACTTCGATGCGTAAGGTTGTCATCTTCTGCGAAGACTCCTTCCACGAAAAATTTGTCGGAGCTCTCCTCACCAGGTTCAAGAACGAAGCCGGACTGGCAGTCAACATCGACCCGCGAAGCGCTAGAGGGGGACTACCCAGAATGGCCGGCGAGTTGAAGGACTACCTTTGCGACCTCTCCAAAGGCTCGGAGCCGGTTCCCGATTCCATCATCGTAGTGGCCGACGCGAACTGCAAAGGCTACAACACCCGGAAAGCACTACTGGCCAAGGCCGTCGAACACTACCCGGCCTTTCAGCAAAGCCTGTCCTACGCCATCCCCGACCCGCATGTCGAGCGTTGGATGCTTACCGATACCAAGGCATTCAGCACGGTCTTCGGCCGCGGCTGCACCCTCCCCGCAATCAAGTGTAAGAAGGACGAGTACAAGCGGCTCTTGCGCAATGAAATTCGCGCCTCCGGCATTGACGCCCCTTTGGGAGGCGAGGAATTCGCCGGCGACATCGTCACCGCAATGAGCCTCAACCAGATCCAGGAACCCACCCTCAAGCTCTTCGTCAAGCAGTTGCGCGCCCTCTTCCGATCCTGGAGCCAGTAGCTTCCGTCCCCGCAGGTGTCGAATCAAGCGACCCGTGAAGCCATCCACTCCTTAGCCCGCTCCTGGCTCCGCACATAAGGCTTCAACCCCGCCCACAAAAGCCCCGCGGAAACCACATGCGCCGTAGCCGACACCAGCAAAATCGACATCCCCACCTGCTTATCATCCCCAAACACATAATCCGTCACCAGAGCCACCGCCGTCGGCCCGATACCCAACCCGATCAAATTAATCACAAACAAATAAATCGAACTCGCCTGCCCCCGCATCCGTGCCGGCGTCACCTGCATAATCGCCGCCGGTGCAATCCCGAACGGAGCCGCCGTCAGAAACACCGTCGGAACCAGCAGCGCCATCGCCAACCACGCATCCGGCACCAGCAAATAGGCCACTCCAGTCGGAATCCACGCCCAAGACACCATCAGCGCCACCTGCATCGCCGCGTCCTTGCGCCCTCGCGCCGACCAGCGGTCCGCCAGCCAGCCTCCCCACACAATCCCCAGCGCGCCGCACACGGCCACCACCACGCCATAAATCTTCCCCGTCTCCGCCGCCGTCCATCCATGCGTCCGCACAAAATACGAAGGAATCCACGCTGCGCTCCCATAGGAAGAGAAGGACAGCAGCGCGATCCCCACATTGTGGCAAAAGTACGTCGTCCAGTTCTCGCGCATGTACCGGAATACCTCGCCCACGGGAATCGCCTGCGCCTTCCCCGCGCCGCGCCGCACCGGTTCCACCACCGTATACATCAACAGCGCCAGCACCACTCCCGGCAATCCCACCGCAAAAAACACCACCTGCCACGACCGTACTTCGCCCACCAGCGGCAACGCCCACATCTCTTGCCGCGAGCTCCAACCCGTCACCAGCCCGCCCAACAAGAACGCCAGCCCCGATCCAATGTAGATCCCCATCCCATACACGCTTAGCGCAGTCGCTCTCCGTTGCGGAGGAAAATAATCCGTCAACAACGAGTACGCTGCCGGCGACAACGTCGCTTCCCCTACCCCAACGCCAACACGCATCAGCAGCATCTGCGCGAACGTCCGTGCCAGCCCGCATCCGGCCGAAAACAAACTCCACGTCGCAAACCCAACCGCAATAATCGTCCGCCGTGAGCGCGAATCCGCCAGCCGCCCCAACGGTATCCCAAACCCCGTATAAAACAGCGCGAAGCTGAACCCCATCAGCAGGCTCATCTGCGTGTCCGTCAACCCCAGATCCCGCCGCACCGGCCCCACCAGCAGATTCAGAATCTGCCGGTCAATGAACGAAAACACATACACCAGCGTCAACAGCGCCAGCACATACCAGGCATACCCGGCACTCGGATACGGAGCCTCCGCCGTCTTCGATTCCGCCACCTTCACTTGTTCCGCACGCATAAGGGACACAAGTATATCAGTCCCAAATCTAGACGGGACGCTGCTTCTTTAACTCGAGCAACAAACTCTGATTCGATTGCATCAACCGCGCCAACACTTCCCCCGGATCCTTCCCCGGATGGGCCGGCGGCGCTGATTCCAGAACTTCCGTCAACATCGCATTGATCGACGCCGGAAGCACCCCCTCCAGATACTCCAGCCCCAACCCACGCAATAGCCGGTCATCACTGTGCAGCGCGCGAAACGCCACCTTCAGCGGCTCCCGAGGCAATACCACCGCCAGCAGGCTGAACACGTTCTCCAGGCTCTGATTCGCCCTGTCCTTCAATACATCGTCCAAAAACGAAAAGCCGCTGTCCGATGCATCCCGCGTATCCAACAACCTACGCCCCTGCCAAATCGGCGTGGCCACGTTCAATTCCCGCTTCACCGCCTCGTACACCGCGTCCGTATCGTAGTGCAGTTGCGGCTTGGTCTGTTTCAAATAGTCCAGCGCCCGGCTCGCCTGAAAGCGCAATTCGAAATGCGCATCGCCCAGCGCTTCCATCAATCCGTCCACGCCCCGCTGCGACCCGGCACGTGCCAGAATGCGCGGAATACGCCGCCGCACCGCGAAATCCTGTTTCTCATCCAGCAGCACATCCGTCAGCAGTCCGGTCACCACCGGCCCAGCATTAGTCAACACATCGCGCGCCGCCTCGCTCACCTCGTCCCACGCCAGCAGCCTTATCACTTGCGGACCCAGCAACGGCTCCCACCGTTTCAATCGCTCCAGCGTCGCACGCACGCGCTCCGGATTCCCGCTGCGCAGTTCCACCATCGCATCCACCACCACATCCGAAACCACTGTCGCGGTCACCGGCCGTGGATACGCCGTCTTCGGCCGGTCCTTCACGCTCACATTGGCTTGGACGCTCACAGTCCGCAGCACCGCCGACATCGTCGTCGAATCCTGCACATCGCCGATATCCAACTCCACCGCTCGCGTCAGCAGCCCTTTTTCCAACACCCCCAGATACGCCTTGTCCATCCGCGTCGTCAGCCACACACTCAACGCCGCCAGCACAATCGTGATCCCCAGTATCTCCGTCCGCGCGTGCAGCGGGAACAGCAGGATCAATTGAATCGCCGCCGCGCCCACCGCATCTCCCAGCCGGTCGCATCCCACGTCAATCACCGTCTTCACCGCCCGCTTATCCCTCGCCGGGATCGGCGTAAAAAACAGTTCATATCCGGAGCGGAATAGCGATCCGCGCAGAATCAGCTCCAGCGCGCGCACACTCGCCACCATCGGAAACAGCGGCAACAACAGCGCCGTTGAAGATCCCGCCGCCACCGCCAGCGCCAGCGACATCACCGATTTGCCCAACCCCAACTTCGATAGCGCAATCGGCGTCAGCAGCGATTGCACCAGAAACGTCAGCACCTGCCCACCCGTGTAGTAAATAGCGAAGTATCGCGTCAGTCCCTGCCCGCGCCCGAACGCATTCGTCGCCCCGCTCTTGAACAGGTAATCGAGCAGCGCCGCCGATGTCGTCCCCAGCAGCACCAGCAGTGCCAGGCTCAACAGAAACGGCGCTCCGGCAAACGCTCGCTTCGCCGCCGCCCATCCTGCGTCATCTTCTTTGCGCTTCGTCACCGCGGGAGGCGTGGATTGAATCATCCCCGCCAGCATCAGGCCACAGCCCAGATGCAGCGCCGCCAGCACCAGCAGCAATGCATCCACTGACAACAGCACCACCGTCCGCTCCGCCATCACCCCGCCGGCAATGCCGCCCGCCGTACCCATGCCCGCAATCCGGCCGAACTGCAGCTTCGCCTCGCGCGGATCGAACAGCTCACTCGCCAGTGACCAGAAGCCCGATAACAGAATCGCCCCAAACCCGACAATATGCAGATACACCAGGTACACCGTGGCATCCCGGTAGCTGTCGATGAGGAAATACTCCACCATGTGGAAAGCTGAACTCACCAGGTATGCCACCGGCACCAGCCGCGCCGGGCTGAACCGCGACAGCGCCCGCGAAAACAATAGCGAGAACAGCACCGCCACCACCGCCGCCAATCCCACAATCTTCGGCAGGTCCGTTGCCGGAAATCGCGATAAGAACAAGCCATCGCGCGCCGCTTTTGCGGCGATCTGGTGCGCGAGCATAAAACTCGCCGCAGCCATCGCGAGATGGGTCAGGCGCTGTTGCGGGTTGACGGAACTCACTTACCTTCGATTGTCCCCTACTGAGCCGCGGCCGTGAGAAAGCTGTCCCGCAACGCAATCCGCCGCTCCACCAACTGCCGGTTCTGCAGCGTAAACTCAATTGCCACTTCCGGATCTTCTGACTCCACCAGGAAGCTCTCCACCGGCCCGAACACCGTTTCCAGCTCACTCGGCAAACACGTCGGCAGATACACCCGCAGCACTCGCGGATCGTAATAGCGGAACACCAGTTTCCGACCCGCCTGATCCCTCACGCGCAGAAACCCGCGAAAATGCCGCCGCAGCGTCTCCATCGATGCGCTCGATCGAAAAATGATCCCCCAGCTATCGCCCCATCCCTGCCGCAAGATCGCCAGCGAATTCGAATCGTCCTTGTCCAATTGCACCAGGTACGGCGCGGCCATCTGCAATTGCCACGGCAGATCACCGGCATACAAACAGCACTTGTCGTGGTAAGTCCGGTACACCGCCCCGTAAATGCGTTCATTCCGGGCCGCGTCCAGAATCATCCAATTGTTCATCCGCGAGCCCATCGTCTCCGGCCACAACACCGGCAGTAATTGCGGCAACAGCTTCGTCTCCATTACTTGTCTCCCGCCGCGGCCGCTTTCGCGCATTCTTCACAGAACGGAGTCCCCGATTCGGACGCCGACGTCAATACTCCCGCCAGTGCCACCAGGTCCGCTTCCTTCCCAAACGAAGGCTGATCGGAAGGCTTCGGCGCGCTCGACGGCGATGGTGTTGACCGCGCCGCTGCTCGTGGCGGTGGCGGCGCCGGCTCCGCTGCCCCCGCGTAGCTGTGCCCGTCTGTCCGCTCCGCAATCAACTGCACTTCATTCACACAGACATGCACGCGGTTCCAACTGATTTCGTGCGACAACGTCCGCGCCACTTCATCGTCCGACATCATATGTGGCGAGATGCCAGCCGGCACGTTCAGCCCTCTCCGCAGCCGGTCCATCATCAGCGGATCCCGTTGCTGGTCAATCCATTGCCGCACCTGAAAGGGATCGCTAAGCCCCTTCGCCGGGTCACAATCTTTCCCTCCACTCCAACGGCAAAGCCGCCAGGAAGATGTACCTCGATTCATGATCCAGCTCATAGCTCCTCCTTCGGTGTACTTGCGAACATTGTACTTCTTAACTACAAGCGAAAACCGGACCCATAACGTGTCCAAATCGATCACTCACGCCGATTCATCGTAGACTGGATCTGATTCCCCATGTCCACTTTCGTTCCTGACCTGCTCCACGGCAAAACAGCCTTCGTCACCGGCGGCTCCAGTGGAATCTGCCTCGGCATTGCCGAAGCCTTCGCCGCGCACGGTGCCCGCGTCATGATCCTCGGCCGCAAGCAGGAAAAACTCGACGCAGCCGTTGCCTCCATCCGCTCCACCGGGGCAACGGCCGATGGCATCTCCGCCGACGTCCGCAACTACGAGGCCCTCGAAGCAGCCTTCACCCAAACAGCCGCCCAATTCGGCCCCATCGACATCCTCGTCTGCGGCGCAGCCGGCAACTTCCCCGCCCCCATCATCGGCATGTCCGCCAATGGCTTCAAGGCCGTCGTCGATATCGATCTGCTCGGCACCTACAACACCTGCCGCGCCGCCTATCCCCACCTCCGCAAACCCGGCGCATCCATCATCAGCATCTCCGCCAATCACGCCCATCAGCCCTACGCCTTTCAAGCACACGTTTGCGCCGCCAAAGCAGGCGTCGATCTCCTCACCCAAACCATCGCCCTCGAATGGGGCCCCGAAGGCATACGCGCAAACGTCATCACCCCCGGTCCCATCGACGACACCGAAGGCATTCGCCGCCTCGCGCCCACTCCCGAAGCGCGCCAGAACGCCATCAACAGCGTCCCACTCGGCCGCATGGGCACGAAACAGGACATCGCCAACCTCGCGCTCTTCCTCTGCTCCGATGCAGCCAGTCTCATCTCCGGCGCCATCATCCATTGCGATGGCGGCCAGCGTCTCAATACCGGCCGAAATCTCTCCTTAGCCTGGGAGGCATCCCGCAAATGAAGTTCATTCTTCTCTCCGCCCTCGCCCTCGCGGCCTTCGCCGCCAACGACAACTGGCCGCAATTCCGCGGCGCCGGTTCCACTGGCGTCGCTGACGACGATCCCAAACTCCCCGACGAATGGTCCACCACCAAAAACGTCGCCTGGAAAATCGACATCCCTGGCCGTGGCTGGTCCTCGCCCATCGTCTGGGGCAACCGCGTCTTCGTCACCACCGTCGTCCCCACCGAAAGCAAAGAGAAAGCCCGCAAAGGCCTCTACTTTGGCGGCGAGCGAGGCATCCCCACCGACGAACACCGCTGGATGCTCTACGCCTTCGACTTCGACTCCGGCAAAATCGCCTGGCAGCAGGAAGTGCAAAAGATGGTGCCCGCCTTCTCCCGCCATCTCAAGAACAGCTACGCTTCGGAAACACCAGTCACCGACGGCAAGCTGGTCTACGCCTACTTCGGCAACACTGGCGTCTTCGCCTTCGACTTCGCCGGCAAAAAAATCTGGGAGCGCCGCTTCGACACCGTCAACACGAAGTATGGATGGGGCACCGCCGCTTCCCCCATCCTTCATCAGGGCCGACTCTACATCGTCAACGACAATGAATCGAAATCTTTCCTCACCGCGTTAGACAAGCAGACCGGCAAAACCATCTGGCAAATCGAACGCGACGAGAAGAGCAACTGGGCCACGCCCTACATCTGGCAGAACGCGAAACGCACCGAGATTATCACCCCCGGCACCAACCGCGTCCGTTCTTACGATCTCGACGGCAAACTCCTCTGGGAGTTCGGCGGCATGTCGTCGCTCACCATCCCCACGCCATTCTCCAAACACGGCCTGCTCTACGTCACCAGCGGCTACGTCGGAGATCAGAAGCGCCCCACCTTCGTCATCAAGCCCGGCGCATCCGGCGATATCTCCCTGAAGCAAGGCGAATCGAGCAACGAATTCATCGCCTGGTTCTCGCCCCAACTCGGCCCCTACAATCCCTCGCCCATTGTCGTCGGCGACATCTACTATACGCTGCTTGACCGCGGCTTCTTCTCCGCCAACGATGCCAGGACCGGAAAAGAAGTCTATCCCCGCCGCCGCATTTCCGAAGAAATCGGAGCCTACACCGCCTCGCCCTGGTCCTATAACGGCAAGATCTTCATCCTCAATGAAGACGGTGATGCGCACGTCATCAAAGCCGGCCCGGACTTCCAGATCCTCGGTAAAAACTCACTCGACGAGATGTGCATGTCCACCCCCGCCATCGCCCGAGGCAGCCTCTTCATACGAACCGAAAGCAAGTTGTATAAAATTACCAGACAGTAGAGACCGAATTTTCATGAAACGCGCCCTGCTGCTCGTCCTCCCCGCGGCCGCCATTGCCGCATTCTTCCTCGCCCCCGCGTCGAAGCGCGCCACACTACAGGCCGCACCGCCCTTCCAGGTCGCCAACCTCCCCGGCGGTGGCCAGATGAAAGCCACCATGGTCGGCCACGAATACCGCCAGGACGATCTGCCCTCCATCGCCACCGCACCCGATGGCTCCCTCTGGGTCACCTGGCTCAGCTTCGTCGGCGATCGCGACGACGTCGTCATCCGTCATTACAAAGATGGCGTCTGGCGCGCCCTCCAATGGGTCCCCAACACCAGCGGCGATAGCTGGCTCCCGCAGATCGGTGTCGATTCCTCCAATCGCCCCTGGGTCGTCTGGTCGCAGATGGTGCGCAACAATTGGGATCTCTACGCCCGCCGCTTCGATCCCGACAAGGAAGAATGGGGCGCCATCGAACGCCTCACCTCCAACGCGCTCCCCGACATCAATCCCCGCCTCGTCTCCGATGGCAAAGGCAAGCTCGCCGTCGTCTGGCAAAGTTTCCGCGGGCGCAACAGCAACATCTTCGTGAAGACGATGGAAAACGACAAATGGGGCCCCGAGGTCCGCGTCACCAATCGCGCCGCCAACGACTGGGAGCCCGCCGTCGCCTTCGATAGCAAAGGCGCCCTCTGGGTCGCCTACGACTCCTACAAGAACGGCAACTACGACGTCTTCCTCACCAAAGTGGAAGGCGGCAAGCCCGGCGCGGAGATCGCCGTCGCCGATTCCCCATCCTTCGACACCAAGCCCACCGTCACCGTCGATTCCAGCGATCGCGTCTGGGTCGCCTGGGAGCAAGGCCGGCCCAGTTGGGGTAAAGACCAGGGCTACACACTTCGCCAGCAGCCCAAGGGCGCGGCTCTGGGTGCGGACCGCGCCCCGCGCATTCGCTGCTTCGACAACGGCACATGGCGCGAGCCCGTCAAATCCCTCTACTCCGCCTTCAGCGAAAACAACACCTATCAACCGCACGTCTGGTCCGATGGCAAGGGCTCCATCTGGGTCGCCGCCAAGCAGCGCATCAACGGAGCAGTGCTGCAGAACAACCGCCGCGGTCCCGGTTATTGGGAGTATTACCTCACCCACCTCGATAGCACCGGCTGGAGCAAGCCCTTCGCTCTCCCATCCAGCCGCGGCCGCTCCTCCACCCGCATCAACGCCACGCTCGACAAAGACCAGGGCATCTGGCTCGCCTGGGATACCGACAGCCGCGCGGACAAATACTATCACCGCCCACTCCATCAGCGAGTTCACGCCGGACGCATCCCCCCGCCGCCCGCCGCTGCGTCTATGACTTGGGGCGCCGCACAGGAAGACTATCCCGCACTCGCCGCCGGCCACGACAACGAAGCCGCCGACCTCCGCGCCATCCGCGCCTACACCACCACCATCGAAGGCAAGCCACATCGCATCGTCCGCGGCGATTTCCATCGCCACACCGAACTCAGTTGGGACGGCGGCGGCGCTGCCGACGGCTCCCTCCAGGACTTCTACCGCTACATGATCGACGCCGCCTCCATGGACTTCGGCGCATCCACCGACCATCAGGGCGGCGCCTGGAACTACTGGTGGTGGTACACGCAGAAGATGACCGACATGTATCACGTCCCCGGCGCTTACGCCGCCATCTTCGGCTACGAGCGCAGCGCCACATTCCCCAATGGCCATCGCAACATGTTCTTCGCCCGCCGCTCCGACTCCCGCGTCACACCGTTCTTCCTTCGCTCCGGAGCAGACCAGTGGTACCTCGGCGAAAATCGCCAGGGCGATGAACCCGGCGTCGGTTCCGGCGACCTCGTCGCCAACGACACCAAACTCCTCTACGAGGAAATCCGCAATCGCAACGCGGTCGCAATATCGCATACCTCCGGCACGCGCATGGGCACCGATTGGCGCGATAACGACCCCAACCTTGAACCCGTCGTCGAAATCTTCCAAGGCGCGCGCACCAATTACGAACAGTTAGGCGCTCCCCTCGTCGCCGATCCTTCCACCGACGGCCCGCACGTCAAACAGGCCGGCTACCAGCCCGAAGGC
This sequence comes from Acidobacteriota bacterium, assembly GCA_018268935.1. Classification (GTDB taxonomy): domain Bacteria; phylum Acidobacteriota; class Terriglobia; order Bryobacterales; family Bryobacteraceae; genus CADEFT01. The sequence goes on along the minus strand of JAFDVS010000059.1, from coordinate 103,506 downwards.
ATGGTGAAAAACGCCTGGGCCAAAGGCTACAAACTCGGCATCATCACCAGTTCCGACCACGGCTCCACTCACATCTCCTACGCCTTGGTCTACACCACCGACTTCTCCCGGCAGGGCGTCCTCGACGCTATTCGCAAACGCCACACCTACGGCGCTATGGACAACATCATCCTCGATGTCACCATGGGCGATCACTTCATGGGCGACGAGTTCGCCATGGATCAGCCCTTGCCCATCAAGGTGAAGGTGCGCGCCCCACGCAACATTGCCAAAGTGCACATCGTCAAGGATAGCCAGGTCATTTACACCACCAGCCCCAACAGCCGCACCGCCGATTTCGAGTACACCGACAAAGGCGACGCCAAAGGCAAGCACTATTACTACGTCCGCGTCGAACAATCCGACAAAATGCTGGCCTGGTCCAGCCCCTTCTTTGCGAACTATCCGAAGAAATAATCCGTATAAAGAAGGATGATGACCCGCCGCACCGCTCTTACCCCGTCTCCGCAACCTATCCGGCAACCGTTTCTGAGCCGCGACCGTAAGGGAGTCGGTCAACCACGTCCCCAAGCAATAACTTCGTCATGTCTGTTGCTCGTCTGCCTGGCGACATTCGCCTCCGCCGCCCCCAAAGCGCTCCTGTTTGGAAAGCTCTGGGACGGGGCCGGCAAAGTCACAAATAACGCCATCGTGGTGGTCGATGGCGGCCGCATCACCCAGGTCTCCACTTCCAAATCCGGTATCCCCCGCAACGCCGAATGGATCGATCTCAGGCGCTTCTCCGCCCTTCCCGGCCTCATCGACGCCCACACGCACATCACCTATTACTGGGAACCCAAGCTCGGCAAGACACCACTCAGTCAAAAAATCCATCCCGCCGCCAAGGTTCACCTCGCCGCCGAAAACGCCCGCCTCACCCTCAGCAGCGGCGTCACAACCATCCGCAACCTCCACGCCGCCGCCGACACCGACATCGCTGTCCGCGATCTCATCGACCACGGCTTCTTCCCCGGACCGCGTCTCTTCACCGCCGGTCAAGGTCTCTCCGCCAAAACGCCCGCCGATATGGAAGCCCTCGTCAAACAACGCATCAAGGCCGGCCATCCCTGGATCAAGATCTTCGCCTCCAAAGGCGGCTTCGACAGCGTCGACACCGAACAAACCGTCCCCTTCGAAGCCATGCAAGCCGCCGTCGAAGCCGCCCATGCCGTCGGCCACAAAGTCGCCATCCATTCCTACGGCCCATCGGGAGTGCGTGACGCCGCCCGCGCTGGCGCCGACTCCATCGAACACGGCATCGACATCGACGACGAAACTCTCCGCCTCATGGCCCAGCGTAAAATCTATTGGGTCCCCACCATCGACCACAACCGCTATTACATGGACGCCCGCCACGAATACGGTTTCACCGATGAAGCCATGGCCAACCTCCGTCAATACGTGGAGAAGAACCTCGAAACCGCACGCCGCGCCGTCAAAGCAGGTGTCAAACTCGTCATGGGCTCCGACGCCGTCTATACAATGTTCGGCCAAAACACCCGCGAACTCGAATGGTTCGTCAAAGCCGGACTCACTCCCGAAGAAGCGCTCCACACCGCCACCACCAACGCAGCGGCAATGCTCGGCGTCCCCGAGCAACTCGGCCGCATCGCCCCCGGTACCTTCGCCGACATCATCGCCGTCGAAGGCGAACCTTGGAAAGACATCCAAGCGGTAACCGAGCGAGTGCGCTGGGTGATGAAGGATGGTGAAGTCGTTTTCCGCCGCTAGCCCGAGATAATCGAAGCCTTAAGGTGTTCTCCTCAAGCCTCGCGCCAGAGCCGCACTAGCCCGCGAGAATTGTGACCTGCGTGTCTGTAATCCGAAACAAAAACAGTTGCTTTCTTCTTATTTGCATTTACGCTGATATTACAACTCATTTTCGCATCAATCACCTGGAGGAACCTTGAAGCATTCTGTCTACCTATTGCCACTCGCATTGACATTGGGACTATCTCCCGCAACTGCACTGGTAATCGATTTCGAAGATCTCACGACTCGAGATAACTTCTTCGATCAGGGAATTTCGAACAATTATCAGGGCTATGTATGGAGCACCGCCCTCTCTGGTCCCGCGGCCGGTTCGACAGGCTGGGCATCTGCAACCGTTACCGATCCGGCGGTTGACCCCGCACCAACCCCCGTTAGCGGATCCTCTTACGCCTGGAACTGGAGCGGCCCTCAGTCTATCTTCATCCACTTCGGAGCAGCTACAACCTTCAACAGCGTCTGGCTTGCCACCTTATCCTCAGCCTTTGGCGGCAACGCGAGCACCGTACAGTTGTTCGGCTACGACGCCTCCGACACGTTGGTTGCCACTGGCTCCGTCTTGAGCCTGACCGATAATTTTCAGCTCTATAGCGCAAATTTTACCGGCGTTTATAAAGTGGAATTCCGGGCCGATACCGCCGCATGGTTCTCAATTGACGACATCACCGTCGACGAAGCTGACATCCCCGAACCTAATGCGGGCATTCTCCTGGCCATTGGCTCCATCGCGATCGTCGGCTGGAACCGCATCCGCTCCAAATCCTGACCGCGTGCAACCTGGCGGGTGATGCAGTCGCCCGCCAAGCCCTTCTCCAACAGGTACGCTAGGTCATATGCGCCTGGCAGCATTCATCGTCACCGCCCTCATCGCCACCGCGGAAACTCCCTGGCCCCAATGGCGAGGTCCAAACGCCGCCGCCATCGACGATGACGCCAACCTCCCCACTCACTGGTCCCCCACGGAAAACATCCGCTGGTCCGCAAAGCTCCCAGGCTGGGGCACAAGTTCTCCCGCCGTCTACGGCGACAAAGTCTTCATCACCACGCAATCCGAAGAAAATGGCGTCAAATCCCTTCTCACCTACTGCCTCAACCGCCGCACCGGCGCCGAGCTCTGGCGCCACGACTTCGGCCTCGGAGTCAATCAGCGGACCCACGAAAAATCCACTCTCGCCGTGAACACACCCGCCGTCACTGACGACGCTGTCTACATCGCCTTTGGCAACGCCGACATCGCCCGCTACACGCACGACGGCACGCTCCTCTGGGTCACTCGCTACATGGCGTTATTCGGCAATCCCAAAATGGCCTGGGGCTACGGCGTCAGCCCCGTCGTCCTCCACGACTCCATCCTCTTCCCCTGGGATCATCACAAAGGCCCCTGCTACATGCTGGGACTCGACAAGCAAACCGGCAACATCGCCTGGCGCCAGCCGCGTCCCATCGGCACATCCCACTCCACACCGATACTTGTCACCCATCACAACCAGACCGACATTCTTGTCTCCGGCAAGAACAAGCTCACCGCCTACGATGCCGCTACACACGAAGAGCTATGGAAATACGGCGAAGGCGAAGGCCCGTTCAACGGCGAAATCATCGTCAGCCCGGTCCACGCCGGCGGCGTCATATTCTTCCAACTCTGGCGTCAGAGCCCCATTCACGCTGTTCGCCTCCGCCCCAATCGCCAACCGCCCGAGCCTCTTTGGGTCAGCGAAAAGCCCGGCCCCCAGGAGCCTTCCCCCATCTACTACCGCGGCATCTTGTATTCGCTCAACGACAACGGAGTCCTGGTCGCGCTCGATGCCAAAACCGGCAAAGAAGTATACCGCCAGAGACTCGGAGGCAATTGCAACTCCTCGCCCATCGCCTCCAACGGCCTTCTCTACTTCAGCAACAACGAAGGCACAACCTTCGTTGTCAAAGCAGGCCGCCAATTCCAACTAATCGCCACCAACCACCTCAATGAGCGCATCACCGCCTCCCCCGCCATCGCCGGCAACGACATCATCTACCGCACCGATTCGCACATCTACTGCATCACCAACCGCTGACCTAACCTACTGAGCCGCGCGCGTCAGCAAGCGGGCACTTTCAGAAAAGACCAGCAAGCTCCTCCGCGCCGATGAGCCGCCTCTCGCCATCCGGAAAAATTCCCAGCCAATCCTCCCGCGAATAGGGCACAATGTGGTTCTCATTCGCCCATGCCTCAACCGGCCGGTGATGAGGTTTCGGTTTGTGCCAAATGAACGTATCCATGCCCGCCTCAATCGAGCGCTCCCCTCGTCGCACCGTTCTCCGCCCAGCCAGTGCAGTAACCTCCGCAGCTCTATCGAGCACAAGCCCGGTATCCGATGGCAGGTAATTACGTCCAGTCATCGAGCGGAAATCCAAAGCCCCATCCAAATAAGCCAGAAAAGTATCGTAAGAAATCCCAACAGCCTCCCCTCGGTTCGCAAGGTCCACCAGATACTGAAACAGTCTGACCCCGCTATTACCGGTGCTGGTCATCAGCCGAAAATGCTTCCCCCATGGGCCCATGCCAAACTCCTTTACCCGCGTCCACAGAGTCGCCCGATGCTCTCGCGATGGCACTACATAGTACACGCGCACGGAAACACGGCGAAACACCAAAGCCCAACCACCCGCACAGCCCATCTCCAGCTCCCGCAGCGTCTCCGCAACCATCACCTCCAGCTTCACGCGTCTCTGGTGTTGATACACAACCAGGCTCTGTCCACGTTCCGCATAGCTCTTCAACTCACCCGGATGCACATGCTTCGGACCCGCTACCCGCCCATCGTCATTCCCACAAATCCCATTATCCGGATCGAAGAACACGATCTCCGCGGACGACAAGCGCTCCAACGCCGCCTGATTCCACGCCGCCCGCTCCGCCGCATAATTCTTCCCACGCCTCACCGGCGCAGGTTCACCAAAGTAGATCGATCCCCCCGGTAACACCGAACGCTGCTCCACCGAAGAAACAGCACGCGCGTCCTCCCGCACAATCGCCTGCAGTCGATCAAACAACTCCGGCGAGCAACCCCGCAGATGCCTGTACTCAACAAACCGCCCATCGGAATTCTTCTCTTCCGCCCGGTTCAAACACCAATGAACCCCCAGCCGCAAATCATCCCCTGCAAGCGCATTCAACAATGCATATTTGCCAAAATCCCCAATATCGCCCACATATCGGTCTTGCACAAACGGCATTCTACCACTGCCCAGCGCCTCATCACTCAGAACCGGTAATGCAGCCCCAACTGCACAATCCGATTCTCATTCCCCGGCGCCACCGACGAAATCCGTCCGAACGTCGGCGACCCGCGTACCAGGTCCGGCAACCCGAAATTCGCGTGGTTGATGAAGTTCAACAACTCCGCCCGAAACTGTAACCGGTGCTTCTCCCGAATCGGAAAATCCTTCAACAGCGACAGGTCCATCGAGATCGCCCCCGGCCCATACCCATTCGTCCGCCCGCCGTTGCCGAACGTAAACTGCGCCGGCGCGGCAAAAGCATTCACGTTAAACCATTGCTCCACAATCTGCCCCTTCGGACGGTCCGATGGCAACCGCGGATCCCCAACGATATTCGGCCGCTGCGACGACGAGAAGCTGTTCGTCGTGTTCACTTGCTCAATCACCCCGTACGGCAACCCGGACCGCATCTCCGCGATATACCCCGCCGACCACCCGCCCACGATCCCGTTCAATATGGCATTGCCCGCATCCACCGTCTTCCCCTTGCCCACCGGCACCTGCCACACCGAACTGAACACCCACCGGTGCTTCACGCTCCACCCCGACAACCCCCGGTCCTGCGTACGGTCATAGAAATTCGAAAAGCCGTTGCCCTGTGACCCGCCCGGCTCATTGCGCGACTCCACGTCATCAATCATCCGCGAGAACGTGTAGTTCGTCTGGAAATGCAACCCGTGAGACGCCCTTTTCTCCAGCTTCACGTTCAGCCCGTGATAATTCGAGTTGCCCAGCGTCGCCGCCTGCACCGTCACATCGCTGAACTGCGGAAACGGACGCCGGATCTGCGCATTCCCCGCTGCCATCTGGTTCACCGGCACCTGGTTGATGGTCATCGCTCCGGTTACCGCCAGTTTGTGCCCCAGCGTCGACAGATATCCCACTTCCAACAACACGTTCTGCGACAGCTTTCGCTCAATATTAAAGTTGAATGTCTCCAGATACCCGATCCGCCGCCCGCCCGGTTCGATAAACTCCACACTGTTCGTCGGCGATGCGCCAAATCGCACCGCCCCAAAACCCGGCGTAAGATCCTTGTCCGTGGGAATCACCAGTGCGGGCAAACCCGTCCGCAGATTCATCGCCGGCGTCAAACCGTTATCCGGCGAGATGATGTCCGCCGACAGATTGAACCCCAGGCTCGCAATCGTCGGAGTCGCCTGGTCGTACTGTCCGTTGAACACAATCGCTCCGCCGCCGCGTATCACCCACGAATCCGACACCCGGTAGGCAAAGCCCAGCCGCGGCCCAAAATTGTTCGGATCCCAGTTGTTGGCGTACTTCGATAACCCGTTCCGCCCGGAGAAAGTCACAATCCCCGGCGTCCCCGACACCGGGTTGATCGCCGCCCGGTCAAACGAATTCTGCCGGTTGTCCGTCTTCTCCCATCGTGGCTGATCCAGATCCCACCGCAGCCCGATGTTCAATGTCAGCTTCGGCGTCACCTTCCAATCGTCCTGGAGAAACGCGCCGTACGTGTCAGACCGCGTCCGCAACAGCAGTGTCTCCTGCCGCTGCCCGCGTTGCACCCAACCCAGCAGCAATGCCGCAATCCCGTTCCCCGTCGCCGTGTTGTTGAACGTGAACAGCCCGCCCGCCGATGGCTTATTGATGTCGTCGTTCTGCGAAAACCGGTACTCAACCCCCGCCTTGATCGTGTGCTTGCCCCGAATGTTCGTCAGATGGTTCACCATCTGCGTCCCATAGATCGGCAACTGTTGCCGGTACGCCGCCTGCCCCAATGCCGCATAGCCTGTCACGGCCACACGCGGAAAATCCGTCGGATCCACGCCCGGAATCCCCAACTTCCCCGCAAACCCCGTTCCCACGCCCGCCCGCGCATTGATGTTCGTCCGCCGGTCAAACGTCCCGCGCACCTCATTGATCAACGTCGGTGTGAAATTGTGGAACCACGTCCCCGTCGCATTGTAGTAGGACTGTGGCTGAAAGCGCCCCACGTTATCCGCCCCTCGCACCGGATAAATCGGCTCCACTGTATTCGAATTCAGATTCGCCAGAAACCGTCCGTACACCCGGTTCGATTCCGAAAAATTGTGATCCACTCGCGTGATGTGCGTGTTAATCGGCGTCAGAGTCCGCTGCGCCGCATAGAAATTCTGGCTCCCTGACGCCCGCCCCTCCACATTGGGCACAGGATACAAAGCCGCCAGTTGCGCCCCAATCGGGTCCAGGCGCGACGCCGGAATCACGTTGTTCGGAAACGGCGGACGGTTCGCCGCCGCAGGATCCCGCACCACGGTCCGGTTCTGTGAAAAATCCCCCTTCACCTCCGCCGCCGTCGGCACGTTCTGATACAGCGGCGCCTCTTCCGTGCTCCGCTTCCCTTCAAAGTTGTAAAAGAACATCGTCTTGTTCTTTTTGATCGGCCCCCCAAGGCTCGCCCCAAACAGGTTGTACCGCAGCACCGTCTTATCCGTCGAAAAGAAACTCCGCGCGTCAAACGAATCGTTCCGCACGTACTCATACGCCGACCCGTGAAACTCATTCGTCCCCGACTTCGTCGTCATCTGGATCACCCCGCCGCCCGTACGCCCCAACTCCGCCGCATAGTTCGACACCGCCACGTTGAACTCCTGCAGCGCCTCCACTGGCGGATCCACATTCAGCGTCTGAGTCCCCAATCCGATATTCTGCGCGTTGCCCCCGTCCATCATCCACATCGCATTGTTTCCCCGCCCGCCCGCAATCGCAAATTGGCCCGCCGATCCGTTCCCCGTCACAAAGCCCGTCAATCGCACCAACTGCGCCGCCCGCCGGTCAATCAGCGGCATGTTCGCAATCGTCCGGTTCTCAATCACCGCGCCCACCGCCGCCGTCTCCGATTGCAGCAGCGGCGCCGACGCCTCCACCGTCACGCTCTCCGCCACCGCCCCCACCTCCAAGGCGATATCCAACCGCGCCGGTGTCCCTGTCTCCAACACAATGCCAGTAGCCTGATAACGTTTGAATCCCGTCTTCTCCGCTTCCACCCGGTAACTGCCCGGCTTCAGCAGCGGCAGCACATAGTTCCCATCCGCGCTCGATGCGGCCGAAGTCCGTTCTCCCGTGGCGGTGTTCACCGCATGCACCGCTACCTCTGCAACCACGGCCCCCGACGAATCCGAGACTATCCCGGAAATCGTCGCATTCTGCGCGCCGGCAATCATAGCCAGCGCAATACCTAGCGAAATGACTCTCAGCATCCGTGCCCCTCAACAGAAAATTTGGTTAGGCCGATTCGTTCCTGGAAACCACTAACCACAACCCAACCCCACAAACCACCAGCCCAGCCAGCGACCACTCCAGCGGCAAAAACTGCAGCTTGTTCTTCACAAAGTAATCCCGTATCGCCGGCACACTAATCACTGCCACCGCCAGCCCATTATTCAACGCGTGCGCCACCATCCCAGGCAGCACACTCTTGCTGTGCCAGAATAACCACCCGATCGCCAGCCCCAGCAGCAACACCGGCATCATCCGGTAAATCGACGCATGGGCCACTGCAAACAAGAACGCGCTCAGCCCGATCGATGCCCACATCCCCAACTTCCGGAACGCTCCCTGCATGAACCCGCGAAACAGCAACTCCTCGCAAATCCCAGGCGAAATCGACACCGCAAACAGAATCCACGCAATCGGAATATCCACCCGATCCAGCATCATCACCTTCTGCAAGCTCTTCGCCAGCGACTCCGGCGGAGGCAGCAGCCGCAGCGTCAAACTCGCCGCACTCCCCGCGCTCAATCCCACCAGTACCCCAGCCACCATCGGCCGCCATCCCGGCCATCGTAGCGACAACGTCTCCTTCACCGGAAGCTTCATCGCCAAAACAGCCAGCACCACTGGCGCCAGAATCATCCCATACTGCGTCACCACCAGCAAAAACCGTATGTCGATCTTCGGCACCGTGCTCCCATAAAACAACAGCACCAGCACCCCGCAAAACATCGCGAACGCCATCGACGGAGTCACCTCGCGCCGCTTGTCCCCAAACCCGAAAAGTCCCCGGAACGTGTCCTTCCCACCGGTCAACAGATTCTCCCGCTCAAACACGCGCGCTGCAAACAATAGCGCCAGCGTCGCATACGCCGCCGACGACACCAGCGTCAAAAATATGAAGTCCGGCTGCGCCTCCCCCACCAGCAACGCCTTGATCAACAGCGCTACATTCACGCAAGGCAGAAAAACCGTGTACATGTTCGCTTCCACCCCCGGCAACATCGTCACCGCCGCCGGCATCATCGTCAACATCATCACCGGAGTCGCCAGATTCTGCCCGTCCCGGAAATCCTTCGCAAACACCCCAATCGCCAGAAACAACGCCGAGGTCAAAAACGTCACCGGCACCAGCACCACAAACACCAGCACATACTGCGACGGTCCCAACGACGATCCCTGGCTCATTTGCCGCGATACATTGTTGAACGTCAATCCCAGGCTCGTAATGTTCGCCGCCGCCGCAATTAACGTAATCGTCGCAATCGCCGCGAATTTCCCCACCACAATCTCCAGCGGCCGCACCGGAGCGCACAACAGCGTCTGCATCGTATTGCGCTCCTTTTCCCCAGCCGTCGTCTCCACCGCCCGATAGAATCCCGCCGTCGCCGAGATCGCCAGCAGCACAAACGGCAGTGTGATGCTCACACTGAATCCCGACCGCCGCAACTTCGGAGCCACGTCCCGCGACTCCATGCCCAACCCCGCCGTGAACCCCTTCTCCAACCCACTACTCTCCTCGCGCGCCCGCAGCAGTTGCTTGCGATACTCATCCAGCGCGGTCCCCAACCGCCCGCGCACCCGGCGCGAATCCTGCCGCACAGAATCAAACAAAATCATCACTTCCTGTTTGCCGTCCTTCGCCCCTCCCGGCAACAGCACCAGCACCGCGTCCGTCTTCCGGTCCAGCACCAACGGCCGCGCCGCCACCGCCAGCGGATGATTCGAAGCCTTATCCCGTAACTCTTCCATCTTCTTGTCGGCGTCCGGATCCTCCGCATCGGGATACGGCTCAAACTGCGAAAACTCCCCCATCCGCAGCCGCTCCCCGAGCCCTCCCGGCAAGTACTGATTCACCGCCACATCGAAATTGCGCGACCGCAGCAACTCGAGCAAACCCGGCGCCGGCTCTCCCCACAACAGCACCTTCGCCGTCCGCTGCGCGCTCTCCTTCTCCAGATTCTGCTGGAACCGCGACATGCCGATAATCAGCATCGGATACAACAGCAGCGGCAGCACCAGCATGAACGTAATCGTCCGCCGGTCCCGTAGCGTCTCCCGCAATTCTTTCAGATAGATGGCCCGAACAATGCTGCGCCGCATGTGCTCACTCTCCAATCGCCCGCAAAAATGCATCGGTCAGATTATGCGCTCCGCTCCGCCCGATGATCTCCGCCTGCGTTCCCTCTTCCGCTTTCCGCCCCTCGTGAATCATCACAATCCGGTCGCACAAATACTCCGCTTCACTCATGATGTGCGTTGAAAACAACACCGCTTTCCCGTTGTCGCGCTGGCTGCGGATCGCATCCACAATGAACTTCCCGCTCAGAATATCCAGCGCCGTCGTCGGCTCGTCCAATATCAGAATCTCCGGATCGTGCAGAAACGCCCGCGCAATATTCGCCCTCTGCTTCTGCCCCGCCGACAACGTCTCGCAAGGCCGGTCCGCGAAGCTCGTCATATCCAACAAGCGAATCAACTCCTCCGCCCGTTGCTTCCGTTCCCCTTCCGCCAATTCGAACAATTCGCCGAAGTACAGCAGCACTTCCCGCGGTGTCAGCCGCATATAAAGCTGCGTGTCCCCGGAAAGAAATCCGATCCGCCGCTTCGCCTCCAGCGGCGACGCCTGCATATCGTATCCGCACACCCGCACTTCACCCGCATCCGGCGTCAATATCCCTGCCAGCATCCGCAGCACCGTAGTCTTTCCGGCGCCATTCGGCCCCAGTAATCCCACAATCTCGCCGGCATGAACGTCGAAGCTAATCTCGTCCACCGCCTTCACCGCGCCGAACTGCTTCTTCAGTTCGGCACAGGCTAACCTGACCCCGTTCGTCATTCCCCTACAGTGTATTAGTTTCCCTCGCCCCCGGCAGCGAGCCGTTTACTTTCGCACCAACTGACCTTTTAATCGCTTCACCGCCGCAATTTGTTTCTCGCTCAACCCCGCGGCTTCCTTGCGCGCAAGCTCCGCCGCGGCGCTTTCCTGCTCCGCCGCCAGTTCCAGCCACGCAATCGCCTGCAACCGCAAATGCTCTCTCCGGTCTTCGTTGCCCAGCATGAGCGTCCCCAATTTGTGCTGGCATCGCCCGACACCCTGGCCCGCGCACATCCGGTAATACCGCTGTGCCAGTGCCAAATCCCGCGCCGCAGCCGTGCCCAATTCATACAGCCCCGCCAGATAAAACTGCGCCTGCACGCTCCCCAGCATCGCAGCCCTCTCCATCTCCTCCAACCCTTTTGTCCTGTCCTGGGGAAGCCCAGCCCCCCTCATCCGCCGTAAGGCGATCTGATACGCTGCCGGACCATACTGTTTCTGCCCCGCGCGCTGAATCAATTCGAGCCCTCCGGCCTCGTCTTTAGGTCCATTCTCTCCCGCCACTCTCCACATACCCACCACATACATCGCCGGTGCGTACTTCTGCTGGCTCAATTCCTCTATCTTTTTCTGCGCGGTCACCCGCATCTCCGGCTTGCTGTCGTCCTTTTGCATTGTCGCCCAGGCAGCGTTAAAGTCACTGCGCCTTCGTTCCGAAGCCGCGTCATACGCGCGCCCCATCAATCGGAAGTTCACTTCCACCGTCGCATCCACTTCCACCGCCATTCCATCCTTACGTCCCGGCTCAAACTCCCACTGCTCCAGCGCCTTCTTCGCTTGTTCGTCTAACCCGTACCCCAACGGGCTGATCAGTTCGATCTCCGTGACCTTCCCATTCGCCCCTACCACGAAACGAAACAGCACCGATCCCTGCACGCCGTTCTCTCGTGCCTCTTGCGTATACTGCGGCTCCACTTTCCGCTTCAACTGCGGCGCCTTCGTCTCCTGTCCAAACACACCCATCGCCACCAGCCACACTACCGCCACCCGATAGCCCATAACCCCATAGAATGATGCAACCCGGCGCCACCGTCAATCCCACCACCTTCTCCCCATATGAGAAAATAGTGCCCGTTATGCCGCATACCCGCCGCAGTTTCGTTTCCCTTACCGGAGCCGCGTTAGCCGCTCCCGCCATGGCCCCGGCCGCCGCTGCCAACGCCAACGGCGACACCTTCAAACTCGGAGTCGCCAGCTACTCCCTGCGCGAATTCAACCGCTCCCTGGCCATCAAATCGGTGAAGCAGATCGGCACACCGTACATCAACATCAAAGAGTTCCACCTCTCCTATCGCAGCACGCCCGAAGAAATGGCCAAGGCCAAAGCCGACTTCGCCAAAGCCGGCCTGCAAATCCTCGGCGGTGGCACCATCGGCCTCACCAAGAACGACGCCGCCGATATCCGCAGCTACTTCCAGTACGCCAAGAACGCCGGCATGCCCCTCATCGTCGCCGCCCCCAGCGCCGAAACTCTCCCCCTCGTCGAAAAGGCCGCCATCGAGTTCAACATCAAAGTCGCCATCCACAACCACGGCCCCGAAGACAAACACTTCCCCACCCCCCAATCCGTCCTCAAACTCGTTAAGAACATGAACCCGCTGATGGGCCTCTGCATTGACGTCGGCCACACCGCCCGCACCGGCGTCGATGTCGTCGAATCCATCGCCGAAGCTGGCCCCCGCCTCCTCGACATGCACATCAAAGATCTTCGCGACCTCAAAGCCAAAGAGAGCCAGTGCATCGTCGGCGAAGGAGCCATGCCCGTCGTCGCCATCTTCAAACAACTGAAGAAAATGAATTACTCGGGCGGCGTCATGCTCGAATACGAAATCGACGGAGATAACCCCGTCCCCGGCATGCTGCGATCCTTCGCCTACATGCGTGGCGTGCTCGCCGGTATGCGCGGCTAAACACAGGAGCCCAACCCACCATGCAACTCCGCGGTCTTGTTCTTCCCTGGATCGCTTGCGCCGTAACTCTGTCCGGCGCGGCCCCCTCATACGATAAGGACATCGCCCCCGTTCTGGCGAAGCATTGCGCCGCCTGCCATGCGGGGAAGAACAAGGCCAGCGACTACTCGGTCGAATCCATGCGCGAGGTCATCGCCGGTGGCAAGAAACACGGCAAAGCCGTCGTCGGCGGCCATCCCGAATTGAGCCCACTCCTCCACATGGTCAAAGGCGAGAAAGAGCCGCGCATGCCCATCGGCTCCAACTTGGCCAAAGCCGACATCGATAACCTCGAAGCCTGGGTCCGCGCCATGCCCGCCGAAGCCGCAGCCCAAAAACCCGTCTGGCGTTGGCCCTTCGAAAAACCCGTCCGCCCCGCTGTTCCCTCTGTCAATAGCAAACAGTGGACCCGTAACCCCATCGACCAATTCCTCCTCGCCAAACTCGAATCCGTTAAACTCGCCCCTGCCCCCGAAGCCGATCGCCGCACCCTCGCCCGCCGTGCCTTCTACGACCTCATCGGCCTGCCGCCCACCCCCGATGAGATGCAGCAATTCCTCAGCGATTCCAGTCCCCAAGCCTGGGAAAACCTCATCGACCGCCTCCTCGCCGACCCGCGCTACGGCGAGCGCTGGGGCCGCCACTGGCTCGATCTCGTTCGCTACGGCGAAACCAGCGGCCTCGAAGGCGATGGCCCCATCGGCAACGCCTGGCGTTACCGCGATTGGGTCGTCAGCGCCTTCAACAACGACATCCCCTACGATCGCTTCGTCCATCTCCAACTCGCCGGCGGCGACGAACACTCCAAGACCCGTAACAACTACGCCCCCGATGTCCAGGGCCACGTCCCACTCGGCTTCCTCCGCCTCGCGCCCTGGGATCGCTCCAACCTCGTCGCGGACGAAGTCCGCCAGAACTACCTGAGTGAGATCACCACCACCGTGGGCTCCGTCTTCCTCGGCCTCTCCGTCGGCTGCGCCCGTTGCCACGATCACAAATACGACCCCATCCCGCAGAAGGACTACTACCGCATGCAGGCCTTCTTCAACGCCATCCAGGTCGAAAACGTCGACGTGCCGTTCAAAGATCCAGACTTCCGCAAAAAGGCCGAAGCCACCGTCAAGGAACTGCAAGCGCGCCTCAAAGACGGCCCCGAAAAACTCGAGCTCGACAAATTCGAAGCCGAAGCCCTCAAACAGTTCATCGCCGCCCGCAAGAAGCTCGCCACCGCGCCCGGCTACAAACTCACTCGCGAAGATCTTCGCCTCGACATGCGCCTCGGCGACAAGTCCCTGTTCAACAAACAGGAGCGTGATCTCCACGCCGAACTATTCGAAGACGCCAATCGCACCCAGGACCCCGAAGAAAAAGAACCTCTCGAAAAACTCGAAGTGGCTCTCATGCCTCGCCTCCAGAATCGCCCCGAACGCTTTGACACGCTCCGCGCCGAAGACGTTCGCGGCGAACTCGGCCGCACCACTTCCAAAATTTTCCCCGCCGATCAACGCGACAAACACCGCGAGTTGAGCGAAAAACTCGAAGTCTATCGCCGCCGCATCGGCCGCTGGTCCACCAACGCGCTAAGCGTGAAGAATGTGCCCGGCCCGCCCAACGGCCCCATGATCGCCCCCACGCGCCTCCTCATTCGTGGCGATTACCGCCAGCCCGGCGAACCCGTCGAGGCTGGCTTCCTCACCGCCATCGCAGGCAAAGCAGAGCCCGCCGTCATCGAGCAGGATCGCTATCGCCAGTTTCCCACTCGCGGCTGGCGCACTACGCTCGCCAAATGGATTGCCAGCCCCGACAATCCTCTCACCGCCCGAGTCATGGTGAACCGCATCTGGCAATTCCACTTCGGCAAAGGCATCGTCGCCACTCCCAGCGACTTCGGCGCCAACGGCGAACGCCCCACTCACCCCGAACTCCTCGATTGGCTCGCGCACCGTTTCATCGACGACAAATGGAGCATCAAATCGATGCACCGCCTCATGATGACCTCCGCCGCTTACCGCCAATCTTCAGAAAACGCCGCGCACCAATCCAACGTCACCGACGCCGAAAACAAGCTCCTCTGGCGTTTCCCCCGCCGCCGTCTCGAAGCCGAAGAAATCCGCGACAGCATTCTCTATCTCAGCGGCCGTCTCAACACCGAGCGTGGCGGCCCCAGCATCTTCCCGCCGCTCCCCGAAGATCTCGCCGACTTCGCCCGTTACGGCCGTGGCGGCGGTCTCATGTGGGAGCCCAACGAAAAGCCCGAAGACGCGCTCCGCCGCAGCATCTACATCTTCCACCGCCGCAGTCTCCCCCTGCCCTCAATGGCATCTTTCGACGCCCCGGTCTTCAGCGAATCCTGTGATCGCCGCAGCGCCACCACCACGCCCCTGCAAGCCCTCTCCATGATGAACGGCTATCTCGTGCAGGAAGAAGCGGTCCACTTAGCCAGGCGAGCCGGCACATTGGAAAAAGCCATGAACCTGGTCCTCCAGCGCAACCCAACGCCGGAAGAGATGCAGCACCTCAAGGGCAACCTCGAATCCCTCTGCCGCGTGCTCCTCAACTCCAACGAATTCTTGTACCTCGACTAAAAATCAGAAGCCAGAACCTGACCAGCGTAAGATCGAAGCATCTTACTCACTTCATCAGCCGGTTCCATCAACTCCAGGCCGCACCCATACCCAAGGTCCTGAGCCAAAATCAAGTAATACCGGCACTCCTCCAACGACGCTTCGGCGATATTCAGAAACCGAGCCTTATCATTCTTACCCCGCCGCCGAAACCCTTCAGCAATATTAGCCGGGACGGACACCGCCGCCCGTCGCAACTGTTGAGTCAAACCATAAGTTTCACTCTTAGGAAAGCCACCCGACAAACGGTACACCCCGAGCACAAACAAATGAGCCTTCTGCCAAACCAACAAATCCTGAAAGCTCCGAGCCGCCGCCCGTTGAACCGCCATAAAACCTCAACTTTCGACCAACTAAAATTCTAACTTCTAACTCCTAACTTCTAACTTCTAACTTCTAACTTCTTGCCTCCCCCACAACCACTGCCCTGCCCGCCATCGCCCTCGCCATCCCTTGCGCCATATACGCCGGAGCCACCGCAAACCACGCCGCCGCCGGTATCCACACAAACCACACCACTGCCCGGTACGGCCACGGCAGCAATCCCCACGCCTCAATCCATAGCCCCACATTTCCCAACGACGTCAACATCACCGCCATCGCAAATGCGCCATAACAATGCCCGATATACCCGCCAGCCAGATGCCGCCCGGAGCGCCACAAGATGATCGACTCCACCAGCAACAAACTCAACAGCGGATCAGACGCCCAGTTCAACATCGCAAACACGTTGAACCGCCGCTTCAGATCCGGCAGCCACTCAATGACTTCCTTCCCCTGATGCAGACAAAACAACACACTCAGTCCAATCAACAGGTAGTCCACCTTCGTCAGCATGCGCAGCAATCCCAACTGCCGGTACACCCGCAGCACCAGAAACAGCCCGCAGCCCAATAACAGGAACATCAGCGGGCTCGACATCACGATCCCCATGTCCCGCACCACCGTCGGATCCAGCCACCGGTACTCCATCAGAATCGGCCGCAGCAATTGCGAAATCGAAGTCCCCAACAATCGCACCGCCGCCGCCATCGTCAGCAGGAACCACGCCACTTCCATCGGTTCCCCGCTCTCAAAACCCTTCCACACCGAGTAACTCAGATAAAGCTGCGCCACGCACGTGAACACCAGGAACCACGCCCCCGGATACTGGAAAAACTTCACCGTCCAGTTCATGTCCCCCGTGATAGCCCACATCACCGCCGATAACACCGACACCCCGAACGCGCCCATGCTCACCGCCGCTAACTGCCGCGGCGTCATTCCCCACCTCATCGTGGCATCTCCTGCAGCAGCTTCGTTCGCAGGCTTGCCGCTGCTTTCCCCCCCATCAGCAACCGCAATGTCCGGTCGACGGAATCGTACGCCTCACGCGTATTCGACGAATGCAACACCCGTTCTTCCAACTGTGCCGCCATCCGCACGCCAACATATTCCTCCAGCATCTTGCGGATCTCCGGAGTCACCTGAAACGTCCGCGCAGGCGCCCCCTCCTCGTAGGCCCGCATCGCCGCCATCAGATTCTGCCTGATTCCAGCCAATTCCCCACTCCCCGCCTCCGCCAGCGCAGCCATCTGCGCATCCATCGCCCCCACCTTCCGCAGACACTCCCTGCATCGCAACAGGTGCACCCGCACTCGTAGCGAAGCAAGCCAACCGGATTCACCGTCAAGGTACAGAACCAGATCCCCAGTATCGGGATGCCATGACGGTTTGCTACTCGTCCGACCTTCCATGCTTGAGATTCTCCCGTGGCCCGAATTCCGATTGCAGCTTCTTGACCGCTCGCGCAATCATCGTTCCCACCGTCCCAACAGTCACACTCAAGGCGTCCGCAATCTCCGCGTAGCGGAACCCCTCTGCTCTCAACCGCATCGCTTGCAATTCCCGTGGAGACAACAACTGCGGCAAACGGCGCTGCACATCGAACAGCATTTCCTGCATTCCACTGGTCCCGCCCCCGCTCTCCGCACGCACTCTTTCATCGCGTGCCGATCTCGCCAGGGCTCGTTCCAGGTACTCCTTCAAATACTGTTGCAGCCACTTCCTTGGATCATCCACCGTGTTCCCCTCGCGGCGAAACACGAAATACCGGAAGAATGCTTCCTGCACCCCATCCTGTGCCAGCGACCCGTCCTCCCGGCCCGTTGCCATCCTCGCAAATCGCAACAACCAGGCCGAATGCTGCTCATACATCTCCAGCACTTCCCGATGAAGATCCCTATCCCCCTCCGCTGGCGACAGCTCTCCTGCTCCCGCTACCGCCGCGGGATACTTCGCCGCAGATTCCAGAAATTCCGCGATGATGATCTCCTGTGCCTACAAGTATAAACACAGAACCCTCCAACCGGTCTGGCCAATTGGAGGGTTCTTCGTGAATCGAAAGTAACCGGAAGAAAGTACTAGTCGTTCAACTGGAACGTGCCGACAAACGCGCTCCGCTTGTCCGGGCTCTTCCACGTCGTGCCCAATCCGTCACCCTGGTAGCTGTGCGCCAACGAATACGCCGGCATCGCATGCTCCAGCTTCGTCAACGGCTGGTACCAGACTTCTTCGTTCGTGCAGATGTGATCGCCATCGTGGATCGCACGCGTCGTGATCTCCGCAATCGCGCCCGCCTTCAATGTCGCCGAAGCGCTGTGAATGTTGTTGTTCTTCACCGTCAGATCCACGGGAGCATACACAACCTTCACCACCTGCTGCATCAAATCGCCGCCCATCTTGGCCGCGAACTTCTGCAACGCCATCCGCTGCTCGGCATTGGCCCGCTCATCCACAATCAGCACCGACTTCACCGGATACGCATTGGTGTGGACATCGCCCAGCGTCGCACTGGCCTTCACCACGCCCACCACGCCCAGCCCGTCCAGGCTCACGCCCTCAAAGTTCCCCTTCGACACCTTCCAGCCAAACACGGCCAGATCGCCCATCAGGTTCACTTCGGCATTCGCAAAACAGGGCCCCGTAAAAATATCGGCCGTGCGCGCTTCCACGTACTCGCCGTGCAAACGCGATTTTTCCAGTCCGGCGCCAAACGCCAGGGAGGTTAGCGCAGCGGACAGAACGATAGCTTTCATCGACGTCATTATCCTCAGCCTCCTACTCAAAACTATATCATCCCGGGCAGCGTAACCCTCACCGCCCGGGATGATCCTACAACTCTTCGTAACACTTCCGGAACGGGTTGCATTCGTAATCGTCCACAACCCGCCCGTCCGGCCCCATCATTACCTGCGTCTTGTGACACCAGTACGCCCGGTCATTCCCATGCTGCACATTCGGATCCCAGGTAGTGTCCACAAACAGACCCTTCCACCGAATGTTCGAACACCGGTCGTCGTCAATCACCGTCAGGCTGGACCGTTCCACGTCGCTTACCCTCGCGCCTTAGCCGCTTCCAGCAACGCGCGCTTCACCGCGACGCGTGCCAGTTGCACCTTGTACGCATTCCCGCTCATCGGCTGCGCTCCGTTCACCGCGCTCTTGCCTGCCTCCGTCGCCACATCCTGCGTCAGCGACTTTCCGGCCAGCATCTGCTCGGCTTCCGTTGCCACCACCGGCGTCGGCCCAACGTGTCCCAGCACCACTCTGGCGCTCGCCACGCTGCTGCCCTTCATCTTGATCGCCACCGAAGCCGTCACCAGAGGCCAATCGAGCGCCTCCTTCTGCCGCACTTCATAGGTAGCGTTCTTCACGCCGCGAGCCGAAGGCACCACAATCTCCGTCAGGATTTCGTTCGCCGCCAGTGACAGCTCGCGCCCCGAGTTGTTGCTCGGAACCACGAATAGCTGCTCCACCGGCACTTCCCGATTCCCGTTCGGACCCGCAATCTTCGCCTTCGCCCCCAGCGCAATCAGCGCCGGAGCCAGGCTCGATGCGTTCACATAGTAAGCCTGCGACTTCGGGAAAATCGCGTGATAGCGGTTCTCTCCGTCTACCGCGAGACTCTTGCCGTTCTCCTGGCCCAGAATCCCGTGGCCGCCACGGAAATACCAGCAGCGCGGGCGCTGGCACAGATCCCCGCCCACCGTGCCCATGTTGCGGATCTGCGGGCTCGATACCCCCATCGCCGCCTGGTGCAGCGACGGATACTCCGTCCGCACCGCCGCGTTCTCCGTCAGCTCGTCCAGCGTCACGGTTGCGCCAATCCGCAACCCCGCCGCCGTCTTCGCAATCCCGCCGAGTTCCTTGATCCCCTTAATGTTGATCACTCGCTTCGGCGTGTGGATGTATTCCTTCATCAAGGCCAGCAGGTCCGTGCCACCCGCCAGAATATCGGCCTCTCCCCATTGCGAGGAGAGCATGCCGATCGCTTCCTTCACAGAAGTTGGACTTGCGTACTCAAACGCTTGCATGTTACGCGCTCCTCCTTTCTTCGAGAGCCCTCAATACCCGGTCCGGTGTCAGCGGAATAATCGGCACGCGCACTCCGATCGCATTGGCTACCGCGTTGGCAATCGCTGCCACGCCGCCAACCGTCGGTGGTTCGCCCAACCCGATCACGCCCCGCTTGTCCAGTTCCTCGCGCAGATCCATGTGCACGATGATCTCGCCGATATCGGCCGCGCCGGCCAGCTTGTAGAACTCCATATCGGGATTCAACACGCGCCCGGTCTGCTGATCCATTACCCGCTCTTCCATCAGTGCACCGCAGATCGACATGATGCAGGCGCCCGCCACCTGGCTCTCGGCAAGCTTCGGATTCACTACCAATCCGCAATCCTGCACCGCCACCATGCGGTTCATCTTCACCACGCCCGTTTCCACGTCCACACTGACATCGGCAATCTGCACCCCGGCAACACCCTGCGTATTCAAACCCAGAGGATTGCGCGGATTGTTCTGCCCCTGCTCGGAGATGCTCTGCGTCCCCAGCTTGCGGCAGGCAGCCGCCCACGTCAGCGACTTCGCCGGATCGCCCTTCACCTGGATCTTCCCACCCACGGCTTCCAACTTGTCCGCCGTCGTGTTCAGCGAAGGAGCTACCTTCTCAAACAGCTTGTCCAATGCGTTCACCGTCGCGATGCGCGTCGAGCTGCTCACGCCGCCCACCGTCGTCGATCCGCCCGATCCGTTCGAAGGAGGCAGAGCGTTGTCACCGAGCTTCACCTTCACCGCGTTCACCGGCAGGCCCAGCGTTTCCGCCGCCACCTGCGCAATGATCGTCCGCGTTCCGGTGCCCAGATCCTGGCTGCCCAATTCGATATCCACCGAACCATCGGGATTGATCTTCGCGTTGCACGTCGAGGCATGGCCCGCGCCACCCCACGAACAAATGCCAACGCCCAGGCCGCGCTTCACCGGACCCGAGCCGGAGTCGCCACGGCGATGCCACCGCTTACTCCACTCGGACAGTTCCGCCGCTTTCTTGAATTGGTAAATATACGATTCGCGCCGCGGCTCCGGTGCATACTCGATGTTCTTCACGAACACCTCAATCGGATCCATGCCCAGCTTCGCCGCCAGATCCTCCACCGCCGCGCACGTCAGGAACGACGCCTGCGGATGGTTCGGAGCACGCCATGCGCGCAGCGGACCACCATTGGTCGCCACCGCCGAATGGTTCAAGCGCCGGTTCGGGATATTCGTGATCACGTACGGAATCGGAGGCATTGCGCCGCCGCCCATCCCGCCCGTCGCCCACGACGTCGATTCCCACGCGATGATGGTGCCGTCTTTCTTCGCGCCCATCTTGATCTTGGCGTACGCCGAAGGACGGTTGCCCGCGATGTTCAGCTCTGTCGCGCGATCGAGGAACGTCTTCACCGGACGCCCGCCGCTCGCCTTCGATAGCTTCGCGCCTTCCACGCCCCAGCGGTCCGATCCGAACTTGCTGCCGAATCCGCCGCCAATATGATCCTGGTGCACCTTGATCGCCGTCGCCGGCAATTCAATGTTCTTCGCCAGGTCGCCACCGATACCGGAAACGTTCTGTGTCGAAGGCCAGTAGTTCACCTGGTCGCCGTTCCACTGCACTACCTGTCCATGCGACTCCAGGCAGCAGTGCGTCAACACGGGGATGCCATAATGCCCCTCGTTGACAACATCGGCTTCCTTGAACGCCTTGTCCGGATCGCCCGTCAATTGCTCGCCGGCCGGCTTTGCCCGGTTGCCCACTTTCGAGATGTCTTCTTCCCGCACCACGTGCGGCAACACTTCGTAGTCGATCTTGATCAATCGCACGGCATCGCGAGCCTGCGGTTCGGTCGCCGCCGCCACCACCGCGATTTCCTGGCTCTGCCACTGCAACTCCGTGCCCGCCGGCGCGATCACTCGCACCGCCGTCACGCCCGGAGCCTTCTCCGCCGCGCTCACATCGATGCTTCGCACCCGCGCATGCGCGTAGGGCGACGTCAGCAATGCCGATTGCAGCATCCCCGGCTTGTTCAGATCCGAGTTGTATTTAGCCCGGCCAGTCGACTTCTCAATTCCGTCATGACGCGAAAGGCGCTGGCCGATTGCCTTGCGCGTACTCATGGGGGGCCAACTGTAATTAGGCATTCTTGCCTCCCTTCATCGCTTTCGCGGCTTCAAGAACTGCCTTCCGGACACCTACGTAGGTGCCGCACCGGCACAGATTGCCGCCCAAACCGGCTTTCACCTGGTCATACGTCGGGTTCGGATTCTTATCCAAAAAGCCCTTCGCCGCCATCACAAAGCCCGGCGTACAGTAGCCGCACTGCTGTCCATCGTTGTTCACAAACGCTGTGCTCAACGGATGCGGCCGTCCATTCACCGCGATCCCTTCAATCGTCTGGATCTGCTTACCCTGTGCGTCAATCGCCAGTGTCGTGCACGAGTAAATCACTTTGCCGTTGGCGATCATCGTGCACGCACCGCATGTGCCCTTATCGCACACGCGCTTTGCGCCCGTAATGTCTAAATGATTGCGGCAGGCATCGAGCAGGGTCACCCGCGGCTCGATATTCAGGTTATGTACCTTGCCGTTGATATTCAACGCAACCGGCACCGCTCCGGGACCCTGCTTGGCCCCCCCTGCCTGTGCCGCTTCCGCTTCCTGTTCACCCAGGAGTGCGCTTCCAATAGCGCCGCTGGTAACGCCCACGCCACGGAAGAATCCGCGGCGTGAAAACCCGCCTTTCGGTGGAGCTTTCTCGTCCAGTTCGTCGTGGTGCTTACTCACTGCTGACACCGTCCTTTCGTGTCTTCTTTCTTCCCTTCCGGCTCGTGTCTCGCGGGAGTGCAGCGACACGACCGGTCACTCATACAAGGCCGTAAAGATAACTGACTATATCAGATGATACCGAAAACGAACAAGGCGTACTCGTCCCTCCAGCGCTCGCCCCCATCTCCCCGGCCCGCCTCCGCGAACACTGAGAAAAATCCCGGCCCATCCGCACTACCGACATAGGTGTACCGGGCCAATCCGCTCCTCATTCCGGCTATCGCCTTTGCCGCGGGAGTCCTCGTGTCCCCCGTCGCCGGTACCCCTCTGCCTCTTCTCATATTCAGCCTCTTCCTCACCCTGTTCGCCGTCTGGAAAAGCCGCTATCGCCGCTACTACCTCCCCCTCCTCTCCCTCACTGCCGGCGTGCTCACGGAGACAACCCTTCGCCCCGGCCCCCCACCCGAACTCGACGCCGAATCCGGTGAAACCGTGCTTCTCCGGGGCTGCGTCGTCGAACCTCCCGCCATGTCCGAATCCCGCGCCCAGTTCCTCC
This sequence comes from Acidobacteriota bacterium, assembly GCA_018268935.1. GTDB lineage: Bacteria > Acidobacteriota > Terriglobia > Bryobacterales > Bryobacteraceae > CADEFT01. Next base: position 80,087 of record JAFDVS010000059.1, on the reverse strand, counting down.
TCGAACTCGAACCCGGCGCGCGCGTCCGCGTCACCAAATACCTCCCCGACAATGACACCCTCGGGCTCCAACTTACCTACGGCCAGATCGTCGAATTCGAAGCCAGAATCCGCGTACCGCGCAACTTCGGCAATCCCGGCTCGTTCGACTTCAAAGGCTACCTCGCCCGCCGCAACGTCTACTGGACCGCCTCCATCTCTTCATCCGCCACCATCTCCGTACTCGCCGGTTCCTGCGGCAATCGTGCCATGAACCTCCTCTACAACTTGCGCGTCGCCCTGCTTCGCCGCGTCGAACGCCTCTATTCCACAGACCGCTACGTGCTCGGCATGCTCGAAGCCCTCCTCGTCGGCGAAACCGCGCGCATGGAGCGCACCTGGGCCGATGAGTTCCGCCGCACCGGAACATATCATGCCATTGTTGTTTCGGGCCTCCACGTCACCGTAATCGCCGCGGCCATCGCCCTCCTCCTCCGCCTCTTCGCCCGCCACTCCTGGTGGGTCACCGCCGTCACCGTTGCCGCCGTCTGGATCTACGCCGGAATGTGCGGATGGCAAGCCCCCGTGCTCCGCTCCGCCGCCGGCTATTCCCTGTTCGCCGTGGGACGCTACTTCCACCGCCGCAGCCGGCTCCTCAACCTCCTCGCTGCCATCGCGCTTCTCTTCCTGATCGCTGCGCCGCAACAGGTGAGCGAAGCCAGCTTCCAACTCACTTTCTTCTCCGTCCTCGCCCTTGGAGCCCTCGCCGTCCCCGCCGTCGAGGCCACTTCCACCCCGCTTCGCCACGGCCTGGCCGATCTCGGCGATGAAGCCAAAGACGCTCACCTGCTCCCGCGCGCCGCCGCCTTCCGCATCGAAATGCGCCTCATCGCCGAAACATTCTGGCTGCTCTTCCGCCTCCCCCGCCGCTATTCCCACGCCTTCATCGCAATCGCCGGCGCCGCACTCTTCTGGATATGGGAAACACTGCTCGTCTCCGTCGCCATCCAGATCGGGCTCGCCCTGCCCATGATCGTCTACTTTCATCGCATGTCGATTTCCGGCGTCACCGCCAATCTCATCGTCACCCCGCTGCTCACCTTCGCCGTCCCTTCCGGCCTCCTTGCCGTCGCCACCAGCTGGGGCTGGCCCGTGTGGATCACCGGAGCGCTCGTCCGGGCCGCCGGCGCCGTCGCCGCGTGGCACGCCCGCTGGGAGCCCAATTGGCGCGTTCCCGATCCCCCCTACTGGCTCGCTGCCGCATTTCTCGCCGCCCTGATCCTCCTCGCCGTCACCCGGAAACGCATCCTGCTCGTCCCGGTGCTCGCGCTTCTTGCCATCCTCATCTGGCGCCCCTTCGCCCCGCAATCCTCACCCGGATGGCTCGAACTCACCATGCTCGATGTCGGCCAGGGCGAAGCCATGCTCATCGGCTTTCCCGATGGCAAGTGGATGATGGTCGATGCGGGCGGCATCCCCGTCTACGGAAAACGGCCCGTGCCCTCACGCATGGAAATCGGCGAAGACGTGGTCACGCCCTACCTGCTCTCTCGTGGCATTCGCCGCATCGACATCGCTGTCTCCACCCACCAACACGACGACCACGCCCAAGGACTGCCGGCCGTCATGGACAACTTCCGTCCCCGCCAGCTCTGGACCGGAGCCACCCCCGAGAGCCCCGTCTGGCGCACGCTCCAACGCCAGGCCGCGAAACTCGCCATCAACATCGTCTCCATGCACCGCTCCCAACACCGTGAAATCGGAGGCGTCAACATCGATGTCCTCAGCCCCGCCCCCGGCTACCAGCCCCGCAACACCGCGTCCAACAACGATTCCCTCGTGCTTTCGCTTCAATACGGCGCGCATCGATTCCTTCTCACCGGCGATGCCGAACGTCTCGCCGAACACGCCATGCTCGATGCACTCCCCCGCGCCACCGTGCTCAAGGTCGGCCATCACGGCAGCAAAACATCCACTTCCAATCTCCTCCTCGACGCCGTCCAACCATCCTTCGCCCTCATCTCCGCCGGACAAGACAATCCCTTCCGCCACCCGCACGCAGAAGTACTCCAACGCCTCGCCGAACGCCACACTGCCGTCTTCCGAACCGATCAATGGGGCCTCATCCGCCTCCGCACCAACGGCCAGCGGCTACAAGTGGAAAGCAGCCGCTGGCAAAATTTCTAGCTTCTACTTCATCGCCTGCCCAAACCGCACCACATTCCCACTCGGATCCACCACTTCAAACTCCGTCATCATCCACGGCTTGTCTTCAACATCCCCCAACCTGTCCACCCCCGCTGCCGCGAACTCGGCATGCAGCGCCTGAACATCGCCCGTGTGCAAATAACACCCCGAGTTCTCCACGCTGCCGCTCGCCGCGGCTAGATGAAGCTGTACGTTGTCCCGATGCAGAATCGCGTATTGCTCATTGCGCGACTTCACCGGAAAACCCATCAGTTGGTAAAACGTCAGCGACTCCTCCAGATTCAGAGCCGGCAATATCGGAATGCTCGATCGCACCAACCCTGGAGTCCGTGGGATGTCCGTGCTCTGCGCCTCATCGGCCGCCGCGGGTCCCGCCGCTGCTGCCTCCTTCAGGCACGCTTGCGCCTGCTCCACCTGGTCTTGCGGAACTTTCACTTGAAATGGCAGATTCGGCAGCGACGAAGATCCAACCAGTACCGCTTGTATCTCGCTAGCCTGCAGAATGCTGTGAATTGCTATCGCCTCCATCTCCGCTTCGGTGCCAAGCGCCTCAAACACCGGAACGAGGTCGAGGTCGTGAGAAGTATCGGGTTCCATGGCTCTACGATAGCTCCATCCTTTCAGAACCGGAAGCCCAAAAATATTTCCGCCCTATCCCGCACCCCCGGATACCCTTGCTTCCCATCCCGCAAATAACGGAACTCCGGCACAATCGAAAAACGCCCGCTGCGAATGCTCACGCCCGCCCCCGCCACCGGCCCAATGCCCCAGTTCACACTCTGATTGCGAAACGCCTGCGCCCGCCGTTCCCCACCGTCCGTCTGTAGCTGGCTGTACGTCTCCGCCGACCGGTTGTGCCGCGCCGCGCTCACCCCCACTCCCAGAAACGGCCGGATCCGCGCTTCCCTCTTCCCGAAGTAATACTTCCCCAACACCGGCAGGTCCCACGTGCTCGTCGTGAATCGGTTGAACTGCGACAGCAAAGCTACTCCTCCCACCGGCAGCCCCGGAATCACCGTCGAGAATGCGTTGGAATAAAACGTAGCGCCCTCCCGCCGGAACGTCGGGCTGAACTCGATCGCAAAATGATCGCGAATCCCCACCTCAAACGTAGGCCCAAAGATGTACCGCTGCCCGTCTCCCGCCGTCACCGTGATGTTTTGCCCGTTCTGCACCGATCCGCTGTTATTGTCTCGGGAATTCGTCAGAAATCCCGCCCGCGCTCCGAAGCTGTAATGGAAATCCTCCGCAAATGTAATCACCGGCAGCAGCAAAAAAGAAAGTAAGAGAATCATGCCTTTGCCATTGCAGTTCACGTTCCATGTCATCGCGGCGCCGTAACTCACGGAATCTTCTGAAGCCTCGCCCGTCACCAGGCGGTCGGTTGAGTGAACCCGGCGCCACAGGCGTTGCAATATCCGGCCATCTACACCGATGAGATAAGCGGAGTGTCGATGCGCGCAAATCGCGAACTGCAACTGGCCGTGCTCGCTGGCTTCTGTGGTCTGCTCTGCAACCTGCTCCCGTATACTCTGCACGAGGGCGTCTACCTCTATTGGGGTGGCCTCTTCCCCATCCTCGCAACGCTCGCTCTCGGCCCCGTGGAGGGCATGCTCGCCGCTGTCATCTCCCAGGTCCCCGCGCAGTGGTACGAGGATCATTGGCTGTCGCTCGTCACCTCCGTCGCCGAAGCGGCCCTCGTCGGCTTCGTCGCCCGCCGCGGCAAATCGTGGCAACACGGGGAAGGCGTCTTCTGGGCCGCCCTCGCCTGCCCTCTCCTCGCCACTGGCTTCTATTTCGCTCTTCCCTCGCATCACATCCTCGCCTGGGCGAATCTCCTCAAAGGGCCCTTCCAATCTCTGCTCAACGTCGCCGCCGCCGTCCTCCTCCTCAGCCTCCTTGGCGAACGGGAATTGTGGGGCCACCGCCTCGAACTGTCCCACGTCCGTACCATCCGCCTCCAGATGCTCAGCGGCATGATCGTTGCCGCCATCGCTCCTTTCGCCTTCCTCACCATGCAGCAGGCCAGGCAAGCCGAAGCGCGCCAGAAAACACTCACCCTCCAGCGCTTGGAGGAGTTGTCCCGCCAGGGTGTGCGCGAACTCGATGCCTATCTGTCGCTCCACCGTTCTGCCGTCCTCACCGCCGCCGCCGCCATGGAAGGCGTATGGAAACAGCCGCAACTCGCCGGCGATCTGCTCGCTCGCCACAGCCAGATCTACAGCGGCATGCTCACCATGGTCTTTGCCGGCCCCGACGGCCGGATCGAAGCCTCCCACCCCCTCTACGACCGCGAAGGCAAGAGTCTCCCCGCTGCCGGCGTCTATGTCACCGAGCGCGACTACTTCCAGGTCCCCAAACTCACCGGCAAGGCTTTCGTTTCCGCCGCCTTCCAGGGAAGAGGCTTCGGCGCCGATCCCATTGTCGCCGTCAGCGCCCCCGTCCGAGACTCCGCCGGCCGCTTCGTCGGCGTCGTCGAAGGCTCACTCAATCTGCAGAAATTCCTCGATTGGACCGAATCCCTGGAACATCACGAAAAGGTGTTGGCCGTCCTCATCGACCAAAAGGGAAACACCGTCTTCGCCAGCCCCGGCAGCGGTCTGACCGCCCTCGATCCGGTCAGTGCCCCCACACTCGCCTCCATTCAGGATGAGCGGCGTTATCTGTCCCGGATGGCCTCTCTCGAATCCTACGGCTGGAAGCTTCTCGTCCTTCGCCCCATTGGGCAGTTCTGGAACGCCACCGCCAGAGAGTATCGCCAAACCGCGCTCTGGACGCTCCTCGCCATCCTCCTCGCCATGACGCTGGTTCACTTCACCGGCAACTTTGTCAACGCTCCTATCGAAGCCGTCATCGCCAAACTGCGCACCATGCCCATGGACGAGCCTCAGCCCATTCGCATGCAACTCCCCGTGGGCGCCCCCCGCGAGATCGAAGGCCTTGCCCTCCACCTCGAAATCATGTCCGCCGGCATGGCCGAGTCCTACCGCGGCATGCGCGAATCGCTCGATGAGCGCGTCCGCCTCAATGACGAACTCACCCGCCTCTTCGGCGAATTGAAGCAGAAAGCCACCGACCTGAAGCTCGCCAAAACCCGCGCCGAAGAGGCCAACCACGCCAAAACCGCCTTCCTCACCAACATCAGCCATGAGATCCGCACCCCCATGAACGGGCTGATGGGCATGCTCGCCATACTCCAGGAAAGTACCCTCACCGATGAGCAACTCCGCCGCGTACAACTTGCCCAGGATTCGGCCGGCGCCCTGCTCTCCCTCATGAATGACATGCTCACCTTCGCCCCCGGCGATGGCGGCGAATCGGAAACCGCCCGCGTCGAGTTTGTCCCCGCAACTCTCATCGAGGGTGTCTTCAATTCTCACCAGCAGCGTGGCGCCGATCGCGGCCTCCAGATGTCCCTTTACGTCGATCCCCTCGCCAAAGAAATGTACACCGGCGACCCCGCCCGTATCTCCCAGGTCCTCACCCAACTCCTCAACAACGCCATCAAGTTCACTCACCGCGGCAGCATTCGCGTTGCTCTCATGGGCAAGGAAAAAACCACCGAAGGAATGCAGTTCCGCTTTGAAGTCAGCGACACCGGCATCGGTGTCCCCGAAGAGCTCCAGACACACATCTTTGAGCCCTTCACCCAGGCCGATTCCAGCCTCACCCGCCGCCATGGCGGCACCGGCATCGGCTTGGCGGTCTGCAAGAAGATTGTGTCCGCTCTCGGCGGCGAGATCGGCATGCGCAGCGCCGAAGGCATCGGCTCGGTCTTCGGGTTTCAAATCCCGCTCGTTCGTGCGCGCCGCAATGCCACCACTCCGCTACCGGCCATTCAACCGGCCAAACCCCCAGCCGCCAATGGCTCCCGCCGCCCGCGCGTTCTCATCGTTGAGGACAACTCCGTCAATCAGAAGGTGGCCAGCCGCCTCGTGGAGCGCGGCGGCTTCGAGTATGCCATCGCCGAGAATGGCCTCGAGGCCCTCGAACACCTCGCCGCCACCACCTTCGACGCCATCCTCATGGATTGCCAGATGCCCGTCCTCGACGGCTATAGCGCCACCCTCCAGATCCGCAAAAACGAAAAGAAAGGCCAGCACATCCCCATCATCGCCATGACCGCCCACGCCATGGAAGGCGACCGCGAACGCTGTATCGCCTCCGGCATGGATGACTACCTCACCAAGCCCGTCAACCGCCAGGAATTGCTTTCCGTATTGGAGCGCTGGATCAAACGCCCTGCCGCGGCCGGAACGTCACCGCACCTTCCGACGCCGATGAAACAGTAGCGCAATACTTGGCAAACACGCCTGTCTCATAGCGAGGCGCCGGCGCTACCCATTCCTTCATCCGCGCCGCGATCTCTTCCGCCGGAACCTCAATGTCAATCGTCGCCTTGGCGATATCGATGTTCACCACATCGCCTTCCCGCAATGCCGCGATCGGCCCGCCGTTCGCCGCTTCCGGAGCCACATGCCCCACCATGAAGCCGCGCGTCGCGCCGCTGAACCGCCCGTCCGTCACCAGCGCCACGGAATCGGAAAGCCCCGCTCCAACGATCGCACCCGTCACGCCCAACATCTCCCGCATGCCCGGTCCGCCTCGCGGCCCCTCATAGCGGATCACCACGATATCGCCCGCCTGAATCTTCCCGCCCGTCACCGCATGCATCGCTTCTTCTTCGCAATTGAACACGCGCGCCGGCCCCCGCTGCCCTTTGCGCTCAATCCCCGTCACCTTCAGCACACAGCCTTCCGGCGCCAGCGAGCCGCGCAGAATCACCAGCCCGCCCGTCGACTTGATCGGCGCGCTCAGCGGCTTGATCACGTCCTGCCCCGGCGTCTCCTGCGCCTGCGAAGCCTCTTCGCCGAACGTCTTTCCCGTCACCGTCAGGCACGATGTATCCACGTAGCCGCCATCCAGCAGCCGCTTGGCGATCACCGGAATGCCCCCTGCCGTATCCACGTCTACCGCGACATACTTGCCCGCCGGCTTCAAATCCACCAGCAACGGGGTCCGCTGGCTGATCGTCTGAAAATCCTCAATCTGCAACGGAACCCCGGCCTCGCGAGCCATCGCCAACAAATGCAGCACCGCGTTCGTTGATCCGCCCGATGCCGCCACCGACGCAATCGCGTTCTCAAACGCCGCCCGCGTGCAGATATCCCGCGGCTTCAAATCCTTCCCCACCGCGTTCATCATCCACTTGCCCGCTTCCACGCAAATATCGAACTTGCGCGGATCCACCTGCGGCACCGACGCACTGCCGAACGGCGAAAGCCCGATGATCTCCATCACCGTCGCCATCGTGTTCGCCGTGAACTGCCCGCCGCATGCGCCCGCGCCCGGACAGGCATGATCCTCAATCGCCAGTAATTCCTCGTTCGAAATGCGCCCCGCCGCGTTCGCGCCCACCGCCTCAAACACATCCTGAATCGTCAGGTCGCGGCCTTTGTATTTGCCCGGCATGATCGAGCCGCCATACAAAATGAGCCCTGGCACATTCAGCCGCAACAGCGCCATCGCCGCCGCCGGAATGGTCTTATCGCAAGCCACCAGCGCCACGATGCCGTCGAACATATACCCGCGCGCCGTCAGCTCAATCGAATCGGCGATCACCTCGCGCGACACCAGCGACGCCTTCATNNGGCGATCGTGTTGAACTCCATCGGAGTCCCGCCCGCCTGCCGGATGCCTTCCTTCACTTTGACCGCGAAGTCGCGCAGATTGTAGTTGCACGGCATCGTCTCGATCCACGTGTTGGCGATGCCGATAATCGGCTTCCGTAGGTCAGCGTCCGTGAAGCCAATGGCTTTCAGCATCGAACGGGCCGGCGCACGGTCCCGTCCCTGGGTAATCGTATAGCTGCGAAGGGGCAAAACGAAGCTCCTCGAAAATTACTTGATTTCTTTGCTCTGGGCGTTGGCCGGTTCCTGGCCCCAATTCTCGCGAATGACCAGCGTCTGGTCGGAGAAGAACGTCCGCCGTCCGGTGTTGCCGAAGGCGACCGGAACGGCCACGATCGTATAGCCCTGCGGGCCCCCGGTGACCGTGAAGTTATACCCGGACTTCGACCCCGTCGCGAGTTCGCCTGGAATCAAATCCGCCGCCGCCGGTCCAGCCTGTCCGCTTGATGGCGGGCCCAATTCCTGAATGGTAGTCGCGTACTTACCGAACTGCGAGAAATACTGCGTCTGGCCCGTGTGGATTGTGGTCAGCGTGCGGATCGCGGCCATCTCATGCGCGGCCATGCGCTGCTGGTTAATCTTCGGAATCGCGATCGATGCGATGACCAGAATGATGGCCACTACGATCATGATCTCAATAAGCGAAAAGCCGCGGCTGCGGCGCCGTTGGGGTGCAGACATACGTACCTCTAAGAGTATGACGTTAGCACAGCCGCTGGCGTGCAGTCCGTTACTGAGCCGCGGCCGTGAGGGAGCGGTCCCCCGGCAAAAAATTCTCCAACGCCCAGATCTCAAACGGCCGGTTCGGCAGATTCACCGGAAACAACGCCCGCTTCCCGTCCGGATGCAACCGTCAGGAACGCCGGCCACCACCACCCAGCCAGCCGCGCACCTGCTCCCGCGCAAAGGCAAATGTTGTTCGCGACACCATCCACCGTCCTTCGCGCAGTTCCCTATCTAACACCGATGCCGTCTCACGCAACTCCACCTTCCGCCCCGCTGCCTCCAGCAACAGCGCCCGCCCCTGCGCCGCCAACAACCCCGCCGCTACGCCATCCACCGGCACATTCTCCAACTTCGCCAGTTCCCCCAACGCCTGCAGCGCAACCTCCGCCTCCCCGCGCTTCCGGTACACGCGAGCCAGCCGCAGCCATGCTCCGCCCCGCACCGCCGCCTCAGCCGACCCTGTCAATTCCCGCAGCAAGGGAATTGCCGCTACTTGATCCCCGCCATATTCCAATTCCTCGGCCCGCGCAAACGCCCTGGCAGCGTCCCCGCTTCCCTCAACGGGTACAAAAGGAAGCATCAACCCCGCCCGCGCCATCGCTCCACGTCGCCCCAACACCACCACCGCAACGCCCTCCGGCAATTTCTTCCCCCCGCCGAGCGCCGCTTCCAGTTCCCCGATCTTTCGCCCCAACCCCGCCGCAGCCAGGTCCGCCGCATGCTCCCTCCGCTCCTGCACGCGCTGCTTCTCCAAAGCGCAAAGGGCACGCTCCGCGCCGCCAATGCCGAAGAAACACGCGTCTGCACCAAGGCGCGGGCGGGCTCCGTTTTGCGCGTGTTCCTCCAAAGCCCTGTCCTGTTCCACCAGCCGCCACCCCAGCCAACCCAGCGCAATCGCAGGCCCCACCGTCGTGACGGCGAACAAAAGCAACAGCCGGTGCGACTTCTGCTCCATAAACGCGCCACCTATTCTCTCCCATTCCTGTCAGAAGATCTTCGGCGCTCTGTCAAGAATCTGCAAAGCCGCTCTGATATCCTGAATCGAAACCTCTCACTGGGAATCTGCGTACATAGAATCATGACCCTGGCGACCCTTATCCTGGTGCTCCTTCCTTCCGCCTGGCCGGCGTCACCCGAGGACCACCGTCCCACCATGCGCAAGGCCGCCGAACTCCTCATCAAAGCCGATGGCAACCTCGACAAGCTCTTCTTCACCCGCCGCCGCGAAACCCGTGAGCTCGATGCCACCGGCGCCGTGAAGTCCAAAGAAGCCATCACCGTACGCCGCGATCCCTACGAAGAACTGGTCGTTACCCGCGTCATCGCCCGCGACGACAAACCCCTCTCCCAGCAGGAACTCCAGGAACAGGAAGAGACCATCCGCAAGGGCATCGCCTCCTATCGCGAAAAGCTCGCCAAACAAGGCCCGCAGAAACCCACTCCTAAGAAGGACGATGAGGATGAGAAGGCCCTCATCCGCGAGTTCCCCGACGCTGTCGATTTCACCCTCGTCGGCCCCGAAACCTTCCGCGGCCGCGATGGCCTTGCCTACACCTTCGTCCCGCGCCCCGGCTATTCTCCCAAGTCCATGAAGTCCCGCATGTTCGAAAAAATGCGTGGCCGTTGCATCATCGACAAAGCCACCGGCGAACTCGTCTTCGTGGATGCCGAAATCTTCGACAACCTCAGCCTTGCCTTCGGCCTGGCAGCCAAAGTCACGAAAGGCACCACGTTCCGTATGACCCGCGTTGAGGCTGCTCCCGGCATCTGGGTCGAAGAAGATATGCACGCCCGTTTCTCCGCCCGAATCATGCTCTTTAAGAACATGCGGCAGGAAGTGAGCACCCGATATACTGAATTCCGGCCCCGTCCACCGAAGGCCCAAACACGTGCCTCCAACTGATCCGAAAAAAATTCCGCCGTTGATGATCCAGTTTCCCGACGATCCTCGCGATAATGCCCAGAAGCCTGAAGACGAGGACAACATGCCAGTTCTGGAAGCAACCCCCGCCGCCGATCAGGGTGTCACCACCATTCTCGGCCGCATGGGCCAGGGCGACCGCCTCGCCATTGATGAGCTCACCCCGCTCGTTTATCACGAGCTGAAACGCGTGGCCCGCAAGCACCTCTATTCCGAGCGCAACGATCACACCCTGCAGTGCACCGCACTCGTCCACGAAGCCTACCTCAAGCTCGCCGATCAGCGCGTCGTCTGGCAGAACCGTGCCCACTTCTTCGGCATCGCCGCCCAGCAGATCCGCCGCATCCTCATCGATCATGCCCGCGCCCGCCAGGCCGACAAGCGTGGCGGCGAGGCCCCGCGCGTCTCCCTCGATGAAGCCATCGGCGTGCCTGAAGCGAGAGACGTCGACGTCCTCGCCCTCAACGAAGCCCTCGAAGAACTCGAACGCATGGATGCCCGCCAGGCCAAGGTCGTTGAACTGAGATTTTTCGCCGGATTATCGGTGGAGGAGACCGCAGAAACGCTGGGCTTGTCCACAGCCACGGTGAAACGCGAGTGGGCCACGGCGAAGCTCTGGCTCTTTAAGGAAGTCAGGGCCCGGAGAAGGCCGTGACCCCCACTCGCTGGCAGCAGGTCAAGCAGGTCCTCAACACGGTCCTCGAACACGAAGACCCCCACAAAACAGGCCTCCTCGCGGACCTCTGCGGCGATGACTCCGAACTCCGCGCCGAAGTCGAGCGCCTCCTCGAAGATGTGGGCCAGGAAGCCGACTTCCTCGAAACCCCCGTCGAGCTGCCCGAAGTCGAAGCCAAGGTCGGTCCTTACCGCATCCTCTCCAAAATCGGTGAAGGCGGCATGGGCATCGTCTACCGCGCCGTGCGCGAAGATGAGCAGTTCCGCATGATGGTGGCGCTCAAGATCCTGCGCCCCGGCCTCGCCCACGAATCCCTCGTCCGCCGCTTCCGCCGTGAGCGCCAGATCCTCGCCCGTCTCTCTCACCCCAACGTGGCCCGCCTGCTCGACGTCGGTGTCACCCGCGACGGCCGCCCCTACTTCGCCATGGAACTCGTCGAAGGGCTCACCCTCGATCAGTTCGCCGCCTCCGCTTCCGTCGAAGAAAAACTCCAGCTCTTTGACCAGCTCTGTTCCGCCGTCAGCGCCGCTCACCACAACCTCATCGTGCACGGCGACCTGAAGCCCACCAACGTTCTGATCGCCCCCAACGGCGTTCCCAAGCTCCTCGACTTCGGCATCTCGCGCCTGATGGATGGTGAATCCGTCGAGTCCACCACCATCGCCCTCCGCGCCATGACGCCCGCCTACGCCAGCCCCGAGCAGTTGCGTGGCGAGCCTATCTCCACCTGGAGCGACGTCTACTCGCTCGGTCTCATCCTCTACGAACTCCTCACCGGCAAGCGGCCCTATCAAGTCACCTCGAAAATCCCCGAAGCCATCCTTCGCGAGATCCGTGATAACCCGCCTCCCAAGCCGAGTGAGGCCAGCGGCAATCGCCAACTGGCAGGCGACCTCGACAACATCGTCCTCAAAGCGATTCACTTCGAGCCCGATCGCCGCTACGCTTCCGTCGATCAACTCGCCGCCGATCTCCAGCGCTACAAACAAGGGCATCCCGTTCTCGCCCGTCCTGACACCTACGCCTATCGCGCCCTCAAGTTCGCCGGACGCAATCGTCTCGCCGTCGCTGCCTTCGCCGGAATCATCCTCGCCCTCACCGCGGGCATCATCTCCACCGCCCGCCAGGCCCGTATCGCCCGCGAAGAACGCGCCCGCGCCGAGCGCCGCTTCCAGGACGTCCGCCGCATGGCCAACATCATGATGTTCCAGATGGACGAAGCGCTCTCCACCATGCCCGGCGGCATCGAAGTCCGCAAGACCATGGTCTGGCACTCGCTCGCCTATCTCGACGGCCTTGCCAAGGAATCCAATAACGACCTCGAACTCCAGCGCGAACTCGCCGCCGCTTACGAAAAGATGGGCGATGTGCTCGGCCGCCCCCTCACCGCCAATCTCGGTGATACCGCTGGAGCCCTGGCGAGTTACCGCAAAGCCCTCGCTATCCGCGAAACCGTGGCGCAGCAACAGCAAGCCAACGCCGCCGCGCAACAGGAACTCGCGTCCATCTACCAGCGCATGAGCGCCATCCTCAAAGTCACCGGCGACCACAAACAAGCCCTCACACTCGATCACAAAACCATCGCCATCCGCTCCAGCCTGCTGCAGGCCGATCCCAAGAACCGCCAGCTCCAGCGCGAACTCGCCTCCAGCTACACCTCACTAGGTGGCACGCTCTCCCAACTCGGCCAGTGGAACGAAGTGCTCGAAACCCGCCAGGAAGCACTCAAGCTTTGGGAACGCGTCGCCGCCCGCGAAGACGTTTCCATCGACGAAGGCCGCGGCCTCGCCTTAGCCCACACCCGCCTCGGCAGCATCCTGCTTTACCTCAAGCGTCCCGCCGAAGCGATGCCCCACTACGCCAAAGCCCTCGACATCGATCGCAGCCTGGCCAAAGCACACCCGCAGAACACCCAGCTCCAAAGCGCCATGGCGCAATCGCTGGTTTCATACGGCTTGGCACTGCACCGAACGGGCAATACGCCCGAGGCCCTCAAACACTACCATCAGGCGCTGCCCGCTTTTGAAGCGCTCGCATCCGCCGATGCAAGCGACATGCGCTCCATGAGCATGCTCGCCACCTGCCGCTATCGCATCGCCGAAGGTCTCCTCCAGACACGTGCTGCCTCCAAGGCTCTCGAAGAAGCGCAAGCGAGTCTTGAGATCCGCCTCGATCTCGCCCGCCGCAACTCGGTCAGTGTCGGAGCCCGTGGCGAAGTTGCCGAGTCGAAGGAACAGATGGGCGACATCTACATGGCTCTTGGTCGCAAAGATCAGGCCGCCTCCATGTACGAACAGGCTCGCGCCTCCCTCGCCGACATGCGCGACAAAGGCCAATCCAGTGCCTCCAGCCGCATTGATCTGGAACGTGTAGAATCAAAACTCAAGCCCCTCGGTCTGTAAATTCAATGGCCGCTCAACAGCCAGACGCGAACCACCGCATCCTGCGTGGCACGTCCTCTCCCACAGCGCTCCCCCTCGATTTTGCCGAACGTTCCGCCCAACGCTTCGGCTGGCTCGCCCTCGGCTTTGCTATCACCCAAGCCATCGTCTATGGCATGGGCTTGTGGATGCAGCCCGGTTGGATTGACCCCGCGCAAGCCCCGCCGCTCTACACTGCGGGCGTAGTTGGCTCCGCCACGCTTGGCCTCGGCTTCGCCGCCCTCTCCTGGAGCCGCAAACTCGCCGCGCCGTTGATGCTCGACCTGGCGTTGCTCTACCTCGTCCTCGGTGCGCTCGGCATTGGCGTCGCGGAAAACGCCGTGTCGTGGCCCATCCACACTCCCATTCGTGGAGTCTCCTCCCTTGCCGTCTGGATCGTCTTCTTCGTGCTCACTGTCCCCTCCACCTTCGGCAAAGGATTGCTTGCCGCGCTTACCGCTTCACTCATGGGCCCGCTCGGCCTGATCCTCAACATCGCTGACGGCCACGTCGACAACCCGCAACCCACCCAGTGGGCCACGCTCTTCCTTCCGTCCTTCGTGATGGCTGCCGCCGCGGTTGTCGTGGCGCGCTTCATCTATCATCTGAGCGGCCAGGTGGGAAAGCTGCGTGAACTCGGCTCCTATCGCCTGATTGAGCAATTCGGCCATGGCGGCATGGGATCCGTGTGGGTCGCGCAGCACTCATTGCTCGCCCGCCGGGTCGCCATCAAGCTGATCCGCCCCGAGTATCTCAAAGGCGCCATCGCCACCGAATCGCATGCCATCAAGGCCCGCTTTGAGCGCGAGGCGCAAGCCATCGCCAGCCTCAGTTCCCCTCACACCGTCGAGCTCTACGATTTCGGCCTGAGCGAAGATGGCACGTTCTACTACGTGATGGAACTGCTGGAGGGGATCGATCTGGGGAAGTTCGTCGAGGCCTATGGGCCGATGCGAGCCTCGCGTGTGGTTCATGTGCTCACACAGGTTTGCGACGCCCTTGCCGAGGCCCACGAAAAGGGCATCGTGCATCGCGACATCAAGCCCGCCAACATCATCCTCTCGATCCAGGGCCGCACCTGCGATTTCGCCAAGGTCCTCGACTTCGGCCTGGCCAAGTCGCTTGCGTCCGCTGAGCGTGAGCATCTCACCAAATCCGGCACCACACTCGGCACGCCCGCATTCATGGCGCCGGAAGCGGCAACGGGACTTGAGACGCTGAACGGTCAGGCCGACATTTACTCACTCGGTTGTGTGGCCTTCTATCTCCTTACCGGCAGCCTCGTCTTCCCTAACAGAGAAGGCTTGGCCGCGGCCGTGGCCCATGTAAAGGATGCTCCCGTTCCGCCCTCCACGCGCACGGAGTTGCCTGTGCCGAAGGCCTTGGACGATCTCGTTCTCCGTTGCCTCGAAAAGGATCCCAACCTGCGCCCTGCCGGATGCGGGGAGCTATTGCGCCTGCTCGAAGAGTGCATCAAAGAGGAAAACTGGTCGCAATCGGATGCCCGCGCCTGGTGGGAATCCAACCGCCCGGCCATTCGCCATCGCCGCCATTCCGGCACAGAGCACGCCGCTGAAGGCGTTCTGCTCAAGCAACTGCGTTAACGAACATCAGCAATTACTCCAGCCGTTCCCTGCGGAGAAATGCTTGCAGGTTTCTCGAACCGTGCACCACCCGCAGAATGTCGACTCCGTCGCTTCTCACACGGTAGAGAATCAGCATATGGCGGAACCCGGACACGCGAAACAGTCGCAGGCCCGCGAGCTTAGCGTGGCGCACACGTGCCTTCCACCCCATGTTCGGTTGAGCCGCCAATAAGGCAAACGTTCGGCGAGCCTCATCATAGAACCGGAGCGCGACATCAATATTGGCTTCTCGAGCGAGATAGCTGCCGTAGGCATCAAGATCAAGATCTGCCTTGGGCTTGAGAACGTACTGGGTGCTCACCGCGTTCCGGGCTTACTGAAGAGGTCGATGAGCCGTTGCCGCTTCTCCGCCCAGTATCGGTCGTCCGCAACGATGCCTTCGCCTGAATCGAGCCCCTCTAAAGCGAGTCGCTCGATATCATCCTCGGCAGCCTCCTCGTCACGGGCAATCCGTTCAATATAGGTTTCGATAGTGATACCGGCAGCTTGTGCGCGTGCGCGGAGCTTCGCTTCCAATTCCGGATGGATGGTGATCGCCATGAATCTCTTGCTGCACTCCTACTCGCATTCTACGATAATCACCTCGTTAACACCCTCCCCGCACTCCCGCCCGCTATAATCGCTTTAATAGGAGTTCCCGCCCATGCTAGAAACCAAGCATTCCGTTTGCGCGCTCGATTGTCCCGATGCCTGCTCGGTCCTCGTCACCATCGAAGACGGCAAGGGCAAGCGCATGCGCGGTAACCCCGATCACCCCGTCACTCGAGGCTTCCTCTGCGCCAAGGTCACCCAATACCTGGAGCGCGAATACCACCCCGATCGCCTCCTCTATCCCATGAAGCGCACCGGCGCGAAGGGCGAAGGCCGCTTCACCCGCATCAGTTGGGACGAAGCCCTCGACACCATCGCCGCCAACCTGCAACGTGTCGCCGCGCAGCATGGCCCCGAATCCATTCTGCCCTTCAGCTACGCGGGCACCATGGGCGTGCTCAATAACGCAGGCATGGATCGCCGCTTCTTCCATCGCCTCGGCGCATCGCGGCTCGATCGCACCATCTGCTCCACCGCGGGCATGGTCGGCATGACCGAAGCCTACGGCGTCCGCTACTCCACTGAGCCCGAGCAGTTCCGCCACTCCAAGTTGATCATCGCCTGGGGCGCCAATATCCACGGCACCAACGTCCACCTCTGGCCGTTCGTGCAGGAAGCCATCCGCAACGGCGCGAAGTTCTATGCCATCGATCCGGTGAAGACGCGTACCGCCGCGCTTGCCCACAAGCACTTCACCATTCATCCCGGCACGGACATGGCGCTGGCTCTCGGCCTCATGCACGTCATCTTCGCCGAAGGCCTGGAAGACCGCGACTACCTCTCGCAACATGCCCGCAACGTTGAGGCCCTAAAAGCCCACGCAGCAGCATATCCGCCCGATCGCGTGGAAGCCCTCACAGGCATCGCAAAGGAAGACATCGTCAGCCTCGCCCGCGAGTACGCTACCACGCGTCCTGCCGCCATCCGCCTCAACTACGGCGTGAACCGCAGCGAACGCGGTGGACGCTCCATCCAGGCCGTCGCCTATCTTCCTGTCATCACCGGATCCTGGAAAGACATCGGCGGTGGATTGCAGCTCAGCACCTCGCAAGCGCACCAGATCAATCGCGCCGCGCTCGAAATGCCTGAGCTGCAGATGAAGTCCGCGCTCGGCCGCGAAGCGCGCCTCTGCAACATGTCGGAACTCGGCCGCCTGCTGAACGAAGAGAACAATCCGCGTGTCCATGCGATGGTGGTCTACAACTCCAACCCCGGCGCCATCAACCCCGATCTCACATCGGTCAATCGCGGGCTGCGCCGTAACGATCTTTTCCTCGCCGTGCTCGAACAGTTCCAGACAGACACCGCCGACTACGCCGACGTCGTGCTGCCCGTCACCACGTTCCTCGAACACACCGATCTCTACGGCGCCTACGGCCACTACTACCTGCAACTGGCGCGGCCTGCATTGCCCGCGCCCGGCGAAACGAAGTCGAACGTCGAGATCTTTCGCCTGCTCGCCGAACGCATGGGCTTCGACGAGCCCTGCTTCCAAGACACCGAAGACGACATGATCCGCACTCTGCTTTCGAGCGAGCACCCCTTCGTCAAAGGCATCACGCTGGAGCAGCTCGAGCGCGAGCACTTCGTTCGCCTCAACCTCGGCAGCCCCTACCAACCCTTCAAAGACGGCGGCTATGGAACGCCCGACGGCAAGTGCGAGTTCAAGCCGGAAACGCTTCACTATGAGCCGCCGGTGGAATCGCGCCGCGGCGACAAAGCGCTCTCCGCCAAGTACCCGCTGGAGATGATCTGCTCGAAGAACGACAACTCGATGAACTCCACTTTCGGTCATCGCGACGAAGCCGACAGCGAGACAGGCGAACTCTGGATGCACACCATCGACGCAGCGCCGCGCCAGATCGTCGATGGCGACCTCGTCCGCATCTACAATGACCGCGGCAGCGTCATGCTGAAAGCATCGGTGAATGGATCAGTGGCGCAGGGCGTGGTGCGCGCGCCATCCGTGCGCTGGCCCAAACGCTCTGCCAATCGTCAGGGGATCAATGTGCTCACCTCGCCGCGTCTCACCGACCTCGGCGGCGGCGCCACATTCTTCAGTTGCCTCGTGCAGGTGGAACGATGCGGCGACTGAGCGCCGTCCTTCTCTGCGCGTTAGCAACAACGGCCTGCAAGACCCCGGAACGCGTGCGCATCACGCAAACACAGGACAGCGAGCCCGGCTTGCGCTCCATCGTTCACGTCGCGGATCCACAGACTTCACAGCAACTCGTCAGCGGCTTCCATGCGCTAGAAGGCAACGCCTGGCGCTGGACGAAAGGCAAGTTCAACGTCACGCTGCGCCCACCGCGCAATGCCAATAAGGACGGTGCGTTTCTCGTCCTGCGGCTCTCCGTCGCCGAGTCGACGATTCAGCACCTTGGCAGCGTGACGATCACGCCCAAGGTCAATGGAACGGTGCTGCCCAGCGAGACCTACACGAAGAACGGGGACTACACCTACAAGCACGAAGTACCGCCCGCGGCGCTCCATGCCGATGCCGTGTCCGTCGAGTTCTCACTGGACAAGTTCCTTGAAGCGGGCAAAGTGGAGATCCGCGAATTGGGGATCATCGTGGCGATGATCGGGCTTGAATCGAAGGCGCTATAGCGTCAGCCGAAAAAACGGAGGCCACTCCGGCCCCACCTGATGGAGTGCACGCTCCAACAGTTCTTCCGATACCGCGAATCCCACTACTGCCGGAATCCCTTCAGGCCGCGGCGCAGCCAGAATCGTGATCACCTGACCTTGCTCCGTTAGCTTGCGTTCCACCACGCCGCACTCCACAGAGCCTACTGCCGTATTCGTCTGCGGTGTCCCGAGCAGAATCACATTGGCTCCACCGGGTATGTCCGCTGAGGCGGGCGCCATTTGCAGCCGCGCCTGATGCCGCTCAAACAGCAGCGCCACTTGCACCGCGGCGTAGGCTTCGGGAATCAACATCGAGTCTTCGTCCAGCGAGCCATGCAGCAGCATGTTGGGGCGGCGATTGGAGAAGTACGGCATCCACAAGCGCTCCAGCGCCGAAGGCTCATTCGCAGCGGCCGCCATTTGCTCCGGGCTCGCTTCGTAGAAGAAGGCGCGGAACTCGCCCTTGGGAACAGCCAGCCGCAGCATCTCGCGGCGTCCTTCCGCAGCAAAGTACTTCTTCAGCCATTGCCGCGTCTCTTCCATCGTGGTCGAGACCACGGGTTGCTCTGCGACATCGTAGCCCGGCTCCATGCCGAAGAGGGCAACGCCGATGTCGTGCTCGCGCAGATCCTGTCCCGCTTGCGTCTGCTCGCAGACGAACTGCAGCAACTCGGCATGGCCGTTCGATTCACGGAAGGCTGTGCTCGCGACAATGCGCGACAGCAGGGCCTGCGGGGAATCGTCGCGCGATGCCATCTACATTCCCTGAACGGCGTTGCGTAATACGGCATCGGCGGCCTTCGCCACGATCACGGTCTCCTTCACATCGTGGACCCGCACCATGTGAGCGCCACCGAGAATGGCCGCTGTTACGGCTGCTGATCCGGCCAGTAGTGTCTCGGCATCGGTGTTCTGCTGGAGGAAGCTCTTGCGCGATGCGCCTATCAGAATCGGGAATTCCAGCCGCTGCAGTTGGTGCAGCCTTGCCAGGATCTCCCAGTTCTCATCCTTGCGCTTGCCGAAGCCGAGGCCCGGATCAATGATGATGCGCTGCTTGTCCACGCCTGCCTGAATCGCGCGATGCACGCAGGCGCCCAGATCGCCGGCGATGGCGGTCATCGGATCCTTCAACGGAGGCAGTTTCGCCCAAGTCTCCGGAGTGCCACGCATATGATTCAGGATCAGCCCCGAATCGTACTTGGTCGCGACCTTCGCCAGTCCCGGATCGAAGGTCAGTGCCGAAGGATCGTTGATGATCTCGGCTCCATAGGTCAATGCCTTCTCGGCTACCGCGGACTTGTAGGTGTCGACAGAAATGGGAATGCCGAGGTTGCCGCGCAACCGCTTCAACACAGGCACAAGGCGGCGCAACTCCTCGGCTTCGGGTACACGCTGCGAGTTCGGACGCGTGGACTCGGCGCCAATGTCGATAATGTCCGCGCCTTGCTCTTCCATCTCCACGGCACGCACGTAGGCGCGATCCGGATCCTCATAGCCGCCTCCATCGGAGAAGGAGTCGGGCGTGACGTTCAGGATGCCGACGATCAGCGTGCGGTCGCCGAGAGTGACCTCCCGTTCGCGGAGTTTCCAGATAAATCGTTTTCTTGTCATTCGGGGATTAACTACTGATGCTCATTTCTATTCTACCCGCCGCGCTCCGCTTACTCATAGCGCAGGCATTCAATGGGATCGAGACCGGCCGCGCGATTGGCCGGATAGTAGCCGAAGAACAAGCCGACACCCACCGAGATGGAGACCCCCAGGCCCACCCACAGAAGCGAGATTTGGGCCGGGATGGAGGGCACGATCAGACGCACGGTGAGCGCGATGGCGAAGCCGCACATGATGCCGAGCACGCCCCCGACAGCGCTCAGCGTCATGGCCTCCATCAGGAACTGCGCGCGGATATCCATGCGCCTGGCTCCGATGGCTTTGCGCACTCCGATCTCCATGGTGCGTTCGGTCACTGAGATGAGCATGATGTTCATCACGCCGATGCCGCCCACCAGCAGGCCGACACTGCTGATGACGAAGGTAAGAATCACCAGCGCTCCGGTGAGCTGGTTCCACATCGAGGTGAGGAAGTCGGGGGACATTAATTCGAAGTCGTTCGGTGCGCTGGCGGGCACCTTACGCAGCCGCCGCAGTGCCTGCTCCACTTGTTCTTTGCCCTCTTCAATCGGCCTGCCCGGAGTAACCGCGAAGGCGAGCACATACTCCTTCGCCTCCGGGTAGCGCTTGCGGAAATCGCCCAATGGAGTGAGCACGAAGTCATCGGGGCCGGGGCCGCCGAACATGCCCGATTCCTTCTGCATCACACCCACTACTTCATAGAGCTTGCCGTTGAGGCGCACTTGCTTGCCGATGGGATCGACGGGACCGAACAGCGACTCGGCCACCGCGTTGCCCAACACCACAACAGCGCGGGCATGAACATCGTCGGCGCGCGTGATACCGCGCCCTTGCTCGATGGTGAACATCGGGAAGGCTTGCAGAAACTCCGGTTCTACGCCACGCAGGATGATGCGCTCCACCCGCTGGCTCTCGTACATCACTTCATTCACGCCGCCGCCTGCCATGCCGGGCACCGCCATGCGTGTGCCGAAGGCGGTGACGAAGTCGACCGACGGAGATGATTCCGCGGCCAGCTTTGCGTGTGCTACTTCCAGGTACTTGCGCTGGCGGATATGCTCCGGCAGACGGCTGAAGTTGAACGTGCCGGGTGGAAAGCGCGTGATGAAGTAGGTGCGCGAGCCGAGGCTTTCCACCTTGTCCTGCACGTACTTGTTGAGGCCCTGAATGATGGCCGCCACTGCGATGACCGAAGAGACTCCAATGACGATGCCGAGGATGGTGAGCGAGCTGCGCACCTTGTTGGCGCGCAGCGTGGAGAGTGCGACGCCGAGGTTCTCTTTGAGTTCCGCTCTCGTCATATCAATCGGCTCGCAATGCCACCACGGGGTCGAGGCGCGAGGCGCGCATCGCCGGATAGATGCCGAAGAACAATCCGATCCCGCAGCTCATGATGAGGCCGAAGATGACCACCCATGTCTCCACTTGTGTCGGGAATGAAGTGAGCTTGCGCACGGCCAAGGCAAAGAGGAACCCGGCGAGGATACCGATGGTTCCGCCCACGATGCACTGCAGCAGGCTCTCAGCCAGGAATTGGCGTCGAATGTCGGCTTGCGTTGCACCCACCGCGCGGCGGATGCCGATCTCCTTGCGGCGCTCGGTGACGCTGACCAGCATCACGTTCATAATGACGATGCCGCCGACGATGGCGGAGATGGCGCTCACCATCAGGAACACGGCGAAGAAGGCCGCGGAGATGCTCTGCCACAGTGAGATGTAGCTCTCCTTGGTGGCGATGAAGAAATCATCTTCGGCCCCGGCGGGAACATGGCGGATGGTGCGCAGTGCGAGGCGGACTTCATCCTGGGCCTGCTGGAACACGGTGCCGCCAGGCGCCTTGATGTTGAGGGTAACGCTGTGGCGGCGTCCGCTGAGGCGTAGGAACGACTGCATCGGCAGGATGAGGAACTTGTCCTGATCCTGGCCCATCAGAGAGCCCAATTTCTCAATCGCGCCGATCACAGTGCAGTCCAACGCGCCGGCGTGCACGACGTGGCCCAGAGGGTCCGTGCCGGCGAAGAATTGCTCACGCAGCGTGTCGCCGATGAGGCACACCTGCGCCCCGCGCTGGTCCTCTGATGGAGTGAAGTAACGGCCCAGTTCCACCGTGCGCGTGTCGATGGTGGCCATGTTGGCCGTGTGTCCCAGGATGTTGACGTCGGCGATCTCATCATCGCGGAACCGTACTCGCGAGGTGGAACTCGCCGTGGCGCCCACCAGGTCGCAGTGCGTGCAGCTTTCCTGCACGGTTCGCAGATAGGCCAGTTCGAACTTGCGGTACTTGAGCGCCTTCATAATGAGGCTGAAATCGGTGACCGTGAATGGAGTCCGCGCCACCTGGAAGACATCGGTGCCGAGGTTGGCCACTTTGGTTTCGACGAAGCGGTTGGCGCCCTGCACCAGAGTCATCACGGCGATGAGGGTGGCAACTCCCATCGTCAGTCCAAGCACGGTGAGCGCGGCCCGCAGCTTGTGGACGCGCACGGCACGTACGGCTTCATCGACGATGTCACTGAGAACGATCAATCACTCCTCCCGCAAGGCGATCATCGGATCCACCCGTGAGGCGCGCAACGCGGGCAGAAACGCAGCCAGCATCGAAGCCAGCACGATCAGCGCGGCCACGATGACGTAGGTGCTCCAATCGGTGGCGGTGATGCCGAACAACATAGTGTCGAGCACTTTGTGCAAAGCGAAGGAAAGTGCTCCACCGGCGACGAGGCCGATCGCGGCCAGCAAGCCGGCTTCGCCGAGTGAGGAGCGAAGCAGATCGCCGGGCGCCGCGCCTAGAGCCATACGGAGGCCGAACTCCGAGGTGCGCTGCGAGACCATGTAGTTCATTACACCGTAGACTCCGGCCATGGCGAGCGCGATGGCGAGGAAGGCGAACAGGCTGAGCAGGAAGGTGCGGAAGCGCGGCGTAGCCACCGAGTCATGCACCATGGTTTCGAGCGTGGTGAATTTGAGGGCGAAGCTGGGGCTCAGTTCGCGCATGCGGGTTTGGAGCGATGGAATGAGGGCCTGTGGATCGCCTGCCGCGCGGATCACTACCTGCAGTTCGTTGGCCATGAAGGGATGCTGCGGAATGGGCATGTAGAGCTGCGGCTCCGGAACATCCGCGGGGGAACTATGGCGCACATCGGATACTACGCCAACCACGGTCATGAAGTTCGGAGAATCGAGGCCGCACTGGATGCGGCGTCCGATGGGGTCTTCGTTGCCGAAAGTCTGCTTGACCAGCGACTCACTGACGATGGCGACGAAGGGGGCGTCATATTGATCGCGCTCGTTGAAGTCGCGGCCACGCAGCAGGCGCATGCCGATGGTTTGGAAGTAGCCGGGGCTGGTGAGGCGGAAGCCGGCGGAAGGCAGCTTCTGGCCAGGCGCGAAACTGTGCTTGCCTTCGACGGCGTACATACCGAAGGAGCCGTAGCGTCCCGTTGGCAGGCCCATCACCGCGGAGACCTGGCGAACGCCGGGGACCTGGCCAAGCTCGCGAAAAACATTTTCGAAGTGTTTTGTTGCGGCGATGTGGCCGGCGAGCTGCTTTGCCGGAGCATGCGCGTACATCACCAGCACGCCTTCAGGGCGATAACCTAGCTCTACCTGATGCAGGTTGAGGAAGCTTCGCAGCAGCAGGCCTGCGCCGACGGCGAGAGTGACGCTGAGCGCGATCTCAACGGCCACCAGCGTCTTGCGCATCTTCTGCGAGCGTGCTCCGATGAGGCCGCGCATGCCGCCCTGTTTGAGCGAATCGCTGAGATCGAGACGCGAAGCTTCGAGCGCGGGAGCGAGTCCGAACAGGAGGCTCGCGAGGATGGAGAGCCCCATCGTGAAGGCGAGGATGGTTCCGTTGAGACGGACATCGTCGATGCGCGGCAACTGCGGCGCGAGGCCGGTGAGTGCATCGAGACAGAACCAGGCCAAGGCGATGCCGAGGATGCCGCCGGCGATGCCGAGGGCCAGGTTCTCAGTGATGAGCTGGCGCAGGATCTGGGTGCGGTTGGCCCCGAGAGCGACGCGCACGGCGAACTCACGGCCGCGTGTGCTGCCGCGCGCCAGCAGCAGGTTGGCCACGTTGGCGCAGGCGATGAGCAGCACCAGCGACACGGCGCCCATGAGGAACCAGAGCATGCGCCTCATGCCTCCGACCAGCGTCTCTTTGAGCGGTGTGGCTTCGAGTGTCTTGTTGCGATTGGAATCGGGGAAGGCCGTGGCGAGTTGCTGTGAGAACGATGTGAGCTCGGCTTGGGCCGCATCGAGCGAGGCGCCTGCTTTGAGGCGTGCTACGGTGCGGTAGTTGTAGGCCGTGCGGTTCACGTTGTCGGGCCGCAATGGGGCAGGCAGCCAGACCTCGGCCGTACGCGGAAAGCGCAGTTCCGTGGCGACCACTCCGGCGATCTCATAGGTCTTGTGCTCGACGCTGAACTTCTGGCCCAGTGCGCCTGCGGGGCCGCCATAATGCTTGTTGGCGAAGGCGGTGCTGACTACGGCCGAGGGCTCCTCACCCGTGGTGAAGAGATGGCCCGCTTGCGGCTCCAGGCCAAAGATGCGGAAGAATTCGGGGTTGACGAAGAAGACTCCGGTGAACTCGGCCTTGTCTTTGAGTTGGATGCCGATCTCGCCGCCGTTGTAGGTGCTGATGGCGTCGAAGGCGCCGCTCTCTTTGCGCAGGTCGATGAGATCGCCGCCAGTGAGGCGCGGAGCCAGGCGGCCGGTGTCGGCAAAGCGCGAGCCGAGAGCGACGATGCGGTTGGGGTCAGGGTACTCGAGTGGGGAGAGCAGCACTGTTTCGATCACGCTGAAGATCGCCGTGTTGGCGCCGATGCCTAACGCCAGTGTGAGTACGGCGATGGCGGTGAACCCAGGATTCTTCAGGAACGTTCGGAGCATCTCTTCACTCTCGCATATCAGGCGGCGGCCACTACCTCGATCTCAATTAACGCGCCCTGATCGAGACCGGTGATCTCGACGGTGGTCTTCGCGGGCCGGTGCGTGAAGTACGGCCCATAGACTTTGTTCATCAGTGGCAGCGCGGAGAAGTCACGGATGAAGATGTTGACCTTGGCCACGCGGTCAAGGCTGGAGCCGGCCGCGGTGAGCACGGTGATGATGTTCTCGATGGCCTGCTTCGTCTGCGCTTCGATGCCGCCTTCAACGATCCGACGGGTGGCAGGGTCGACACCGAGTTGGCCCGAGACGAAGAGCAGATCACCGAGGCGCACGGCCTGCGAGTAGGTGGTGTTGTTGGGCGGCAGAGCATCGACTGCAACGGGGTTTGGATGTAACGGCATACCTGACATCGTAACTACAATAAAGGTGAATGAGTGACACCATGCTGAGCCGCCGCGTCGTATTGGCGGGCGCGCTTTCCCTTCCTTTGTCTTCACAGCAGACGATCCTTTCCGGGCTGGAGCCACTGGGTGAGTTCGGGGTTCATGAAGGGCCTGCCTGGCACTATGAGCTCGGGCTGCTGTGTACGGGCAGTGGCAAAATCTTCCGCTACTCGAAGGACGGCAAGGTGAGCGTCTACCGCGAGCAGGCGGGCAAGCCCAATGGGCTGCTGGTGGACCCGATGGGCCGGCTGGTGGTGTGCGAGCAAGGCGAGCGCCGGGTGACCCGCACGGAGAAGGATGGTTCCATCACCGTGATGGCGGATCGTTATCAGGGCGCGCGGTTCAATTCGCCGAACGACCTCACCATCGACAGCAAGGGACGCATCTACTTCAGTGATCCGCGCTACGGCCCGCGTGGCGATATGGAGATGAAGGAGTGCGTGTATCGCATTGATGCTCCGGGTGTGGTCGAGCGGGTGATTGAGAAGGATGTGGACCGGCCCAATGGTGTGTTGGTGTCGCCGAAGGATGAGTATCTGTACGTGGCCGATAACAACAACAATACGGCCGGCGGGGCAAGGAAGCTGTGGCGCTTCCGATTGAAGGCGGATGGATCTGTGGAGGCTGGGAGCAGGAAGCTGATCTTCGATTGGGGCAATGCGCGCGGACCGGACGGCATGAAGATGGATCGCGCCGGCCGTCTGTTTGTTGCTGGAGGATTGAACAAGCCGCATCCACCACATGAGACCGCGGACAAGCTGAAGGCGGGCATATATGTGTTGTCGCCGGAAGGGAAGCTGTTGCAGTTTGTGGCCGTGCCGCTGGATGAAGTGACGAATTGCGCCTTTGGGGGCGCGGATGGGAAGTCACTGTACGTCACCGCGGGTGGCGGGCTGTTTCGTTTGAAGGCGAGCGATCCAGGTTGGATCCCAGGGAGATTTGCATGAAGCGTAGAGAGTTCCTTCGCACGGGCGTAGCGGCGCTGGCCGCGGGCTCGATGCCGGCTGCCGAGAGCAAGCCGAATATCATCGTCATCCTGGCTGATGACGTTGGTTATGGCGATCTGAGTTGCTATGGCGCGACGAAGGTGAAGACGCCGAACCTCGATCGCATTGCGAAGGAGGGCATCCGGTTCACCGATGCGCACTCCTCGTCGGCCACTTGCACACCGACTCGCTACTCGTTGATGACGGGCCAGTATGCGTGGCGGAAGAAGGGGACGGGCATCCTGCCGGGCGATGCGGCATTGATCATTGATACGAACCAGACCACCATTGCTTCGACGTTGAAGAAGGCCGGGTATAAGACTGGCGCCGTCGGCAAGTGGCATCTGGGCTTGGGTGCAGGCAACATTGATTGGAATACGGAGATCAAGCCGGGGCCGCGAGAGATTGGGTTCGACTACTCGTTCCTGATTCCGGCCACGGGTGATCGTGTGCCTTGTGTGTATGTGGAGAATGGGCGCGTGGTGGGGTTGGACCCGAAGGATCCGATCACGGTGAGTTATGCGAAGCCTGTTGGCAATGATCCGACGGGACGCGAGCATCCGGAGATGCTGAAGGTGAAGCTGAGCCACGGGCATGACTTCACGATCGTGAATGGAGTGAGCCGCATCGGCTACATGAGCGGCGGCAAGAAGGCTCGGTGGGTGGATGAGGACATGGCCGATACGATTACGAAGAAGGCTGTGTCGTTCATCGATCAGAACAAGAGCGGGCCGTTCTTCCTGTACTTCGCGACGCATGATGTGCATGTGCCTCGAGTGCCTCACAAGCGCTTCGCGAATACGACTTCGTGCAGTGTGCGGTGCGATGCTCTGGTGCAGTTGGACTACTGTGTCGGCGAGGTATTGAAGGCTCTCGACCGGAACAAGATTGCGGGCGATACGCTGATCCTCTTCACGAGCGACAACGGGCCGGTGCTGGATGATGGCTACGATGATGGAGCAGCGCAGAAGCAGAACGGACATACTCCGGCGGGTGCATTGAAGGGCGGCAAATACAGCCTCTATGAGGGCGGGACGCGGATGCCGTTTGTGCTGCGTTGGCCGAAGCGTGTGAAGGCGGGGTCGGTGAGCGATGCGCTGCTGTGCCAGGTGGATCTGGTGGCGAGCTTTGCTGCGTTGACGGGGCAGAAGCTGGCGGACGATGCGGCTCCCGATTCGTTTAATGTGCTGCCGGCATTGCTGGGCGAGGCGAAGACGGGGCGCGAGGTTCTGGTGGAGCATGCCAATGGGTTGGCGTTGCGGCAGGGGACTTGGAAATACATTCCGGCAATGCGGCTGGCTGCGAAGAAGGGTGGGGATCAGCCGGCGCAGTTGTACGACCTGGCGAATGATCTTGGCGAGACGAAGAACCTGGCATCGGCGCAGCCGGAGCGAGTGAAGGAGATGAGTGCGCGGTTGCAGGCGTTGCAGACCAATCCGCGGAGCCGGCCGTGACGGAGCGGGAGGGGACGAAGAAGCTTGCCGCATGGTTTCTAGGCCCTAAAGCGGAGAATGCGGAATGGGAAGAGAAGCTGGTCTTGCATATCCTGCAGGACTACTTTCATTGGAGGCGGAACTACTTCCCTTCGGATGAGATCCTGATCCCGCAGAGCCTGCGCCGGGAGTCGACGGCATGGAACGATGAGCTGTTCCAGCAGTTGACGGAGATGCTGGCCGGGCTGCGGCGGCACTTCCCCTTCTATAGCCCGCGGTACATCGCACACATGCTGTCGGACCAGACCATTCCGAGTGTGTTGGGCTACTTCGCGGGGCTGCTGTACAACCCGAACAATGTGACTCCGGAGGCGGCCCCGGTAACCGTGAAGTGGGAGCTGCAGGTGGGTGCCGATATCCTGCGTATGCTGGGGTATCAGCCTCCTCCGGTGGGCGATCGACCGTCGCGCGATGAGTTTGGTTGGGCGCATATCACGTCGGGTGGAACGGTGGCGAACCTGGAGGCGATGTGGGTGGCTCGCACGGTGCGCTACTTTCCGCTGGCAGTGTGGGATGCGTGCAAGCGGCATGGCATACCGTTGGCGTTGCGTTTGCCGCAGAGCCCTGGGGAGAGCCAGTCGATCGGGTCTTTGGATGCGCGGGCGGTGTTGGGGATCAAGCCGAATCAGGCGATCTATCTGTACTCGCGGTTCGGGGATGCGGTGCGGCATCACTATGGGCTGGAGCGCGAGCAGGTGGCGGATAAGGTGAGCGAGTTGCTGGAAGAGAGCCCGTTCAGTATTCCGCATCACGGGACGCAGGCGTGTTACGGGGTGGCTCCACCGGCGCTGTTTGTGGCGGGGACGCGGCACTACAGTGTGAGCAAGGCCGCGGACCTGTTGGGCATCGGGAAGAAGAACGTCATCCTTGTGGATGTAGACGCGATGTTCCGGGTGGAGTGCCGGGATCTGGAGGCGAAGCTGTTGGTGGGGGTGGAGAGCGGCATGATGCCGCTCGCGGTGATTGGGGTTGCGGGCACGACGGAAGAAGGCGCAGTGGATCCGATGCACCGGATTGCCGAGGTGCGTGGTGCGTTGGAGCAGAAGGCGGGACAGAGCTTCTGGTTTCATATCGACGCTGCGTGGGGCGGGTATCTGCGGTCGTTGTTCCTGCCGGTTGCGGATGGGGCGAGTGTGGAGCAGCAGATCGCCGAGGTGCATGACTTCGTGTCGCGGGAGTTGCGGATTGAGCAGGGGCGCTATTCGAAGACACTGCATCTGCGCTGGGGATATGAAGATATCTGCCGGTCTTTCCTGGCGTTTCCGCAGGCGGAGTCGGTGACTGTGGATCCGCACAAGATGGGCTACATTCCGTATCCGTGCGGAGTGGCGGCGTTCAAGAACGATCTGGTACGCCAGTTTATCGCCGAGGATCCGCCTTACATATCGTCGTCTACACATGACGATGTAACGGCAAAAGGACACCATGCGCCGGGGACGATCGGGCCGTATATTCTGGAGGGCTCGAAGTCTGGGGCTTCGGTGGCGGCGTGCTGGTTGTCGCATCGGATGATTCCGCCGGACCGCAACGGGCATGGGGAGATTGTGCGGGCGTCCTTGCTGACGGCCCGCGAGTTGTATGAACGGCTGATCCATTGGGACGTGGCGGCGAAGGTGAATGGCGAGGAATGCGGGTTCCGGTTCCTGCCGGTGACGGCGATGCCGCCCGATTCGAACATCCTTTGTTTCGTGGCGGCGCCGAAGGAGCGCTGGCCTTTGGCGCGGATGAACGCTTTGAATCGCTGGTTGTATCAGCGGTTCACGATTGACGCCGAGCACGGGGACGCGCAGTACAGTTACTCGCAGCCTTACTTCCTGTCGCACACGGAGTTTGGGGCATCGAGTTATCCGGCGCGGGTGATGCGGGACCTGCTGGAACGCGCGCAGGTGGATGCGGCTGAATACGAGCGCGAGGGCTTGTATGTGCTGCGGGCGACACTGATGAGTCCGTTTCATATATTGGCCGCGGAGACGGGGCACCGGCAATCTTTGCTGGCTTCTTTCTTAGAGTTGCTGGCGAAGCGCACGGCGGAAGGAATGCGGCAACTGGCTTGATCCAATGGGTGCTTTCGTTTTCGCGTTGGTGAATAGAAGCGAGAACGAAAGGAGCAATTTGCATATGGCATATCGAATCATGCCGGTTTACAACATTGACCGCACTGTTGGGGAAGGCGAGGCGAATCTGCCGCACGATGTGAAGCTGGTGCAGGCGCTGTTGAGCGGACTGGCTCGGCTGGGGCCGACGCCGGAGGCTCCGAAGAAAGCGCCTGTGCTCGATGGGAGATTTACTCCGGAGCTGAAGCAGTGGATCGTGGCGTTTCAGAAGTACATTGCCTCGCGGAGTGGGGCGCTTCGGCCGGACGGCAAGGTTCATCCGATTCCGCTGGCAGGGAATCCGGGGGACTGGAAATCGAAGTTTAGTAGTGGTTATTCCTCCACGCTGTATGCGATGAATGTGTTTCTGCGGGATTCGCATCGCGACGCGCATGAGCACATTGCCCGCGAGTTGTATTTGAAAGAGCTGCCTTTGTTTCCTCAGAATTCGTAAAAAGTGTTCAGTTTTGTCAAGCGGCCTCTGTGGTTAAGACGGGTGGGGCGTTGCGTCCGCAGCAGCGTTTGAATTTGTGGCCGCTGCCGCAGGGGCAGGGGGCGTTGCGGGGCGTAGAATCGGAATTTGTGTTCAGTTTTGTCAAGTGGGGTGGTGCGGCCTGCGCGGCGGCGGGTTCTTCGGGGGGATCGGGTTCGGCTGCGATGCGGCGCTGGGCGGCGAGGATTTCCTTGGAGCAGTTCTCAAAAGATGCGCTGGGAAGCGTCCAGTCTTTGGCCTGGTTAAGAATGGCGAGCGTGGCTTTGAGGATGACCGATGGGGAAGCGTTGGGGTT
The DNA here is from genome assembly GCA_018268935.1 of Acidobacteriota bacterium. Lineage (GTDB taxonomy): Bacteria > Acidobacteriota > Terriglobia > Bryobacterales > Bryobacteraceae > CADEFT01. The sequence goes on along the minus strand of JAFDVS010000059.1, from coordinate 49,272 downwards.
ATCGAGGACCGCTTCGAGCCGGGCGAGGGCCTTGGCGGCCATGTCCTGAAGGCGGTCACGGATAGTCATGGCGTATTCCTGGTGCGCGTAGCCGTAGGCTTCGTGGAAGTGGGGATCTGTGAGCCAGGCGTAGACGGTAGTGCGAGAGACGTCGGCGAGCTTAGCAGCCGCGGATACGGTGGCGCCTATGGCAAGGGCATGAATCACCGTAACTTGAGCCGGCGTGAACTGTGACATATCACTGCAAGTGATTATATTACGGATTTCATTAAAATGGAAGTGTTTTTATTCTTGCCACAGATTAACACAGATGAACGCAGATGGATTTAGTTTAGGATTGGGATGTATAAACTGCCTTCCGTGATGCCTTGGGGGGAGGAGGCGCGGAGGGTTTTGCGGAGTTGGGCGGGGGTTGTTTTGTTATTGAGGGCTTGGCGGAAGGCCTGGGATATTTGGGTTAGTTGTTGCGGGGATTCGTGGACGAATTCTAGGCGGTAGTGGATGATGCCTGATTCGCGCCAGATGGGGAGGTGATGGCTTGCCTCTTGGGCTTCGGCTCCGAATACGGTGTTGCGGCAGCCTACGTCGGCCATGACGGGATGGGCGCGGCCGGAGTCGTCACGGAGGGCAACGCGGTGCTTTTCGCAGGGGTGGCCACAGTCTTCAAAGCTGGTTCCGGTGGATAAGAAACGGCAGAATACGCAGTGCTCGGTGTGAAATACGGGTAAATGGTGGTAGGCGATGGCTTCGATTTTTGTGGGGTCGGTGGATTGGGCGAGGGCGGCGATTTGTTGCGCGTTTAAATCGTGGGTGGGGGCGATTCGGGCGAGGCCGAGCGAAAGGAATGTATTTGTGGAAATGGCGTTGGCGGCGTTGAGACTGAAATCGCCGGTTAATTCGGGGGGATTGGAGGGGAGGAGAGAGTGGAGAAGGCCGGTGGAACGGACGAGGATGGGACAGCCGAGCTTGAGGAGGAAGTGATGAATGCGCTCCTCGCTGGGTTTGAGGACGCGAGGGCTGGCGACGCGGGCTTCGATGCCGGCGGATTGGATCTTTTCGACGGAAGGGCGGAGGCCGTAGAGTTCGAGGTAGTCGAGGGTGATGGAGGCGGGACGGAATTCGATGGCGGCGTCGAGTTGGTCGGGCGTGCGGATGAGGAGGTGGATTTGTGGGTGGGCTGTGTTGGCGGGAATTGGCGTGGGGATGAGTTTCTGGAGTGTTGTGGTTGGGTCTTCGGTGGCGTGTGAGGCGGGTTGGGATTGTTGGTGTTCGAGTTGAGTGACGGCGTCGCGGCGGAGTTGATTGAGTAGCGACGTGGGGAGGAAGGGGTTGCCTTCGGTGATGATTTCGATGTGGCCGGTGGTGTAGGGTGTGTTGCCGAGTCGGGCTAGCTGGGTGGGGATGAGGTTGGGGTCTGCGGGTTTTTGGGCTGGTTGCAGTTTTTCGGGTGATGTGACTGTGGTGTGCAGGTTTTTGAGGCGGAATTCGATTTGGAGTTTTTCGCCGGTGCGAGCGGTGACGGTGATGTCGATGGGTTGTTTAGCGATGGGGGATTTGGCTTCGGTGTAGGGGCGCGCGGCTTTGGCGGTGTTGGTGTTGGCGGTGCGCCAGAGGAGGTCGCCGGAGCGGATGCGGGTGAAGTCGATGGCCTGGTTGGCGAAGGTGAGTTCGAGATCGCCGCCGGGGAGTTCGTGGACGGAGAAGACGGGGCCGCCTTCCTCGGCTTCCTGCGGGCTGCGCCAGCCGGCGGCATCGAAGACGACGCCGTCGCCGGGTTTGAGTGGGGAAATGCGGTGGGCGGGGGTGGGCTCGATGTGAACGCGGTCGCGAAGGACGGCGGTGACGCAACCGATGGAGACGCCGCGGTGGCGCGGGGAACGGGCTCGGACGACGGTTTGGTGGTTGGTTCCGGAGAGGAAGTGGGGGCCGAGTCCTCTTGAATAGACTTGCTCGATGTCGAGTTCGTTTTCGGGTGTGAGTTGGAGGAGGCGATTGGCGATGGCATCGTCGACGGCCTGGCGATAGGCGCGAGTGGTGAGGGCGACGTACTCGGCGTCTTTGTAGCGGCCTTCGATTTTGAGGGAGCTGATGCCGATGTCGACGATTTCGGGGATTTGGTGGATGGCGTAGAGATCGCCGGGGGAGAGGAGGTAGCGGGCGTCGGCGAGGGGTTTGGGTTGGCCGTCGAGGATGAGCTCGTAGGGGAGGCGGCAGGCTTGAGCGCATTGGCCGCGATTGGCGCTGCGTCCGCCCCAGGCTTCGGAGGAGAAGCACTGGCCGGAGTAGGAGACGCAGAGCGCGCCGTGGACGAAGATTTCGAGCTCGCAGTCGGTGGATTGGCGGATGGCTCGGATGTCTTTGAGGGAGAGCTCGCGGGCGAGGACGACGCGGCGGACGTTGAAGCGCTGGGCGAGTTGGACGCCTTCGGCACTGGTGATGCTCATTTGGGTGGAGCCGTGGACGTGGAGGGTGGGGGCGATGCGGGCGGCGAGTTGGGCGATGGCGAGGTCCTGGACGATGATGGCGTCGGCTCCTGCTTCGGCGATGGCAGCGATGGTTTGGGCGGCTTGGGTGAGTTCGGTGTCGAAGATGAGGGTGTTGACGGTGACGTAGCCTTTGACGCCGCGGCGGTGGAGGGTGGTGAGGGCGGATGGGAGTTCGGGGAGGGTGAAGCCGACTTTGGCGCGGGCGGTGAAGTGGGTGAGGCCGAAGTAGACGGCGTCGGCGCCTGCTTCGATGGCGGCGTGGAGCTGGGGCCAGTGGCCGGCGGGACTCATGATTTCGGGACGGGTGGGCACTTGATTTTAGGGTAGCTGAGTGGGTGGGGTAGGGGAGTTGGTGCTGCTATGTGGAGTGTGTGTTTCGGGTACGGGGTTTGCGTTGTTAGCCACAGATGCCCACTGTTATCCACCGATGTCCAGCGATGAAGGAGGGATGCGCCCACCTGTCACCTTTGGGTCGGGCTGCGGTTGGAGGGACTTGCGGTGGATAACCAACTAGGTTAATTTGATGCTAGTGGAGAAGCGGAGTCCGCATTGTGCGCTGGGAGTCGTCAAGGCTCTGGTTGCGGCGGGCAAGGTCCGCGCAACTGTTTCGGCACTTGCCGGCGGCGCGGCGCTTGGTTTCAGCTTCGAGGAGATTGTGGATGTGGTGGTAGCGCTGACGCCGAGGGACTTCTACAAGAGCATGACGACGCATGCCGATCATCGTATTTGGCAGGATGTTTATCGTCCGAAGACGGCAGCCGGGGAAGTCTATATCAAGCTCACTGTCATCGACGATGTGCTGATTGTATCGTTCAAGGCGTTATGAAGAAGGGAGCAAGAGCGATGAGGTGTCCATCCTGCGGGAAGGCGAAACTAGTGGGCGACAGGCGGGACATCGTCTATACCTACAAAGGCGAAACGACCAGGATTCGGGGCGTGAGAGGGGATTACTGCCCCGCGTGCGGGGAAGGTATCCTGGCTGCCGGTGAATCCTCGCGCGTGAGTGCGGCCATGCTGGCATTCCACAAACGGGTGAACGCATCGCTCTTCGATCCGGAGTTCATCGCGCGGGTGAGGAGGAAACTCGCGCTCGACCAGCGGCAGGCTGGGGAGATCTTCGGTGGGGGGCCGAATGCTTTTTCCCGGTATGAGAATGGGAAGACGAAGCCGCCGCTGGCTTTGGTGAAGCTGCTTATGGTTCTGGATCGCCACCCGAATCTGCTGAGCGAGGTTCGGGCTGTGCGTTGAGGGGATGGCTGGGTCGTGGTTGCGGCGTTAGTCGATCCAGTAGGCGTCGCGGAAGAATTTTTGGTAGCGGGGGTCGGGTGAGTTCACCATGTTGATGAGGTCTTGGGTACGGGATTCGTCGCCGTAGGCGAGGTCGCGGAGGCAGTGGGTGATGCGGAGGGCGTGGAAGTCGCTGTCTTTTGTGAGTTTTGCGAGCTTGGTGGCGGGGGATTCGGATGGGTGTTTAAATACTTCTGCGATCCAGAATGCGGAGTCTGTTAGGAGGTGATGGGCGGCCCACCAGAGATCGACTTCGCTGGCTTTGCCGGACTCGATGTTGTGGGTGGTACGGTCCCAGAGGGATTGGTCGTAGGCTCGGATGCGTTGGGGGATTGTTGGGAGGATGCAGACACGAAGGAATTCCGACCAAAGTGACTCGGGTTTGAGCTCTAGGACGTCAACCAAGATGTCCAATAGGTGGCTGAAGCGTTCGGGTTTGAGTTGAAACTGCTCCCATACGGGACCCCCGAGGCCCCCCTCCTGATCCCAGTCGAGCGTCAAAGACCTATATCGCGGCCGAAAACAAGCACGTGATCGATCCCGAGCCAAGACCCGGTAGCGTGCCCGAGTCCAAACCCAATTCATGGCTCTAACCGAAGCCCCATTGTCTAGGTCAATCGAAGCCCGAGATAGCACTCGAACAGCATTAGGGCCGCCGATCAGAGGTCTCTTCGATTCAACCGCGACGAGCAGAGCGTTGGAGTGGAAGTCTATCCATCTGTCGTGGTCATTGGCGATGATGAATGTTTGATACGCTAAAGCCCCGGCAACACCGTCTTCCGTATCGGTCTGCAGCAGGGAGTCCAAAACGGCACGCGCGAAGCTCCCCCCGTGGCTGTCTACACCAAGCCAATCCAATCGACGTAGTTTCCAAATGGGGACCAGCTCAATGGCGTCTGCCAAAGGCACAGGACCTATGAGGCTAAGCATCAGGGTCCGGAGCGGTTTACGCGTTTGATCTAACGAAGTCTCCACCAGGGCTCGATTCGCATCATTCCGGATTGTCCATTCCCCCAACGGTTCCCATACGGATCGGAAGATTGCGCGATCCTCCGCATTGCAGCAACCGCGGATAAGGACATCCACGATTTGGGTCTGCCGCTTTTCGGCGGCCTCGACGCCATCGAGGAGCAGCCCGCCGAGGAGTGGAGCGCGTCTGGCGCCCGGCTGGTCGTCGTGGTTGAGGAGTTCTTCGACCAAGCGAGCTTCGGCGTCGGGATTGTCGTATCCGGCGATCAGGAGGCGGATGACTTCATGCCAACGGGGATCGCAACAGTGCGGCCGGATGGCTTCCCAGACGGCATCTACTCCAGCTTTCCCCGAGAGCCGCTTGATGTGCTCCGCCGTCAGATACTCCTGGAAGGTCAGGTGCACAAAACTGTACAAGCGGTCTCCGGCTTCGATCAGCAGACCGGCTCGTTCCTTTACGAAGGTGAGGAAGTATTCGGCAATCTGATCGGGTTCGTGATCCGGATCTTCAGGCTCGTTCTGTTCGATGTACTGAGTTAGGAATCGGGTCAGCTCATCGTATGGCGCAACCGCGCGTTCGCGATTTGCGCCTGAGCCACGGCACTGCATCCAGTTCGCAATCGCCTCCATCCGATAGAGGTTACGGCGCTCCACCTTGCCTCTCTTCTTTCCGTCGGTATCCGCGGACTTGTAGTTGTGCCAAGTGGAGAGGAGAGTTTCCGTACATTTTCGGTAGAGGAGCACGCGCTCATCGGGCAGGTCGGCTTCGATGCGGTGGACTAAGGCAATGATGGTCAATAGGAGAGGATTTTCCGCGAGATCACGGATCGCCGTGTGATTGGGGTTGCGGAGGATGGAAACCAAATCGTCGATGTTCCGCTGCCTTTCGGCGCGATTGGCGATGCGGGCTTGATACCAATCGTGGACGAACCGCTCCATTTCGGGCAGACGCAATGGAGCAACCTGGTAGTGCGACCATCCTTCGTTGCGGAAGCGGTACGGGTTGACGTAGCCGACGAAACGAGAGGTGATGAAGAACGTGTTATGCGGGTAGACCTTTGACAAATTGGCGATGCGGTCCCGCACGTCGGTGCGCATGCCGGATTCGGGGAGTTCATCGAGGCCGTCAAAGTAGAGGATGGCTCGTCCCGATTCCAGATAGTATTCGAGGAAGTCGCGCTCCGCGGGGACTTCCAACTGGGCCCGCATGGTGGCGACGATGTAGTCGGTCAGTGAGAGGTTGCTGTTCTTGCGCAGTTCCTCGGCGTAACGGCGGAGGATGACGACGATTGGCAGGCGGGGTTCCGGGTGCAGACTGAAGCGCGCTTGGAGGGCTTTCGATTGACCGGCCAGGGCGAGGAATTTGACGAGCGTGGATTTACCGCTGCCTGGGTCGCCTAACACGACTGTTCGCATGCCGGGCGCGAGGAAGTCGAGCGGGTTGCGGCGTGCGGTCTCGTCTTTGATTCCTTCGGGGGTGATTTCGAGGGGGATGTAGATGTTCTCCATCGGGATGCCTTGCGCGGTTTTGTGTTCGCGCACGGGCACGCCGACGAATTGGATCTCGCGGTAGAGTTCTTGGATGGCGTCGTTGTAGCGGCTACGGAGATCGGCGATGGAACTGCGCCTCTTTCCTTGGTGGTCGAGGAGTTCCGGGTAGTAGTAGAGGCAGATGGATTCGACCTGAAGGAACAAGGACTGGAGGCTTCTGTGTCCCCAATGCTCGACGGCGAAGGGGAGCTTCAGTTTCTGCTTGAGCCCCTCGAGCCAGGTGACATCTCCGCCATCTTTGCGGGTGGCGGATTGGGTGGCATCCTGTGGGGTGACCAGTATCCATTTCTTGAGCTTGAGCTTCTTCTGTGCTTTCTGTGTGGCTGCGAGGCTCTTTTCGATTTCCGCGCGATGGCTGGGAGTGAAGGGAGAAGGAATGAACTTGTATTGGAATCCGACGTGGCCGGCGGGGGAGTCTTCGAAACCGTCGAGTCCATGGAAATCGCCGGCGGCGTCGGAATAGAGGGTGATGGAACGGCCGGCGCGGCGGGCTTCGTGGAAGCGGAGGAGGTCCACGACGCGGGCGAATTCTTTGCCGCCTTCGGTGCCTTTGGGGAGGATGTCCCAAAGGGATTTGGTTTCTTGCAATCGCTTTGCCACGGACATGGAATTTTCAATTTATCACTGCGCGTGTCGTGGTGACCCCGTTTTCCGCAGAATTGCGCCGTAGTCGGGCAGAGGAGAAATAGAATCATGGAACAGCGAGTCACATCGTATGTATTGACGCCGGGAGGTACACCGATCGCCAACGCGGTGATCGAAGTAGGCGGTCGAACCGTGGCTACTACGGATCGGAGCGGCTATTTTGACTTTCGCATTGCCGAACCGTCGAAACGGACAGGCATTACGGTGATAGCTCGGGGATATATGACGAACACGCGCGTGGTGGGTACGCGGTCCAGGGCGATGGCTCCTGTGATTCTGGTTCCGGTTCGGAATCGTGCGACGGTGGAGAATCGTGAGGGTGGCACGCTGATCTTCAACCGCAGCCGTCTGACGATTCCGCCGAATGCGTTCCGCACGGAACAGGGGCGGCCAATCAACGGACCCGTGCGGATTGAATACACGTTGTTGGATGTCACCAATCGGCTGGACTTGTCGGCGTCGATGGGGGACTTCACGGGACGGATGCTGGATGGGGGCATCCGCAATCTGCGCTCGTTTGGCATTTTCCAGATTCGCGCGTTTGACCGGCAAGGCCGTCCGGCGGAACTGGCGCGTGGGGCGTCGATCCGGTTCGCGATCGAGGTGCCGGAGAGGTTACGGAGGAGCGCACCACGGGAGACCGGGCTGTTCAGTTTCGAGAGGAACGAAGGTCGTTGGATTCAGGAGGGTACGGCGTCGCTGAGCGGAGGAGAAGGGGAGCCTCTGGTGTATAACGGGACAATTGATCGGATCGACTGGGGATGGAACCTGGATGACTCAAACACGATCACATGCGTCACGGTGAAGGTTGTAGACCACTATGGCAATCCGCTGGATAACATGCATGTGACCGCTACTGGGAGTAGCTACAGCTCCAGCGGGATGACGAACGGGGATGGCTTGGTTTGTTTGCTGGTGCAGCGGAACGACACGATTACGATTGGAGCGTGGGGCACGGTAGGACAGAGTTGGTGGCAGGTAGCGCAACAGAACGAACCGACCGTAGTTGTGCCGGATATTGCTTCCGATGCCGGTGATTGCGGCGATCGGGAGAAGTGTCCACTAGTAGCTACCGCTGTGGCGTGGCTAATTGTGCATATTGTGCAACGAGGTGTTGCGGCGGCGGAACTGGTGTCGATTGATGTTGGGAATCAGGCGCAGCGCTAATTAGAGGAGGGGATTCCGCGTGAGCGGGCGAGACATACGGCCAGAATCAGAACTGCGATGGTGAGGGCCCAAAGATGGTGAGGGCCCAAAGTTGATAGGAGGGGACGGCGAGTTCGGTGACGATGGTGTTGGCGGGGCGCCAGTGGAGGGTAGCTCCGGCTTGGGCGGCGAGAGATGCGGCGGTGACGGAGATCAGCATCGGGAGGCAGATGCCGACTATGCCGGACTTCCAGATGATTACCTGGGTGGGGGCGAGGACTGCGGGGGCAGCGGAGACGAGCATGCCTCGGATGATGAGACCGTCGAGTTGGTCCGGTGGGGCGCTGTAGTGAGGATTCTGGGAGGAGTGTCCGTGCCAGGTGGTGGCTACGGCCCAGGTGAGTAGTGCGGAGGATAAGGTGAGGGCGGCGACGGTGAAGATTCTGGCGAAGGTTCTGTGTGTGATGGTCAGGATGAGAATGATTGCCAGACAGAACCAGGGTACGTTGCCTTGCCGTGTGGCAACGAGGAGGCGCTCGGTGTAGCCGAGGGCGAGCCAGATGGCGATTGCAGTTGGAATGCGGATGGGCTTTGTGGCGAGGAAGGCCGGGGCGATGTGGAAGATGAGTGTGGCGGCTATGGCGACGAACAATTCGAGGGCGGTGTGCCACCAGATTTCCCGTGTGGTGTTGGGCACTTGAAGAATAGTAAAAGAGACGGAGAGGGAGGGATGAGATTGTTTCAGGCGGCGTTTGAGGCTTTGCAGGCGGGAGACGCGGAGTCGTTGCGGACTCTGCTGGCGCAGCAGCCGGGGTTGGTGGTGGAGCGGGATACGAACGGGAATACGCTGCTCAATCTGGCTGTGAGTCTGGGTGCGCGGCCGTTGGGGGAGATGCTGCTGGAGGCTGGGGCGGTGGGGGGTTGGAGGCGCGCGGATTTTGCCGTCCCTTTTTGATGACTTCGCGGGCGGCGTGATATCGGGAGGCGGAACACCACTGCGAGCCGATTTGGAGGATTTGCTTTGATTTTGCGGTTTGGGCGGCGATTTTCCTGGCCTCGGCGATGGTGAAGGCCATGGGCTTTTCGAGGTACACCGTCTTTGGTGGCGCGAAGGGCGTCGCGAGCCCGATGTGCTGCTGGGCGCGGCGCTTGGCGGCGGTGTAGATGTCGCTGATGGCGGCGAAGCGGATTTTGTTCTCGTCGGCCATCGGCTTCTGGTAGATGCGGAGGTGGCACATGCCAGGATTGCCGCAACCGATGAGGCCGACCTGGGTGGAGTCATTGGCTGCTTGCGCCTACCATCGCGACTTCGGTGAGCGCAACGTCTGCACGTCGACCTGGTGGCGGTGGAGAGCGAGTTGGTCCTGGTTGGCGGCGAGGATTGCCTTGGCTCGGCGTTCCAATAGCCGCGCCTCACTCTTGCGATGGGCTTGCCGCAGGATGGCCGCTGTTGCGCGCATCGCCGAGACAGCCCGCAGACCCGCCGCAGGACCCTGCTGGTCGATCCAGGAGAGCAACACGCCAGCCGCGGCGAGTGCCTCAGCCGGCGCCTGGCTAGTCGATAGCGCCAGCGCCACATCGGTCATCGGGCCCAGATCAAAGTCCGCCCTGCCACTGGCTAGCCATTCGGCCCACAAGGTCAAGGCCTGTTTGCGGTGGGTTTCGGCTTCCACGACCTGACCCTGGGACCGCAGCAGCCGGCTTAGCGCGAACCTACCCGCTGCCATGCTCAGCAAGGAGTCGCCCTTCAGCCAATGGGGGCCGGGCAGTGCCGTCAATTGCTCCAGAATGGCCCGCCCCTCCTGTTGCTCGCCCAGGGCGAGGTGCACGGAGCCGAAGTTATAGAGAATGCGCGGCAGTTCCGGATTCGGCACGTTAGCCGCCAGTTGGATCGCCACCGAGCGCTGCAGCGTCCGGCTGGCTTCGCTCAGCCGTCCTTGCTCCCATAACAGACACGCGAGGTTGTTGATTGTCGAAGCAAGATGCAACTGGTAGCTCGGTCCGGCCTGCTCCCAGGCAGCGATCGCCCGCCTATAGTGCAGCATCGCTTCCTGCTGGCGATGGCGATCCTGGCTCAATGATCCAAGATCATGATGGAGCCTTGCCTGTGCCGCCGCCGTCAACGGGTTGGCGCCGGTTTGTTCCAGAACCGACCGCAACTCCTGCTCGGCCTCCTGTATCCTGCCCTCCACTTTGAGCCGTTCGCTCTTCGCCACGGCATCCTTCCACGACTGGTCCACCCGGGCCGGACTTGCGGCGTCCATCGCCACCGCAGCGGTCACCAGCAGCAGAATCGCGTTTCTTCCTGTCCACGTCATAGTCCCAGCAGCCCTCCACTTGCCGAAGGCGCAGTTTTCCCCAGCCGCACACAACGCGAGTCGAAAAAAAAACGGTATGCTCAAGAGGGCTCATGCACAGCGTCACTCGGTTACTGATCCAGTGGAAAGAGGGCGACGAGAGCAGTCGCAACGAGTTGTTCCGGGCCGTTCGCGGTGAATTGCGCCGCATCGCGGCTCGCTACATGCGGCGGGAACGTGAGGGCCATGTGCTGCAGCCCTCGGCACTGGTGAATGAGGCGTATCTTCGTCTGGTGGAGCAGGAGGGGGAAGGCTGGCAAAACAGGGCTCATTTTTTTGCCATCTCAGCCCACCTGATGCGGCAGATCCTTGTCGACTACGCCCGCCGGGCCGGTGCGGGCAAGCGCGGCGGCGAGGAAATCCACATTCCCTTCGATGAGGCGATGACGTTCACTCCGGCCAAGGCGGCGGAACTGCTGGGACTGCATCAGGCATTAGAGAAGTTGGCCGAAGTGGACAGCCGCAAAGCGCAGGTGGTGGAATTGCGTTACTTCGGGGGACTGGAGGTGGAAGAAGTTGCGGCAGTCCTGGGCGTGCATTCCAACACTGTGGTTCGAGATTGGCAACTGGCCAAAGCGTGGCTGAAACGAGCGCTCTCCGCTACGGCGGATCAAGCGTCCGTGCCGGGGGGTTAGGGTTTCCCGAGCATGGCCGAAACGGCCTTGCGAATTTCGGCAATGTTCGGCGCCTGGCGAAAGCTGGCGACACCGGCGACCGGCTGTAATTCCATCCCAATCACACGGCCCTGCAACCCAGGGAACCGCTGGGCCAGGCCTTCCATCCAGCGTTTCCGCGATGCCTCCGACCAGTCCCGGGCGTAGACGATAAACCGGGTTTGCGGATTGGCCGCTGCCAGATAGCCCAGTAGCGCATCGAGCTTGTCACGCCCGATGCGCGACAGCCGCCTGTAGAACTGGTCGTCTTCACTGGGAATTGGCCACGCTTTCTTATGTGCGCCGGATTTGGCTTCGGCGTCGAACTCAAAGACCAGCGAGTGGACGAAAATCGACCGGTGGATCAGAATCAGCGAGGGCCTCTGGTTGGCCAGTTGCTCTTCACGATTCCAGGTGGCGCCCGCCGTCTCCTTATGGAGTGCAAGGGGCAGGTTCCGCAAAGCCTCGGTAAGATCGTCGGCGTTGGTTTCGGCGCGGCTGCGCGTCTCGGGGTCGTAGACGCCGGACGGAGCAGCGGTGTCCATGAGGACGACCACGGGAAGCCCTGATGCTGGCATCCCGGCAGCGGTGTGCGTCCCGCCGGTCCATTGCCGCCAGCCCAGACCTGCCGCCGCCAGCAGAGCTAACGCCCCCAGCGAACCGGCCACCAGTGCGCGTCGTCTTTGCCCCGCAGCGATTGGGGCTGCAGGGCGCGCTGCCGGCGCCAGTTCCATTTGCAGGATCCACTGCAGTTCATCGTGGAGGTCCGCTGCTGTTTGCCAACGCGCTTCCGGATCCTTGGCCAAGCACTTCCGCACCAGCCGGACGAGAGCGGGAGGAACCTGTCCCTTGGGGGAAGTCAGTGGCGGCGGCTCGTCTTTGAGAATCGCGGAGATCAAACCTGCCTGACTGGGAACTGCAAACACTGGAGTGCCCGTAATGGTTTCCTGCAATACGAGTCCGAAGGCGAAAAGATCGCTGCGGACATCGGCGGGCTTACCTTCCAGTTGCTCGGGTGAGATATAGCGCAGAGTGCCTGGAATCTGATTGGCGAGTGTCAGGTCGTCCCCGCCGGTGGCGCCGGGCGCGATCATTCTCGCCAGCCCGAAATCCACCAATTTGACTCCAGCGGCTGTGACCAGCACGTTGCCTGGCTTGAAATCACGATGCACCACGCCCTGCTTATGAGCAGCGCGCAGCGCATCGGCCGCCTGAACAGCATAGCGGAGCGCCGTCTCGACCGGCAGTGGCCCCGCCAGCGGCTGGCCCTGAATCAACTCCATTACGAGGTAGTTCGGGCCCACGTCGTAGAGGGTGCAGATATGCGGGTGGCTGAGCGTGGCAATGGCACGGGCTTCCCGTTCGAAGCGTTCGCTGAAGCCCCGGCGGCAGATCTTTAGAGCGACCGTACGGCCCAAGCGCGTGTCGTGGGCCTTATAGACTTCGCCCATCCCGCCGCGTCCCACCAGTTCCATCACTTGAAAGCGGCCCAACATCGTGCCCGCGGACAAATCCTCCGACGGCGGGGTGAGCATGCCGAGCGGAGTGCCTTCGAGGAAACCATCCGCCGAATCGACGCCTTCCAAGAGACCCTGGACTTCGGTCCGTAAGGCTTCGTCGCCAGCACACGATTGATGCACGAACGCTATCCGTTCGTCTTTCGGTAGCGCCAGCGCAGCCTGAAAGAGTTCTTCGATTCGACGCCAGTCTTGCACGGGAGTCTTTAGTTTACGCCGTCTTTCCTGGGGCCGCTAGTTTGGTGTCCGCGTCAACAGTTGACAGTAGCCGGGAGTTGAAGAAGAAGATTGGCTGGCCACAGATGAACCCAGATAAACGCCGATGGTCGGGTGCCCCTCTGCAGTGAGACACGGCGGAAAAGACACAGTTACCGTTTTACACGCGGGTTGCGAAGCGGGCGCTGGGCTTGGTGGAGTTGCGAGCTTTGCCGCCTGCGAACTGGAAGGCCGTGACGCGTCGGGCGGTTTCCCTAAAGGGGACGGGGCGGTGACCGTGAATCAGCGGCGCTTGCGGGTGACGTACCAGAGCTTCACGGAGGTGCTTTGGTTGTCGATGTCGTTGACGAAGAAAAGATGGGACAGAGCGCCTTTGTTGGTACGGACGCAGAAGTCTACGCCTGGGCCGAGTCCGGAGACGGGGAGTTTGTTATTGGTGTAGACGGTGCTGGTGCAGTTCGAGTTGGTGGGGGAAATGGTTGCGCCGTTTGTGGGGATGAGTTGCAGGGTGTTGTTCTGTTCGATGAGGGCGATGTCTGTGGCTGGCGTTGCGGCGGAGCAGGCTTCAGTTGGTTTGCGATCAAGATCGACAGCACAGGAGGGTTTCAGAGTTATGTAGGCTTGCACCACGATGCGCTTCACATCATCCGGCGGCGGACCGATGAAATCGCAGTTGACGCCGGGAGGGTCACAGCCTGCGAAGTCGAGGGCGACTGTGGCGAGGCTGATGGTTTGGTTGGCGGAGATGGCGATGTTGCGCCATTCGTGACGGCGGAATCCGGAGGCAAAGGCGGTGAGTGAATAGGCACCCGGTGGCAAGGGACTCGTTTGGAAGGTGCCGTCTTCCTTGGCATCGAATTGTTGGATGACGGCGTTGGTGCGTGGGTCGAGTACTCGGATGATGGCGCGGATTGCGGCGCCTTCCGTGTCGGTGATGTGGCCCTGAAAGCGGCTTTGTGCCTGGAGGGGGGCTGCGGGAAACCCTATTGTGAGGAGGAGGGTGGCGAGGCTGGCTGCCGATGTGTGCGGAGGCATCATTAACATCCTTCAGCTTCCATGATGACGGTTGGGGGTGGAAAGCACAGGCTGCGGGCGCGGCCTTCGGCCGAGGCAGGCCACAAAAAGCGATGGCCTGCCCCACTTTTCACGTGTGGGATTCAAACGGCGAGCACATAGATGTGGGCACTGCAGGCGCCTTCGGGTGTCGATACGAGGGTGACTACGCGCCGGTATCCGGGGCCTTCGAATTCGTCGAGGCGTTGCCAGTGATCGGGGAGGTCGGAGGATTCGAAGAGATGCACGTCGACGAGGGGGCCGGACGGGTCGAGGATCAGGGCGGGAAAGCCGAGGGTGGCTCCCCAGCCGGCTTCGATGCGTTTGCCGCGTACTGTTCCACGAGACCAGTGTCCGTTGAGGCCGGCTAGTTGATCGTGGTTTGATTCGCCGGGTGAGAGCGAGCCGTAGGTGGCGAGATGTGTTTCCGGAGAGTTGTTAGATAGTGACATGTGAAGAGAACTCCGATTGTAAGGGCCCATAGTTGGTAGGAGGGGACGGCGAGTTCGGTGACGATGGTGTTGTCGGGGCGCCATGGCAGGGATGCGCCGGCGGTGACGATGAGGGCAGCAGCAAGTGGGATGTACCAGAGGCGCTTGCGGCCTTCCCAGTGCGGGGCGATGGAGCGGAGTGCGAGTGCGCTGAGGACGGCGGGGCCAAGGAGCGTACAGGCGGCGAATTGGATGGATGTTGCGACGGAGAGGCCGTCCGGTCCGACCAGGGCGTAGTTGAAGCTGCGGAATAGCATGGGGCGCCAGTGGAGGGTCGCTCCGGCTTGAGCGGCGAGTGATGCGGCGGTGACGGAGATCAGCATGGGGAGGCAGATGCCGAACAGGCCGGTCTTCCAGATGATTGCTCGGGTAGGGGCGCGTTGGCCGATTTGGCGAGCGATGAGGACGGCGGGGGCGGCGGAAACCAGCATGCCCAGGATGAGGAGTCCGTCGATTTGGTCGGGCGGGTTGGTGTAGTGAGGATTCTGCGCGAAGTGGCCGTGCCAGGTGGTGACTACAGCCCAGGTGAGTAGTGCGCAGGATAGGATGAGCGCGGCGATGGTGTAGATCTTCGCCCACGCTTTGCTGGTGATGATGAGGATGAGGACTATTGCCAACCAGAACCATGGCCCGTAGCTTTGGAAGGTGAGCCCGAGAATGTGGAATGTCGTGATGAGGCGCTCGGTGTAGCCGAGAGAGAGCCAGATGGCGATTGCGGTTGGAATGGGCTTTGTGGCGAGGAATGCGGGGGCGATGTGAAAGATGAGTGTGGCGGCTATGGCGACGAATAAGACAGCGGCGGCGAAGCGGAAGGGGTAGGTAGTGGGCTCGGCGTAGGCGGCGGTGATTTCCCAGAAAGGGAAGGAGAAGAAGAGGGTCGCTTCGAGGGCGGTGAGCCACCAGATTTCCCGTGTGGGAGTGGGCATCTGAAGATTAGTATAGAAGGACGGAGGGAGAGGAATGAGCTTGTTTCAGGCGGCTTTTCAGGCGTTGGAGGCGGGAGATGCGGGGGGGCTGCGGGTGCTGCTGGGGCAGCAGCCAGGGTTGGTGGTGGAGAAGGGGAAGAATGGGAATACGCTGCTCAATCTGGCGGTGAGTTTGAAGGCGCGGCCGTTGGTGGAGATGCTGCTGGAAGCGGGGGCGGGGGTAAATGAGGGGAATGTTCATGGGTGGACTCCGTTGCACCAGGCGGCGTATGCGAATGAATGCGAATTGGCGGCGATGCTGCTGGAACGAGGGGCGGATGTGCGGTTGGAGGCGCGTGGATCGGGAGGGACTCCGTTGATCGCGGCGCTGTTCTGGGGGCATCGGGAGGTGGCGGATCTGCTGGGTCAGCATGGCGTTGCCCCGAGGAATCTGCGGGCGGCGGCGGGGTTGGGGAGTGTGGAGTTAGTAGAGGAATGCTTGCGGGGGGATGCGGGGGGCGCGGCTCGGGGGTTTTACCGGCCGCATAGCGGGTTTCCGGAATGGCAGCCGTCGGCGGACCGGCAGGAAGTGTTGGATGAGGCTTTGATTTGGGCGTCGAAGTCGGGACGGACGGAGGTGCTGGGGCGGTTGGTGGAAGCCGGGGCCCGGGTGGATGCGGATGTGTATCGGGGGACGGCTCTGATCTGGGCGGCGGTGGGGAATCGGGTGGAGACGGCGGAGTGGCTGATCGCGCACGGGGCCACGGTGGATTTGAAGGCGACGTTTGGCGGGTTGACGCATGGGCAGGGCGTGACGGCGTTGCATATGGCGGCGCAGCATGGGCGGATGGCGATGGTGAAGCTGCTGGTGGCGCGGGGGGCGGATCGGAAAATTAAAGATGATTTGCACAAGAGTGATGCGGCGGGTTGGGCTAGTTTTTTCAAGCAGCCGGAGGTACGGGATTATTTGAACGGGTTGGGTTAGGCGGCGTTGCGGAAACGCGCATTCTGGTTTCGATTTCGGACAATGATTAGCCGCCGGCCTGGAGGCCCGCGTCACTTTGGCACGGTAATCAGTGGCATGCGGATTGCTGAGTGTGGGGTTATGAAATTGCTTCTTGTTTTGTTTGTTGCGGTGGAGATGGCGGCGCAATCGGAGTTGACGTTTGCATGGAATGAGCGGGCGCTACGGCATCAGGAGGCGGGACAATTCGCGGAGGCGCGGGAGGCATATCTGGCGGCGATTGCGGTGGAGGATTTGACGAAGGCGTCGGCGGCTACGCGGTTGCGGCTGTATTTGAATTTGGTGGCAGTGGAGTTGGAGATGGGGGAGCGGGAATCGGCGGCGAAGCGAGTGCGTGAGGCGAGGCTTGTGGCGAATGAACTGCCGGAGAATAGCGCGGAGTTGGCGGGGTTGCATAGCGGGATTGGTTCGCTGGAGATGCTTGAGGGGAGGCTGACGACGGCTTATGGGGAGTTTACGAAGGCTTTGGAGATTTTGCAGCGCGTGGGCGGGCGGGCTGAGGATGTGTCCGGAGTGCTGCAGAATATGGGGGCTGTGTTGATTCGGCAGGGGAAGTATGCGGAGGCTCGGCGGGAGTTTGCGCGCGCGGTGGAGTTGATGAGGGGTGGGCCGCAGTTGGTGCGGGCGCTGGCGGGTTTGTCGGGAGCGGAGTACCGGTTGGGGAATTATGAGGCGGCGGATAGGGCGGCGGGGAGAGCGGTGGAGCTGGCAGTGCTGTTGTATGGGCAGGAACATTGGATGGTTCGGGGTTTGGTTCGGAATCGGGCGGTGATTGTGGCGAAACGGAAATGAATTTTTTTAGCCGCCGGCCTGGAGGCCCGCGTCACGGCGCTTTTGGGTCCAGGCTTTGGGTGTTGCCCAGGGTTCGGCGTCGGGCTCGATGGGGTCGGCGCCTCGGGCGAGCAGGAATTGGACGAAGTGATCGCGGCCCCAGCGGCAGGCCCAGCCGAGGGGAGTGCTGCAGAGGAGGTGATCGCGGATATCGGTGCGGGCTCCTTTGTCGAGGAGGAGTTCGGCGAAGGGGAGGTGTTCGGGTTCGCCACGGGCCATGATGGTGTGGAGGATGGTGCGGCCGCCATCGGTGGAGTTGGGATCGGCGCGATCGAGGAGGAGGCGGAAGGAGGCGAGACCGGCTTCGATGCCGCCATCGCAGGTAAAGGCTTGCCAGAGGGGCCAGAGCCAGCGGGTGTCGTTAGCGGGCCAATCGATGTGGGGAAGGGCGAGGCGGACGATTTCGGGATCGCCACCGCCGGCGGCGCTCCAGAGGAGATCCTCGGCTACGGTTTTGTCTTTGGCGGTGGCGAGGAGTTGGCGCGCGGCCTCGGTCTGGCAGGCGTATCCGGCGGAGACGGGATCGAGGATGCCGCCGTGTTTGGCGAGCATGTGGATGAATTGCTGGTTGTGAAGGGAATGGGCTTTGTAGAAGGGGGAGCCGGAGGTGTAGACGACGGCGTTGGGATCGGCACCGCGGGCGAGGAGGATTTCGGCGAGGTGGGGCTTGTTTTCGACGACGCAGGTGTAGAGGGGGGCGCCGGCGGTGTAGATGATTTCATCCATGTTGGCGAGGCGCTGACGCTCGTTGGGATCGAAGCCGAGGTCGAGCAGGAGGGTGAGGATTTCGGGGCGATCGTGATGGACGGCGGCGGTGAGGAGGCCGGGGTGGTGGTTGAAGATGTCGATGGTGGTGGGGTTATCCAGGGCGCCGTTGGCGTGGAGGCCGCGGAGCGCGGCGGCGTCACCTTGGGCGATTGCGAGGAGGGCGGGAGGTTCGGGGACAGGTTGGTGCGTGGGCGTTGGTGCGGAGGGGCGGAGTGCCTCTTCTTCGAGGATGATGGCGACGATGTCATCGAAGCCGCGGTCGAAGGCGAGGGTGAGCGCACTGGTGGCGTCGCGGTGGGGGTAAATTCCTTTGCGCGCGTCGGCGCCGTGCTGCATAAGAAGACGGGTGATGGCGGTGGAGCGAAGGATGACTGCGTAGTGGATGGCGCGATGTTCGTTCTTCTCGCTTATATCCATGTTCACGAGTTCGGGGCGGGCGCGGAGCATGGCTTCGATGGTGGGGATGTCGCGGGCCTGGACGGCGGCGGTGAGTTCCTTGGCGTGGTGCTTGGACGGGTTCATGGGGGCATCCTCGGTGAGCAGCGGGACGCGGAGGCCCGCGTCACTACCATGTTCCCATTTGGAGGACTAATCCGGTGGAGAACTGGAGTCCGTTCTGGAAAGAGAGGCCGTCGAGGGATTGGACCCAGGAGTGGCGGTATTGGAGGCTGGCGAGGCGGAAGGCGAGGGCGTTGTTGAGACGGATGTCGAGGCCGCCGCCGGCGGCGAGAGCGAAGGCGTTGGAATCGTAACGGTCGGTGTAGTTGTAGCGATAGGCGGCCGGGTTGGGGACGGTGGTGACGACGGGCTCCCAGGTTTGCCACTTGTCGGGGAAGAAGCGTTCCTGGGCGACCTTGTGGCCGCCGACCAAGAGTTGGAGGTGCGGGCGGAATCGTCTATTGGGAGAGGGACGCCAACGGGGGCCGGCCATGTAGGTGAGCGAATCGCCGCTGAGGTTTTCGGGGAGGTTGGACATTTTGCAGCCGCCCGCTTCGAAGACGAGTTGCCACTGGGGCGCGAGGCGGAACGCGGCGGAGCCGTTGCCACCGAAGCAGGAGACGGCGGCGGAGGTGAAATATTGCGGCTCGAAGTTCATGGAGAACTCGAAGGGAGCGAGGCCGGAGGGGGTGTCGAGGGATTGGGCCGGGGCGGGATCGACGGCGCGCTCGCGGCGGACGTAGGAGTATGGCGCATAAACGCCGGCGCGGTCTTCGCGATACCAGGGGACTCGGCCGGCAAGCATGTTGGCGAAACTGCGGGCGGGGTTGAGCCAGCCGCGGGCGAGGATGCGGGCGTAGTTGTTGCCGGTCCAGCGTTCGATGCGGCGGACGAGGTATTCGTCGATGGCATCTTCGCCGATGGCCCAGCCCATGCCGATGACTGGGGTGACGACGAAATCGACGAAGCCGTGCTGGGGCCAGGTGCGCTGGATCTTGCCGATGGAGGCTTCGCTGAACGGGCCGATTTCAAATTGGGCGCTATAGGCGAAGGAGAAGGCGGCGGCGCGGAGCTGGCGCTTCCAGTAGTCGCGGTTGTTGCCGAAGCTGGCGCCGAGGTAACGGCGATCGTTCTGTTCGAAGATGCGGCCGGCGACGGCGCCCATCATGGGGTGGCCGATGAAGTTGACGTAGAAGGGATCGCCGTCAGCCCAGCCATGCATGCTGCGGATGGATTCGGCGTAGGTGTCGAAGAAGGGCCCGCGCATACCTTGACGGGTGCCTTTTTCGGTGGCGAGGCGGAAGCCGTGCTGGATGGCGAGGAAGCGGGCGGATTGCTGGAAGACGCGGGACCAATCGACGGATTGGTTTTGGAGAAACGTTTCGGGGCCACGCTCTTTTGTGGGGGAGATGGCCGAGATGGCGGGGTCGTCGCCGGAGGTAGCGGTTTCATCGCCGCCCGAGAATTGATACGCACGGAGGGCGCCCGGGGGCAATAGGCAGAGGACAGAGAAGAGCAGGACTGGACTGGTAGGAAAGCTTACTTTCTTCAACTCCCAAGACTCGCTTTCTAATTCAATTTTGTAATCGTTGTGTAGTACAACTATCTAGTTCCGGAACGAGGTATCGGGGAGGTGGTAGGCCTCATGGAAAAAGACGGATGAGAAGAGGGTAAGGTTGCTGCAGAAAGGAGGGGGAAAGGACGATAGAAGGGGGGGGAGGGGAGTTGTATGGATAGAGTGCTGACGCAGGAGGAAATCGATAGTGTATTTCGAAACCTCCGGGACCAGAGCGCGGACGCAGATCCTGCGAAGAAGGCGACGCCATACGATTTCCGGCGGCCGGACCGGATTGCGAAGGACCAGTTGCGGGCGATCCACTTGCTGCATGAGGCGTTTGCGCGGAGTTTGAGTTCGAGCTTGTCGGCGTATCTGCGGAACTATGCGTTGGTGAACCTGGTGAGTGTGGAGCAATTGTCGTTTATGGAGTTCAGCCAGTGTTTGCCGGCGCCGACGGTGCTGGTGTCGCTGGGGATGCGGCCATTTGACGGCAATGCGGTGCTGGAGATCAATCCGTCGCTGGTATTTCCGATACTGGAGATGCTGCTGGGCGGAAATGGGAAGGGTGCGCTGCGGCCGGACCGGGAGGTCACGGAGATTGAGCAGAGCATTCTGGAGAGCATTTTCCGGATTGTGCTGCACGATCTGAAGGAAGCGTGGTCGACGGTAACGACGATCAATTTTGTCATTGACTCGTTCAAGACGGAATCGCAACTGCTGCAGATTCTGGCTCCGAACGAGGCAGTGGTGGCGGTGAGTCTGGAAGTGCGAATTGGGGAAAGCTCGGGGATGATGAACATCGGGATGCCGTCGATCATCATCAAGATGTTGCGGCAGAAGTTCGACCAGCAGTGGTCCATCCGGAAGTCGGAGTCCACCGAGGAAGAGCAGTTGCGGATGCTGCAACTGATCCAGGCATCGACGGTGCATATTGACTCGCGGCTGCGGGGGCCGACGTTGTCGGTGGAGGATCTGCTGGAATTGGACGAAGAGGACGTGCTGACGTTCGACTATCCGGTAGGGCGTCCGGTGGACATGCTGGTGAACGGGCATTTGAAGTTCAAGGGCAGGCCAGCGGGGACAGGGCGTAAGAAGGCGGTCCAGATTCTGGACCGATTTACGCCGATCGGGTAGCAGACCGATTGGTGGCGCGGCAGTTAGCGGGAAGATGAGGGTGAGGGCCAGGAGAAGAAGGACGGGTGGCGCTGGCGGTCGAGGGGAGTAGCGGGCCTTGCGGGCGAGGCGGCGGATGCCGTCGAAGACGAAAGAAGAGACGGTGCGAAGTCCGCGCACGAGGTGTTTGCCAAGCCACAGCAAGCCTACGCCCACGGCGAGGAAGAGGGCGGCGGCGAAGAGGATCAGAAAGCTCTGCTCGGGGGCGGGGAGTTGATCGAAGAAGCGGCCGGGGCGGTCGTGGAAACGGAGGATGCCTGCGTCAATGAGGCGATCCCAGAGTTTGGGGCGGTAGGTGCGCAGGATTCCGAACAGGAAGAGGGTGCTGCCGGTTGATGAGGAGTGCACTGGTGAAGGCATAATAGGCGACGAGGACCGCAGCCAGGGCAGCGAGGATACGAAGGGGCTTGTTGCCGGCGGCGCCGGAGCGGACCATGGAGGCGGAGAGACGCTCGGAGGCGACGTCGGCGGGTTCGCCGAGATTGCGGAAGACGGTGAGGATACGGGTGAGGTCATCGGGGATGGGGGATTCCTGATAGGCCTCGTAAATGTGGGAGTGAATCTCTTTGAGGAACTCGCCCGCACAACGCGCCGGGTCTACAGGCGGCACGGGAGTTCCTCAACATGCTGGGGGACGCCCCGGACTGTGCGGGCTTTGAGGAACTCGCTTGCCTCCTGGGGAGGGACCCGCTGGAGGTGGAGTTGGAGGCGTTGGGTGTAGTCGTTAACGACTTTGGATACGGATTCGGGACAGGTGTTCATGTTCTTCCTCTGAGCGGTGTTGTTGAGATTGGACGAGGGAAACCAGGGACAGAAATTCGGCGCGGAGTTCGGTGAGGAGGGCGCGGCCGGCGGAGGTGAGTTCGTAGTATTTGCGGGGGGGGGACCTTGGGCGGATTCGACCCATTGGGAGGAGACGAGGCCGTCGCGGTCGAGGCGGGCGAGGATGGGGTAGACGGTGCCTTCTTTGAGGGTGAGGGAACTGCGGTCAGCGAGGGCGCGGATGAGGGAGTAGCCGTAGTGGGGGCGTCGAGGACGCCCATGATGGCGAGTTCGAGGATGCCCTTGCGGAGTTGGGTGACACGGCGGTCTTTTGTCCTCGGGGAAGTACTCCATCATGCATCGTATTCGGTAATGCCAGGTAGCGAGTTCCAGGGAACTTGAGTTCAGCGGCTTAGCCAATCTTTCAGCAGGGCGGCGCTTAGGGGGCGGGTGGGATGGTAAGAGGTCCAGGGGGTAGTTTTTGCTTTGGGAATGGCTTCCGGGTCGCGGGCCTCGGCGAAGAGGATGGGGCGGGGGGCAATCGCGGCGGCAATATCGGGGATATCGGCGTAGAGGAGAGCTTCGGGGATGACGGAGCCGAAGTCGGATTCGGTATTTTCGGCGTGGACGCGGCCATCGAGGAGGGCGGCGTTCCAGCGCTGGCGGAAGAGTATGCGGTCGGCGGGGAGGTGGCTTGCGAGCATCTGGGAGACGAAGGAGTGGAGGTAGCCGGCGACGGCGACGCGGGTGACTCGAGGGTCGGTGGCGGCGGCGAGGAGGACGGGGAGTGCGTCGTCGCCAAGGCCGATGAGGAGGGCGGAGGAGGGCTGGAGGAAGTCGAGGGCGCGGCGGAGGTCGAAGGCGCGACGGCCGGGGAGGGGGCGGCCCATCAGGGTCTGGCTCATAACGAGACGGAAGTTGGTGTTCCATCCGGGGCGGTAGTGGCCGAGGGTTTCGCCGCGTCCGCGGAGGTCGACTGCGAGGACGGAGTAGCCGAGGGATAGGAGCGTCGCGGGGAGATGGGAGGCGGCGACGGATTCTTTGCCCTGGTCCGAGGCGATGATGGCGGTGGGGGGATTGGCGGCGTGCTTTGGGCGCCAGAGGAAGGCGGGGATGTGGACGCCGTCTTCGCTGACGAAGGAAAGGGTGTCGTGCGGGCCTCGGGAGGTGACGATGGGGGCGAGGTAGGAGGGAGGGGTGTCGGCCGCGGTGAGGGCGCGGATCCACTCGATGGGATTGGCCGTACGGCGGGTTTGGAGGGCCTGGGCGCGGGCAAGGTCGATGACGGAGGGCGAAGGAGGCGGGTGGCAGAGGAGGGCTGGATCTTCTTCGGTGACGGAGTCATCGGCGATGGGCGGGGCTTCGGCGAGCCAGTGGTAGGCGGCGTCGCGGAAAGGGCTGGAGTAGGCGTGTGGGGCTTGGGGGATTTCGATGAAGCGGAAGTATTGGGCGGCGTCGAGGGCGCTATAGACGGCAGCGGTGTGGGCGGCGGCGCGGCGGGCACCGGCGATGGGGAAGATGTCATCGTGCTCGCCGTGGAGGAGGAGCAGGCGGCGGGGGGCAATAAGGGCGGCGATCTCGAACCACTCCATGGAGCGAAAGATGGCGGGGAGGTGGGTGCAGGCACAATGGGCGCCGGCGTATTTGATCCAGTGATTGAACTCGAAGGTGAAGCCGGCGACGGCGGCGGAAGTAACGCGCTGATCGAGGGCGGCGGTGAGGAGGGTATTGAGGCCGCCGCCGGAGTTACCGGTGACGGAGAGGCGGGTGGGATCGACGTCGGGGCGGGTGAGGAGGTAGTCGATGGCGCGCATGGTTTCCCAGACCATCCAGCCTGTGATGGTCTGGCCGAGGGGGAGGAGGGCGTAGGCTGCTTCATGGTGGATGTTGCCGGCGGTCATGCGTTCGCCGTGGCCGATGGCATCGTAGGTGAGGACGAGGGAGCCGCGGCGGGCGAGGCCGATGGCGAGGAGTTGGACTTCGGCCGCGGTTTTTCCGGGGAGGAGATAGTGGCCGATGGGGAGAACGACGGCGGGATGAGGTGTGGACGAAGCGGCGGGGCGGTAGAGGTTGGCGGGGACGTGGACGCCGGGGCGCGGCTCAAAGATGAGGTTGTCGATGAGGTAGCCGTTGCGCTGGAGCGTGGCGAGGGTGCGGACGTTGAGGGGAGTACGTGGAGGGAGGGGATGGAGGCCGAGGGAGCGGCGGAGCGCCAGATCGACCTGGGGGCGGCGTTCGCGCCAGGATTGGGCCGAGGCGGGAGGCTTCCAGCGGAGGACGAACTCCGCGGCGTCGCCGAGGGATTTGATGAGTGCGGGGGAGTTGGGGACGATGTTGGGGCGGTGAAGGACGTTAGCGGCGGCGTGGTCCTGGGCGCGAAGGATCGCGAAGCAGGCGCACACCGCCAGCAAAGCCGTGCGATGGAGACGCATGCGGGTTAGAAGAAGAGGCGGAGCGTGAGCTGGAAGTTGCGGTTGCCGTCATCGCCGACAGTGCCGAGGATGCGGCCGTAGGCGGAGGTGCCGACGGTGGCGGAGGGGTTGGAGAAGTTCGGGTGATTGAAGAAATTGGTGGAAGCCATTTCGAGGCGGAGGCGGAAGCGCTCGTAGAGCGGGAGGTCTTTGACGAGGCCGAAGTGGAGCACGTTGAGGCCAGGGCCTTCGAGGATGGCGTCGCCGGCAGTGCCGAAGCGGCCGATGCCGTTGGCGGGCATGACGAAGGCGGTGGTGTCGAACCAGCGGTCGAGGGTGCGCTGGCCAACGGGGAGGTTGCCGTCGGCGAGGCGATCGGGGCGGCCGGAGCGGCGGTTGGTGAAAGAGGGATCGTTGCCTGAGAAGGAGGGCGCGAAGTAGACGCCTTTCTGGGCGACCCATGTACCGGAGAGCGACCAGTTTCCGATTACGTAATTGACGGCTTTGGGTGCGCCGGCAGCGAAGCGTTTGCCATTGCCAATGGGGAGTTCATAGAGGCCGACGGCGACGAAGCGGAGAGGCGGGATCTGGCCGCCGCGGGAGCGCTCGCGGCCCCGGTTGAAGGCGTCTTCGACGCCGCCCCAATCGTCGCCCATGCTCTTTGCCCAGGTGAGGTTGGTGGAGTAGAAGAGGCCGTTCCCGAAGCGGCGTTCGGCTTTGAGCAGGAGGGCGTGGTAGCTGTGGCTGCCGCCGTTTTCGGTGAAGGAAGCGGAGGCGAGGTAGCGGAAGGGGCGGATGGCGAATTTGTCGGCGTAGGGGCGGGTGTCGGCGACGGGCTGGTTGAGGTCGCGGGTCCAGGTGTTTTTGCGGGAGAGGGTGGACATGTAGGTGGCGGAAAGCCCCATGCCGAGCGTTTCGCCCTCGATCGTGAAGTTGTACTGGTAGCTGTAGGGTGTACGGAGTTGCGTGTTCAGGCCCGAGGCTCCGGTGCCCCCGAGGACGAAGCCTGCCGCGGGGAAGGGACGGGGGAAGGAGAAGGCAGGGCCGGTGGGGGAGATGAGGTTAGTGAAACTCTCGCGGAGTTCAAAAGGCGCGCCGCCGCCATCGGAGGCGTTGGGTTGGAGGGCGACGTAATAGACGCCGACGCCGCCGCGGATGACCATGCGTTCGGTGCGGGCAGGACGCCAGGCGAAGCCGGCGCGAGGGGCGAAATTGTTCCAATCGCGGCGGGCAAGTTTGCTGCCGAGACCGACGGAAGAAGCGACAGCGATGGGGACGTTTTTCGGGAAGCCGGGATGGACGCGGGAGAGGGCGGCTTCACTGGGGACGAGGAGGGCGTTGCGGGTGGGGTCGAAGTTGGCCATCAGGTCCTGTTCGACATAGCCGGGGTCGAGGAGGGAGTAGCGGAGGGAGAAATCGAGGGAGAGGCGGGGAGCGACTTTGAAGGAGTCGGCGGCGTAGAAGGCCCAGTTGGTGCGGTGGCGGTAGACGGGGCTGACGGAGGTGGAGCGGGCACTGGAATCCATGTAGCCGAGGAGGAAATCGGCGTAAGGATTGCCGGAGAAGCGGCCGTTGAAACCGTAGCTGCCGTAGTTGGCGCTGGGCGAGGTGGGGATCAGGGTGCCGTTGAAGTTGGCCCAATCGAGGCCGACCTGGATATTGTGGCGGCCCTTGGAGTAATGCAGGCTTTCGACGATGTAGTAGTTGGCCCAGCGCCAGCCGCCCTGATCGGACTGGGACATGGGCTGGAAGCCGGTGATGCTGACGGCGGGCATGGCAAAGACGTTGGGAAGATCGCCCAACTGGAGGCCAGAGGCCTGGACAACGTCGCGGCCGAGGCGGGGGCCGTGGTAGGCACTCTCATCGGTGCCATAGCCGAAGCGGAGCTGGTTGAAGAGGTTGGATGAGATGGTGTGGGTATCGGAGAGGACGACGTTGTACTGGTCGCGGAACTGATCGTAGACGCCGATGTTGGGGTTCGAGTCCTGGAAGTTTTTGAACTCGTAGTGGTGGAACATGGCGCGCCCGAAGAAGGCGTTGCGGGAGGAGATCTGGTGATCGAGGCGACCCATGTACTGGTCGTCGCGGTTGGGGAAGACGGCGATGTTGTTGAAGCGGTCGGCGCCCGAGTTGGGAGCGGGGTAGAAGGTGGACTGGTAATAGCTGGAGACGGAGCTGATGCGCGAGGTGGGGATACGGTTCTGGGCGAAGGGTGTGGCGGAGAGGGGATCGTTGATGGGAGTGGAGACGGCAGAGAAATCGCCCTGGCGAAAGGCGGCGGATGGGACGACGAAGTTCGAGACCTGAGGCGTCTGGCTGCCGCGGAGGGCCTGGTAGGTGAAATGGAAGAAGGTGCGGTCTTTGCCGTTGTAGAGGGGGCCGAGGACGACCGGGCCGCCGACTTTGACATTGGGCCTGTAGGTGGGCGGGCCGTTGGGGCGCTGTGCGGCGAAGAAAGGACGGGCGGTGAAGCCGACGGCGTTGTAGTGGAGCCAACCTTCGCCGTGGAACTGGTTGGTGCCGCTATCGGAGACCATGGTGACGGCGGCGGTGGTGCCGACGGAGGCATTGACGTTAGCAACATCGACGCGGAACTCGCGGTAGCCATCAAGGAAGGTGAAGGCCGGGCCGACGGCGCCGCCGCTCCAGCCATCGATCATGGGGACCCCATCCATGGTGAAGGTGCTATTAGAGCCTCTGGGATTGCCGGCGATGGATCCGGCCGAGCCGATTACTCCGGGTGAGAGAGCGAGGATGCGCCAGAGGGAGCGGAAATTGGTATTGACGGGGAGGACGGCGAAGACTTCGCGGGGTTTGACTTCGGAGAGTGTGGCGCGTTCGGTTTCAATCTGCTGGGCGGCGGAGGTGACGGTGACGGAGTCAGTGACTGCGCCGACTTCCATTTGAATATCGATGCGGACGTCCTGGGCGGCGGAGAGGGCGGTCTGGCTGGCGATGAATTTTTTGAAGCCGGTCTGTTCGGCGGTGACGCGGTAGGAGCCGGGGATGAGGTTGGGGAAGACGTAGAGTCCGGCTTCGTTACTTTGGACGGAGACTTCGACGTTGGTGCCGAGATTGGTGATCGTAATGCGGACGCCGGGGTGGACGGCTCCGGTGGAGTCGCGAACGACTCCGCGGATGGTGCCGTAGTAGGTTTGGGCGTTGGCCAAGATGAGGGTTAAGGCTAAGCAGATGAGTCGTGCGGTTGCAGGCATGAAGGGTATCCTCGCTTCTCGATACGATGACAGGGTTTGGGGCTAAGGTGAAGTTAATAGATGGGATAACCGGGCCGGTTTACGGTTAACGGAGGGTTGCGAGCCACAAATTGGCCTTGGGGGTGGTGAGTGTGAGGAAGACTTTGCCGGGGGCGAGAGCGAGCCAGCCGCTCCAGGGGGAGAGGCGGTTGGTGTGGAAATGACGGACGGGGGCAGGGGTTTGAGTTTCGATTTCGTAGGACCAGAGGCAGCGGTGGCCGTCGCGGCGGGAGAAGAAGAAGAGTGCGTCGGAGGTGGGGGTCCAGTAGTAGGTGTCGGCGGTGGGGTCATCGGGGAGTGTAATCCATTCGTGGCGGGCTGGGGCGTGAGAGGGGTGGAAGGGGACGAGGAAGGCGCCGACGTTGGGGAAGACGAGGAGCATGCGGCGGGAGTCCGGGGAGAGGGCTGCCTGGGCAAGGGACTGCTGGGGGTAGTCGAGCCAGGGGGTGGAGCGGCGGGTTTGCCAATCGGTGAGTTCGAGGCGGGTGCGGGCGGGGTTTTC
Organism: Acidobacteriota bacterium; assembly: GCA_018268935.1. GTDB lineage: Bacteria > Acidobacteriota > Terriglobia > Bryobacterales > Bryobacteraceae > CADEFT01. The sequence goes on along the minus strand of JAFDVS010000059.1, from coordinate 21,275 downwards.
AGCGAGGATGTGGCGGCCATCGGCGGACCATTGATGGAGGGGGCCGGATTCGGCGAGGGGCTGAGCCGAGGAGGAGGATACGGTCCAGAGGCGGTGATCGCCGGCGGTGTAACGGAACAGGGCGGTGGCGCCATCGGGCGAGAGCAGCGGACGATCAATGAGCTGCTGAAGTGGAATGCGGGCGTCGACGTGTTTGGTTTCGAGGTCCTCGATGTGGAGGCTGAGGCTGCCCATGCCAGCGGATGTGTAGGCGAGTTTGCGTCCGTTGGCGGAGAGGGCTGGGAGGAGACGGTAGGGTGTACCGGGTTCGGAGGTAACACGGGTGAGGGCGCCGGTGGGACCGGGCGGCATGGAGAAGACGTAGGTTTCGTGCTGTTCACTGACGAAGACGATTTGTCCGTTGGCGGAGAGGCGGGGGAAGGCTTCGACGGCGGCGCCGGAAGTGATGGGGAGGAGGGCACCGAGGCGGTTGGCGGGCAAAACGGGGACGCGCCAGATGTTGGCGCTGGAATCGCGGCGGATGGAGAGATAGATGGAATCGCCAAGCCAATCGCCGGGGATGGTATCGCGTTCGGGCGGAGGGAGGCTTTGCGCGGCGAGGGCTTCGCGGAGGTGGAGGGGCACGGGTTGGCCGCCGGACCAAGGCATGAGATACCAATCGAGTTGGGGGCCGGAGGGCGTGGGTTCCTCGCCGAGGAACAGGAGAGATTTGCCGTCGGGCGACCAAATGGGAGCGGAGGCGACGCCGACGTTCGCGGTGGGGAGTTCGTGGGAACCCCCGCCTGAGGAAGGGATGAGCAGGAGGCGTCCGCCGAAGCCGGCCTTCGCTCCGAGGCAACTGATCCAATTGCCGTCCGGCGAGAAGCGGGGGTGCCAGGCGCGGTCGGCGATTTTGCGCTCGAGGCCGGAGTCGATGGTGAGGATGTGGATGCCGCCATCGCGGCGGGATTGGAAGACGATGTGGCGGGCGTCGGGGGAGAAGTCGGGAGCGAGGGTGGCGGCGCGATGGTTTGTGAGCTGGCGGGCTTCGCCGCCGGAGATGGGTTGGAGCCAGATGTTGGAGACGGAATCGCCTTGATCGGAGGAATAGGCGAGCCAGCGGCCATCGCGGGAGATGACGGGGAAGGTGGTGGAGCCTTCGTGGTAGGTGAGGCGGGTCAGGGTTAGAGGCGGGGCGGGTTGGGGGCGATTGCGAAGGGCGAGGGCGGCGGCTGCGATGAGGACTGCGGCTAAGGTTGGAATGAGGTAGCGGAGCCTGGAGCGGTGGGGAGCGGCGGGTGGCGGCTGCTGGGGCGGTTGTGGCGGCGGAGAGGTGTGCTCGAAGAAACGGGGTTGGTAGCTGCCTTTGGGGACTTCGATGCGGAAGGGATTGGAAGCTCCTTCGTGCTGATAGTATTCGTGGAGCTTGTTACGGAGCTTGGTGGCCTGGACGCGAACGATGGGGTCGAGGCGGGGGTCGAAATCGGAGCCGCGGCCAAAGACATCGACGCCGAGCAAGGTTTCCTTGAGTGCGCCGGGATTACCGTCGAGGGACTGGGAGACGATGTAGGAGAGGAAGCGGCTGAGGCTGGGGGAATTGGCGAAGCGGTGGTCGGCGAGGATGCGGGCGAGTTCGTCGCGGCAGGCGTCGGGATGGGGATCGAGCGGGGCGGCGGTGATGCCGCCGGGATTGGATTGCCCGCGAACTTCGCTCATGATGGATCGGCCCCGGCTTTCAGACTATGGCCCATTGTAGCGGAGGCGGCGCGGGAGAAGTCAGAACGAAGTTAGTCTTTGTGCAGGCAAGCCTGCACTGCGACCGGCCTGGAGGCCCGCCGCCACCATTTTTAGAAGACGAGGCGGAGGCCTAGTTGCATGACTCGGCCGCCGGAGGTGGAGTCGATGCGGCCGGGGTTGGCGGCGCTGATGTTGGAGCGGGGGTTGCCGAGGTTGGCGTGGTTGACGGCGTTAAACATTTCCCAGCGGAAATGTAGTTTCATGTGCTCGCGGAGCTGGAAGCCTTTGAAGAGGGCGAAGTCGAGGTTCCAGCGGCCGGGTCCGATCATGGTGTTGCGGCCGGAATTGCCGTACTCGCCGAGGGCTGGGAGGGCGAAGGCAGCGGGATTGAAGTATTGATTGAGAAGCTCGTCGCGGCTGCGGCCTGTGTCGAGGTAGGGGTTGCCTACGAGATTGGGGCGTTGGGTGCCGCCGCCGGAGAGGGCGCGGTCCTGGCCGCTGGCGACGTTGAAATTGCCGCCGGATTGGATGTTGAGGATGCCATTGGTCTGCCAGCCGCCGAGGACGGCTCGGGCGAGGCCGGATTTGGGGCCGGGGAGTTCGTAGATGAACGAGGAAATGAAGCGCTGGCGGAGGTCGAAGTCGGAGAGACCTTTGTCGGCGCGGAGGTTGCGTGGGTCCTGGCCGTTGAAGCCGTCAACTTCGAGGGAGCTGCCATCGATGGAACGGCTGTAGGTGTAGGCGGCAAGCATGCTGAGCCCTTTGCTGAGACGCTTGTTGAGGGTGATCTGGAGGGCGTTGTAGGTGGAGTTGATGACTGTCTGGTAGTCGATGATGCTGGCGAAGTCGGTGTAGATGCGGCGGGCGTTGACGTTGCCGGCGGTGGCGCCGGCGCGGAAGAGGGCGGGGTTGAGTTCGTTACGGAGCTGCAGGCGCGTGCCTTTGGTGCCGATGTAGGCGACGGTGAGGAGGTAGTCGCGGGCGAGTTCACGCTGGATGTTGAGATTCCATTGCTGGATGTATGGCGCGGCCTGGTCGGCATTGGGGGAGAGGCCGATGGTGACGGGCTTCAGGAAGGTGTAGCGGGCGCGCTCGGCGTCGGTGGCGGGGGGAGCGTAGGGGAACGGATTGACCTGGCCTGCGTAGGGATCGGAGAAACTGCGCGGGGTGTTGAGGGTGATCTGGAGGGAGTATGGCGGGGAATTGACGAAGTGGCTGACGGTGTGGAATTTCATCACATCGTAGAAAACACCGTAGGCGGCGCGGACCGAGGTCTTCTTGCTGCCGAAGGGGCTCCAGGCGAGGCCGATGCGGGGGGCGAAGTTGTTGAGGTCGTTTTTGGTGCCGCCGCGGGGGATGCCGTTGTCGCCCGCGTAGAGGAGGCCGAGAGGGGCGGAGGGATAGACGGTGGACTGCTGGCCGGCACGGAAGGCGGTGAGCTCGTCGTCGGCGGAATAGTAGGGGTACATCGGTTCGTAGCGGACGCCGAAGTTGAGGCTGAGGTGCTGGTGGACCTTCCAGTCATCCTGAAAGTAGAGGTTGTAGGTTTGGGAGCGGATGCGGTTGATGCGGACGGAGCCCTGGGTCATGGAGAAGGGGCGTCCGATTAAGAAGTCGGAGAAGGCGTTGCCGCTGATCTGGCCGTTGAAGGTGAATTGCGGATCGACGCCGTTGGCGGTGACGCGGTCGGACTTGGTGGTGCGATATTCGGCGCCCCATTTGAGGAGGTGCGCGCCGCGATTGTAGGTCATGGCGTAGGTGGCCTGGTGCGAGCCGCGGTCGATGCGGACGAGGTTGTCCTGGTTGGGATTCCAGTAGCCGTTGACCTGGCCGCGGTATTGGGGGATGAGGTCCTTGCCGAGGGCTTCGGTGCCGCCTTTATTCACTTTGACGCCCATGTCCTGATAGGAGACGCCGGCGCCAGAGCCGACGGGGAGGGGGCCGCGGTCAATGATGGATTGATTCCAGGTGTACTGGCCGATGCCGAGGAGGGAGGGCGTGATGGTCCAAGTGTGCTGGCCGCCGATGTTCCAGGTATCGAATTTGACGTCGGAGGTGAGGACGGGGAGGCCGGCGGTGAGAAACTCGGTGGAAGAAGTTTCGAAGACGCGGCCGGTGAGGCGCTGGCTGGCGGAGAGGCTGTAATCGCCGCGGGCGAGGTACTGGCCGGTGTCGTTGTTATTGGGGCGATTGAAAATGTGGCGCTGGCCGGAGGCGTTGGGGAGCGGGATCTGGAGGAGCTCCATGAATTTGAGGGCGGCGGGATCGAAGCGGGTGGCGGGAATGAGGGAGTTGGGGAAGAGGGTGTTGTTGTTATTGGGGTCGCGAGGCTTTTGGGTGGAGGCGGTGAAATCGCCGCGGCGTTCGGCTTCGGTGGGGACGACGAGCGAGGAAAACGTTTCCCCCTGTCTTTGTTTCACGCCTTCATAGGAGCCGAAGAAGAAGGCTTTGTTCTTGATGGCGGGGCCGCCGAAGCTGCCGCCGTACTGATTGCGGCGGAGCTTGCCTTTGGAGATGGCGAAGAAGCTGCGGGAATCGAGGGCGTCGTTGCGGAGGAATTCGAAGGCGGAGCCGTGGAACTGATTGGTGCCGGACTTGGTGACGGCGTTGACGATGGCACCGGCGTTGCGGCCGTATTCGGCGGAGAAATTGTTGGTGAGTACGGAAAATTCTTCGAGGGCGTCGGGGTTGGGGGTGACGGCGGAGCCGCCTTCCTGGGGGTCGTTGTTGTCGCCGCCGTCAAGCATGTAGTTGGTGGAAGTGCCGCGGGCGCCGTTGACGGAGATGCCGTTGTTTTGGGAGAGGGAATTGTTGTTGGACTGGACTGCGCCGGGGACGAGGAGGACGAGTTGGACGGGGTTGCGGCCGTTCAAGGGGAGTTCGGTGATGCGGCGTTCATCGACGACCTGGCGGATGGTGCCGCTGACGGTGTCGACCTGAGAGACGGCTCCGGTGACGGTGACGGACTCGGTGGTGTTGCCGAGGGCGAGGGTGACGGCGATGGTGCGGGTTTGATCGGCGTCGAGGCGGAACTGCTCGGTGACGAACTGCTGGAAGCCGTCGCGGCGGGCGGTGAGTTTGTACTCGCCGACGGGGAGGCGTTGAACGAGAAAGCGGCCGGCGTCGTCGCTGGTGGCGGTGAACTGGAGCCCGGTGAGCTGATTGGCGACCTGGATTTCAGCGCCGGGGATGAATGCGCCGGAGGAATCCTGGACGGCGCCGGTGACGGCACCGTTGGATTGGGCGTAGATGGCGCCGGCGGCAAGTGTAACGAGAAGTAAGGAACGAACGGATGCGAACATGGCGAACCCCTCTGGTGGTTTAGCTTTGCTGGGGACAGCATATATCAATTTGGGTGGGGCGCGTTGGAATTTACTTGCGTGAGTGGGGGGAGGCGCGCATAATCGGCTGATGTGAGCGGACGCGGTGTGTTCGCGAATTTTTTCCGATGAAGGAGAGTGAAGCATGGAGCCGATTATTAAAGAGGCACAGAAGCTGTTGAAGGAAGCGCTGGCGGTGCGGCCGACGAATCCGAGGAAGGCGAAGAAGCTGGTGGCGGAGGCGGTGCGGGTGTTGATGCAGGCGTTTCCGAAGACGTCGGTGGGGCCGGATTTTCCGGAGACGACGGATCCATCGGGAGGGACGAAAGCCTAGGCAGGCTTATCGCACGGCAGCTTGAAATGCAGGGTCGGCCCAGAGCTTTTCGAAGTCTGGGTCGTCCCTGATTTCGGCGAGTTCGTGGCGGTCGGCAAGGAGGGTGCGGACGGTGTTGATGGCTTCTGGGCGCATTCCGACTAATTCGTAGGTGAGTGCGATGCGGCCCATATAGGGCCGGCGAGCGGGCGGTGGGATGGTTTGAATGAGGGCGAGGGCTTTGGTGGGGTTGGAAAGCTTGGCCCAATACTCGGCGAGGTTGGCGCGGACGCGGTGGTCATCGGGGCGTAGGGAAAGTTCCTTTTCCGCGAGTTCGACAGCTTTGTGGAACGCGGCTTCGGCGCGGCCCTGGGTATTGGGAAGGCGGCGGTAGATGGTGCCGAGGTTCCCCCAGATGGCGTAGCGGGCGGGATCGAGGTCGATGGCGGATTCGAGGGCCGCGGCTGCTGGTTCGAACTTGTGCTGGTAGTAGAGGGCGAGGCCGAGAGCGGCGAACGTGCGAGCGGTTTGGGCGAAGCGGAGGGCGCGGCGGAGGAGATCTTCGGCGGGCGCATAGCGGCCTTGCCTCATATCGAGGGAGGCGAGGTTGAGGAGCACCATCTCGTTATCGGGGGTCAGCTTGAGGGCCTGTTCGTAGGCTGTGCGGGCTTCGGGGAAGCGGCCGCGGCCGGTGAGGAGGAAGCCAAGCATGAGGTGGCCATACCAATTGATGGGGCGTCTGGTGACGGCCTGCTTGAAGGCAGCTTCGGCTTCGGGGAATTTGCCCGCGTTCATGAAGTAAGTGCCAAGAGCAATGGAGACATCTGCGTTGCGGGGGTCGAGTTGTTGGGCTTTGCGGAGGATGGCGACGCCTTCCTCGGTTCTGGCGTTTCTGATGAGCAAGTCACCGAGTTTGGCCAGTATGGTGACGGAATCGGGCATGAGGTCGACGGCCTTTTGGGCGTTGTCGATGGCTTTGGCGCTCAACTGCGGGTCGTTTTCGACGCGCGCCTTGACTCCGTAGGCTTCGCCGAGCGCGGCATAGGCGAGGGCATAGTTGGGGTCGATCCGCGTGGCGGATTCAAAGCTGGCGATGGCCTTGTCGATGTTGCCATGAACGTCAATGCGGGCCATGAAGCCTCGCCCTTTGAGGTAGTCTGTTTGGGCACCGGCGTTGATCTGCGTTTCGTTGCGGTTTGTTGAGGCTTGGCGGAGATCGAGGAGGCGGAGCGTGGCGGAGACGGTGTTGTCGCGGAGGGTGGTGGTTTGGGAGTCGGAGGCGTCGATGGTGCGGGCGGCGATTTGACGGAGTGTGGCGGTGTCGATGAGGGTGAGGTTGAGTTGAATGCGTTTGGCGAGACGCTGGGCGCTGCCGGTGATGACGAGGTTGGCGCCGTGAATGCGGCGGGCTTGTTCGGCGCTCTCGATTTTGCGGGTGCGGATTTCGGAAGGGGGGACGACGGCGAATTGGGATTGGAATTGCTCCACCTGGGTGAGTTGCGCGGTTACGGATTCGACGAGGCCGTCGGCGATGGCGCGGAGTTCTTCGTCGTTGCCGATGATGGTGAAGGGGAGGATGGCGAGGTGTTTCTGTGTAGGGAGTGTGGAGCGAGGGGTGAAGTTGCGCCAGGCGAGAGCGGCGATAACGAGGAGTAGGGCGACGCCTGCAATGGCAACGATGATGTGGGTGCGGCGGGGCTTGGTGGGGATGGGGGTGACTACGACGGTAGCGTCGAGATCGGGGAGTGAAGAACGGAGACGGCGGAGGGCGGCGGCGAGTTGGGCGGCGTTCTGCCAGCGCTCCTTAGGATTTTTGGCGAGGCAGCGGGAGACGATTTCTTCGAGGTCTTGCGGGAGATCGGGGCGGAGTTGACGGAGTTTGGGCGGCGTGTCCTGGACGATGGAGAAGAGGACGCTGAAGGAGCCGTCTTCGCGGAAGGGGGGGCGGCCGGTGAGCATTTCGAAGAGGAGGACGCCGAGGGACCAGAGGTCGGTGCGGTGGTCGACATCGGCGGATTGGATTTGCTCGGGGGACATGTAGGCGGGGGTGCCGACGCGTTTGCCGGAGCGGGTGATGCGTTCGGCGGAGGCGTGGGTGGCGAGGCCGAAGTCGAGGATGATGGCGTTGCCGTGCTCATCGACGATGACGTTGCCGGATTTGATGTCGCGGTGGACGACGCCCTGGTGGTGGGCGGCGGAGAGTCCGGCGGCGATCTGGAGGGCGAGTTCGACGGCGCGTTCGGCGGGGAGTGGGCCGTTATCGAGGAGTTGGCGAATGGTGCGGCCCTTGATGTAGGCCATGGCGAAGAAGAGGCGCCCGTCTTCCTCTTCGACTGCATGGATGGGGCAGACGTTGGGATGTTGGATGGTGGCGGCGGAGCGGGCTTCGCGGAGGAAGCGCTCGCGGTCTTCGGGGCGGACTTCGTCGGTGGAGAGGAACTTGAGGGCGACGTTGCGCTGGAGTTTGGTGTCTTCGGCGAGGTAGACGATGCCCATGCCGCCCTCGCCGAGTTTGGAGAGGATGCGGTAGTGGGAGATGGTTTCGCCGATCATCCGATCTTCTTATTCGAACAGGAAATCGTTGGCGGCGACAAGGCGGATGGTGTCTTCGTCGTCAGTTTCGATGAATGTGTAGCCTTTGAGGGTGAGGCGTGAGGGCGGATTGAGCAGAGCTTCAGTGGAGATGTCGGCTTCCACCGGAATGGGCATGATGCGGTTTTCGGCTTCCTTTTGCTTGTCGCGTTGGATGGAAATGGTGAATTGAGGGAGGCCGTTGATGTAGCACTCAACGCGATCGATGCCGATGCACTGGAAGACGGCTCGAACGAATTTTCCTTTGATCTTGGCCTCATCGATGCGGAGCCAGAAGGAAGGCCGCTCGGCGAGGATGGAGCAGGCATTGGCGAGCAGATCGGAGTCGCCTTTTTCGAGGTCGTTGCGGGTGCGCTTGTGCCAGAAATCGGGATGGCATTGGACGCCGACATCTTCGAGGGCGGCCCCGAAATTACGTCCGACGCGAGTGGAGCGGCGAATGGCGACACCCATGTTGGCGCCGTTGGGGAGGCAGGTGAGGGGGAGGTTGGCGAGGTTGCCGGTGTTTTCGACGAGTTCGTTGTGGAGCCAGCGATTGGCGCCACCGCCTCCGGTGTTGCGATCGACGCCGAGGATGGGGCCGACCTCGTTGTCGTCGAAGCCGGCGGCGAAGATGTCGGTGGCGGAATAGGAGAGCGCATCGATCAAGAGGATGACGGGGCCCTGGTAGACCTGGCCGATGCTGTTGGCTTCCTCGACGGGAGTGAGGGGGCGGCCGGGCGTGAGGGGGCTGCCTTCGGCGAGGGCGGAGATGAGGCCTTCTTTCCATTCACCGAATTGCTGTTCGGCGCGTATGTTGCCGCGGCGGTCGAGTTGGAGGGCGATGTTACGGGTGGCTCTGGAGTTGATGAAGTGGAATTTCGCGGTCTGGATGGTGCGCGGGGTAAGCATTTGGAGCAAGCCTTCGGCGGCCTGGATGTTGCCGCCGGGGTTGGAGCGCACGTCGAGGATGAGGCCGTCGCCGGCGGCGGTATTGAAGAAACTGAGGATGCGTTTTACTTCGTCGAGGAAGGCATCGGTGTCGTTGATCAAGAAGCTGTGGATCCGGAGGTAACCGTATTGGGAGTCTTTTCGCTTGCCGTCGCGAAGAGAGGAAGGTTTGACGCCGGCGGCTTCGTCTAGTTCATCGAAGCCCGTGGCGGTGAAGGAGAGGTTGCTGGGGAGGCTGGTGTCGTTGCTCTTGGCGAATTTCCGTTTGGGGTCCGATTGCTCGCGGCGGAGTTGGTCCCAGCCCCAGAGGGCTTTGCGGGACTCATTGGTTTGCAGTTGAGAGGTGAAGATGCTGGAACGCGTGCCTCCAGAGGAGGAGGGCAGGCGGAGTCCGGTCATGACATTCCAGGGGAGGAGGATGCCGTACTCGCGTTTGTCTTTCGGGTCGGCGGCACGGTACTGGAGGACGGCCCAGTGTTCGGCGCGCGGGGCGGTGTTATCGAGGGCGCGGCCGAACAGGGAGTTGAGGCCGCGGATGAATTGGGAATCTTCATTGCCGGCGGAATCGAGCCCGGTTTCGCGCCAGACGGCTTCTTCGACGGGCATGCCGTTGTAGTGGGTGACGTGGGCCCCGGGGACGAAGGTGTCGTGGGAGAAGCCGGTCATGACATCGGTGATGAGGAACCGCATCCGTCCGCTCTTGTCGTAGTAGTGCTGGAGGCGGAAGGGGAGGAAGGCGGAGGCGCCGGCGAAGGGGTGGGGTAAGGCGTAGAAGGTGTGTGGATCGCGGAGGCGGGCGAAAGTGCGGACGAGTTCGGCGTGGAAGTCCATGTCGTCGAGTTCGTCGAGGGTGGCGCGGATGAGGCGGAGGCGCTGGACGGGATCGACGGCATAGCGGGCGCGTTTGAAGGGGAGGTGGGCGTAGAACTCTTCGAGGATGAGGGTGGCCTGGTCGAGGATGAGGAGCTTGTCTTTGGTTTTGAGTTTGGCTTTATTGGCGCGGGCGAGGAAGGCGGGCATGCTCTCGATGGTGAGGTTGGGGAGGCCGAGGCGGTCTCGCATATCGAGGAGGTTGTCGACGGCCTGCGCGACCTGATCGCGTGCATCTTCGATTTGCATAGGGGTGCCTACCAGTTTCGCAGGTCTCGCTTACTGGAAATTCTCCACCATAACGAGGTCGCCGGACCGGCGCTCCAGGGTGAAGGCAAGCGTCTCGCCGTCCGGCGAGAGCGCCATGCCGTTTCCGAGTCCACCCTCGATTCGGGCAATTGGTTCCGCTGTTCGTGTGGCAAACGAATAGAACCGGAGTTCGAATTGCCGGGCGGGATCTGGTGAAGAGGCGAAATAGATCCCGCGCTTGCCGACCGCGAAGTTCTGCGGCAATCGAAGAGACCGGACCGAATCGTCGAGGGGAACTTCGTCGCCGCCTTGCGCCGGAACACGCCAGACGGAACCTGAAATGGCTGTCCGGGAGTAGTAGAGAAAGCGGCCATCGGCGGACTCCATCGCTCCAAATCCGCCACCTTGGGTTACCCGGACCGCGTCGCCGGCACCTTCGGCCGGAGTTTTCCAGATCTGAAAGGAACCGCCGCGGTCGGAGGTGAAGTAGATCCAACGGCCGTCGTGCGACCAGTGCGGCATGATGTCCCGGGCCGGGTGTTTTGTAAGCTGGCGGGAATTTCCTTGCGCGGAGGCGATCGTGCAGATGTCTTCCGTACCCTCGCCGGTCCGGCAGGTGAAGGCAATCTGCTGCCCGTCGGGGGACCAGGACGGGGCGTGCGGCGCCGCGGTCCGGGCGAGTTCGGAGGCATTGGCGCCATTGCTGTCGGACACCCATATGGCCAGATGCCCAGAGCGTTTCGACAAGAACGCCAGTTGAGTTCCATCAGGAGAGAACGCGGGCCGCAAATCTTCGGCGGTGGAGGCGATGAGGCGTGACCTGCCTCCGTTATGGGAGAGGTTCATGCGCCAGATGTCGACTTCCCAGGAGAGGTTCGAGTAGACCAGCCGGTTGCCGCGAGGCGTAATGGAGAACTGCTGACCCAGTAAACCGATGGAGGGGACAGGCCGCGCCGCTCCTCGATTTCGAATGGGGATTCGCCACAGCACTCGCTGCTCGCCGTCCGCCACACAGAACAACTCACTGGAGCCGGCCGACCAGAACGGATTTGCGCAGGGTGGAGACTCCAATTTGCGCGGCGCTCCGACAGCATCGCCGTTGGGGGAAATCTCAAGCACCATGGGTTGGTAAGTGCGGGCGGCCGAAGCGCGCAGGAAGGCAAGGGCGCGGCCATCCGGTGATACGGCGGGGCAGCAGTCGCCGGGCGAAGTGGGTGGCGGACTGGTGAGCGGCATGGTCTCGCGCGTATCCGGTGACACCAGGATCAGCCTGTAGGGTCCCGCCGCGGAGGAAGCCATCATTAAGCGCTTCCCATCCGGCGACCATGCGAGCACGGGGAAGAAGAATCCGAGAGCGTTGGGGGTCACAGCGTCGTCGATGATGTGGCGCTCCACACCTCCGAGAGAAGGAATGACAAAGTATTTGAGCTTGGCGGCGCTGATATCCCAGCGCGCGAAAGCGATGTAGCGCCCGTCCGGCGACCAGGCTGGGCTCAAATCCATGGCGGGATGCGTGGTCAGGCGCAGAGGGTTTCCGAGGTTCACCTGTTTGACGTAGATGTCATCGTTGTCCTCGTGCTCTCCGTTCCAGGAGAAAGCGACCTGCTTGCCATCCGGCGAAAACGCGGCAAACCACTCGAGTCCGGAGTAGTTGGTCAAGAAGCTGGAGCGTGGCAGAGGCGTGGCCCTGGTGCCGGCGACTCGCCAGAGAGCAAGAGCGGCAATGGCGGCAAGGGCGGCTGCGGCGGCAATCCAGTGGATCCGAGACGGTCCGCGGGGGGATTCGGCGTGCTCGTCCTTTTCGAGGGCAGTGCCGGCGCCTTGCCTCCAGGCATCCACCTCGGATCGCAGGGCGTAGACCGCTGATTTCGGGCCGCCGGGGAGGCGGTGGACGGGAAGTCCGCGGGAGTCTTCCCAACGCTTAACGGTACGCACGTCCCGGCTGAGATAGGCGGCGATTTCCTTCCACGTTTCCAGGAGGTCGCCCGGGGGGGCGGGCGGCATGGGCCGAGGCGAGATGGGCTGCGGCAGGCGCATTGTGTCCTTAGGTCAGCCTATTCGGGATTATACATCCGGCGCACCGGCGGAGTGGCAATTCGGGGCGGTTGATGGCGTGAGGCGGTATGCCACTGCCGCAACGGAGGATTCGGGGCCATGCTGATGATGGCCGGCGTGGGATGCCGGCGATTGATGCAGAAAGGAATCTCGTTATGAATACTATGGAATCGGCCGCACGGGCGGCGATCACCGGGTTAGCCGCTCTGCTGATGGCAGCGGGGACCGGGCCGGTGGTTCGCGCGCAGGCGTTGCCTGCCGACACGCCACGGGTTAGCTTGCCCTATGAGGTGGTGGACACGCTGGACGGGGCGAAGTTCAAATTGCGTGTGCCCGGCAACTGGAACGGAACGCTATTGGTTTTCATTCCGGGGACCAAGACCGGGCCGGCGCCGCCGGTACCGCGATTGGCGCCGCCGGTGCTTCCTCCTTCGGATACATCGCTGGAAGAGACGCTGCTCTCGCGGGGCTATGCATTGGCCGGATCGGGTGTGGCGGACACGGATTGGCAGTTGAAGGCCGCCGTCCAGGATATCGTGGCCTTGACGGCCTATTTTCGCGCGATGGTTGGTCAGCCCAAACGGGTTATTGTGTGGGGCTCTTCGCTAGGCGGTTTGACCGCTCTGCGATTGATGGAAGACTTCCCGAGGAGCTTTGATGGCGCCATTGCCATGTGTCCTCCCGCGGCGGGTGAACCTCGACGACAGGATACAAATCTGGACTTCAATCTTGCTTACGCGGTGGTGTTCGGTTGGCGAGATGAAGCCTGGGGGCCTGTGGGGAATTTGAAGCCTGGACTGAATTTCGCCAGCGACATCAATCCTCTGGTGGACTGGCCGAAAGCGGATGGAAGCAACCGCGGGGGCTGGGAGTTTATCCGGCTGGTGAACGGGCTTGCATCCGATGCTTTCTGGAAAACCGATCCAGGTCTGGGCGCCCCCGGCTTCTATCTGCGGATGTTTCTGTCCACCTGGCAGCGCTCCAACGCCCAGTTGTGGGCCAGCGGCCCGGTGGCGCAAAATCTCGATCACCAGTATTGGCTGACACCCGAGGAAAAGAGTTATCTGGCGGGGCTGGGTGTGGAGGCAAATGCGCTGCTGGAGAAGATGAATGCGCAAACGAACACCTACGCGAGCCCGCGTGCGCGAGATTACCTGGCGCGCTTTGGCGACGTGCACGGAACACTGGCCAAGCCGGTGCTGACTCTACACACGACCCTGGACACGCTGGCCGATATTCGCAACGAGAACGCCTACCGGCAGACCGTAGAAGCTGCGAATTGCCTGCAGTACCTGGTGCAGGCCTACGTGGCCGGGCTTGGTCACTGCGCGTTCACCTCGGACCAATTGCTGGCAGGTTTGGCCGCCATGGAGGGCTGGCTGGATAGCGGGAAGCCGCCGGGCGCATGGGCATTTCCGGAGGCGCTTGGATTCGACAATTCCTTCGCGCCAGCGCCCTGGCCATATTGATGTCAGGCCGTTTGGTTATTTCACGAGTCTGGTGGCTAGGTTTTCGGACAGCGGAGAGTTCATTCGTTGCAGTGCAGCGAGAATGTCCTCGATGGCAATATCCACATGAGCTTTGATCAGGAAAGCCAGGCTTGGAAGTTCGGATGGATCGGCTTTGCTCATTTGGTGGGTGAGCTTCCTTAATGCTGCCATGTGCAGCCGCGCTTGCTGATGTTCCGGCAAGGTGCTGTCAACCGTCTTGGCCGCCGTTGCAGCGCGCCGCCAATGATGCCGGCTTCGGCTTCGGGGCAAAGCAGCCTAGCCCGGCCGGCAAGCCTGGTGATCATCCGTATCGACACTCTCTTGCCGGTTCTATCGAGAGCTGTGGGAGCCGATCAAAGAGATGTCGACCACGTTCCGGATATGAGTGTTGCGACTCACCCCAGCCGAATCAGTATCCACCCGTTCGCAGTCCGACCCCACGAGTCAACCGTTCAAACCGCCGATCCGTGCGCAGGCGGTCGAACGGCGGATCTAAAAGCTCGGTCATCCGTGCCGACCTCTCTATCAAAGACTTTCCCAACCACTCAAACGCTTGAACCTTGTCCCCCAAGCCCACATACACCGTCGCGATCCAGTAAGGACTTACGTACTTCTTCTTCGATGCGCTCACCAGATCGTTTACGATCCGGCGAGCGGAAGCGTCATCCCCGGCCCTTGCACAGGCATAACCGAGCTGCGACGCAAACTGCAGACTCCCCTTGGACAAGGTCGTCGCCTTTCGGGCCTCGGCCACAGCTTTGTCCAACTCGCCGCAAGCGTCGTAAACCCGCGCCAGGATCCAATGCCCAAAAGGGTTGTCTGAGTGCAGTTCAATCGCGCTCCTGCACGCTTGAATCGCCTGATCGTGGTTCCGCGCTCTCATCTGCACGAATCCCAACAGGGAGTTCGCGGACAGGGACAATGGGTCCAGATTCCGCGCAGTCTCCAATTCCGCGACCGCCTCCTGATTGCGCCCCACAATCGTCAGTAGAATGCCGTAGGCTTGATGGACCGCCGAGTGATCCGGATCAATTTGGATCGCACGGTCGAACTCCTTCTCCGCTCCGGACCAATCCCAATCGTAAAGCATGCGAATATTTCCCAGTGTCTTTTGTGCGTCTACGAGTCCGCCATCGAGTTCAAGCGCCTTCTCGACTGCAGATTTCGCTTTGGGGAAAACCTGACGAGGAGAAACTAACCCGAGAATTCCCTGCAAGACGTAGGAATCAGCCATGCTGGCATACGCAACAGCATAGTCCGCCTGCTGCGCAACTGCGCGCCGGAAGTAACGTAGCGCGGCGTCGAGACCCTCCGCCGTCCTCTTCTCCAAAAAGTGCCTGCCCTTCAGACAAGCCTCATAGGCAGCGGATTTCGGCGCCCCACGACCTTCGGGGTGCCTGGGTTCACTGAGACTGATGCGTGCCCGGACCTCCAGCGCAATCGCGCGCGCGATCTCGTTCTGCACCGTGAACACATCGTCCAGGTCTTCCTGGTAAGTGGTGGCCCATAAGACGCCATCCTGGCGGGCGTGGACCAGTTGCACCGCGATCCGGATCTTCCGGGCGCGGATCGAAACCGAACCCTCGACTATCCAATCCGCGCCTAAACGCATGGCGATTTCTGGCACTGGCGCCGGATGAGTTTTGAAGTAAAGCGTGGATGATCGCGAAACCACGCGAACGCCAGGGAGACCGCCAAGACCACTCATCAACTCATTCGCCAGTCCATCCGCCCAGTGTTCCTGGCCGGGGTCTCCGGAGAGATTTTGGAACGGGAGAACCGCGATGGATTGAGTCGTCCTCACGATCGGCGCCACGAAGCGGTACCCGCGTCTCGGCAGAGTTTCGATGAATTTCGGAGCACCGGCGGGATCGCCCAAAGCCTCGCGCAGCCGGTTCATTGCCTTGTTCAAGCCTCGCTCGAAATCGACAAAGGTTCCGTCCTTCCAAATCAGCTCTCGGAGTTCCTTGCGCGAGACGAACTGCCCTGGACCGGCCAACAGCGCGCTGAGTACCTGGAATGGCTGCTGCTGCAGCGGGACCCTGGCGCCGTCACGCCGGAGTTCGCCGGTTTGCAAATCGACTTCGAACTTGCCAAAGCGAATCAGTGAAGAGGGTGTGTTGGGTTTGCCCATATGCAACCAGCCGTGACGAAGTATAACGCGGGCCGGGGCCAAAGCTCAGGCAGGGAACATTCTCGCCACATGCAAGGAACAATGCGGGCATTGTTCGAATCACCGGATCGCTTTAGCCTGAGAAGGAATCTATGAACACAAGCCTGATCCGCCGAAAGTTGTTTCACCAAGCGGCTGTCGCCGCGATGCCCGCTCTCTCTGCTCTGGGACAGACTCCAGTTGCATCTAAGCGACCCTCCTTTACGGTCGATTCAGGGGTCGGCAGGCCTGGCACATTGCCTGGCGCGAGACCTGGGGACGTCATGCTGAAAATCTCTGGCCGCGATACGGGCGGCGAGTTTGCCTTGTTTGAAGTTCCTCCGGGGAACTCGGGTCCGCCCCTCCATGTTCATCACATCGAAAACGAGTTGTTCTGGGTGCTGGAAGGTGAGCTCGATGTGCAGGTCGGCTCCGAGGTCATCCGATTGACGGCAGGCGCCTGTGCTTACGCGCCTAAAATGATCCCCCACACCTGGCAGCCTGTCGGCGGACACGATGTCAGGTTCCTCTCGCTGGCAGAACCGGCAGGCCATTTGGAGGAATTTATCGCCGAACTGGTAAGAAGACGACGAGATGTCCCGGTGGACCCTGCCTACATGAAGTCGCTTTTTGAGAAGTACGAGATGGAGGTTGTGGGGCCAGCGCTGCCCAAGAGAGCAAGGTAGTTGCGGCTACGGCCAGGATTGAATAGACGCTCTCGTCTGCATATTCAACGAGTTCGCAGAATAGGATTGAGCCGAACCCACGTATGCAAAAATAGCAATCTACGGGAGGCCCACATTGTCAGGTCTGCGCATTGTGTTTTGCTCGTTAAGCGTGCTGATTCCGGCGCTCTATTCTCAGCAGGTGTATCGTCCCAACATACCGAAGGTCTGGGATGAGAAGGCGCTCTCGGATTGGGCCACGCCTTTGGCCGGGATCAACGTTCGGCCAACGCACATCTCCGGAGCAGCGTACTACGCGAAGGCGGTCGACGACTCTCGAACCTATCCCGTATATGCGCGGGGCCGGGAGCCTCAGGGATATTGGAAAATGCTGCAAACGGTCGGCCCCAAACCGATGCTAGAAACCCAGAAGCTGCGCAGCCGGGCTGATTGGCTAGAGGCGGGCCGTAGAGCGTTCAACGAAGTCGACCACCTGCACCTCAGGACGTTCGATCCGGCTGTCATTGAGATCGCCAGGAAAGGCGAGTCCGAGATGATTGCCAAGGACGGCACTATTCCCGGGATTCGCTGGGTTCCCACGGCCAAGGGCGTCGCGCTAAGCTTCTCCGCGTGTAGCGGATGCCACATGATGTACTTGCCTGATGGTAAGGAAGTGGCCGGTGCGTCCTTCTTCACCAAGCCAAATCTGCCGTTCACGGCGCGATTGATCCCCGTGGTTCAAACGCAACTACACTACGTTGCCGGAGCCGCCCCCATACAGATGGGCGAGGAACCGTTGGGCATGTGGCTCTATCGCGCCTATGGGGTGCCATGGAAATCCGATGACGAAAACGCACGGCTCAAGACGGCCACCGTAGCCGAATATCGGGCCTATCTTGTGGCCCACTCGCGTGGCGGCGCCGTCCCGCGATGGAACGGCAGCCTGCTGTATCCGGCCAAGGTTCCGGATCTGATCGGCATCAAAGACTTGAAGTACATTGACCACACCGCCACTCACCTCAACCGGGGCATCGGTGATCTGATGCGCTATGTCGCCCTCGTCAGTTTCGCCGAGACGACTCAATTTGGCCCTCACGACATGCTGGCGGAAGGCGCACAACACCCGAAAATGCGCCGCTCCGACGAAGTGTTATACGCACTGGCGCTTTATTTGCAATCCTTGGAGCCGCCGGCCAATCCGAATCCAAAGAATGAGGAAACCGCAGCAGGCGAGAAACTTTTTCGCCGCGAAGGCTGTGCCGGCTGTCACGTGCCGCCGCTGTATACGAATAACAAGGTGACTCTCGCGCTTGGCTTTGAACCGCCCAAAGACGCTCCGGCGGGCCTGGACATCCTGCGTGTCTCAGTCGGCACGGATCCTGGCTTGGCTCTCAAAACGAGAAAAGGAACTGGATATTACAAAGTGCCGTCGCTAAAAGGTGTTTGGTATCGCGGCCACTATTTCCATGACGGTTCCGCAGCTAGCCTGGAAGAAATGTTCGATCCGGCCCGTCTGCGCGAAGACTATCAGCCGAAGGGCTACAATCCGCCCGGACAATCAACGCGAGCAATAAGAGGTCACGAATTCGGGTTGAAGCTGACGGACATAGAGCGCACCCAACTCATCGCGTTCCTGCGCACCTTATAGCTTTTGGCGATACGGTGTTCGCGAACTCAGGCTATGCCGAAGCGACCCTTGTCACCGTGGGGACGCCAAGATGGATTCGAACTCAGCGAGAGAGTAAGGCGGTCCTTGGGGACGGTGGAAGTGGCAGTTCAAGGAGCCCAGTGGCCTCTTCGACTGCGGGGTTATTGTACTGTGAAAGCATGGCTACCACAATGCATGGAGGCGGCCCGCGCCACGGTGCGCGGGATTATAGTCAGACGCCGCTGAACATTTACTGGGAAATGACGCAGGCTTGTGCGCTGGCTTGCCGGCATTGCCGGGCTGAGGCGATGCCGGAACCACATCCCAACGAATTGTCGACGGAAGAGGGGTTGAAGTTTGTCGATCAGATTCCGGGGTTTGGGGAACCGATGCCGCATTTGATCTTGACGGGCGGCGATCCACTGGCGCGGAAGGATCTGTACCAGGTGATTGATCATGCGCGCGGGCTGGGGGTGGGGGTTTCCATTACGCCGGCGGCGACGGAAGCGTTGACGCGGGATGTGCTGGTGAAGTTGAAAGAGCATGGCGTGGATGGGCTGGGGTTGAGCTTGGATGGATCGACGGCGGAGCGGCATGATGCGATTCGGGGGGTGCCGGGGACATTTGCGCGGACGATGAATGCGATGCGGTGGGCGCAGGAATTGGAGATGCCGCTACAGGTGAATACGCTGGTGGCGGAGCAGACGGCGGGGGATGTGCCGCAGATTTTTGAGTTGTTAAAACCGTATGGGGTGGCGCGGTGGAGCTTGTTCTTTCTGATTTCGGTGGGGCGGGGGAAGGTGCTGGCGGCTTTGAGCCCGGAAGAGGGGGAGAAGCTGATGCAGTGGATTTACGATGTGTCTCAGGATTCGCCGTTTATTGTGGCGACGACGGAGGCTCCTTCGTACCGGCGGGTGGCGCTGCAACGGAAGCGGGAGCAAGGGCAGGATGCGGGGGATATGAAGAAGAGCCGGGCGACGGGGGCGTTCGGAATTCGCGATGGGCACGGGATCATGTTTGTGTCGAATACGGGGGATATTTGCCCGGCGGGCTTCTTGCCGGTGACGGCGGGGAATGTGCGGGCGGATGGGATTGTGGATGTGTACCGGGATTCGCCGCTGTTTAAGCAGTTGCACGATCCGAAGACGTTCGATGGGCGGTGCGGGGTTTGTGAGTATCACATTTTGTGTGGAGGGTCGAGGGCGCGGGCGTATGGGGCGACGGGGAACCCGCTGGCGGAGGATCCGTTTTGTCCGTATGAGCCGTTGGTGCCGATTACGCGGGGGTGAGCCCCTAATGTACACGAGTTTGGTGTTGGTTGGAATTCTGATGGCGAGCGGATTGATGGGCGCGCAATTGACAACACCATCGGCGGCACCGATACGGAAAGAGGAGAAGCCGGCCGTACCGGCACGAATTCGAGTCGGGTGCAGCCCGCAGTCGGTGGGATACAACGGACCGGCGGCGCTGTGGCGGAACGCCGGACCAGATTCGCTATCGGATGAGCAAATTGCCAGCTTGGAGGCGGCATTGGTGCGCGATGCGGAGGACGTGTGTGCCCGGGGATACCTGATTGCTCATGGCCAGAGCTATGTCCCCAGACGTTTGCAGCATGTGCTTTGGATGATTGAACATCATCCGGAATGGAAGGGATTTCTGCACAATCGGGCGCAGCCGGAAGGCGCACTGGGGGAAATCGAAGGGCGGGATCGGATTCGCGCGGCGTGGCTCAAGCATGTTGCAGCCGATGGGCAGAGTGGCGCGGTGTTGCACCATGCCGCGGTGTTCTTTGAATGGAGTGACCCGCTTCTGGCAGAGGAGTTGTTGGAACGCGCGATACGGGTGGAGCCGCGGGAGCCGCTTCACGTGGAGAGGCTCGGGGCGTTGTATGGGAGATGGTCGTTGGGGGTTGGGGTTGTGGATTCCTGGTTCCCAGGGCATGCGAGAGCGAAGCTGTTGTCTTCGCGAGAGACGCTGGTTGTGGTGAGCGCATTGCATGTCATCTCTCCGAATCCGAAGGCTGGGCGTGGTGGTGAATGGGGGGACCAGTTGCGATCGAGACTCCGGCAGTTGGCCGGTGACCAGGTGATCGAACTGCCCTCGCAGTCGGATCGGTATCGGAATCCGGAGTGCACGCTATTGCCATTGTTGCGGCGGTGTGTCGATCGCTAGCCGGCGCTAATCGCCAACGAGAGTAGAGTCGCAAGCAGGCGAGTAACGAGCTCAGCGCCGGGCCTGTTACACCGCGATGCATACCTCACCGCTAGATGCGGGAAGCTATTCGGCTGATTCTGAACCAGCGGCGAGACTCTCCATTCCAGATCCGCCTGGTTGAGTTAGGCCACGATTGCTCCTGCTTCCGGCACCGCTTCTGAATGAATTGACCACGGAAGAGGGCTTGCGGTTTGTGGCTCAGATTCCTGAGTTTGGGGAACCGATGCCGCATTTGATTTTGAGTGGCGGCGACGGAGGCTCCTTCGTACCGGCGGGTGGCGCTGCAGCGAAAGCGGGAACAGGTGCAGGATGCGGGGGATATGAGGGCTTGGGGGGACTTTGGTTTTTCGGTTGGTGTTGCTGTTCGTGTGGAGGATTGGTGTGGGTTCTTTCAGGACTAAGAGCTATTCGCCTTCGAAGAGGAGTCTCAAGCCTGCCAGTACGGATTTCAGCGCCGGACCTGGAATCTGTCCCACTCGTTGTTGGAGATCGGCTTTATCTACCGTGACGACCTGAGACACATTCACCACGCTGGGCTTCGGGAGGCGCGCATCCCCTTTCTTCAGGGCCACGTTTCCGGGCGCGGCGGCGCGCTCCAAGTTGGAGGTGATCAGGCATACCACGGTGGTGGCGATGCGGCTGCGATTGAACACGTCGCTTTGCACAACTACGCAGGGGTGCAACTCGGCCGGCGCTGAACCGACAGAAGGTCCAAAGTCGAGCCAGTAGACGTCACCCTGGCGGATCTCCTTCACCACTGATCCTTTGCGGGCAGTTTCGTTCTCAGCTTGCGGACCAATCGACGCTCCGTCACGCTGGGGACATTCGAATACACGCGATCCAATTGTTCGGTAATCAGCGTTCGACGGCGCTTCTGGAGGTATTCGCGTAAGGCATCGGAGATCAAACGGCTACGGCTTAGTCCCAGGTCCCTGGCGGCTTCGTCGGCCTGTTGCATGAGCGCATCGTCCACTGAGATTGCCGTTTTCATTGGTAGATATTAGCGCGGTACCAGCTTACGCCAGCCCGTTTCTAAATTCCCCTTTCAAACCGTGCGTGCC
>JAFDVS010000058.1 GCA_018268935.1 Acidobacteriota bacterium | reverse complement strand
GCAGGTGCTGCCGCTCTACCACGTGGCCGGGTGGGTCGTCTCGTTGCTGCCGACCGCGCTGGTCGGCGGGGCCGCGGTCTTCCCCGACGTGGGGTTCGAGGTGGCGACCGTCGCGGTGGGCGTACCCGGCGGGACCGGCTCGATCGCCGACCAGGGGCGGGCCGCCACCACCGCGGCCCTGCGCGCGGCGGCGGACCACGCGGTCACGGTCGTGCCCGGCGCGCCGGGCTTCTACCACCACCTGCTGGCCGATCCCGACGCCGTGCGGTCGCTGGCCTCGGTGCGGCTGTTCACCTCGGGCAACGCGCCGCTGGCGGCGGCCGACGAGGCCGCGTTCCGCGCCCGCTACGGGCAGCCGGTCTGGGAGGGCTACGGGATCTCCGAGTCCGCCTCGGTGGTCACCACCTCGCTGATCACCCCGGCCCCGGTGCGCGGATCGGTCGGCCGGCCGCTGGCCGGGGTCGAGCTGCGGGTGGTCGGCCCGGACGGCCAGGATCTGGCCGCCGAGACCGACCTCCCGGCGGCCACCGAGCGCGACGGCGAGGCGGCCGACGACGTGGACGCCCCCGCGCGGGGGGTCGAGGCCGATCGCGATCCTCTGGACACCGTGGCGGACGCACCGGACGCCGGGGAGGTCGGCCGCATCATGATCCGCGGCGCCACCCTGTTCTCCGGATACTGGCCCAACGGCGGGGGTGGCCCGGACGCCGACGGCTGGTTCCTCACCGGCGACATCGTCATCATGGACCCGGATGGCTGGTTCTACATCGTCGACCGCAAGAAAGACATGATCAACGCCTCCGGCTTCAAGGTCTGGCCCCGCGAAGTCGAAGACGTCCTCTACCGCCACCCCGCCGTGCGCGAAGCCGCCGTCGTCGGCATCCCCGATCCTTACCGCGGCGAATCCGTCAAAGCCGTCGTCTCCCTCCGCCCCGATTACACCCAGCCCGTCACACCCGAAGACATCGCCAACTTCTGCCGCGAGCGCCTTGCCACCTACAAAGTCCCCCGTCTCGTCGAGTTCATCGATGAAATCCCCAAAACGCCCAGCGGAAAATTCCTCCGCCGCGCCTTACGCACCACTTGATGATTTCTATAATTCTGTTATCGTGGAAATATGGAACATATCGGCCGGAAGCTCTCGGTCCTCGATCGCTACCTCACGCTCTGGATCTTCTTAGCCATGGCTGTCGGGGTGGGCGCCGGTTATGCACTACCCGGCATCGTCCGGCTCATCACCGATTTTCAGGTAGGCACAACCTCCATACCCATCGCGGCCGGCCTCATCCTCATGATGTACCCACCACTGGCCAAGGTTCGCTACGAGGAAATAGGACAGGTCTTCCGCAATCGCAAGGTCCTCCTGCTGTCCCTGGTTCAAAACTGGGTGATCGGTCCGATCCTCATGTTTGCTCTCGCCATCCTCTTCCTCCGCGATTACCCCGAATACATGGCAGGCCTCATCATGATCGGCCTTGCCCGCTGCATCGCCATGGTCATTGTCTGGAATGAGCTCGCCAAGGGGAGCACCGAGTACGCCGCCGGCCTCGTCGCTTTCAACTCCGTCTTCCAGGTTCTCTTCTACTCCGTATACGCGTGGATTTTCCTCACCATCCTCCCGCAATGGTTCGGGCTCCAGGGCGCCATCGTCAAAGTCACCATCGCCGACATCGCGCAAAGCGTCTTCATCTACCTCGGAATCCCCTTCCTCGCCGGTTTCCTCACACGCTTCACCCTCGTCCGCATCTACGGCCGCGACTGGTACGAGACACGCTTCATCCCCCGCATCAGTCCACTCACCCTCACGGCTTTGCTCTTCACCATCGTCATCATGTTCTCGCTCAAAGGCGACTACATCATCCGCCTCCCTCGCGACGTCATCCGCATCGCCATTCCGCTCTTGATCTACTTCGTCCTCATGTTCCTCGTTTCGTTCTGGATGGGCCACCGCCTCGGCGCGGACTATTCGCGCACCACGACGCTTTCCTTCACCGCCGCCAGCAACAATTTCGAGCTCGCCATCGCGGTTGCAGTCGCCGTCTTCGGCATTCACTCGGGCGCTGCCTTCGCCGCCGTCATCGGTCCATTGGTCGAAGTACCCGCCCTCATCGCGTTGGTCAACGTCGCCCTTTGGTTCCAGCAGAATTGGAAATGGAAGGAGGCAATCCCGCATGCAGCGAGTGCTCATCCTGTGCACCGGTAATTCGGCGCGAAGCCAAATGGCGGAAGGCCTGCTGCGTCACGAAGCAGGCCATCTCTTCACCGTGGAAAGCGCGGGCACCAAACCGAGTCTCGTGCGCCCCGAAGCCATTGCCGCCATGAAGGAACTCGGCGTAGACATCACCAGCCACCGCTCAAAGTCGGTCGATGAATTCGCCGGTCAGTCCTTCGATCACGTCATCACCGTTTGCGATAACGCCAACGAAAGCTGTCCCATCTATCCCGGCCACACCAACCGCATCCACCACAGTTTCGATGATCCCGCCGCTATCCAAGGTTCGGACGAACAACGCCTCGAAGCCTTCCGCCTCGTCCGCGATCAAATCCGTTCATTCCTGCGGGAGTTCGCCGCGCAACACTCCTGACCGGGCCCGGAACAGTCCGCGCCAGGATGCATCAAGCGGCAGCCACCGTAGCGGCGCGTAGCAACTCAACGAACCAATCTCGCTCACGTGCAACAACCCGTGGCCCCGCGGACACACCAGTTCCGTCCCATGCCACTCCAGAAACGTATGCGACGCTGCCCCGATCCCCGCCGGATGCCGTAATCGCCGCAGGCACTCCGGGCACCGCCGCCTCTGGTCCAGAAGCGCCCACCGCAATCCCAGCACGATCCCCAGGATGATCCCGTGCGGCCCGGCCACTGTCTTAGTCCCCACCGCAATCGCCGTTCCCCAAAACACCACCAGCAGCACCAGCAGCATCTTCGCCCCCAGAAACATCCACCACCGGTGACTCGCCGCACACACCACGCGCAGCGGCGTCGATGCGGGCAGCACCAGCAGAGCAATCCCCATCGTCATTGCAAACAACGCCCCCGATCGCACCAGAGTCTGCCCGCCCGACAACCAGCAACACGCCGCCGCAAGCATCCCCAGCACAGCCAGGCACCGCCCTGGAGAATCAAGAAAGGAACCCGCAACCGCCGCCCCGTTCCGCCGCATCCACCAGGCATCCTTCCAGGCGCCCATCACAAACCGCAGAGCCTGTCCCGGCGCCTGCCTGCGAACAAACTCCAGTTCTCCCCGCCACTCGGCCAACCATTCCTCGCGAACACCTTCCGGTACCAGCATGGAAGCAATCCGTAACAGCATCGCGTTATCCCTCCACGCTCGAAGGTGTATTGACTTCCCCCCAACCACTGCTACCCTGGGTTCTGGAGGGAACCCCACCCGTATGGGCAGGGTTCTGTGGCCTTAGCCAAAGCGAATCGTCACAACGATACGCCTTAGCGTCAGGGCAATGCTGACGCTGATGCGGTACCGCATTTGGTACCTCCTTCTCCGGGTCTGGCTCACGGTTGCTGCCGTGAGCCTCCCGGCCTAATAGAAGGGGTAATCCAAACACACTCCCAATCGCGCCATCCCTCCTCGAATAAAGGGCCCGCAAACTATCGTCCCTCTCGCTTCTATTCCAAAGCATTCAACTTCGCCAGCAGCGGATACCGCTTCACCGACGCCTCCACAGCCTTCCCTCCATCCGCCGTCACCCGGTAATACTTCCGCGGCGGCCGCTGCCCCGCCCCAATGCTCTCATCCTCCCAGTGCGACTCCACCAGCCCATCCCGCTCTAACCGCCGCAACGCCGGATACACCGTCCCGCTCGGCAACCCCGTCATCTCCATCACGCTGAACCCATACCCGTCCCCCGCGGCAATGGCCCGCAAGACCAAAGCAGCGGTGTGTGACAATCTTCGATCCGGCATACCTATATAGCATACTACTTGACTCCTATATATGTAACATGCTACATAGGTACATGCTCTCCCTCCGCAACCTCTCCAAATCCTTCCTCCAAATCCCCGCCGTCCAAAACGTCTCCTTCTCCGCTCTCCCTGGCCAGATCACCGGCTACCTCGGCCCGAACGGCTCCGGCAAATCCACCACCATGAAGATCATCACCGGCCTCCTCCAACCCTCCTCCGGCGAGGTCCTCTTCAACGGCGAACCCGTAGCCAAGAATCCCATCCGCTTCCAGCAGCGCCTCGGCTACGTCCCCGAAGAGCCTCATCTCTATTCCCACCTCACCGGCCTCGAGTACCTCACCATGGTCGCCGAACTCCGCGATCTCCCCACCTCTCAATCGCGCCCCCGCATCGACACCCTCCTCCAGCTCTTTTCGCTCCACCCCGACCGGCATGTCCCACTCTCCGCCTACTCCAAAGGCATGCGTCAGAAAATCCTGTTGATCGCCGCCCTCCTCCACAACCCCGACCTCCTCCTCCTCGACGAGCCCTTCTCCGGCCTCGATGTCGCCACCGGCCTCGCCCTCCGCAGCCTCCTCGAAGAGTTCGCCCGCCGTGGCAAAGTCATCCTCTTCAGTTCCCACGAACTGGAAACCGTCGAACGCGTCTGCTCCCGCGTCATCATCCTCCACAAAGGCCGTGTCGTTGCCGACGATTCCATCTCCCGTCTGCGCGAACTCATGGCCCTCCCCAACCTCGAGGCCATCTTTTCCCAACTCGCCGTCGAACAAGACACAGCCGCTCTCTCCCGCCAGATCGCCGACGCCATCATCCGGTGACCCCATGGAAAAACGCCAGTTCCGCACTCTCCTCCGCCTCTTCTTATTCCGCCTCATCGATTTCGACCTGCTCTCCACCCACGCCCAGGGCGATTCGCAGCGTCTCCTCGGCCAGTTCGCTTCCCTACTCATCTTCATCAGCCTGGTGCTGTCCCTGGGGACGCTCAGCATCTCGGGAACCCAACTCCTCAACGCCTGGAATCTGCAGCATCTCTTCATCGCCACCACCATGCTGATCGTGGGTATCTTCGCCATTCTCAGTTGGGAATCTACCTTCCCCGCCAAACACGATCTCCTAATCCTTCGCCCCCTGCCGCTCCAAACCCGCACCATCTTCGCCGCCAAAATATCAGCCACCGCCGCCGCGCTCGTCCTCACCGTCGTCTGCCTCCACACCATCCCCAGCCTCATCTGGCCTTTCTCCCTCCACGGCGCACCAGCCCAAAAACTACCCGCCCTCACCTGGCTTCCCCCTCTGCCGGATACCAACCTCGACACCATCGCCGCCTCGCTGCAGCGCGACGTCCAGCTCCCTAACCCTGAAGCCGCGCTCGCCATTGCCGTCTCCCAACGCGGCCGGAGCCGCATTCTCACTTACGGCGCCGCTCGTCCCGATTCCCTCTTCCCCATCGGCTCTATCACCAAAACGTTCACCGCCCTCTCACTCGCCAGAACCGCGCTGCCGCTCCACACACCCCTCTCCCCGCAACCCGATTCCATCACCCTCCTCGACCTCGCCACACACTACTCCGGCCTCCCGCCCATACCTCCCAACGCCAAACCGGATTACACCGCCGATCAGCTTGCCGCCTGGCTCAACCGTCGCCTCCAGCGTCCCACCGAACCTTCCTTCACCTACAGCAACCTCGGCTACGCCGCGCTCGGCCAATTCCTCGCTAACCGTGCCGGCCTTTCCTTCCCCGAACTCCTCACCCGCGAAATCACCACGCCCCTCCAACTCCCCGACACCACCCTTAACCCCACGCCAGATCAACAAACCCGCATCCCACAAGGCTTCAATCCCCGCTGGCAACCCGTCCCCTTGCTGCACCTCGAAGCCTTCGCCCCGGCCGGTGCCATTCTTTCCACGCCCACCGATCTTCTGCGCTATCTCGAAGCCAATCTCCACCCGCCGCCCGAACTCGCAGCCGCCATCCGGCTCGCCCACCACCCGCACCGCCCCATCTTCGGCAAATACCGCATCGGACTCGGCTGGATCATCGACACGGAAACAGGCATTCACTGGCACAACGGAGCCATCGGCGGCTTCACCAGCCACGCCTTCCTCCACCCCGGCGATAACTACGCCGCGGCCATTCTATTCAATCAGTCCCTCACGCCCGTGCCCTTTGTGGAGCAAATCGCCACGCACCTCCGCCAGCGCCTGTCCGGTCAGCCGGCCATCTCTCTGCAATCCATCGCCATTCCGCCAACCACGGGTATTCTCCATATTCCCCGCACGTTCCTCGCCTACTGGTTCACCATGCTCCTCGCCGCGGCATTCGTCTACTGTACCGTCCTCGCGACCCAGGGCCTCGCCGCCCAACTCCTTCCCCGCGGCCTCTTCCTCCTGACCGCGCCGATCCTCCAAATCACTCTGCTCATCGTCCTCGTTGCCGGCTATGTCCTCCAGCCCGCCGCCACCCAAGCCACCATCACTCATGCCCAAGGATCCAGCCTTCTCCGCTACTCCCCGTCCTATTGGTTCCTCGGCCTCCTCCAACAACTCACCGGGTCACAGATCATGTCGCAACTCGCCGCCAAAGCATGGCTCGCCTCCGCCACCGTCATCACCGCGACAGCCGTCGCTTACACGCTCTCCTACGTCAATTCCCTCAAGAAAATCGTCGAGCAGCCCGACATTCCGCCCACGCGCCGCAAGCTCCACTGGACCACAGGCAGCCCCCAATGGACCCTCGTCCAATTCACCGCCCGCACCTTACTCCGCAGCGCCCGCCACCGCATCATCCTCGCCTTCTACCTCGGCCTTGGCCTCGCCATCACCATCATTTTGATGAAAGCCCCCAACGCCCCCCCAACACTGCTCGATGGTCCGCCGCCCAATCCCTGGCGCGAAGCCACCACCCCGTTAATCGCCGCCACCATTGCCTTCACCATCGCCTGGCTCACCGGAGTCCGCATCGCCTTCTCACTCCCCATCGATCTCCGCGCCAACTGGATCTTTCGCCTCACCGCCGTCCGCAACCCCTCCGCCATCGCCGCCCGATCGCTCCTCGCCTTAGCCATCCTCCCCACCGCCGCCCTCACTGCAATCTTCTGCTTCACTCTCTGGCCTTGGCGCGAAGCCGCGGCTCACCTCACCATCCTTGCCCTCGCCACAGCAGCCGCCGCCGAACTCAGCCTCCTCCAATTCCGCAAAATCCCCTTTACCTGCTCCTATCTCCCTGGAAAATCCTACATCCACATGTCCGTATTCGGAGCACTTGCCCTGATGTGGTTCATCGTACTCGCTGCCCGCCACGAACGCGACATCCTCACCAACACTCCAATCCTCATCGCACTCCTCACAATCCTCGCCGCGATCGCCCTCGCCCTCCACACCATCCGCAAACGCGGCGCCGCCACCGAAGTCGACTACGAAGACACCGACCCCCACCAGATCACTTCACTCAACCTGTAGCGTTAATCCATCCCCACAAACCCCACCCCACCACCCTTCCCCACCACCGAGTGCTTCTCAAACTCCACCCGCTTCACCGGAAAATCCTCCCGGTAATGCCCCCCTCTCGACTCCTCCCGAGCCAGCCCCAATCTCGCAATTAACTCCACTACCGTATGAATATTCCGCCGCTCGAAATCCTCCCGCTGCGGCTTCTCCATCATCCGCATTTCGGTCCCCTGCAAGCACCCGATCGCCGATCCCAGCAACCCTGCATTCCGCACCAATCCCGCATTCCGCCACGCCAGTGTCCGCAACTCCAGCGAACTCCCCGCCGGAAACACCGGAGCCGGAGCCTCCGCCCGGACAGAAGCCGGCCGGCTCGAAAATTCCTTCATCGCCTCCGCTGCCCGAGCCCCGAACACAATCCCTTCCAGCAGCGAATTGCTCGCCAGCCGGTTCGCTCCATGCACCCCTGTACACGCCACTTCCCCCGCCGCGAACAGCCGTTCCACATTCGACCGCGCATGCAGATCCGTCCGCACTCCGCCCATCGCATAATGCGCCGCAGGATGCACCGGAGCCGCCTGTTTCTCCAGATCAATCCCATACTGCAAACACGTCTGGTAAATCCGTGGAAACCGCGCCGGGATCCCCGACAAATGCGTCAGATCCAGATACACATGCGGCTCACCCGTCCGCGCCAGCTCCGCCACAATGTTCCGTGACACCACATCCCGTGGAGCCAGTTCCGCCATCTGATGCTTCCCCACCATGAACCGCTCGCCCGCCCCGTTCCGCAAATACGCGCCTTCCCCGCGCAGCGCCTCCGACAACAAAAACCGTGGTGCGTTCTCCACATGCAGCGCCGTGGGATGAAACTGCACGAACTCCAGATCGCTGATCTCCGCCCCCGCACGATACGCCATCGCCACGCCATCCCCCGTCGCCACATCCGGATTCGTCGTCTCCAGAAACACGTGCCCCAATCCGCCCGTCGCCAGCAACACCGCCCTGGCCCTCACCGAAATCAGCATCTGCCGCTCCGAATCGAACGCCAGCGCCCCAATCACTTCCCCGTCTTCCATCAAAAGATCCGTCACCGCCGCGAAACTCTCGAACCGGATCGCCGGAATCCCTGCCGCGTGCCGGTACAGCGACCGCACCATCTCCCGCCCCGTCGAATCCCCATGCGCATGCAGCACCCGGTTCCGCGAATGCGCCCCTTCCCGGGCAAACAGCAGCTTCGCCCCCTCGCGGTCAAACTCCGTCCCCCAGTCGATCAACTGCTGAATCGCCACCGGACCCTCTTCCACCAGCACATGCACCGCCGCCCGGCTACACAGCCCGTCTCCCGCCGTCAACGTATCCTGTTCATGCAGATCGATGTCGTCATCGTCGCTTAGCGCCACCGCAATCCCACCCTGTGCATATTGCGAACTCGACTCGCGAATACTGTCCTTCGCCAGCACCAGCACCTGGCCTGCGCCGGCCAGTCCGATCGCCGCCCGCAGCCCCGCCACGCCCGCGCCGATCACCAGATAGTCAGTCGTCAGTGTTTCCAATGGGTTTTCCGAATACCCATGGTACAACCCCCAACACCTACCCGACGACCTCCGCAAATCCCTTCGACACCAGCAGATGCACCAGCGCCGCCACCTTCTCCACGGGAGCCCGCATCGAAACCGACTGTAGGAGTTCTCCTAACGGCTTGCGCCCGTCCATTCTCGCCAATAGTTCCATCGTTCGTTCATCCACCTGCAGCGCCGACTCAAACGGCAGCGTGTTGCGAAGCATCGCCGTACCAGGCTTCCAAGTTCCGCCCCCTGCCTCCATCCGCACCGACATCTCGCAACTCTTCCGCAACCGCAAACGCAGCCCCCGCACACCATCCGCGAAACCCGCCTCCGCGGCACGCGTCTCCCAATCCACCAGCCCGCTGATCGCTTCCGCCTCCGCCGCCGGCCCTTCGCGCCGCACCGTAAACACTTTCCTCCCCCCCGCCGAGCGTTGCAACACGTACATCCCATACACAAGATCGCGAATCCGCAGCGGTTGCATCTGTTCCATCCACGCCCGCCAATCCTCGGCCTGCCAGTTCTCGCATAACGCCGAGACCGCCGTGAACTCAATCAGATTGCGGTGACGGAACGACACCACGGCAATGTCCACTTCCGCCTGCTCCTCCGCTGTAAGCCAACCCCGCACCCTCACCTCCGCCGGCTCCGCACGATCGGAAAGCTGGCACAGGCAATACATCCTTCCACCCGGCTTCAAATGCTTGGGCCCGCCTTCGATCACGCCCTTCGCAATCTGCTCCCCATCCATCCCGCCTGAATTGAAAGTCTGCAAATGACGCCACACCGGCTGATACGGCGGATGCGCCGTGATCAAATCGAACTGTTCGTCCCCCACCGGCTCATACAGGCTTCCCTGCCGCGCTTCCACATTCGTCAAACCATTCAACGCCGCATTGAACCGCACAAAGTGAACACACCGCTCCATCAGATCCACGGCCAAAACCCGCTTCGCCGCCTTCGCGCACAACAGGCCACCCACTCCCGCTCCTGCACACATATCCAGCACACTCTCGAACCCCGTCCGTGGAACCCCCGTAATCAGCCGCTCCGTGGTCGGCAGCAGACACTGATACACCATATCGTCCCAACCCACGAACTTCGATCCATCCACGTTGTTGAACCGGTCACTGGCAATAAACAAATCCATCACCGGATACAATGTGACCGTAGCCGCAAACGAATCCTCGCCATAGGGCTCAATCAACCGCAGCCCCTCAAGCAACCCGCGCGCGCCTAACCAGCGGTCCACCGCTTCACCCGCCACCGGCCACCCTTCCAGAAACAGCCGGATCAATACATCCGCCCCGCTCCTCAACTCACCGCTATCCCGTGCTCGCACCCGCTCCGCATCAATCGCCGACAACCGCGGCAACCCCAGCCTCCTGCAGATCGCCGCTGCCGTAAACCCCGATCTCTCCAATAACTCCCGCACATCCTGACACGTCAAACCAGCGGCTTCCGCCAACGGCACCCGAGGCACATTCACACGATTGGTGTAGCAAAAAAGAGGCGGGGTGGCAAACCCCGCCTTTTCAATACGATATGGTCCGAAATTAGAAATCGTACCGCAACGAGAACTGCATCACGCGCGGCAGCGTCAGCGTATCGCTGTATTTCCCGAACGAACCAAGCGTCCCCAAACTCCCCGAGATCGAGAACGGATCAAACCGCGCCGTGTTCGTCACGTTGAACACTTCCCACCGGAACTGTAGCGTGTGGCCTTCCCGGTACGGCATGGAGAACGTCTTGCCCAACCCCATGTCCATGTTGAAATTGCCATCCCCGCGCACGTTGTTCCGTCCTCCCACCGCTCCCGGCAGCGAATAATCGAATGCCTTCACCGCCTCGGCCGGATTCTGGAAAATGTTCGCGCCGCCCGTCCCTCCCGGAGGCGCGCCCGCATTCTTGTTCGTCCCATCCGCAAAGTTCCCAACCTGCGTCGCGTATCCGGTGATGTTCCAGTTCGTCGGCCAGAACCGCCCGTTGCCGATACTGATGGGCAGCCCCGATGACATCCGCCACAATCCGCTCAATTGCCATCCACCGATCAGGGCATTCGCCACCCCGCCGCGATCCGCGAACTTCCGCCCCTTGCCGAACGGCAGCCCGTAGACCCACGTCGCATTCACCTGGTGCCGCGCATCATAATCCGACACCGCGCGGAACAGCCCGCGGTTGAACGAATTGATCACCACGCCCTGGCTCCCCGTCGAATTCTCCGGCGTCGACGCCAGATCAATCGACTTCGAGAAGGTGTAGTTGAACGTAATGTCATCCCCGCTCGTGAAGCGCTTTCGCACCGTCCACAGCATCCCGTGATAGCTCCCGCTCCCCGTCGAGCGCAACGTCCGCAAATAGCTGTACTGCGGATTGTAGAACGTATACTGCCCGAACTTGCTGCAACCCGGCCGGCACAGCACATCCAATTCGTACAGCGCATACGAGTAGTCCGGCGCATTCGCCAGATACCGCTGATACACCCGCTGCGTCGCCGTCAATCCGCCCCCCGCGATGTTCCCGTACAGGTTCTCCCAGAACGGAATCGGCTGCACGCTGGCCACCGGAGCCTCGGCCAATGCCTGCCGCGCCAGCAGCGTCGCCGCCTCGAAGTAGCGCACTCCCGTTGCCTGGTCCTTGTAGTTCGTCGGCATCGCGATGTCTTCGCTCATCAGCGAACGCCGCGACAACCGGCCCACATACGAACCCTGCACAAACCACCCGCCGCTGAACTCCCGGCTCACCGAAAAGCTCGGATTCATCGTATAAGGCGTCAACAGTACATCGTCCAGGCTGTTCGTGATCGCAAACACGTTCGGAGCCTTCTGCGGGAATCCCGCCGCCGGCGCCGGCACCAACAGCCCATTCGGAATCGAGTTCAATCCCTGAAACCGCGGTGCATTGCTCAACGACAATGTCGCCGAAGGGTTCGTAATCGACGTCGACAAGCCCAGTGCCGACACGTCATAGTTCGTGATCAGCCCCGATCCCATCAGGTCGTAATACATCCCGAACCCGGCCCGGATCGCCGTCTTCCCCGGCCCGCCAAACAAGAATTTGCTCAACCCCCCATTGCCCTGCGGCGAATAGGCCACCGCCAACCGCGGCGCGAAATTCTTCTTGTGATACGGATACAAATCCCGGCCGCCCGGCTGTTCCTTCAGGATGTACTCCACCGGCTTCACAATCGACTGCGGCGCGCCCAGATCCGCCGCCCCCGAACGGTCCGCAAACCAGTTCGACAACGGCTGCCGCGAAATCGTCTGCACTCCGTTCGCTTCATACACCGGCGGCATCAAAGACCACCGCAACCCGTACGTCACCGTCAACGCCCGCGTCGCCCGCCACGTGTCCTGCGCGTAGAATTCGTATTCCTCCGCATTGAACTTGCGTGGCACTCCCACCCCTTGCGCCAGTGGCGATCCGTCCTTGTTGTAGTTGTACGATGCGTTCCCCTGGCTCACCACGCCCAACGCCGCCATCGCCGCGTCACGATACGCATTGATCGCCGTCGACCGGATGTCCGTCAGCGGCCGGTTCAGCTCCGCCCCCGAACTCACCAGCCACGACGAATTCGTCGATGCCGAATGGAACGAGTTGCCATACGCCAGCCGGTCGTTCCGGATGATCCGGCTCACAAACCCGAACTTCAATTCGTGCTTCCCCTTCATCCAACTGAAGTCGTCCCCAATCGTATGCACCGGCGTCTTCCGGATAAACGGCCGGTTGTTCCCATTTAACGGATCCATCGTCCGGAACGTCACAAACGGCAGCAGCGACACACCCGTGTCCTCGCGCGAAACCCGCGTCAGTCCGTACCGGAACGTGTTCACCATCTGCGCCGTCAGCGACGACGTCAGCCCCGTCGCGAATCCCTTGCTGTTGTTCAACCCCGTATTGTTCGGAGCCATCCCCGGAAACTGCGGCGCCGACGTGCTCGTGTCGTCCTGCAGGTTCCCGCGGATGAACGCCATATGCTTCGAGCTGTTGTCCAGCGCCAGATCCAGCTTCGCAATGTACGTGTGGTTGTTCACCGTCGTCGGTGCATTGAAAATGAATCCCGACGTATTGATGCTGTCGCCCACGACGGTCGTGTTCGGCAGTGGATATCCCTGCATCACCGAAAGCGCATTCTGGCTCGGCCCAATTGCCAGCGGGTCAATCCGCGTCCGCATGTCCGCCGCGGTCAACGTCGCAATGCTCCCATCCGTCCGGATGTAGCGCACAATCCCCTGCCGCAAAGTCTCCGTCGGAATCGTCCGGATCGCCTGCGCTTCGCTCCGGTCCTTGCGCCCTTCGTAGTTGCCGAAGAAAAACATCCGGTTCTTCTTGATCGGCCCGCCCAGCGATGCCCCAAACACGTTCCGGTTCAGCTTCGCCAGCGGCAGTCCGCTCAGATTGTTGAAGAAGCTGTTCGCGTTCGTCTTCTTGTTCCGCAAAAACTCGTACGCCGATCCGTGGAATTGATTCGTCCCGCTCTTCGTCACCAGCGCCACCTGCGCCCCCGAAGAACGCCCCTGGTCCGGATTCGCATTCGTCGTCGTCACCCGGAATTCCTGCACGCTATCCAGCGTCACTCGCAGAACGCTCGTAAACGGATCGCGGTTCTGCTGATCGTTCACATCCACTCCATCCAGCGTCACGTTCGCCTGATCGTTCTTTCCACCCATCACGTTGCCGCCCCGGTAGCTATTCGTCAGGTTCTCGCCCGCAAATGAAACCCCCGGCTGCAGCGACAACAACCCCACCACATTGCGCCCTTCAAACGGCAACTGCAAAATCGGCTTCGTCCCAAAGCTGTTGCCGATCGTCGCGTCCGTCGTGTTCACCTGCAATGCTTCCGCCGTCACCGACACTGTCTCCGATACCTGCCCGACCTCCAACTTCACGGCCACCGTTGCCGGCGTATTCACCAGCAGCCGGATATTGTTCACCGTCGTCGCCGAGAAACCACTCGCCTGTACGCTCAACGAGTAATTCCCCGGAGCCGTCTGCGCAAACAGGTAATTCCCCGAAGCATCCGACACCGTGCTTCGTTTCAAACCTGTCTCCGTGTTCAGCAGTTCAATGTTGGCGTTGGGAACCGCCGCCCCTGTTGGATCAGTGACGGTTCCATTCAATTGTGTGGTCCCCTGTGCGAGTGCAATCGCGGCACTCAGAACCAACACCGCAAGTAGTGAGCCGATGCGCAGTCTCATGAAAACACCTTTCCCCGGGCGTGCTCGACGAGGGCAACGTCCACGTTACAAATGTGAAAGACCAGCCAGATCCTAACCAGCGATTACAACTGTGGCAAATGGGAATTGGACAGGGGTGTGGGATGAAGCAGAGTGCGAAAAAACAACGAGGTTACGTAAAGCCGACGAGCGGTAGCCCATCAAACACCTTTCCCACCAGCGGTAGCTGGATTCTTAAACGTATTCTCTACGATGTAACAAATTTGAACGAAAAAGACAAATTTGTAACCTCTTAACATCGGTGTTCATCTGTGTGGATCTGTGGCCGGCAAAGCATAGCCCGAACCCCCACCCCACCATCGCAAGTTACAATCGAACCAATGTCCCGCAGCCGTCTCCTGTCCCTCGCACTCCTGGCCTGCACTCTCCACGCAGCCCATCCCGTCCGTGCCCGCAAAGCGATGGTCGTCGCCCAGGAACCTCACGCCACGGACGCCGGCGTCGCCGTCCTCCAATCCGGTGGCAACGCCATCGACGCCGCGGTAGCAGTCGGCTTCGCCCTCGCTGTCACTCACCCCACCGCCGGCAATCTTGGCGGTGGCGGCTTCCTCCTCCTCCGCAAATCCACCGGCGAAACTACCTTCCTCGACTTCCGCGAACGCGCCCCCGCCAAAGCCACTCGCAATATGTACCTCGACGACAAAGGCAACCTCACCCGCGACAGTCTCGAAGGCTGGCGCGCCGCCGGAGTCCCAGGCACAGTCCACGGCCTCGCCCTCGCCCACCAGAAGTACGGCTCCAAACCCTGGGCCGAACTCCTCGCCCCAGCCATCAAACTAGCCAAAGGCTTCCCCGTCACTTACTCCGTTTCCAAATCCCTCCAGAACTCCGAACTCCTCGCCAAATTCCCCGAATCCCGCCGCATCTTCCAGCGCAACGGCCGGTTCTACGAGCCCGATGAACTCCTCATCCAACCCGAACTGGGCCGCACACTCGAACGCATCGCCAAACATGGCCCTCGCGATTTCTACGAAGGCGAAACAGCGAAAAAGTTCGCCGCCGAAATGGCCGCCAACGGCGGG
This sequence comes from Acidobacteriota bacterium, assembly GCA_018268935.1. Lineage (GTDB taxonomy): Bacteria > Acidobacteriota > Terriglobia > Bryobacterales > Bryobacteraceae > CADEFT01. Next base: position 20,142 of record JAFDVS010000058.1, on the reverse strand, counting down.
CTCATCACCCTCGAAGATCTGAAAAACTACCGTACCGCCGAACGCAAGCCCCTCACCGGCGCCTACCGCGGCTACGACATCATCACCGCGCCCCCACCGTCCTCCGGCGGACTCGGCATCCTCCACATCATGGGCATCCTCGAATCCTCCGGCTACACCGCCCATGGAGCCGGTTCCGCCGCCGCCATCCACTACGTCGCTGAAGCCATGCGCCGCTACTACGCCGATCGCGCCGAATACCTCGCCGACCCCGACTTCGTCAAAGTCCCCGTCAGTGGGCTTCTCAACAAGCAATACATCGCCGCCCGCAAAGCTACCATCGACCCCGCCCGTGCCTCATCCTCCGATTCCATCCGCCAGGGCAAGCCCCCCGCCAACGAAAGCACCGAAACCACACACTTCTCCATCATCGATGCCCAAGGCAACTCCGTCGCCCTCACCTACACACTGAACGGCAGCTACGGCAACGGAGTCACCGTCCCCGGCCTCGGCTTCCTCCTCAACAATGAAATGGACGACTTCTCCGCCAAGCCCGGCGAGCCCAACATGTTCGGCCTCGTCCAGGGCGAAGCCAACGCCATCCAGCCCGGCAAGCGCCCCCTCTCCTCCATGACCCCCACCATCATCCTCAAGGACGGCAAGCTCTTCATGGTCGTCGGCGCCCCCGGCGGCTCCCGCATCATCACCGGAGTCCTCCAGGTCATCCTCAATGTCATCGACTTCGGCATGAACGCACAGGATGCCGTCGATGCCCCGCGCTTCCACCACCAGTGGCAGCCCGACAAGCTCTCCCTCGAACGCGGCTTCTCCCCCGATACCATCGAGTTGCTCAAGTCCCGCGGCCACACGGTCGATAGTATCTCTTCAGTGGCAAATGTCGAGGCCATCGTGGTACAGAAAGACGGATGGCTCTCGGGCGGCACGGATCCCCGCTCCCATGGCAAAGCCGCCGGCTACTAAATCAATAAAACGGAATTCATAAAAAATGTTTCACGCCCTGTCGACGCACTTCATCGTCAATCACCGCCTCAACACGGTTTGGCTCGATCGCATCTGGAAAGCCGGCATTCCCGCAGTGGAAATCTTCTGCGCCCGCCAGCATCTCGACTATCACAACAAAGCCCAGATCGAAGAGCTCGGCCACTGGTTCAAGGATTCCCCCCTCTACCTCCACTCCCTCCACGCCCCCATGTATAGCGACGATTGCTGGGGACGCACCGGCCCCAACGCCGTCATCACCATCACGGAGCCCGTCAAGGCCAAGCGCATCCCCATGGTCGACGAGATCAAGCGCGCTCTCGAAGTCGCCGAAGACATCCCCTGCAAGTACCTCATCCAGCACATCGGCGTCGGCAACGAAGAGTACGATGAGCGCAAGCTCGATGCCGCCTTCACCGCCCTCGACGAACTCCGCGTCTTCGCCAAACAGCGCGGCGTCCAGATCCTGCTCGAAAACATCCCCAACAAGCTCTCCAGCGCCGAGCGCCTCGTCCAGTTCCTCGAAATGACTCACCTCGATCTCGGCTTCTGCTTCGACACCGGCCACGCCAACATCATGGAAGGCGTCGAACAGGCTTTCCAGATCATGCGCAATCGCATCCGGTCTACCCATGTCCACGACAACGACAGCGTCAACGACATCCACTACTTCCCTTACCTCAAGCAAGGCGGCACCATCGACTGGCGCAAAACCATGAACCTCCTCCGTTCCCATCAGGATCAATACCCCCTGATGCTCGAACTCAAAGAGGATCCCACCATGGGCCCGCCCCTCGACGCCATCCAGGAAATCTTCCGCCGCCTCGAATCCGAACCAACCCCCGAGGAGCGGTGACGCGGGCCTCCAGGCCGGCGGCTATATATTGACATCAGCCACATTTCGTGACAAACCTACTCAGATGTCCTGTCGCCCGTGGCCACTCTTAATCCTCGCCCCCATCCTCCTCCAAGCCCAAAACCCCTTCGCCGGTAACGCCTCCGAAGCCGACGCCGGCCGAGGCCTCTTCCGCATCATGTGCCGCCCCTGTCACGGCATCTCCGCCCAAGGCGGCCGGGGCCCCGACCTCACCCTCGGCGTCTACAACAACGGCAACTCCGACAACGACCTCTTTCGCGTCATCTACCACGGCGTCCAAGGCACCGAAATGCCCAGCTACGGTGCCCGCATCGGCGACGAAAACGTCTGGCGCATGGTCACCTACATCCGCTCCCTCACCACCCGCAAAGAACCCCCGCCCCCCGGCGATCGCGCCGCCGGCGAAGCATTCTTCTGGTCCAAAGGCGGCTGCGGCAATTGCCACATCGTCGGCCAGCGCGGCTCCGCCTTCGGCCCCGAACTCACCCGCATCGGCCGCAAGCGCTCCCTCGAACATCTCCGCCAATCCCTCACCGACCCCAACGCCGACCTCACCCCCACCTACTACAAAATCACCGTCACCCCGCGCACTGGCCCCAATATCACCGGCACTCAGCGCAACATCGACAACTTCACCGCTGAGCTCATGACCACCGACGGCCGCATCCACTTCTTCGAACGCGACGCCGTCTCCTCCATCCAGCGCGATTACGTCTCCCTCATGCCCGCCTACAAGAGCCTCCCCACCCAGGACATGAACAACATCCTGCTCTACCTCCTCTCCCTCCGAGGTGAAAACTAATGCTCCGCCGCACACTCCTCTTCCTCACCATCCCCGCCTTCGCCCAGCTCAAGGACGCCGATTGGCTCACCTACGGCGGCAACGACGCCTCATGGCGCTACAGCGAACTCAATCAAATCACCCCCGCCAACGTCAAACAGCTCAACCTCGAGTGGGTCTTCCAGACCGGCATCAGCGGCAAGAACGAAACCACCCCCCTCATCCGAGGCAACATGATGTACGTCACCGGCCCCGACAACAACGCCTGGGCCCTCGACCTCCTCACCGGCCGCCAGGTTTGGCGCTACGTCAAACCCGTGCCCCCCAGCCTTCCCATCTGCTGCGGCCAGGTCAATCGCGGCTTCGCCCTCAGCGGCGACACGCTCCTCAAGATGAACCTCGACTCCACCCTCGTCGCCCTCGACGCCAAAACCGGCGCCGTCAAATGGGAAACTCCCCTCGCCGACTACAAAAAGGGCTACACCGGCACCGTCGCTCCCCTCGTCATCAAGGACAAAGTCATCACCGGCATCGCCGGAGCCGAATTCGGCACCCGCGGCTTCATTGACGCCTACGACATTAAAACCGGCAAACGCGCCTGGCGCTTCTACACCGTCCCGGCCCCCAATGAGCCCGGCGGCAACACCTGGCCCAAGGATTCCACCGCCTATCAGCGCGGCGGCGGCTCCACCTGGGTCACCGGCACCTACGACCCCGAAACCAACCTCACCTTCTGGGGCACCGGCAATCCCGGCCCCGACATGAACGGCGATGTCCGCCCCGGCGACAATCTCTACACCTGCTCCATCGTTGCCCTCGACGCCGACACCGGCCAGCTCAAGTGGCACTATCAATTCACCCCGCACGACGTCCACGACTGGGACGCCACCGAAGACCCCGTCCTCCTCGACATCACCCACGAAGGCCGCAAAGTGAAGGCAGTCGTCATGGCCAATCGCAACGGCTTCTACTACACCTTCGATCGCGCCACCGGCAAGCTGCTCACCACCAAGGCCTACACCAAAGTCACTTGGGCCAAAGGCATCGGCAAAGACGGCCGCCCCATCCTCATCCCCGGCCAGGATCCCACCCCCACAGGCAACACCACCTGCCCCGGCGGCGGTGGCGGCCACAACTGGCAGGCTTCCGCCTTCAGCCCCCAAACCGGCCTCTACTACTTCCCCACCACCGACGGCTGCCACACCTACTTCATGACCAACCAGGAATTCGTCGAAGGAGCCTGGTTCCAGGGCAGCACCTTCACCGGCGAGCATCACTTCCCCGTCGGCTCCATCCTCGCCGTCGATCCCGCCACCGGCGAAACCAAATGGCGCTGGGAAATGGTCAGCACTCCCACCGCCGGCATTCTCGCCACCGCCACCGGACTCCTCTTCTCCGGCGACCGCGAAGGCTACTTCTTCGCCCTCGACGCCAAATCCGGCAAACCTCTCTGGCACCGCCAACTCGGCGGCACAGTCATCGCCCCTCCCGTCACCTGGTCCCGCGCCGGCCGCCAGTTCGTCACCATCGCCGCCGGCCCATCCATCTTCACCTTCGCCTTAACCAGATGATCTTTTTGCTCACTATCCCCCAAAATCGGCTACCTGCAATCCTGTGTAGAGAGCGATCTCCTGGAAGTCCCGATCACGATGCCAAACGGGAACACTGTTTTCAATCGCAATTGCGGCAATGAGACAATCCACGGAAGAACGTATAGTAATCCCTCTTCTTCTTCCTTGTTGGTATATATCGCTGGCGGCCAGAAAAAGGCGCACGGGAATCGGATCACTTAACACAGGGATCGCCATGAATGCTCTCCGGAAGGCTTCGCTCTCCGCACCAGGTCGAATTCCTTGAAGCACCTCCTGAATCACTGGACCGCAGGTCGCAAGAAGCATCAACTTCTCATCGGTAATTTGATGCCGCCTCCCGGAAAGGAGCTCGATCCACACAGATGTGTCGACGAGGATCATTTCTTACGCCGCCGGGCCGGCGCACGATCCTCTCGCATCTGCGACAAATCTCCTTCCCAGATCCCCGATCCGAAGAAGGCAGGAAGGCTCTGGATCTTTCGCATCCGGATCACCTCCTCTAGTGCTGTGTTTACTGCGGCCGAGTACGTCCGCGCTGCTAGCACGCGCGTGGCTTCCTCCAGCAGTTGCTCATTCAACACAAGATTTGTGCGCTTCATGTGTATAGTGTAACACCCGGAATATCGGCGTCCATCGGTGTATATCGTGTCCATCGGTGCCCCATAACGCACCGCTTCTACCCCACCGGCCACGGCATTCCTGATCCCGCTTCCATGGCCCGCCTTAGGCTGTGCTGGAGCATCGATACTCAGCGCTTCCGACAATGTGGTAATCCCTAATATAAGACTTCACCGCTTGGACCTTAAGCATGTCGAAGCCACAGCCATCCCGTGCAAACCCGCGGCCCCTCAGCAGCGACACACCCTCCTCAAGATGAACCTCAAATTCACCCTCGGCGCTCTCCTTAAACATATGACCTTCTTCATCCTCCTCACCACCCTCGCGAACCTCCACGCCGCGTCCCTCCAGGATTACACCCAGGGCAAGCCGCTCCCGCTCTTCACCGCCACCAAGGGCTCGGTGATGCCCAACACCACCGATCAAACCAACAACCTCCAGGAAGGTGACAAGGCCCTGCTGCTCTCTGGCAAAGGACTCAACGACCTAACCGGCATCAGCAAACTCAAAGTGCTCGATGGCGCCAACGCCGTCCCCATCACCTCCGTCCGCCGCCTCCATCTCTTCCTCAACCAAAACCAGATCACCCAACTCCCCAACGAAATCGCCGATCTCGACAATGTCGTTTTCCTCTACTGCGAGCACAACCGCATGGACTCCCTCCCCCGAGCCCTCCTTGACATGGACGCCCTCGAAGGCATGTATTTCACCGCCAACCGCTTCACCGCCATTCCCTCCTTCGTCTTCGAAATGACGCGCCTCAAAAAGCTGCAATTCTCCCACAACCGCATCACCCAGCTCCCCGCCGCCCTCGGCAATTTGAAGGAACTTCGCCACTTCAACATCGCCAACAACCTCATCCCGGACATCCCCGCCACCATCGCCAATCTCTACCGCCTCCGCGTCTGCGATCTCTCTAACAACCCGATTTCCGCGCTCCCCGAAGCATTCGGCAAAGTCCAAATCGTCAATCAGCTCCGGGTCCGTGACACCAATCTCACCACCCTCCCCGAAGGTTTCGCCACCATGCGAGCTACCATCGACATCACCGGCTCGAAGATCGACCCAACGAAGCTATCCCCTTCCCTCCGCGCCCGCATCGACACCGAAAAGCCCCCTGGCTCCAAAGAAGAAGACAAAATCATCGTCCGCCGCCCCGGCAGGTAAACCAGTTCCCGATTACACCATTCGACAAATTATTTTCCCCGAATAATCAACCACCTAAAAAATAATTTGGCCGGGATCCACTCACCCCCATGCCACCATGGGCTCAGAAAGGATCTCACATGTCCTCCCAATCTCAGATCGATGCCAATCGGGCCAATTCCCAGCATTCCACCGGACCTCGTACCGAATCCGGAAAAGCCACCGTCTCCCAAAACGCCACCCGCCATGGACTCTCTTCGAAGTACCTCCCACTCTCCGAAGCCGAGCGCCCTCTCTTCGAAGAACTCGAAGCCGATCTCCGCCAGCGCATCAACCCCATCGGAGCCCTCCAGGAATCCATCTTCATGGAACTCGCCGCCGGTGTCTGGAAGCGCAGCGTCGTCAACCGCCTGATCTCCGAAGCCACTGCAACCACCGAATCCCTATTCGAAGACGAACCCTCAGACCGTGTCCGCAAACTCCAGCGCCACAAAGCCGACCAGGACCGCGCCGTCAACCGCGCCATGCGCCAGCTCAAAGAGCTCCAAACCAACGCCATAATCCAAAGCGCAATGCCCGACAATTCCCCAGGTCTCGCCGATTACGTCAAAATTACAAAACAAACCCAATTCGTGTTCCAGGAACCCACAGAACCCGAGGCTGCACCCGCGGAAGCCCCCGAATTCGATCGCGAAGCCTTCCAGAAGTACGCCCTGGAGCGCCTCATGGCCGAAAATTCCATCTTCTCCGATGCGGCCTGACATCAATTCCACTTATCCAGTGTCCTTCTGAGCGGTGATAAAATGGCAGCGCACCCGTACTCTTGGCGGTACGCTCGGTCCACGCATCACTATGAAATTGAAGACCCTGCTTTTCTCTGTCTCCGCTCTTGCTGTCTGTTCTTATTTCCTGTTCGCCCAAGCTCCGTCCACGGGGCCGCTGGAACCGGACTTCCAGCAAACCATCAAGCCCTTTCTCACTAAGAACTGCGCCCAGTGCCACAACGCCGATAACATGACCGCCGGCGTCCGGGTCGATCACCTCCACGCAGGGTTCGAGGACCGCCACATCCGCGTCTGGGAAGGGGTCCGCCATCGCGTCCGCGACGGCTCCATGCCTCCCAAAGGCCTCCCACAACCCACAGCCGAAGAGCGCCGCCAGATCGTCGATTGGATCGGCAAGGGCCTCGAAATCGCCCGCCTTCGCCCCGCGCCGAAAAACGGCCTCATCCGCCGCCTCACGGTTTCTCAATACCGCAACACGCTGCGTGACCTGCTCCAGCTCGAAGACGACCTCACCGAAACCCTGCCCCCCGATGCCATCTCCCGCGACGGCTTCGTCAATAACCAGGAAACGCTCCAGTTATCGCCGCTTCAACTCGAAGCCTACCTCGAAATCGCCGGCGAAGCCCTCACCCGCGCCATCGTCGACCCCGCCCAAAAGCCCGCCATTCAAAACTTCCGCGTCGACCTCGGCGCTTCCATCAACAAAGACCCCCTCCCCGAAGAGCTGATCCTTGGAGCCAACAGCCAACTCCTCGCCAACAAAGATTTCACCGTCACCCAGCTCACCGCCAAGAAGCCCTTCTCCTTCGATCCCTTCTTCATGCGCACCAAGTACCGCTTCATCGAAGGCTACGAAGGCAACGCCACCGTCCGCGGCTGGCGCGAGTTCGACAGCATTTACCATTCGGTCTTCGCCTGCATGCGCGGCAAAGGCGGCTACCCCAAAGGACTCGCCTACTCCGCCGTCCCCGAAGGTCTCCTCCTCCGCCCCGCCATCCCCAACGATGAGTTGTTCGGCACCGATGGCACCTACGGCCCGCGCGCCAATTTTAAAATTTCGCTCCGCGAGCTCCCCGACCACGGCCGCTTCCGCGTCACCGTTATGGCCGCCCGATACAACGACGGCCTCATGCTCGATCCGAAAACCTCCGCCCAACCGGATGGCGTCCCCAACACAGTCAACGCGCGCGATCCCAAAACGACGCAAACCGTAAACGTCCCCAAAGCTGGCGTCTACCAGCTCGACGTGCATGCTTCCGAATACATCCGGCCTCCCGCCGCAGTCGATTCCTCCCGTCTCTCCGAAGGTCTCGGCGGCTCCTGGCCCCTCAATGGTGAAACACCCGGGCTCTCTCTCGAAGGCACCGCCAAATACGTAAGCTCCCCCTTCGGCCAAGCCGTCTCCATTACCGGCACGGGAGGCGCAGCCACCATCGCTCGTTCCGATGCCATGAACGTCGGTGATGGCGAGTTCACCGTCGCCGCCTGGATCCATCCCCGCGCCCTGCGCCACTCCGGCATCGTCGCCCTCGGCGGCTATAGCTGGGCCCACGGCTGGTATCTCGATATCCCCGACAACAAAGGCGTCCTTCGCTTCGAATCGAACAACGCCAACAGCCAATCGAACGGCTCCGTCAGTTCTCCCCCCGGAGTCATCCGCCCCAACACCTGGCAGCACGTCGCCGCCGTCGTTCGCCGGGGCAAGAATGAGACTCGCCTCTATGTCAACGGCTTCCTCGTCGCCAAGGGCGAAATCGGCGCCGCCAACCTCGACAACCCCCGCATGAACCTCCACCTCGGCCGTATCCCCAATACGCCCGTCGCCCAGCAGTTCCGCGGCGAGATCGACGAAGTGCGCATCTACCGCCGAGCCCTCGCCGACACCGAAATCCAAGGCCTCATCGAGCCCGGCCGCCAGTTCGCCAAAGCCCCGCCCGAAAAGCCGCAGGAGCTTCACGTCACTCTCGGTAACCGCGATTTCTCCGGCCTCTACGAGCAGCCCGCCTTCGCCGCCGTTCGCCTCGAAGCAGGCCCCCTCACCGTCAAAACCGAGTACACCGGACTCCGCGATATCGACCGCGTCGTCCTCACCCCGCTCTCCACCGGCGATCCCATCCATCGCAGCTTCCTCGCCTTCGAAAAGCGCAACCCAACCCTTGGTATCCACCTCGGCTTCCGCCGCGATTGCGGCAGCACCTTCGCCCCCGTCGGCACGCCTCAGAAAGTCGCCGGAACAAATCTATCCAAGTTTGTTTTTGAAGGCGCCATCCGCAATTACCCCAGCCCCGAGGTCGAAAAGGACAACGTCAACTACCTCGCCGGAGTCCGCGAGATCGCCGTCCGCAGCGAGTACACCGACGGCCGCGACATGCCCCGCCTCCTCATCCGCTCCGTCGAGTTCGAAGGCCCCTTCTACGACTCCTGGCCCCCCACCACACACCGCAATATCTTCAACGCTCCCACTCCCCGCGAGATCATCCGCAACTTCGCCACCCGCGCCTGGCGCCGGCCCATCACCGCCGCCGAAGAGGCTTCCCTTATGGCGACCTACAGCAAGTCGTCCAGCATCAAAGACGCGCTCCAGGTCGTGCTCACGTCGCCCCAGTTCCTCTTCCTGGTCGAAACCAGCAGCTCTCCAAAGCCCGAGCCGCTCACCAACTTCGAACTCGCCTCGAAGCTCTCTTACTTCCTCTGGAACAGCCCGCCCGACAAGACCACGCTCGCCCTCGCCGCCAACGGCACCCTCAAGGCGCAGCTCAACGCCGAAGTCGACCGCATGGTCGCCAGCCCCCGCTTCTCCAACTTCGTCCGCGAGTTCGCCGCCCAGTGGCTCAGCCTCGACAAGTTCCAGGTCCTTGAGCCCGATCGCAAGCGTTACCCCGACCTCACCCGCGACACCCGCGCCGAACTCCGCCATGAGCCCATCCGCTTCGTCGAGTACCTGCTCCGCAACAACCTGCCCGTCCGCAACCTGATCGACTCCGACTTCATCGTCGCCAATGAAACCGTAGCCTCCTACTACGGCATCGGCGACAAGACCGAAAGCGGCTTCCAGTTCGTCGCCATCAATCACGGCCGCCGCGAACTCGGCGGAGTGCTCACCCAAGCCGCCATCATGGCCGGACTCTCCGACGGCCGCGAATCGAATCCCGTCAAGCGCGGCGCGTGGCTCGCCCGCAAGATCGTCGCCGAGCCGCCCGCCGATCCGCCGCCCAACGTCCCCGCTCTCAAAGAGGATCCCGACGCCAAGCTCACCCTGCGCCAGCGCATTGAGCAGCATCGCAATCAGCCCGGCTGCCGCCAGTGCCACTCCCAGATCGACCCCTGGGGCGTTGCCTTCGAACAATTCGATGCGGGTGGCCGCCTCAAGAAAGAACAGGTCGATGCCAGTTCCACTCTGCCCGACAAGACCGAAGTCGCCGGCATCTACGACCTCAAGCGCTACCTCAGCCAGGACCGCATCGATCAGGTCGCCTTCAGCGTCATGAAGCACCTCGCCACCTACGCCACCGGCCGCACGCTCTCCTACAACGAAGTCTCCACCCTCAAACAGGAAGGCGCCAAGCTCCGCGCCACCAACTACCGCATGCGCGACATGATCCACTACATCGTCAACAGCAACATGTTCCTGGAGAAGTAGTGGGGACGGGCCTCCAGGCCGGTCCCGGGCCAGTCCGGAAGGGCTGGCCTATCCTGATCCTCGCCTTCGCCCTGCTTGGCGCGGGCCTGGGCTACTACGGGGGCAAACTGGTCAAACAGTCCGGTGCCAGGCTGGACGTCTCCTACTGGCACCTCGCATTCACCCCGCTCGCCTTCCTCCTCGCCGCCGCCTGGCATGAACTCGGCCACCTCGTGGGAGGCTGGCTCAGCGGCTTCCAGTTCTCTCTGTTCATCGTCGGTCCAATCCGCATTGAGCGCCTCCACGATCGCCTCAAGCTCAGCCTCAACCGCAGCCTCAGCCTCGCCGGTGGACTCGCCGCCGCCACTCCGCCTCCCGGCACTCGCCTCGAGCCGGACGAAATGAAACGGGCCCTGTTCCGCATCGTGGCCGGAGGTCCGCTCTTCTCCCTAATTGGAGCCCTCCTCCTCCTTCCCGCCACGCTCCTGTTGAGCGCTTCCCTCGGCATCACCGGCGCAATCTCGCTGATCATCGCCGTGGCAACAATGATTCCCCTCAGCACCGGCGGATTCCGCAGCGACGGAGCCCGGCTCCTGCAATTGAGCCGGGGCGGAGAGGAAGCGCAGCGCTGGGCCCACCTCGCGATCCTCGCTGGCTTCATCTACACCACCCGTCCGCGGGATTGGCCTCGCGATCTCGTCACTTCCATATCCCGCATCGGCGATCGTTCCTTCGATGCCGTCTCCGCAGCCTGGCTCCGCGCCTGCCACCACGAAGACCGCGGCGAACTGGACGATGCCAAACTCTGGATCGAAGAAGCCCTCGCCGGCAAAGACGAATGGCCCATCGCGGCCCTTTCCACGCTCCACGCCACCGCCGCCTCCATCTATGCCGCGCGCAACGAAGCCGCCTTGGCCCGCGAACAGTTCGCATTCCTCAAGCCTGGCGGCCTCCTTCCCAAAGACCAGGTCCTCTACACCGAAGCCTTGGTCCTCTTCGCCGAAGGACAACGCGAAGCGGCGCTCGATACAGCGGGCAAAGCCCTCGCCATGATCCCCGCTTCCGCCCAGGGCGCCGCCGAGGCCCAGCGCCAGAACCTTCAGCGAATCATCGCCCAATGCACACCCAACCAAGCCTGAAGTAGAATGTATACACTGCCAGATCTGGAGATTCCCGATGAGCCTGTCCGTTAAACTCGATCGCCGCGCCTTCCTCAAAGGTATTGGAGGCGTCTCATTAGCCCTCCCCGTCCTCGATGCCATGGGCGCTGAAGTCACCGATAAGGCCCCCCGCCGCTTCTGTGCACTGTACACAGCCAACGGCATGTCACTGCCGAGCACCGATCACAACATCCCCGAATGGCACTGGTTCCCCACCGCCGAAAAGAACGGCGAGTTCGTCTTCTCCAAGTCCACCGAACCCTTCGCCCCCTTCCGTAAGCAGCTCAGCTTCATGGGCGGCCTCTATCACCCCAGCGGGCCAAAGGCCGATCCCCACACCTGCTCCGACATGTGGCTCACCGGCGCTCCGCTCCATAACCCAAAGCCCGGCACCTACAACACCGTCGGCCTCGATCAGATCATCGCCCTCCACACCAAGCAGTATTGCCGCCAGCCTTCCCTCATCCTCTCCATCGATGCAGGCACCGGCTTCCTCTCCCGCACGGGCACCATCTCCTACAACCTCGAAGGCAAGCCGATTCCCGCCGAGAACAATCCCCGCCGCATCTTCAACCGCCTCTTCCGCGGCGACCGTGAATCCATCCAGGTCGAGCGTGAAAAGCTCCAGCGCCGCATCAAGCTCGTCGATGCCGTCGTCGAAAGCGCCAAGTCCCTCGATAAGCAACTTGGGGCTTCCGACCGCGAGCGCATGGATCAATACCTCACCTCGCTCAACGAAGTCGAAACCCGCCTCATCGCCTCGGAGAAGTGGATCGACATCCCACTCAAGAAGCAGGACTATTCGCACCTCAACCTCGACGCCTCTTCCGAAGGCGAGCCCGCCGATTACTACCGCACGATGTTCGATCTGATCGCGCTGGCCTTCGATGCCGACATCACCCGCTCGGTGGCCTTCATGCTCAACCGCGAAGACGGCATGGGCATCAGCGATACCTTCCCCATTAAGCTCGGTCTCGCCAAGACGCACCACAATCTGTCTCATGCCACGGACAAGGAAGGCCAAACGAACTTCGCCAGGTACGACCGCTTCCTGGCCGAGCAGATCACCCACTTCTTCACCCGGTTGAGCGGCTACAAGGATCGCAACGGCTGCCTGCTCGACAACACCATCGTCCTGTTCGGCTCCGGCGCCAGCACCACGCACAACCCGAAGAACCTGCCCACGCTCATCGCCGGCGGCGCCAACATGGGCCTCAAGCACGGCGTCTACTGGCGCAACGGCGAAACCCGCATGGCCAACGTCTATCTCAGCATCCTGCACTCGATGGGCATTCAGGCCGAGTCCTTCGCCGACTCGACCGGCACGCTCTCGAACTCGATCTTCAAGGTCTAAACTCTGCCGCGAGTGTGTGGCGAGCGCTGCTGCATCGCCATCCGCCAGGAGTGTGGCAAGCGGCCAAACAAAGCCACAAACAGCCGGTAGCGCCACCCCGGGACGACGATCAACTTCCGATGATCCAGGCCTCGCAGCGAATCGGCCACCACGTCTTCCGCTTTCATCCAAAGCCCTTTCGGGATGCGATCCCGCGATACCCCCATCGTGTCGTGGAACTCGGAATAGGTGAACCCCGGACATAGCGCCTGCACCTGCACCGCTGACCCCAAACCCCGCAGCTCCAACTCAAGCCCTTCGGTGAACGCCACCATCCAGGTCTTCGTCGCGCAGTAGCTCACATTCGATTGGCTCCGCGAGAACGCAGCCACTGAGGCCACGTTGATCACCGCACCCTTCGCACGCTGCACCATTCCACCCAACGCCGCATGCGTCAACTCCACCGTGGCATCGACGTGCAGCGCATGCATTCGCTGCTGCTCTGCCAGCGGCGCTTCCCAGAAGCGGCCCTTCGTTCCGAAGCCTGCATTGTTCACCAGCAGCTCCAACCGCGGCTCACCGCGCACGCGCCCGGCCACTCGTTGCACATCGCCGCGTTCCGCCAGATCCGCGGCCAGCACTTCACACTGCACAGGCAGTGACGCGGCGAGTTCCGCCAGGCGCTCGGCACGGCGGGCCACCAACACCAGGTCGTAGCCCTTCCGCGCCAGTTGCCTGGCGAACTCCGCGCCGATACCCGACGACGCGCCGGTGATGAGAGCGACAGGCCGCACTACTGCTTCTTCGTCTGCTTGTCGTGCTTCTCTTTGTAGATGTCCTGGCTCAGGCTGTTCTGCTTGGCGTTGATCTTCGCCTTCTCCTTCTTGGTCATGCCGCCGCCGTCCTTGCGGTCCTTGCGAGCCTCGGCAGCCAGCGCCGCTTCCTTCGCTTCCAGCTTCGCCGCTTCCTTCTTCGTGAGACTGCCGTCCTTCACGCCTTCCTTGATCCGCTCCTGCTGCTTCTCCATGCGCTTGCCGCGCACAGTCTTGCGCTCCTTCTCGTCCTGCGCCACGGCAGCCGAGGCACACAACAACGCCGAGAGGGCCATCAGCCCGATCGTCTTCTTCATGTTCGCTTCAATCCCCTTAGTGAGTTGGTTCTACCCAAACCTTGTTGGCCGCGGCTCTCCCCAACGGAACAGAGCGGCCATCAATGGACAGGGTAATCGTATCATCGTAATTCTGGCTCAGCATCTGCAGGGTCGCCCCGGGGCGAATGCCGAGCCCGTCGAAGTACTCGAGTAACTGCCGGTCACGCTCGAACACGCTCATCACCTGCGCCGCACCTTTGGACAAGTCCCCGAGAGGCAGCCAGCCGCGCTTGCGCCGCTCCTCGGGAGTATCGAGGCCGATCACGTTCCCGTGCGGGCACACACCGCCGGGACCCAGCCGCTCCACCAGCCGCCGCTCGAAGTCTTCCGAAACGGCATGCTCCAACTGTTCGGCTTCTTCGTGGACCTTGTACCACTCCATGCCGAAGATCTCGGTCAGCATGCGCTCGATCAAATGATGGCGGTTGAGCAGCCGCGTCGCGATCTCGCGGCCATCGTGCGTCAACGTAATCTGCCCGTCTTTGTCCACAACGATGCAGTTATCCCGCTTGAGGCGCTTGATCGCCATCGTCACCGCCGGCGGAGACACGTTCAGCCATCGCGCTAACGTAGCGGCAATAACGATCTGCCCCTCACTCTCGGCCTCAGCTATGGCCTTGAGGTAGTTCTCCTTGGAAATGGTAATGCGCACGCTTACTCTGATTCTATCGTCTGCTATTCTTTCCCTCAAATGATGTTCACTCTCGTCGCAGCTTTAGGCGTGGCTCTGCTCCCCGCCGAAGAGAAGGTGGATCTCTCCGTCATCCATCGCATCCGCACCGAAGCCCTGCAGAGTTCCAAGGTGATGGACCATCTGTTCTACCTCACCGATGTGAACGGACCGCGGGTCACCGGATCGAGCGGCTATAAGAAGGCCGCCGATTGGGTAGTGAAGCGGGCCGGTGAGTTCTCGCTTTCCAATCCGCGCCTGGAGAAGTGGGGACCATTCGGCCGCGGCTGGGAATATACGAAGTTCTCGGCCCATATGGTTGAGCCGGCGTACTCGCCGCTCATCGGCTTCCCTCTCGTCTGGAGCGGTGGTACACAAGGGCCAGTCACCGGCGAGCCGGTCTACGCCGTGCTCAAAGCACCAGCGGATCTGGAGAAGCACAAGGGCAAGCTGAAGGGCAAGATCGTGCTCATTGATGAACCAAGAGAAACGCCGCTCGCGTTTACCCCACAGGCAAGGCGGCATTCGGATGTGGACCTGGCCGGATTGGAAGCAGCTCCCGAACCCGGCGCCGGCCCGGCGCGCCGCCTCACTGAGGAGCAGCGCCAGTTCCGCGCCAAGCGCATGGCGTTCCTCAAAGACGAAGGCGTGTTGGCGGCCATTCTCATCAGCTACAACGCCGACGGTGGCACAGTGTTCGCCTCCTCCGGCGGTAGCCACGAGACAAAGAACCCTGTCCCTCCCGCGATGATCGCCCTCACTTCCGAGCACTACAACCGCATCGTCCGTCTGCTCGAAAAGAAGATCCCCGTGAAGCTGGAACTCGACGTTCAGGCCCGCATCATCGAAGAGAACATGGACTCCTGGAACGTCGTCGCCGAGATCCCCGGAGGCCGGAAGAAGGATGAGATCGTCATGATCGGAGCGCATCTCGATTCCTGGCAAGGCGGCACCGGCGCCACCGACAACGCTGCAGGCAGCTCCGTGGCGATCGAAGTCATGCGCATCCTCAAATCGCTCAACCTCAACATGGACCGCACCGTGCGCATGGTGCTCTGGAGCGGCGAAGAGCAGGGCCTTCTGGGCTCGAAGGCCTATGTGAAGGAGCACTTCGCCGACACAACCAAGATGCAGCTCACCTCCGCGCACGGCAAAGTATCGGCTTACTACAACCTCGATAACGGCAGCGGCAAGATCCGCGGCGTGTATCTGCAAGGCAACGACATGGTGCGCCCGATCTTCTCTTCATGGCTCGCGCCGTTCGCCGATCTCGGCGCCAAGACGCTCGGCATCCGCAACACCAGCGGCACCGATCATCTGTCGTTCGATGCCGTGGGCATTCCTGCCTTCCAGTTCATTCAGGAGCCGCTCGAGTACTCCACCCGCACCCATCATTCGAATATGGATGTCTACGACCACATCTCGAAAGGCGACCTGATGCAAGCCTCGGCCATCATGGCCTCGTTCGTCTATCACACCGCGATGCGCGAAGAGATGATCCCGCGCAAGCCGCTGCCCAAACCGCAACCCGAGCGCCGCGGCCGGCCCAGCGAGTAAGCAACATGCACCCGGATACCCTCAAGTACAACGAGTCGCAAGCTCCCACCGATGCGCTGATCTGTGGCCTTCTGGCGAAGGAGATCGATCGCGGCTTACCAGAGGCAGAGAACAAGATCTGGCATGCCCACCCCGTGTGGTTCCTCGAAGGCAACCCGATTGTCGGATATAGCAAGTTAAAGGGCGGCGTCCGCCTTCTGTTCTGGAGCGGGGAGTCCTTCGATGAAGTCGGGCTCCAGAAGGAAGGTGGATTCAAATCCTCCGGAGCACGCTATACCAGCGTGGACGAAGTGAACGTAAAAGATTTGAAGCGTTGGCTCAAAAAGGCCCGCGACATCCAGTGGGACTACAAGAACCTCGTCCGCAGGAAGGGCCGCCTGGAGCGGCTCAAGTAAAAGCTTCCTCAACGGTCGACTCCCATGCCTGTCGAAAGTCACCCACTGTTTCCTCCTTTGCCAGACGAGTTCATCTGCTGCTGGCATGCTAGCGTCCATGAATCCGCCCCCATGTGGGCTCACTATTCCCGAGGCCAAAGTGGTCTGCAACGAGCACCTCGGTCGATCTTCTTAGGGCGAGTTCGTTACATGGATTACCGTACTGACGCTGTGCCTCATGGATTCACGTTTGGACCATACCTCTGCAAACGCAGCAGCTTTGCGCATGAGCA
Organism: Acidobacteriota bacterium; assembly: GCA_018268935.1. Taxonomy (GTDB): domain Bacteria; phylum Acidobacteriota; class Terriglobia; order Bryobacterales; family Bryobacteraceae; genus CADEFT01. The sequence continues at coordinate 3,209 of JAFDVS010000058.1, read as the reverse complement.
AGAAGTGAGGACCATAGTCCAGCAGCTCGCCAGTTTGAAAGAGCCAGTCCCTGACTTGGATCAGGATCCTGTCTATTAGCGTTTCGAGGCTCGAAGATGTTCGACGAAGGCCGGGGCGCCCTCGAAGTTCCGGCGTAGCTCGGTTTCGAAATGCGAAATTAGCGCCCCTGGCCAGTCCAGTTTGTGCTCCAGTGTTCGCAGGGCCTCCTTCATGATCTCTTCCGACCACCTGGGCTCGTAGAGAGCACTAGGCTCTGCCAGTCGCAGAAGTGTGTCGCACAGAGAAAAGTTTGCGAGAACGCATGCAGCTAACACAGCAACAGGGAGGCGGTCATTGCTCACCGGGAATGGTCACTTTCTCGTAGAGCCCCGCTTCATCCACAGCTTGGGCGATTCGGCGGAGAGCTTCGCGGCGCTCCTGTCCTGCTTGACGCTCTTCGAGAAACCGGCGAAGCGCTTGCTCCAACAGATCGTCAACGCCGCGGTAGTCGCCTGCAGCGAGCTCCTTTTGGATCTGCAGTGTCAAGTCCGTTGGCAGTCTGACTTCCATGCGTTTACCTCAATTTGATTATAGAAACAGCCAGGATCAACAGTGATGCAAGCATGACCGCGGCTCCATAAGGTAAGGCTGGGGAACTGTATGTGAAGCTGATGATGTGCTTGCCGGCAGGCACTTCAATTTGCTGGAAGGCAAGGCTGTGCCGGGTTGTGGGAACAGGGGCGCCGTCGATCGTAGCCGTCCAGCCGGGGGCATACTGTTCCTTGAAGATCAGTGTCCCGGCGGTGCTTGCTTCCACCTCGATGACGCGACTCTCCGGAGTCCATAGCGACGGACGTGCTGTGCCGTTGGTGGGCGCAACGATGGACTCGGCGTGCTGGTACTCAAACACGTGGAAGAAGCTGGTGGAGGGCTCCATCAAGCGCCAGCGGGGATCGCCGCGCAGCTTCGCATAGGCCGCGTGCGATTGGGGAACGATCAGATAGCGAACCCCGAGTTGGCGCAGCGACGCATCATGGAACGGGTCGGGAAGAAACTCGCGGTCGGAGTGGAAGCTGAGATAGCGTTCCACTTCACGCCTGTACTGCGCGGGCAGCATCGGGTCGAGGCCCTGTGGCGTGGAGAGCCGGTAATGACGCATATCGTCATGCACCAGGCTGTCGAGCAGTGCGATGCGGTAATGAGGATTGCTCTTCAGTTGGCCATACACCGCGTCGTCAACGCCAAGCATGCCGGGGCCACCCGTACGCGCGTCGGGAGCAAAGAAGCGATTGATGTCGTCCTGGGTCGCGCTGAAGCGGCGATTGGTTCCGTACACTTTGAACTCGGTGTAGACGAGGAACAGCAGTGCCGCGGCGACTAGACCGCGTTTGGGCGCATGCAGAAGGGCGGCAAAGATCAGCAGCGTGATGGCCGCTTCGATGGCGCTCTTCCAGCCTGCGCCGAAGTCGCGCCCTCCAGGGATCCACACATACCAGAGCCAGGCACACCACAGTGCGCAGGCGCCGAGTGCGAACGCAGTCAGACGCGGCTTGGCAGGCCTCGCGATGGTGTCTTCGACAGCGGCCGCTGTGAGCAGTGTCGAAGCCAGCGCCAGGCCGGCGAGGAAGTTCCAGTTGCGCACGATCTCGTTGAACCGAGGCAGAACATCGAGCAGCGCTCCCGTCCAGCCCAATGGATTGCGTATCATCCACAACGACAGCGCAGCAATGGCAATGCCCGGCAGTGCGGGCCGCCAGCGGCGCGTGACCACTAACCAAAGCAATGCAAAGAGGCCCGGCGCGCCGATGTAGAGATACTGCTCCTCGCCAAGCCCCATCGGCACGTTGCGGCTTTGATCGAAGCGGTTCGGCAGAAACAGATTGCTCAACAGCAGCCAGGGCAGCGGGTCGCCGTAATACTTGGCCGCCACCTTGAGCTTCGAAGCTTCGAGCGTGGGCAGGATCTGGATGGCGCAGATGCCAAGCGAAAGAACAAGTGCGGCCAGTGTCGCGGGCACGATGCGGCGGCGGTTCGGCAGGCACAGCGCATAGGTGAGGGCGCAAGCGGCGAGCACGGCCCACTCGGGCGGATAACCGGCGAGGAACGCGAGCGCGGAGCCGGCCACCAGCTTCCACAAAGGACGATAGCTGCCTGTGCGCGCGGCCTGATCGATGCCCCAAAGCGCGAGGGGAAACCAGGTGTAGGAGTTGGTTGCGCCAAGGTGCTGGATGTCGCCCATCACATACCCGCTGAAGGCGAAGCAGAGCCCGGCCAGAAGCGCCGTCACCAGATGGTTGCCACGATCGCGCAGCCACAGGTATACGAGTAGAAACGCAACCCAGAAGTGCAGCACATCGACAAATTGAAGGGTGACGTAGGAGATGGCTTTGCGCGGAAAGCTGAGCGCGAACAGGAGCCAGTTGGGGGGATAGAAGAGTGCGGCCTGCGGATTGCCAACGAAGCTGATGCCGCCATAGATCCCCGAGTCCCATTGCGGAAAGCGGCCTTCGCGCAGAGCCTGGTAAGCATAGCTTAGCAACGGCCAGTGGTAGCCTTCGATGTCGGAAAACAGGTGGACGCGGCGCAAGGGCCACAGGTACTCGAGGAAGAAGCAATAGACGGCAACTAACGATCCGCATCCCACCCAAAGTGTCTCTTTGCGTGGGATGAACATGGATCACCGGAACCGCTAGACGGCGGATGAAACCTTCACACGCCGGCGCACCGTGGGCTTCGTGCGCGGCGGCGGCACGGCGGAGATGGCCTCTTCAATCAGTTCGGCCTGTTCCTGCGCGTGGCGTTTGCTGGAGCCCGTAGCCGGGCTGGCACTTTCCTTGCGTCCCGCATAGCGCACGCGGCGTTTGGAGCCTTCGAGCAATGTATCGAGATGCTCACGAAGGAAGCGCCAGGCGCCCATGTTGCGCGGCTCCTCTTGAGCCCATACTACTTCCGCGGACGCCGCATAGCGAAGCAGTTGCTCTTCCACCTGAGCGGCCGGGAATGGATACATCTGCTCGATGCGAACAATCGCAACCTGCTCCGCTTTCTTCTCCTCACGGGCCGCGAGAAGATCCCAGTACAGCTTCCCTGTACAGAAGATAATCCGCTTTACCTGGCTGGGCGCCAGATCGTCGGGAATGACTTCGCGGAACGCGCCGTTGGTCAGATCGGGCAGATAGGAAACAGCCCGCGGATGGCGCAGCATGCTCTTCGGCGTGAAGATCACCAG
>JAFDVS010000057.1 GCA_018268935.1 Acidobacteriota bacterium | reverse complement strand
TCAGGCGCGGCACAAGGAGCATGCAGAACTGGCGGCTCGGATTGAGAGCTATGAACTGGCGTTCCGGATGCAGGCGGAGATGCCGCAGGTGGTGGATTTTTCGAAGGAGAGCAAGCAGACGCTGGAGATGTACGGGATCGGCGGGGCGGATAAGGAAGCCGAGGCGTATGGGCGGCGGTGCCTGCTGGCGCGGCGTCTGATTGAAGCGGGAGTGCGTTTTGTGCAGGTGATCTGCATGGGTTGGGATTCGCACGATTATATTGAGAAGGCGCATGGGGCTCGGATTCGGGCGATTGACAAGCCGCTGGCGGCGCTGCTGAAGGATTTGAAGCGCACAGGGTTGTTGGAGGACACGCTGGTGGTGTGCGCGGGCGAGTTTGGGCGCAGTCCGAGTAACGGGATCCGGCGCGGGGGGCAGGCCTGGGGGCGCGATCATAATGCGAATGCGATGGCCGTTTGGCTGGCGGGCGGCGGCGTGAAGGCGGGGCAGATCATCGGGGCGACGGATGAAGTGGGTGAAGCAGCGGTGGAAGCTGTGCATCCGCTGAAGGATTTTCATGTGACGCTGCTGCATTTGTTGGGGCTGGACGATAACAAATTGCGGTACCTGCATGCGGGGCGCGAGAAGCAACTGTCGCAGACGGGTGGGGAGTTGATCAAAGAACTGCTGGCGTGAGGCGCTTGCGCTGAGGGCTTGGTTTGCAGTATCAGTAGTTGGAATTCCTATGAGCAAACGCATCTCCATCGGAAGCTGGGCCTACACGATCGGGCCCTACGGGAGCAATCCCATTGACTTCAAAACCGTATGCACCACGTTGAAGCAACTCGGCTTTGACGGGGTGGAGTTGGGGGCTTTTCCGCCACATCCGAATCCGGGGAACCCGAACGGGCCGGACGATGCGTGGCCTGGTGCGATGCCGGAGAAGGCGCAACGCGCGGAACTGGTGGCTCAGATGAAGGAGTACGGGCTGAGCTTTTCCGGGATCGCGGCGAATTTGTGGGGGGAGAAGCTGATCAATACGGACGATCAGACGAAGTACATCGCGGAATTCAAAAAGAATTCGGAGTTCTGCAAGGATGTCGGGATTGGCGGGATCCGTGTGGATTGCGTGCAGCCGCCGACGATTCATCGCGAAGTGGATTATGCGACGGCGATGGACCGGGTGGTGAAGACTTGGCAGAAATGCGCCGATATTGCCGCCGATAACGGGCAGTACATCTGCTGGGAATTTGAGCCGGGGTTTGCGTTCAATAAGCCGTCGGATGTGGTGCGGATTCACGATGCGGTGAACCGGGCGAACTTCGGGCTGCAATACGATACCTGTCACGGACAGATGGTGGGTGTGGTGGGTGCGCGGCAGGAAGGCGAGAAGGAGACGTTTCCGAACCAGGTGGAATTGATTAGGAAGCTGAGCGGACGGATCAATCATATTCACCTGATTGATTCGGATAATTCGTGTCACAAGGACGCGCAGGGCAATGATGAGACGTCGGCGCATCCGCCGTTCGGGCTGGGGTCGCTGAACTTCGATGAGATCATGCCGGAGTTGCTGAAGGCGGCGAATGTGTCGCATGACTGGTGGACGATCGACCTGTGCTTCTGGCCGGATGCGTGGGCGGCGACGGAGACGTGCAAGAAGCATGTCGATGGGTTGGTGGCGAAGTTCGGCTAAGCGGGGAGAAATTCGATGAAACAGTTACGGGTTGGGATGATCGGATATGGGTTCATGGGCCGCGCCCATTCGAATGCGTACAAGCGGCTGAACGATTTCTTCCCGGTGAATCACCGCGTGGTGCTGCAGGTGGCGTGCGCGCGGAATGAGGAGAAGGTGAAGGCGTTCGCGGATAACTGGGGTTATTCGCGAGTGGAAACGGATTGGAAGAAGGTGGTGGAGGCCGCGGATGTGGATGTGGTGGACATCTGCACTCCGAACGATACGCACCAGGAGATTGCGATTGCTGCAGCGAAGGCGGGGAAGATGATTCTCTGCGAGAAGCCGTTGGCTCGCACGGTGGCGGAAGCTGAGCCCATGGTGGAAGCCGTGGAGAAGGCCGGTGTGGCGAACATGGTGTGGTTCAACTACCGGCGCGTTCCGGCGATTACGCTGGCGAAGCAACTGATTGAGGAAGGGCGGATTGGGAGACCGTTCCACATGCGGAGTAATTTTCTGCAGGATTGGACGATTTCGGCGGATTTGCCGCAGGGTGGCGCGGGGTTGTGGAGATTGGATGTGGCTGCGGCGGGGTCCGGGGTGACGGGGGATCTGCTGGCGCACAACATTGATACGGCGATGTGGTTGAACGGGCCGATTACGCGGGTGACGGCGAAGACGGAGACGTTTATCAAAGAGCGGCCACATGTGTTGACGGGCAAGGTGGAGAAGGTGGGGATCGATGACGCGTGTTTGTTTATTTGCGAGTTTGCGAATGGGTCACTGGGGTTGTTTGAGTCGACGCGGTATGCGCGCGGGCATAAGGCGCTGAAGACGTTTGAGCTGAATGGGGCGGATGGGAGCGTGGCGTTCAATTTGGAGGAGATGGAGTATCTGGATTTCTTTGAGTACAAGCAGGCTTCGGGTGGGACGGCGGAGTCGCATGTACGCGGGTGGCGGCGGATTCATGTGACCAATGGGGAGCATCCGTATATGGACCGGTATTGGGTGCCGGGGTTGGTGGTTGGGTATGAGCACTCGTTCCTGAATGCCCTGGCGGATTTCGTGCGGGGGGTTGAGACGGGGAAACATGCGCAGCCGAATTTCCGGGATGCGCTGCAGACACAGAAGGTGTGCGAGGCGGTGCTGGAGAGTGGACGGACGGGGCAGTGGGTGGGGACGGGGGTGGAGTAACTCTGGGTTTTAGCCACAGATGGACACAAGATAAACACGGATAAGAAATGACAGGGCTTGAGTGCGGTTGGCGCCCGCGCCTTCATTTAGTGCCAGTGCCTTCTCACAACTGTTAAGAATTGACCAAGTGCGGCGCAGAGAAGGTTGAACCTCTCGCGACTCGGGAACAATCCGGCGTCAAGGACGGCGGCCACGTGTGGATCGTCAGGCGCTTGGGCTGTTTGGGCGATACTCACGCCGTCAATTTGGTTCCATGTGTAATGTCCAGGCGGGGCCCAAAAGCCTAACTGGTGACCTTGCTTCGCCTGCTGTTGAAGCTCTTCGTCGGTAAAGGTTAGGTGGCAGTGGGCCAAGGCGAGGAGATGCTCGAACCAGTCGAAGGAATAACTGTACAGGTGATCGGTTGGCAGGTATTCCCCTAGGTGCTTCCGAAGGACGTCAAGTATGTGATCGTTGAGTGGCGTGAAGTGCCGCTGCCGACCCGTGAAGAGCTTCTTATCTACGTCCCGCATTATATGACTTGGAGAAAGAAGTTCTGTGACTGGCCCGTGTTGGCCATGAGAATGTTCGCGTATTTTGAGCGCAAAGATCTTGCCGAGAAGGCTGTAGTTTGAGCTGGCAACGGCTCCGAGCCCAATCGCATATAGCAGGAGGCAGCCTGGATACCGGCGCAAACTCAGCCATGCAGGATACCCGTTTGCGGTTTGGTCGATGTTCCCGATTCTTGTGAGGGTGTTCAGCAGGCATCGCTGCTGATCCTTTGCGGCCCAGTATCCCGCACACACGGCCATGGGCAACAAACAGTGCAATTCCGCCTCATAGTGCGAGAGACGCTTGACGATCCCCTCGGTGTGGAGTGTGCTGTCGTGTGCAGAAAACTCCTGGCTATTGATGGCGGCGTAGACGCGTTCGGTTTCTGCGCTCAACAGGTCGTGGAAGTCAATGAGATGGTCTTCGCTGCGTAGATAGCGCTTTAATCGTGCGACGGCGACCTTGGGTTCGAGCGGGTCCTGAATGGAGAGGTCTTCGATTGCTTGAACTTTGTCCGATAGTTCCTTGAAGAAGGCGTCGGCACCGGTTATTGGGATCTGAGCGGCGGCGCGGAAATCCATGAGTTTTTGCGAGGCCGGTCCAGTTGCGCCAAAGGTGGTCCAATACGTGCCGAACCGGCGGGTACTGCAACGTTCGACGGCCAAGCGGAGGGCGATGTCCCATTCCGCGGACCAGCCACAGACGACGATCCCGTACTCGTCGAAGATACGGTCGAGGTAGGTGTCCATTGCCGGATCGTAGGATGCCAGTTCCTTCTTGGTGTTGCGAACCCTGGTGTCGCGGTAGTCGCCGTGTATTTTGACGATCGTGCAGGGCGAGTGAGCCAGCGGTACCGCACCTTGAATGGCCTCCGTTGTACTAATCACGGTAGGCTGGACCCCTTCGTCGGTTAGCGCAATCTCCAGCAAACGATCGAAGTTCGTGGTCACGATAACGCGAATGTAGCCCTTCGCCACCAGTCGCGCTATGGCGCGGTGTGCGGCTGTGGGAGCCTTTCGGTTTTCTTGACGATCTTCCTCCGTTGGCTCGAAGTAGCCGCGAAGCAGTTGCATCCGCTCTGTCGAGGATCTTGTTATCTGATCGAGAATATCGGAATAATCCGGCTCGCTTTGAGCGGTTCGGCGGTACCACGCTTCTGGGTCCGGCTCACACTGCTCACCCTGTGCGTGAGCCAGCTTCCGGATCAAGTCGAGGACGATCTCCCAGCCCGTTGGGATGGATGCAGCCCTGGAGACTCCGGAGCCTAGCAGTAAGGCGTATACACCCTTACCGCTGTGCATCGACAATGCGAGTGCGAGTGTGGGGTCCACCATATACTAATCTTGATTCTACTGAGGTCTGCGAGGGATTTTGCCAAGATTGGAAAAAGCCTCTATAGTCAAAGCATGGAACAGGTCAACGTTTCCGATTTCAAGGCCGTTTGCCTCAACGTGCTCGAAAGAGTGCGCCAGACTGGCGAGCCAATTGAAATCCTGGAAAACGGTGAACAGGTAGCCGTACTTTATCCATCCGTTGGGCGGACACGGCGGGCAGCGTACGGAGCCATGAAGCACACTCTCCGAGGTCCCGTCGGAGACCTGATTGCGCCTTCGGGAACCGACGAATGGGAAAGCCTGCGCGACTAGCAGATGGTCGTTCTACTTGATACTCACGTTTGGCTGGAGCTTTTCTGAGCCCCGTCAGCATATGGGAGGCGCTGCTGCTAGTGGAGCGCAAGCGAATTCCGGTTGATGTCGATGCAATTTCCTGGATCGATCAGGCCCTTCGAGCACTCCCGGTGCGGGAGGCCCCCTTACGTTCGGGATTGCTCGTCGCTCTCGACGGATAAATCTTGCGCATAACGACCCGGCAGATCGGTTTATCGCCGCGACTGCGTTGGAACTAGGGGCACTGCTTCTCACTGCGGATGAGAGACTGGTGGACTGCTCTGAGTTGACGTGCGTGTGATGTGAATGGCTGAGTCAGATGCCCGCGGGCCGGACGCGCGGGCATAAGGCGCTGAAGACGTTTGAGCTGAATGGGGCGGATGGGAGCGTTCGGGTGGGACGGCGGAGTCACATGTGCGCGGGTGGCGGCGGATTCATGTGACGAATGGGGAGCATCCGTACATGGACCGGTATTGGGTGCCGGGGTTGGTGGTTGGGTATGAGCACACGTTTATTAATGCCCTGGCGGATTTCGTGCGGGGGATTGAGACGGGGAAACATGCGCAGCCGAATTTCCGGGATGCGCTGCAGACGCAGAAGGTGTGCGAGGCCGTGCTGGAGAGCGGACGGACGGGGCAGTGGGTGGAGACGGCGGTGGAATAGACCGGGGGGGCAGGGGTTTTGGGGGCCACTGATGAACGCAGATACACGAGGATAGGTCGGGTGAAAAATGGAAAAACGGCCACCAGCTTTGGAACCGGTGGCCGTCAGGAGTGGTTCGGGTCTTTGTTAGCGCCGGCGGAGTAGGGCCAGAGCCAGGAGGCCGCCGCCGATGAGGGCGGTGGTGGCGGGTTCAGGCACCTCGTCGAACTGGCCGATGCCGATCAACACGTCGTTGCCGCAGGTGGCAGAGGCGAAGTTGAAGAAGAAAGTGGACAGGTTGTCGTTGATGAGAGTGGCCAGTGTGGCATCCGAGAGGACGAGGTTGACGTGAATTTCCGAGGTTCCAATGGGACCGGAAATGGTCCGAGTGGCCACGGTGCCCATGTCCACGGCTCCCGTGGGGTTACCCCAAACGATGGCGCTTGGCCGGTAGCGGGTGGTCGGGTCGGGTTCCTGGCCTGTCACCTGTTGCGCGGAAAGTACGCTATCCGTGGTGTAGAGATGATTTGCCAACAACCCAGTCCCGGCTGTGCGCACGGTGGCGTTGTGATCGATCAGTGGGATCACATACCAGACGCCCAGGATGTTCATCACGACATCGCCAGGATAAACCGTGGGGAAGCTCGAGGAAGCGTAGTCGCCGAGCGATGTGTCCCCTCCGTTCTGGCCGTAGTTGAAGAACAGGTCGATGGTGACCGTCGTGCCTGTGGTTTCGATGGTAACTTTCTCAATGTCAAAGGACTTGAGATACCCGAAGACGTCTTCGTTGCCGAAGTCGCTGCCCTTGGCAGTGGGTGATGGGCTGTTACCGTAGTATTTGAAATCGTTGTACGTGACGGTCGCCCCCGACGCCGTCCACGTAAGAGAAAAGGCTGCGAGTAAAGCGTAGCCAAGTTTCATTTGTGCACCTACTTACGATCTGATTGGCGGTGTCCTCATGGGAACACCTTATGGTCTAAGACCTCTCTTAGTCTAGTACTAAAGCGAATCCTGTAACAATACCCAATTTTTCAAGAAAGTACTATGTTGGGTCTATAGCTTAGAGGGCTGATGGAAGATGGGGCGAAGGTTCTGGGGAGCGGGTTTGGAGGGGCGAACTTCGGTTATAGGACAGCCGCGGAAGGAGATAGCGTCCCGCTTGCTTCACGCGCGCGGCTCTGAAGTAGTTGGATCTCAGCAGTGATTAGATCGTGTTGGCTGGGGTTAGCGGACCCTGGCGGATCTCCAGGCAGCCCTTGCCGGTGGGCAGCACTTTGCCGGGGTTGAGGCGGCAGTCGGGGTCGAAGAGAGTTTTGAACGCTTGAATGGTGTCGAGCGTGGACTCGGTGAAGAGGTGAGGCATGAGGTCCACTTTTTCCATGCCGACGCCGTGTTCTCCGGTAATGGAGCCGCCGACGTTGATGCAGTGTTCGAGGATCGCTTCGCCGGCTTTCTGGGCTTTTTCGAGGTCTCCGGGCTTGTGGTGATCGAAGAGGATGATGGGGTGGAGGTTGCCATCTCCGGCGTGAAAGATATTGCTGATGGTGAGACCGTAGTGATCGGCAATACGCTGGATTTCGCGCAGGGTGGATGCCACTTTGGTGCGAGGGACGACGCCGTCCTGGACGTAGTAACTGGTGCTGACGCGGCCGACGGCGCCGAACGCGTTCTTGCGGCCTTTCCATAACAGGTCGCGCTCTTCGGCGGACTTGGCGACGCGGAACTCGCGGGCTTTGCAGGCAGTGCAGACTTCGCGGATTTGCTCCAGTTGCTCTTCGACACCTTCCTTCAACCCTTCGAGTTCGATGAGGAGGACGGCGGCGGCATCAAGGGGATAGCCGGCGTGGGTGGCCTCTTCCACCATGCGGAGCATGACGCCATCGAGCATCTCGACGGCGACGGGGGTGATGCGGCGGGCGGTGATTTCGGCCACGGTGTCGGCGCAATCGTCGACCGTTTCGTAGATGGCGAGGCAGGTTTTGACGACTTCGGGGGCGCGCATGAGGCGGACGATCACCTTCGTTACGAGGGCCATGGTGCCTTCGTTGCCGGTGAGGAGGCCGGTGACATCGTAGCCGGGGAGATCCTGCTCCTTGCCGCCGGTGGTGATGACGGTGCCGTCGGGGAGCACGACTTCGAGGCCGAGCACGTGATTCGTGGTTACACCGTAGGCGAGGGTGTGCGGGCCGCCGGCGTTTTCGCTGACGTTGCCGCCGATGGTGCAGGAGCGCTGGCTGGAGGGATCGGGGGCGTAGAAGTAGTTCTGGCCCTGGACGGCAAGGGTGATGTCGAGGTTGACGACTCCGGGTTGGAGGACGGCGCGTTCGTTTTCGAGGTCGATTTCGAGAATACGGTTCATGCGGGAGAAGCCGATGATGACTCCACCCTTGCGGGGGATGGCTCCACCGCTGAGTCCGGTGCCTGCGCCACGGCCGACGATGGGGATGCCGTACTCGGCGGTGATCTTGACGATTGCCACAACTTCTTCAGTGGTGCGGGGGAAGACCACCAGTTCGGGGCGTGCTTTGTCGACGCCGCCGTCGTATTCGTAGAGGAGGAGATCTTCGGGGCGATCGAGGAAGCCTTTGGGGCCGACGACCGCAATGAGGCGCCGCTTGGCATCGGCGTGGATCATAGGTGCTTCTCGATGCGGGCGAGCACTTCGGGGTTCATCCAGTTTTCGGGGCCGATGAATTTTTCGAGCACTTTGCCGTCGGGGCTGATGATGTAGGTTTCGGGGTATTTGAAGGTGCCGTAGCTGGAGCTGATGTTGGCCTCGGGGTCGCGGGCGGTGACGAAGCTGACTTTGGCGCGCTGGAGGAACTGCTTGTAGGTCTGCTCGTTTTTGTCGAGGCTGACGCCGACGACGACGACGCCTTTGGCTCGCATGCGCTCCTGGAATTCGTTCAACGAGGGCAACTCCTGGATGCAGGGGGGGCACCAGGTGGCCCAGAAGTTGAGAACGAGAAGCTTTCCGCCGAATTCGGACCGGCTGATGGACTTGCCGTTATCAGCGGTTATGGAGAATCGCGGCGCGGTGTCTCCTACGCCGATAATGCGCTGTTCGAGGGTCGTGCCGGCGACATAAACGAGGGCTACGACCAGGAACAGGATGACAAACTTCAACATACGGTCCGTATTCGCGGAAGGCATAAACCACTATTTTACGCCTTCCTGGCCGGCGCCGGATTGCGCGATGATATTTACAGATCCTTTTGTAGGACCGCCGCATCTACAGGGTTTGGGTAATGAAAATCACACGTAGGGCAGAATTTTCGGCATCGCACTTCTGCGCCAGCGCGAAGCTGACGGCGGAGGAGAACCGCGCCTTATACGGTGATGCAGCCAATCCGTTCGGGCACGGGCATAACTACATCGTGGAAGTGACGATGGAGGGCTCGCCCGATCCGGTGACGGGGATGGTGATGGATCTGAAGGTGCTCAAAGAGGTGATGGAGCGGGAGGTGATTGACCCGATGGATCACCGCTTTCTGAATCACGAGGTTGCGCCTTTCCGCGAAGTGGTGCCCACGCCGGAGAATCTGGCGGTGGAAATCTGGAAGCGACTGGAAGGGCCGCTCACGCTGCCGCATGCGCGGCTGGAATCGGTGCGGCTGTACGAAACCGAAGATCTTTGGGTGGAATACACCGGCCGCTAAGGGTGAGCGCATGTTACGACTCGCACGGCGGTATCGTTTTTCGGCATCTCACCGGCTGCATTCGCCGCAATTGAGCGAGGAGCAGAATCGTGAGATTTATGGCAAGTGCAATAACCCTTACGGGCACGGGCATGACTACATACTGGAAGTGATTGCCCGGGGCGAGGCCGATCCGGAGACAGGCCTGCTGTTGAAAGTGGCGGATCTGGATGCGCTGGTGCGCCGGGCGGTGTTGCAGGATTTCGATCTGGCGGACATGAACCGGCAGATTGAGGCGTTTCGCGATGTGCCGCCGACCACGGAGAACGTGGCGGTGGAGATTGAACGGCGCATTGCGCGGTCGTGGCCGGAGGTATTCCCTGTGGGGGCCCGGCTGGATGGAATCCGCATTTTGGAGACAAAGCGGAATCACGTGGAGTTGCGACATGAAGAATAAAGCTGTGGTGAAGATGATGACGCCGAAGAAGGAGAAGGAACCGATCGCTCCGCTGTTCCAGAAGATCCTGACGGAGTTGGGGGAAGATCCCTCGCGCGAAGGGCTGGTGAAGACACCGGATCGTGCGGAGAAGGCGATGCGGTTTCTCACCAGCGGCTATCAGATGGATTTGGACAAGATCGTCAATGGCGCGCTGTTCAATGTGAAGTACGACGAGATGGTGCTGGTGAAGGACATCGAGTTCTACAGCATGTGTGAGCATCATATGCTGCCGTTTTTCGGCAAGATGCATGTGGCGTATTTGCCGAAGGACAAGGTGATCGGGCTGAGCAAGATTCCGCGGATTGTGGACATGTTTGCGCGGCGGCTGCAGGTGCAGGAACGGCTGACTCAGGAAGTGGCGGAGACGATTTCGAATGTGTTGAATCCGCGGGGTGTGGCCGTGATTTGCCAGGCGCAGCATTTTTGCATGATGATGCGGGGGGTGGAGAAGCAGCACTCTGGGGCAATTACGAGCGCGATGCTGGGGGCGTTCCGGACGGACAAAGAGACTCGGGACGAGTTGCTGAGTTTGATCAAGTAAATGGAAAAAGGGGCGCTTGCGCGCCCCTTACCGCTTGCTCACGCGCGCGGCTCTGAAGGGAGGCGCGCGGCTCTGAAGTTTAGAACGAGTGGGCGATTCCGAAGAGCGGGACGTACTTGTCGCGGAGGCCGGTGTCGTCGAGGGCGACGAGCATGTTGGCGGTGAGCACGAGGTTGCCGGCGATCTTGAGCTTCACGCCGAAGGAGCCGTTGGTCATATCAAAGGACGATTTGCCGGGCGCCAGAGTCAGGCCGCGTGCTTCGCCGGCGCTGGTTCCACGACCACCCACCGAGGAATTGATGAGGCGGTAGGAATCGAGGAGCCGGGTGCCGAGGATATCGGCAACGAAGGTGACGCGGCGGGATGCGGCGATGGCCGCGCCGGCGGACCAGTTGAACTGATTCGGAATGCGCTCTTTGACACCGGTCAAGGGATCGCCGGCGAGGATGCTCTTGCCATTGAACATGTAACCGACATTGAAGTGTGGGGAGATGCGCACCGGACCGAGGTTGCCGGAGTGCAGCGAGAGCGCGGCGAAGGGCTTGAAGCCGACTGCGCCGGAGCCATGGTAGTTCAGCTCATCGCCGGTGGGGAGGCGGAAATCGGTGCCGAGGCCGAGAGCGAAGTGCTTGCGCTCCACGGCAGTGCCTTTGACGCGAATGATGGTGTCGCCGATGCCGGTGGAGGAACTGCGGGCGCGGCCGAAGACATCGCGCTTGAGGCCGGCGAGTCCGAGGCCGCCGGGATCGTTCTGAGAGGCGCGGACATCGAGTGTTGCGGCGCACCAGCATGTGCCGCCGTCGCCGGGGTTACCGGAGTTGATCTGGCGGGCGTTGTAGCCGACAACGGACATGGTGGAGTTGACCCAGGTGAGTGCGGCGGAGACATCCAGGCGGTTGGTGAGTCCGTAGGTGAAGAAGGCCACGTTCTGATCGAGGCGCAGGTCGACCTGGGTGCCGAAGACCATTGGGGAGGTGGTCTGTGCGCGGCCGTTCTGGGTAACATTGGTGGGGTCGCCACCGGCGTAGAGGTTCTGCACCGCGCCGAGGGGCTGGCCCTCAATGCGGTCGAAGCGGAACTGCTGGCGGGTGAAGCCGAGGAAGAAGCGCTTCTTGCCGATGGTTTCGGCGCGTTCGGTGAGGATGGGGCCGAGGCTGTCCGATGATGGGAGCATGGCGCCGGTAGCAGGGTCTTCCTTGAAGATTACGCCGGAGGCAGGGGAGGCGATCGGCAAGGCCGATAGCTGCGAGGCAATCCCGACGTTCAGGGGACGTTCCAACCCTGCCGGTCGGAGGTTGACGAAGTTGGATTCGGATCCGACGGCGGTGATCAACTGTTGCGAGATGTTCCCCGTTGAGTCAAAGACTTCCACGCGATTGCGCAAGCCGAAGATTCCCAAGCCGCTCATCGCCTGTGGATAGGCATAGATCAATTGATTACTCGACGGGACGGTTTGCGAGAGTCCCAGCCCTGCGCAACCGAGCCCAAATAGAAGCATCCTCGAAATAGTCATAGCTTTAGTGTACTTGTCCCTCTCACATGTACTAGCGAAAAAGAGAGAGAAATTGCATCACTTCATGCTTTGAATGACCCAAGTTCCGGCGCGTTTGGCGAGGGTGACGCGAATCCGCTGGGTTCCGGCGCCGCCAACCTCGCGGCCGCGGTCGACGGTTTTCGTCTGGCGGTCGCAGGTTATGGATGCGTTGTCGCCATTGATTTCGGGGTCGCCGACCGGGGTCAGGGTCATGGTGACGACGAAGTTTTTGTTGGCGAAAGTATCTTTCCACTGGCGCTCAGAGCCGGGGAAGACGGAGCTCATGCCGGCGGAGTCTTTCTTGCCGATGGCGGTGGTGAATTTATTGAGGGCCTGCAGGACGCCATCGCGGTCGGCCTTGAGCGCGGCGATTTTTGCACCTTCGGCTTTGGCGCGGTCTTCGGCGAGTTTCCGCTCCTCGGCGGCTTTACGGTCGTCGGCCTGCTTACGGTCGGAGGCGGCCTTTTCGAGGCGTTCGATTTCACGGGTGGCGCGGTTGGCGAACTCGCCCTGAGGGTGGCGCTGGCGGAATTCCTGGAGGGCTTTGAGGTTGTTCTTGTCGAGGGATTCCCAGCGCAGTTCGGTGATGCGGTCTTCGGCATTGCGGGCGAGCGGGTTGCCTTTGTGTTTACGGGTAAAATCCTCCAATTGTCCGATGTCGCGGGAGGACTTCAACTTATCCCATTCCTGGGCGATGGCGGCCTGGGGATCGGCCTTGGGGATGGCGGTGAGGTTGATGTCGTTGCGGTCGAGGGTGACGGATTGGCCGGGATCGAAGGTGCGGCGGATGGTGCGTGCCTGGAACTGATCCTTGGTGATCTCGATGGAGTGCTCGCCGGGGGTGAGGCGGCCGGTGAAGCTGCCATCCTGGCCCAAGGTTCCGGACGGGCGGCCATCGATTTTGACTTGGGCTCCGGCTGTGCCGCCGCGAAGGGTGAGGGTGGCTTCCATGGCGGTGAGTGCGAAGCGCACCTGCTGCTGTCCGCCTTTGGGTACGGTGACGTTTTGCGGGGCGGCGGGTTGGTAGCCTGGCTTTTCCACACGGACGGCGTAGCGTTTGGCTTCGAGCGGGGCCTTGAATTCACCGGAGGAATCGGTGGCGCCTGCTTTGCGGCCATCGAGGAAGACATCGGCTCCGCTGATTCCGGTGGCGACGACGAGGGTTCCTTGCGATGGGGTGACCGGGGGTGTGTCCTTTTTGGGAGTTGGCTCGGTTTTCTTTGCCGTTTCCTGCTTGGGCTGGGATTCGGGCTCTTTCTTTGGAGGGGGAGCTTCGACCTTTGGGGGAGTTGCCGTATCGGTGGGACGGGTGGCGATGTAGATGCCGCCACCGCCGGCGAGCAAGACCGCGGCGGCGGCGATGGGCATCCATTTCCGGCTGGCGGGAGGGGGGGCGGTTGGTTCGAGTACGGGGGGCGGCTTAGGAGGTTCGACAGCGGCCGGCTTTTTGCGGGCTGCGGCCTCGGCGGCGGCTTCCGCGGCTTTGCGTTTGCGGGCGTCTTCCTCGGCCTGGCGCTTGCGCTCGGCTTCCTGCTGCTTGCGTTCCTCGTCCTGGCGCTTTTTAGCGGCGGCCGATTTGGCGCGATCCCGCAGGGTGAGGAATACGGCTTCGCCGGGATAGGCGGTGAGCGCCTGTTCGACGGTGGTGAGGGCGGCGTCGGGCTGGTTCTGGGATAACTCTTTTTCGGCCTTTTGGGCCAGTTTGCCGATGGCGAGAGCGCGGTCGGCGGCTTGCTTCCTGCGCTCGGCTTCGAGACGGAGACGCTCAGCCTCTTCGCGTTTGCGCGCTTCTTCGGCGGCCTTTTTTGCTTCGGCGGCGCGGCGGAGTTCTGCTTCTTCGTTCTTCCTGCGCTCGGCTTCATCGCGCTTGCGAGCTTCTTCGGCAGCTTTTTGGGCTGCGTCCGACTCGAGTTGGACGCGCTGGCGGCGCTCGCGAAGGCGGTCATCATCGCCGAGGGATTTCGTTGCTTGGTCGAGGACTGCGCGGGCGCGAGCCCAGTCCTGGGTGGCGCGATGCTGATCGCAAGTTTCTATGGCGGCGGCGATGCCCTGTTCGCGCTCGGCCAGCCGCTTGCGCTCGGCTTCTTCGCGGAGGCGAGCTTCGTGCTCGGCCTTGCGTTTGGCTTCGAGGCGCTGCTGCTCGGCTTCGGCCTGCTTGCGGGCCTCTTCGGCAGCCTTTTTTGCGGCGTCCGATTCCAATTGGACACGCTGGCGGCGCTCGCGGAGGCGGTCATCATCGCCGAGGGATTTCGTTGCTTCGTCGAGGACTGCGCGGGCGCGGGCCCAGTCCTGGGTGGCGCGATGCTGATCGCAAGTTTCTATGGCGGCGGCGATGCCCTGTTCGCGCTCGGCCAGCCGCTTGCGCTCGGCTTCTTCGCGGAGGCGGGCATCGTGCTCGGCCTTGCGCTTGGCTTCGAGGCGCTGCTGCTCTTCGAGCTGGCGCTGCTGCTCTTCGAGTTGGCGTTGCCGCTCGGCCTCGGCCTGCTTGCGGGCCTCTTCGGCAGCCTTTTTTGCGGCGTCCGATTCCAATTGGACGCGCTGGCGGCGCTCGCGGAGGCGGACGTCGTCGCCGAATTTCTTCGCGGCTTCGTCGAGCAGCGCGCGGGCTTTGTCCCACTCCTGGGTGACGCGGAACTGATCGCATGCATCGAGGGCGGCGGCGATGCCGTGTTCGCGATCGGTGGTGGTTTTGCGATCGCGGATTTCCTTCAACACCGCGGAAATGGGGGCTTGACCGGCGAAGTCTTTCGAGGCCTGCTCGAGGCCGGCGATGGCTTCGTCGAACTTACCGGCGGCGGCCAAGGCACGGGCCTGTTCACAAGCGGCGGCAATGGCGCGCTGCTGCTCGAGGGCGATGCGGACCTGCTCGCGGGCCTGTGTTCGCAAGGCCACTACTTCTTCGGCATCGGGATAGCGGCGGAGCAGTTCGTCGCAGATGGAGGCGGCGCGCTCGCCCTGCCTGCGCTCGAGCATGGCGCGGGCCTGGGCCATTGCCGCGGCGATTGCTTCCCGGCGTTCGTGGGCTGCGCGGGCCTCGGCGGCGGCTTCCCTAGCCTTATGGAGGGCTGAGTCGCCGGGATAGGTGACCATGCCGCGTTCGATGAGTTCGAGGGCGCGGTCAAAGCGGTGAGTGGAGGTGAGCTCGGTTACTTCGGTGACAAGCTTCGAGACGGCCTCGGTGCGCTTTTTCTGCTGGAGGAGCTTTTCCACGCGGGCACGGGCCACTTCGAGTTCCGGCACGGCGCCGTATTTTGATACGGCCTGATCGGCGACTTTGAGCGCGGTGGCGGGGTCATTCTTTTCCGCCAGCCGTTCGATTTCGGCGAGCAGGGTTTGGATGCTCTCCCTGCGCTTGCGGTCTTCCCATTCCTGCTCGATTTCACGGCGGAGTGAGTCCACCTGCGCATCGTTGCCGAAGGTGGCGCGGAAAGCATCGAGGACGCGGATGGCGGATTCGTGCTGCGAATCGCGGCGCCATTGGCGAGCCTGGGAGAGCGCTTCGTCCAGGGCCACCTGGCGCTGATAGGCGGCACGGGCGGCGCGCATTTCGTCCAACTGCCGGTCAATGGTGATGTCACCGGGAAAGTAACCGAGGCCCTTTTCGAGCATCTGGATGGCGGCATCGAACTGATGATTGGCGGCCAGGGCTTGCACTTCGCGCACGAGGCGCTCAATGGTCTCCTGGCGCTTTTTCGCTTTGAGCTCATTACGGGCGTAGTCGAGTAGCTCGTTGGCTTCGACGGAACTGGGGAAGTCTTTGACGAGCGATTCGAGGCGATGGACGGCCGTGGGCAATTGCTTCTCGCGGAGCAGGTTTTTCGATTCCGCCAATGCCGACTGGAGCTGCTGTTGCCGGAGGTGAGCTTCTTTTGCGGCGCGGGCCTCGGCCACCAACTGCGGCACTTCGGGCGATTCGGGATAAGCCTGTTCAATGCGTTCGAGCATGGCCAGCGCTTCCTCGAACGAGCCGAGGAGGAGAGCGCCGCGGGCCTGGCTGATTTCTTCGCGGCGGCGGCGATCGCGCTCGCGGGAGGTAATCTCTTCCTTGACTCGAGCGCCCAACCGGACGGCGTCGGGATGGCTGGGATCGCGCTGCAGGGCTTCGTTGATGCGCTGGTAGGCTCCGGTGAGATCCTGGTTTCCGAGCGCGGTTTTGGCGTCGCGGAGGAGACGTTCGGCCTCGGCCGATTGCTGGCGGATTGCCTGCGCCTGCTGGAGGAGGCTGGCCACTTCCTGGCTTGCTTTGTCGAGGCGGAGGGCGGATTCGAAGGTGTTGATGGCGTCTTCGAACTTGCGCGAAGCGAGCAGATGGCGCCCGGTATTGAGCAGCGCTTCGAGCTTGGGCTGGGCGGCGGCGCGCTGCATCTCCTGCTGGATGCGCTCGCGCAGGCGCCGCGCGCCGCGATCGGCGGGATTCAGTTCGAGCGATTCGCGGACCAGCGCCAGTGCCGTGTCAAACTGCTGCGCTCCGGCGAGCCTTTCCGCTTCGGTGTACAACCCGCGGGCGTGATCATGCTTCAGTTCGGCGAGGATGGGCTTGAGGTCGAATTGGAGATCGTCGAGCGTGGAATAGCGACCCTCCCGGTCTTTGTGGAGGCAGCGCATGATGACTTCGCTCAAGCCGTCGGGGCAACCCTGCATCAACTCGCTGAGGGGGCGAGGCTCCCCGCTGAGGATGTTGTACATGATGGCGGGCTGGGTGGGCCCGTCGAAGGGATGTACGCCGCTGAGGAGTTCGTAGTAGGTGACGCCGTAGGCGAAGATATCGCTGAGGGGATCGTTGGTTGCGCCGCGGAACTGCTCGGGCGCCATGTACTTGAGGGTGCCGGGGATGGTTCCGGTTTTGGTGAGGCGGGAGCCGGCGACCTGGGTGACGAGGGCGATGCCGAAGTCCATGATCTTCACGGACCGGTCGGGGAGCACCATCATGTTGGCGGGCTTGACGTCGCGGTGGACGACGCCGTTGCGATGGGCGTGGTCGAGGCCTTCGGCGACCTGCTCCATGATCTGCATGCGTTCGAGCAGGGTGAGCGGGCGCTGGTTCTGCATGACGCGCTGCAGATCCTCGCCATCGAGCAGTTCCATGACGATGTAGGGTTCGCCATCCTGCTCGCCGAAGTCGTGGATAATGATGATGTTGCGGTGGCGGAGTTTGCCCGCGGCTGCGGCTTCGTTGCGGAAGCGCTGGAGCATTTCGGGGTCGCCGCCGGCGTTCAAGGTTTTGATGGCGACCATGCGGCCGACAGTGGGGTCCCAAGCCCGGTAGACGCGGCCAAAGCCGCCCCGTCCGAGCTCGGCTTTGACCTCGTATCTGCCGATGCGCTCTAACACACTGCTCCCGCTCTGCTATTAATTCGTAATCCGGCAGCCCGGAAGAACAAATTATATCGTACAGCCTACTTTACTATGCGTAACCAAGGCGGGCATTTAGCTCACTGAAGCGGGTAGATTAAGAGAATGCACTTACTGCTGCTGGCCGCCCTGTACTGCGCCTCGCTTTCGCAGGCGCAAACTCTGTTGCTCGATTCGAAGCGGATTGATAGCGTGCTGGCGGCGATGGTGGCGGCGGAGCGGACAGCGGGCGTTTCGGCGCTGATCTGGAAAGGCGGGCGAGAGGCGTACTACGGTTCGGCGGGGTTTGCGGATCGGGAAGCGGGGCGGAAGATGTCGCGGGACACGGTGGTGCAGATCTACTCTATGACGAAGCCGGTGACCGGGACTGCGCTGATGCAGCTTTGGGAGCAGGGGAAGTTCCGGCTGGATGATCCGCTGTCTCGCCACCTGCCGGAGTTTGAGGCGGTGCAGACTTCAGGCCGGCCGATTTCCGTGCGCGATGTTCTGCGGCATACGGCGGGGTTTGCCTACGGGGCAGGGCCGACACCGGCGCATGATGCGTATGTCAAAGCCGATCCGCTGAACCTTTCGATTGATTTGGCGGAGATGAGCCGGAGGCTGGCGAAATTGCCGCTGTTGTTTGCGCCGGGGACGCAGTGGAGTTATAGCATCGCGGTGGATGTGCAGGCGCGGCTGGTGGAGGTGCTTTCGGGGCAGAAGTTCGCCGATTATGTGCGGCAGCATGTTTTGGAACCGCTGCGGATGACGGATACGGCGTGGCGGCAGCCGGATGGGAATTGGGCGCGTTTTGCGGCGATGTACCGGGTGACGGATGGGAAGCTGACGCGGCAGGATGATGCGGGGACGCGGCGGCTCAATTTTCAGGACAACCGGATGACGGCGGGCGGGTTCGGGTTGGCGTCGACGATTGGCGATTATATGCGGTTTGCGCGGATGCTGTTGGGTGGTGGGGAACTGGAGGGGGCTCGGATCTTGAAGGCGACGACGGTGAAGCTGATGGCGACGGATCACCTGGATCCGCAGATTACGGAGAGGCAGTTTTTGCCGAGCAAGGGGACGGTGGGGTTTGGATTTGATTTTGCGGTGCGGGTGGCGCCGCCGCAGAAGCCGGATGAGAATCGGGGGATGGTGGGGGAATTTTTCTGGGATGGCGCGGCTTCGACGCTGTTCTGGGTGGACCCGGTGAATCAGATGGCGGTGGTGTTCTTTACGCAGAAGATGCCATTCGATGTGACGCTGCATAGGGATATACGGGCGGCGGTGTATGGGGCGGGGCAGGGGCTGAGATTGACAGCCACAGATAAACTCAGATGAACGCAGATTAGGAAACCACTTTGTCTTATTCGTTGAGACGTGTCACTGCTTGTGGTTGCGTTAGGGAAAGGGCCATTACGGCCCAGCTGGTTCCGGCGGTGGAGATCCACTGGTTGTGGCCGTGGGGGAAGCCGCTTTCGAAATAGGGCTGGACCCAGATGGAACGGGTGGCGACTTGCCAGGAGCCGTCGGCGTGTTGTGTGCGAAGCAGGTAGTCGATGCCTTTGCGGAAGATGGGATCGGAGATGGCCATTCTTCCGGCGGCGTTGAGTGCGAATAGGGCTTGGCCCGAGGCGTAGGCGTCGGAACCCATGGTGGACAACTGGCTCCAGCCGCCATCTTCGCGCTGGGTTGCTGCTAAGGCTTTCGCTGCCGCGGCGATTGTGGTGGTGGGTGCGCCGGCCCAGGCGAGGCCGAGGAGATGGAATGCGCGGTCCTGGGTCGTTGCGGGCTTGGCTCGTTCGAGCCATGCGGCTGCGCGGGCGATCGCTTTCCTGTTCTCTTCACGCTCCTGCGGGCGGCCGTAATTCTGGAGGCCGTAGATGGCGAGGGCCGCGGTCTGGTACATGCCGGTGTTCATGGGCGGGCGGCGGCTTTCGAACGAGGTCCAATTGCCGGCGGGCGTCTGCATGAGGCGGATGAAGCGGACGAGGGAATCGGTGTATTCGTCGGCGGGCTGGCGGTTGGCATGGAGATCGTACAATTCCCAGCCGAGGGTGGTTGTGGATACGGCGTTGAGATCCATCATGCGCTCCGTGTTGGTGGCGTGCATGTGGAGCGGGAGTTGGGCGATGGATTTGGGTGAGGGCAAGCCGCGTTCACGCGCGATGGCTGCGGCCGTGGAGGGCAGATCCTGGGCGTGACAGGAGTTGCATCCACCGATGCGGATGAAGTTGTGGCTCTGCTTTTCGAGGAGAGCAAGGGCGGGGCGGACGGTGTCGGCGAGGGAGCGGGCGGGCAGGGGTGTGCGTGGAGGCGCGACGACGCCCAGGCGAGCGCGGGTGGACGCGGAGACGCCCAGGAGGCGGGCCACTTCGGAGTCACCGCGCTTGGCGGCGAGCATGGCTGGGGTTTCGCCATCGGCTTTGCCGGTGACATCGGCTCCTTTGTCGAGGAGCATCTTCACAACTTGGGCGGGCATGGCATCGGAGCCGGCGGCGTAGTGGATTGCCGTGTAGCCGCGGATATCGGCAACATTCACTTCGGCGCCGCCATCGAGGAGCATTTTGACGATTTCGGCATTGCCGGTGGTGGCTGCGTTGGCGAGTGCGGTTTCATTGCGCTTGGTGCGGGGATTGATTTCGGCCCCACTCTCCAATAGCAGGCGCACGGCGGTGGTGTCGCCGGTGGCGGCGGCGGCCATCAATGCGGTTGCTCCGGCGGCGTTCTTTGCTTTGACGTCGGCGCCCTTGGCGATGAGGACGCGCATGGCGTCGAGGTTGGCTCGGGTGGCGGCGGCCATGAGCGGAGTCATGCCAGTGAGCGTTTTCGCGTTCGGGTTGGCGCCTCTTTCGAGCAGCAGGCGCAACACCGCGGTGCTGTGTTCAATGGACGCGGCCTGGTAGATCATAGAGCGGCCGTCGGAGGTTTGCGCGGTGAGGGAAGCGCCTTTGTCGAGCAGGAGGCGGACCTTTGCTTCGTCCTGAAGGGCCCAGAAGAGCGGCGTGGATTTGCGGTTGTTGGTGGCGTTGGGATTGGCGCCCTTGTCGAGCAGGAAGCGCATGGTGTCCAGCGTTCCGTAGGCGGCGGCATGATGGAGCGCGGTGGAGCCTGCTTTGTCTTTGCCATCGATCAATTGCGGCTGCGCGGCGAGGATCTGCTTGACGGCGGCGAGATCCTGAGTGCGGATCTTCTCGATGAAAGATAGGAATTTCGGATCGACGGGCTTTGCCGGCGCCTCTTCCTGCACTTCGATGCGGAAGTCGGCGCCCTGATCAATCCAGGCGCGAAGGATGGCGATTTCGTCCTCGGGCAGCGCGCCGGTGGGAGGCATCTGCAAACCGCCGTCGCCATTCACGAGGCGTTTGACGAGCTTGCTTTCGGCGCCTTTGCCAGGGAGAATCACCGGGCCATAGTCGCCGCCGCGGAATGCGTTCTGGCGCTTGTCGAGACGCAAGCCGCCCTGCTGTACCTCAGACCCATGGCAGGAATGACACTTCGCGGCGAGGATCGGCTGGACGTGTTTTTCGAAATCAACTTTGAAATTGGCGGGCGCGGGCATCTTCGTCTGCGCCGAAGCTGCAAGGGCAAAGACCAAAAGTGAATGGAAGGGCATACAGCCTCCTCTTAGGAATCAGGTACAGTGTAGGCAGTATACAAGGATTCGTCAGCGAGAGGGAGCTATGCCATCGGGAGCCGGTGTTGTGTTCGCTTTGTGGGTGACTGCGGCGCATGCGCAGGACGCTGGGTTCGCTAACGCCGTGCAGCCGGTGCTGCGGCAGAACTGCTCGCTGTGCCACAACAACAAGAATGCTTCGGGGAACTTGAGTGTGGAGGGGTTCACGGGGCGCGAGTCGATTGGGGCGAATCGCGATGCGTGGGAACGGATCATCAGCAAGGTGCGATCGGGGGAGATGCCGCCAAAGGGGTTGCCACGGCCTTCCGAGGCGCAGACGCAGGCGATGCTCGATTTTGTAAGGAAAGAGATTGACCGGGTGGAGCGGGCGAAGTCTCGTGATCCGGGGCGGATTGTGGCGCGCAGGCTGAACCGGGCGGAGTATGCGAATACGGTGCGGGATCTATTGGGTGTGCGCTTTCGTGCCGGGCAGGAATTTCCGCCCGATGATTCGGTGCTGGGGTTCGATAATATCGGCGATGTACTGACTGTGTCTCCGCTGTTGATGGAGAAGTATGTGTATGCGGCGGAGCGCATCGCATCGCTGGCCGTGGGTGCGGACCCGCTGCCGAAGCCGGCGTTTGTGGAACAGAAGGCGGACCGCGTGCGGCGGATCGATTCGGGTGCGACGGATGTGGTGGAGTATGTGGATTACAGCGGGGAGTATGTGTTCCGGGCGTGGATCAGAGGGCATCTGGGGCCGGATGGAAAGCCGGTGACGCTGCGGATGCTGGTGGATGGCAAGCCGGTGCAGACGGTGGAGGTGCCATCGGCGGAGAACGAGACGAGTAGCGTGGCGAAGGATGCGCAGCGGGTCCATCGCGAGGTTCGTGTTTATCTGGCGGCGGGGGAGCATACGCTGCGGGCGGAATTGGTGGGCGACGATTTTCGCAAGCCGGTTCCACGGCCGTTGCGGCGCCCGGCGGGTGGGTTTGCTCCGGGTCCGAATACGATTTATCCGGAGAAGTTCGATTTGCTGGGGCCGTTTGCGGCGAAGGGGGAACAGCCGCTGCGGGATCGCATACTGAAGTGTGATCCGGGGACAGGCGATGGGTGCATTGCGAAGATTGTGAAGCCGCTGGCGCGGCGGGCGTACCGGCGTCCGGTGACGGAGGCTGAAGTAGCGCAATTGGTGGGGGTGGCACGGAAGGCTCGGGAGGCGGGGTTTGCTCCGGATCAATGTGTGCAGTACGCCATACAGGCGATGCTGGTGTCTCCGCATTTTCTGTTTCGGGTGGAGCGCGATCCGCGGGGGCAATACGGGAATGTGTCTGAGCTTGAACTGGCGACGCGGCTGAGCTTCTTTTTGTGGAGTTCGGCGCCGGATGAGGAGTTGCTGGCACTGGCGGAGACGAATCAACTGCGGAAGCCGGGCGTGTTGGACCGGCAGGTGGTGCGCATGTTGGCGGATAAAAAATCGGCGGCGCTGGCGGAGAATTTCGCGGGGCAATGGCTGGAGACGCGGGGCATTGCGGGTGTGAAGCCGGATGCACTGAAGTTTCCGATGTGGAATGCGGCGTTGGGCGAGGATATGGTGACGGAGACGAAGCTGTTCTTCGACCATATTCTGCGGGAGAACCGTCCTGTGTCGGAGTTTCTGAACGCGGACTATACGTTTTTGAATTCGCGGCTGGCGCGGCACTACGGGATTGAGGATGTGGATGGGCCGGATTTTCGCCGGGTGACGGTGGATGCGTCGCAGCGTGGCGGGATATTGAGCCATGCGAGTGTGCTGACGGTGACCAGCTATCCGGTGCGCACGTCGCCGGTGCTGCGAGGGAAATACATATTGGATGTGGTGTTGGGATCGCCGCCGCCTCCTCCGCCGGCGGATGTGCCGGGATTGAAGGAGGACGAGGCTACTGCGCCTGCGTCGTTGCGGGCGGCGCTGGAGAAGCACCGGACGGATCCGATTTGCGCGTCGTGTCATAGCCGGATGGATCCGTTGGGATTTGGGTTGGAGAACTACGATCCGGTGGGACGTTGGAGAACCGAGGAGAACAAGCTTCCGATTCAGGTGGGCGGCACGCTGCCGAATGGGGCGGAATTTACGACACCGGTGCAATTGAAGGAATTGCTGATGAAAGACCTGCCCGATTTCACGCGCAATTTGACGGAGAAGATGCTGACGTATGCGCTGGGACGGGGTTTGGAATCGTATGACCGGTTGGTGGTGCGGGATATTGTGAGTAAGATGGAACAATCCGGGTACCGGTTCCAGACGCTGGTGCACGAGATTGTGCATAGTCTGCCGTTCCAGGCTCGCAGAGGGCAATTGAGAAATCCGCCGGAGGTGGCTGCCAAATGAGGATGATCACGAGGAAAGCACTGGACCGCCGCACGATGTTGCGGGGGCTGGGCGCGGCGGTTGCGCTGCCGATGCTGGATGCGATGTCGCCGGCAATGGCGGCGGTGAAGGCTGCGCCGCGGCGGGTGGCGTGGTTCTATGTGCCGAACGGGATTGACATGCGGAACTGGGTGATGCCGGATGATGGGCCGCTGGGGAAATTGCCTCCGATTTTGTCGCCGCTGGAGCCGCTGAAGAACGATGTTTTATTGCTTTCAAATTTGACGGCGAATTGGGGACGGCCGCTGCTGGTGGGCGCCGGGGATCACGGACGCGCGCTGGCGGCGTACATGACCGGGAGCTTCGTGCACCAGTCGGTGAATAACCTGAAGCTGGGTGTGTCGGCGGATCAGATTATTGCGGGTGTGGTGGGGAAAGAGACGCGGCTGCCATCGCTCGAGATCGGGTTGGAGGAGACGCGGCAGGCGGGCAATTGCGACAACGGGTATTCGTGCGCGTATGCGTACAACATGGCGTGGAAGACGCCGAGCCAACCTCTGCCTCCGGTGTCCGATCCGCGCGGCTTGTTTGAACGGCTGTTCGGGGCGGATGTGTTTTCTTCACCGGAGGAGCGCGCGCGGCGGCTGGCGATGCGGCGGAGCATTCTGGATACGGTGCTGGAATCGGCGCAGACGGTGCAACGCGATTTGGGCGCTGTGGACCGGCGGAAGCTGGATGAGTATCTGACATCGGTGCGGCAAGTGGAACAGCAGGTACAGAAGGCGGAGAAGGATGGGACGGTGATTACTCCGGGGATGGAGAAGCCGTTTGGCGTGCCGGCGGAATTTGGGGATTACTTCGGGTTGATGACGGACATGCTGTTGATCGCATTCCAGGCGGATGTGACGCGGGTGTCGACGGTGATGATCGGGCGTGAGGGATCGAACCGGCCGTATCCGGAGATTGGGATACCGGACAGCCACCATCCGATTACGCATCACCAGATGAATCCGGTGCTGCTGGATAAGATTTCAGCGATTAATACATATCATGTGAAGCTTTTCGCAGGGTTCTTGCAGAAGCTGAAGGAGCATCGGGAAGGCGATTCGAACCTGCTGGACAATTCGATGATTGTGTATGGCAGCGGGCTTTCGGATGGGGATCAGCATCTGCATGATGAGCTGCCGACGATTCTGGCTGGGCGCGGCGGGAACTTCTTCACGCCGGGGCGGCACGTGATTTATCAGCGCGAGACGCCGATTACGAATCTGTTTGCGACGATGGCGCAGCGGATGGGCGTGAACGCGACGCATATTGGCGATTCGACCGGCCAATTGGCGGAATTGAGCTTGTCGTAACGCGATGCAGTTCCGGCGCACCCCTGTTGTTGGTGTTGTGTACAACACTACGTTGAGCCGGCCGGATGCGGCTTTGACGCTGGCGTTGTTGTACGGGTATGAGGGGAAGCGCGAGGCTCGGGTGGCGTCGATTGCGGTGACGGAGAACAGTTTGGGCGCGGCGATGTTTGCCGATGCGGTGTTCCGGTTTTATCAACTGGGTCCGGCGCCGAATGCGAATCGTTTTCTGCCGATTGGGCTGGCGGCGGACAAGCCGTTGCCGCCGGATTCGCCGATGGTGAAAGCGGCGCTGGAGCGTGTGCCGGCGGAGAAACGGAAGCTGCGGCGAGTGAGCGATACGGCGGAAGTGACGGCATTGATGCGGAACTCGCTGGCGTATATCGACGATGGGTTTGTGGCGATGGTGCTGAGTGCTCCGGTGACGTATGCCGTGCGGATTCTGGATTCGGCGGGGAGTGCGGAGTTGGTGAAGGCGAAGGTGCGCACGACGGTTGTGTCGGAATGCAGGCAGGATGTGGCGGCGATGCGGCGGATGCTGGCGGAGTGGCCTGCTCCGATTGTGTTTTGTGGGCGGGATGTGGGGGAGGCGGTGCGGTATCCGGGTTCGATGATGGCTCAGGATTTTGCGTGGACGGAAGCGCATCCGGTGGTGGATTTTTATAAGGCGGCGGGGACGATGCCGTATGATGCGGCGGGGCAGGATCTGGTGGCGGCGTTGTACGCCATGAAGCCGGATGCGGGGTTCTTTGAGTTGACGCGGGGGACAATTACGGTGGCGGATGATGGGGGGATGGGGTTTGTGGCGGGTGATTCAGGGAAACATCAGCGGTTGGGTGTGAATGCGGGGAAGAGGGATGAGTTAGTGGGTGTTTTGCGGGAGATGGTGGCGGCTAAGCCGGTGGCTCCGCAGCCTCGACGGAGGTTTACGGCGGAGGAGTTGGAGAAGTTTCGGAAGGAGCGGGAAGAGGAGCAGCGGAAGCGGGAGTTGGAGGAGCGGAAGGCGGCGACGAAGAAGTGAGTGAGTCTGTTCAGCCTTCCCAGGCTGAACTGCGACCGGCCTGAAGGCCCGTCGCCACTTTTCTTCCGTTTGGCGTGGGGATGTGTTAGTGGTGCAGGAGGAGGAATTCGATGACGCTGGTAGAGCTGAATACGGGAATGGGGATTATTGCGATTCTGATTGGGTTGGTGGTGCCGCAGGCGCCGAAGCCGATTGGGGCGAATGGGAAATCGCAATTGACGAGGACGCTGACGCGGACGTGCCAGACGGCGGTGGAGCAGAAGGCGCGGACGGGGCAATATCCGCTAACGGTGCAGGAATCGCTTTTGAATGCCGCGGAGGTGTTGCCGAAGGGGTATGCCGGCGCGGTGTACTTTGAGGATACGCAGGCTACGCCGGGAAAAGACTGGGCGTTGCTGGTGGAGCCGACGGTGTCGAGTGGCGGAGAGGAGTCGGCGCAGATTACGGCTCCGTCGTGCCTACCGAATTTTAGTGCGGCGGCGGGGGCGGAACGGCGGCGGGAACGATTTCTGGAACAGGTGACGACGCTGGGGATTGAGGCGCTGATTGAGTTGATGCGGCTGCGGCCGTATGCGGAGGGAGTGGGCCCAAATTCGCCGGACCCGGCGGCCGTGGTGCGCTCGGCTGTGTTCCAGCGGCAGGCGTGGATGTTGCTGACGGCTGGTTCGGAAGAGCCGACGCTGGATCAGATCCTGCGCTATCAGCATCGGGGCGATGGGCAGGTTGGGATGGTGTTGACGCAGTTTCTGGAAGCGGTGCGGGCGGAGATTCAATCGACTTACGATACGGATCTGAAGGTGCGAGTGGCGGCCGGGGATGTGAATGGCGATGGGATTGTTTCACGGGCGAGCCTGCGGAGCTTGACCAAGCGGTACACGGCGCATGACCTGGAGTTGCTGGCGTCGATGCTGGTGCTGTTGGATGAAGGATCGCTGGAGGGATTTCAGCGCCGGGTGAGTCCGGAGAATAAGCTGTTGCCTTATATGGAGCAGAGTAATTTGTACCTGTTTACACGATTGCTGGTGGCGAACAGGGTACCCTAGATAGATGGAGGCCTCGCAGTCCTCCGCGCAGTCACAAGGCTTCTGGGCATCGGTCCGCGAGTCGTTGCGCGGGTCGCATCACGATTACACCGAAGGAAAGCTCGACCGGGCGATTCTGCTTCTTGCCGTTCCGATGATTCTGGAGATGGCGATGGAGTCGCTGTTCGGGGTGGTGGACGCGTTCTTT
Source organism: Acidobacteriota bacterium (assembly GCA_018268935.1). Lineage (GTDB taxonomy): Bacteria > Acidobacteriota > Terriglobia > Bryobacterales > Bryobacteraceae > CADEFT01. The sequence goes on along the minus strand of JAFDVS010000057.1, from coordinate 104,580 downwards.
GTGTCGAGCTTGGGCACGGAGGCCGTGGCGGCGGTGGCGCTGACGGAATCGCTGCTGAGCATTTTGTTTGGCGTGGCGATTGGGTTGAGCATGGCGGCGACGGCGATGGTGGCGCGGCGGATTGGGGAGAAGGATCCGGCGGGGGCATCGGTGGCAGCGGCGCAGGCGATTTTTGTGGGGATTTTTTGCTCGTTGCCGATTACGGTGATTGGGGTGGTGTTTGCTCCTGAGTTGCTGCGGCTGATGGGTGGTGAAGAGGCAGTGATCGCGGTGGGGCAGAACTTCACGCGGACGATCTCCGGGACGTGCTCGTTTATTTTTCTGTTGTTTTTGAACAACGCGATTTTCCGCGGCGCGGGGGATGCGGCGATTGCGATGCGGGTGCTGTGGTTGGCGAACATCATCAACATCGTGCTGAATCCGTGTCTGATTCTGGGGTTGGGGCCGTTTCCGAAGATGGGGCTGATGGGGTCGGCGGTGGCATCGTCGATCGGGCGCGGCTGCGGGGTTGCGTTTCAGTTCTGGGTGCTGTTTGGAGGACTGTCACGGATTCAGGTTTCGTGGCAACAGATGCGGGTGAACTGGGAAGTGCTGTGGCGATTGCTGCGCGTGTCGGGGACGGGAATTGCGCAAGTGCTGATCACGACGACGTCGTGGCTGGGCGTGGTGCGATTGGTGTCGAGCTTCGGCAGCACGGCGCTGGCGGGTTATATGATCGCGATCCGGCTGATTATCTTCGCGATTCTGCCTGCGTGGGGATTGAGCAACGCGGCGGCGACGCTGGTGGGGCAGAATCTGGGAGCGGGGAAACCGGAGCGGGCCGAGAAGTCGGTGTATCGGGCGGGTTTGTTCAATATGATTTTTCTGGGAACGCTGGCGGTGGCGTTCATCGTGTTTGCCGAGCCGTTGCTGCGGATTTTCAGCCGTGATCCGGAAGTGATCCGGCAGGGATCGGAGTGCTTACGGTACATCTGCTATGGGTACGGGTTCTATGCGTGGGGGATGGTGGTGGTGCAAGCGTTTAATGGGGCTGGGGACACGATGACTCCGACGCTGATCAACCTGGCGTGCCAATGGGTGTTTCAAATCCCGCTGGCGTGGGCATTGGCGTATCCGGGTGGATTCGGAGCGACGGGGATTTACCTGGCGATTACGATATCGGAGTCGGTGCTGGCGGTGGTTGGGTTCTGGGCGTTCCGGCGGGGGCGGTGGAAGCTGAAGAAGATTTAGTGCGCGGGCGGTGATAGGATGCGGACAGGAGATTAATCCATGTCTGCTGATCGCCGCAATTTTCTTACTACTTTAGCCGCGGCTCCGATGTTCCTGCCGCAGCGTGCTGTTGGTGCTAACGACCGTGTCCGGTATGGCTTGATTGCAACCGGAGGGCGCGGGCGTTATTTACAAAAAATCTTCAACAAAATGGGTGTCGAGTGCGTCGCCCTGTGCGATGTGTACGAGCCGAACCTGCAACTGGCGCAGAAGGAATCACCGCAGGCGAAGCCATATCTGGACTATCACGATCTGCTGGCGGATAAGAATGTCGATGCAGTGGTGATTGCCTCGCCGGATCATCAACATTGTCCGATGCTGATGGACTCGCTGGCGGCGGGCAAGGATGTGTATCTGGAGAAGCCGCTGTCGAAGTCGATTGAAGAGAGCGCGAAGATGATTTCGGCGGTGCGGAAATCGAAGCAGGTGGTGCAGATCGGGATGCAGCGGCGCAGCGCCGAGGCCATCATGAAGGCGAAGAAGTTGGTAGATGATGGAGTGCTGGGGCGGGTAACGTTGGTGAAGCCGCAGTGGCACTGGAATATCGCGGGTCCGCTGGATAATTCGCCGCTGCCGGGCAAGCTCGATTGGAAACGCTTCCTGGGGAGCGCGAAGAAGCGGGAGTTGGAGCCGATGCGGTTCCGGCGGTGGCGCTACTTCTGGGATTACGCGGGCGGGAACATGACGGATCAGGGGACGCACTTGATGGACGTTGTGCAGTGGTTCACGAAGCAAGGGCCACCGAAGTCGGCATTGTGCCACGGGTATGTGGCGAAGATGACGGGCGCGGAGCATCCGGATGTGTTCTCGGCGGTGTTTGAGTATCCGGAGATGATGGTGACGTGGACGCTGGACTACGCGAACTCGTATCAGAACGGGTGGTCGATCACGTTCATGGGCGACAAGGCGACGATGATCCTGGACGATGCCGGGTTCGTGGTGTACGCCGAGCCTTGGAAGAAGACGAACGCTCCGATTTATGAGGAGCAGGCTCCGGTGCCGGTGGAATCGCATGTGCAGAACTTTTTGGATTGCATGAAGTCGCGGAAGGATACGAATTGCACCGTGGAGATCGCGGCGGCGGCGGTGGCCGGGCCGCATCTGGCGAACCAGGCGCTGTTGAAGGGAAGGAAGGTTGGGTTGGCGGATTTTTCGTAAGATCGAAAGTATGCTGTTTCGACGCGCGTTGTGGTTTGGATGTGCGCTGTTAGTGGCGCAGCAGGATCCGGTGTTCCGGCCTAAGCAGATGCGGGATTATAATCCGCGGGCTGCCGATGGGCGCTGTACCTTGCGTGTTCGCATCGACGATGAAAGCGATGTGGAATTGCGCGGGGACCGGGTTCTGCTGCGTACACTGACCGGGCGGCCGGGCCGCGACGATGGATCGGAGTGCAGCCAGCCGCTGCCGTCGGGCGGCTTTTCGAAGTTTGCGTTTCGTGGGATTGATGGACGCGGTGAAGTGAGGCTGGTGCAGGAGCCACGGCTGGGGAATCAGTGGACGGCGATTGTTGCGATTCGGGATAAGAAGGGCGGGGACGAAGGGTACACGTTTGAGCTGTCGTGGACGGCGGATCCGAATGCGGCTTCGTATGTTTCGACGGGGGGTGGGTTTGGGGGGACGGGCTCGAGTTCCGGCGGTGGAGGGATATTGCCGAATTTGGGACTAGGTGGCGGTGGTGGAGGGCAGGCGCCGATTGCGGCGAAGTTTACGGGGTTTGATGAGACGTTTGCGTCGAGTGGGACGATGCGGGTGGGCAACCAGGATCAGAGTGTGCGGCGGCTGCGGGCGAATTTGCGAAGCGATGGGAACGCGGAGTTCACGCTTTATGGGAATGAAGTGGTGCAGATGAGCGGACGGTGGAGTGGATCGGGGAATCCGGTGGATGTGAGTGTGACGAATGTGGGCGGGGATGCGGCGTCCGGGCGGGGCCGGCTGTATCTCAATTCCAGCGGGCGGTTTGACCGCCTGGAGATGGATGGCGATGCGCAGAGGTATGGCGGTCGGTTTCAGATCAATGTGCGGCGCTGAGCCGCTACGGGATTACAGGTAAGAGGATGTGCGACTGGTGCTGCTGGTCGTGATGGATGGTGTTGGTGGCAACGCGCGTACGGCGATGGCGGGCGAGGGGTTCGCCGGTATTGGGGTTGATGTCGAAGCGGGGAAAATTGGAGGAGCTTAGATCGACACGAATGCGGTGCCCTTTCTTGAAGACGTTCGAGGTGGGGTACATGCGGACGGTGATTTCGTAGATTTTGTTGGGCTCCATGAGGGAGGCGTGTTCGAGGGAGTCGCGGTAGCGGGCACGCTGGATGCCGTCGGCGATGTTGAGGTCGAAGCCGGCGGGGTAGTCCTTCGCAGACTGCTTTTTCGTAACCATTGGAGAAGTGACAGTCCACCCGCTGAAAGAATGATATATTAGAGCCCGAGAGGAATAAGAGGTGAAATGGATGCCCATTCACCTTCAAGATAGGCACATGAATGATGCGATTGAGAAACTGCATTGGCAGGAATTCTCCCAGTTAGGATCGCTTCAAGGGTTGCTCGATGATTTTTCCGCCCTTACTGGGATTAGTCTTGTCATAATGGACGCGGACGGATGCCCGGTTACTAGGCAGACACCTCCCTTCAATCGACTCTGTATGGACCTTATCAAGGGTACACACGTCGGTCGGTCGATCTGTGCTGAATGCGACAGAACGTGGGGGGGGGTGGCCGCGCAGAACCAGCAGTACCAGGTTTACACTTGTGCGCATGGGTTGGTTGACTTCGTTTCGCCGATCATGTTCAATGGCCGCATTTTGGGCTATCTCTTCGGGGGGCAGCTGCGGGTTGACCTGGATCGCGGCGAGGAAAATCGTGATCGGGCCAGGCCAGACGTCGAAATTAAAAGCTTCAAGGTGCTTGATGATCGAATCAGGGACGGAGAACTCACTGACGTGCCGCAGTGCTGGCATGAGCTTCATGCAACATCACTTGGGATTGACAGAGGTGAGTATCTGAAGGCTTGGGCGGAGATGCCTCGAATGCGCGCCACGCAGATCGAAGCGGCGGCCAGGGTTCTGTACAACATCGCCAACCACATTTCCAGTTACATCTCACGTTGGTTGGACAAGGAGAGGGAAGAGAGCGGCCTCCATGAGACGATTGCCAGACTACAACGAGAAGCGGCAACCAAGTCGGAGATCGAGGATGAGGTGAAGTTTGCTCTGGGATCGAGTGCTACGGCTCAGCAGATACTGACGGAGTGGCGTGAGATCGCACCGTGTAGGAGTGCTTCGCTGCAGTTGGTGCGAGGCGACATTCGGACCCTATTAGCGGGTTTCGGCTTTGATTCCGATTCCTCAGATCGAGGGCTGTTGCGCCCATGCTCTCGCGATCCGTTGGTACGGAGAGTCGTTGAAAGTAGAGAACCGCTAATTTTGAGCGATACCCACGATGACCAGGATTGGACGTCACACCCTTCCACGTTTTCAGTCCGCTCGTGGATTTGTCTGCCAATTGTCCACGACGGCACGGTGATCGGATTACTGACTGCAGACCACGAGACAGCGCACTATTACAAGGCGGAATTGCGGCCCGCACTTGTAGCATTCGGCGCCAGGGTCGCTCCGCAGATTTGGCATGCCAGGCTGTGGAACAGCGCGCAACGGCTTATCCGAGACATGGAGATTGTCAACGAAGTGGTAAAGCACATCGGCGCTAAGTTGGATACGGACGAACTGCTTCGCGCGATAGTTGATCAAGTTGCGGAGAATCTTGGTTGTTCGCACTGTACGATTTTTCTTCCGGTAGAAGAGGACGGCGAGACTTTTCTAGTTCCGCGGGTTGCTCACGGGGCCAGCGGTACAACGTTGACTAGACGATTTAGAACTGACGAAGGGCTTGCTGGCATGGTGTTCACGACAGGACTTTCCCTGGTTTCACCTTCGGCTGAAAAGGAAGCGCAGTTTGCGCCGGCGAGAAAGCCGCGCTCCACGGAACGCTCAATGTTGGTGGCGCCGATTCGTGTCGGGCATCACACCCTCGGCGTAGTTAGCGCGGATCAAGATGCACCTGATTGGTTTACCGAGAGTGACCGGCGGCTTGTTGACGCGCTTGCGCAACAGGCTGGCTTCGCGATGCAGCGCTCGATCGCGGTGACTTTGTTGCAGGACATCGCCGAGCGCATCATAGATTCAGCAAGTGTGCAGGACGTGTTACGGGAAGTCGCACTAGGGGCCATCCGGTTGACGAACACTACGGCGGGAATCATCTATCTAATTAGCGAAGACGGACGATCAGTGGTGGACGTTTTTCGAACTGCCGATTTCGATCACCCGCCGCCAAGGCTACATCTTGAAAACGGGATTACACGAACCGTGATTCGGACTGGGGATGTGATTCGCATGGCGGATATCCAGAAAGATGGCCGTGCAAACCCGGACCTTAAGGTGTTATTTCGAGCCATGATCGCGATTCCCTTGAAGACCGGCGAGCGCGTAAGTGGCGTGCTATATCTCAACAATAAGGGACCGCATGATTTTACGGACACGGAAGTTTCTCTCCTCTTGACACTTGCGAATCAGGCCGCCATAGCGATAGGGAAGGCGAAGTTGATGGATAGCCTCCACCAGCAACTCAAGACTCACGCTGCACTGGAAGAAGTGATGCAACATTTGGTGGTTCAGGATCTTGATCAGAATGCGGCTCTAGATAGTATTGGCAAGGGCATTCGAGCAATCCTTGGTGAGGAGGTATCTCCGACAATTAACCTTTACAATGAGGAAACCGACTCGTTTGGAGAATGCCATGCCTACGGTCCTCTAGCGAAGGAGCTGTCTGTCTCCCCTCGGAGTTCCGGGGGCACCGGGCGCTATGTGCTGAAGATTCGGCAGCCTTTGTATCTGAACGATGTGCTAAAGGTGCCAAATGGCATCCCCACGGTGCGCGATGCTTCAATCAAACTTGGGATTAAGTCCTTTGCCGCGATTCCACTCACGCGCCAAAATAGCATTGTTGGGGTTATGTTTATAAATTCGCAGAGGGTGCTCCGGTTTGATGAGACTGTTCAGCGGACGCTTGGGATACTAGCTAGCCATGCAGGAGTAGCAATCGAGATCGCACAGCTTCACGAGACAGCCTTCTATGCTTCGCTGATCAAAGCAGCTGATTTGGGATACCTGGCTTCCGGCATCTCTCACGAGTTTCTGAATTCACTTACAAATATTATAATTTTGGAAAAGAGAATGCGGAGACAATTTGCGTGCGAACAGCCGTATACCGAGCTAGACCTTCTACGGTCCGAAGTAGACCATGCGGTCCGGACCATCGACATGTTTACGAGTTTTCGGGATAGGGGCGGGGTTGATGAGCCGACGGATCTTCACAAACTGATCGACGACCTTATTGGCCTTTCCGGGCGACGTGCGAGTGATCATGGGGTGTTCCTGTCAGCTTGTTTCGGTGCCGTGCCAAGCGTTAACAGCGACTCCAGCCTGATCCAGTCCATTGTCGTCAATCTGTTGAGGAATGCGATGGATGCTGTGGAGTCTCTGGATGCGACTAAGTCGAGCAGGAGAATTGAGATCGAAGTGTCATGCCCGGACGAGCATCATTTTGATCTCATCGTGAGGGACAGCGGCCCAGGGATATCGACGGACGACCTAGACCGTATCTTTCTTCCGTATTTCACGACGAAGGGCCTTCGAAACATGGGAATAGGCCTTTTTTGGGTGCAGAGGATTGTTCGTCGCATGAAAGGCCGAATTTTCGTTGATCCGAAAAATGAGATTGGTGGTGCGACATTCAAAGTGAGGCTGCCAATTGTGGCGGAGAGGAGTCATTAGTGAACCAAAGGCTGCTGCTGGTCGAGGATGAGCAGATCCAGAGAGAAGACTACGCAAATGCGTTACGGCACGATGGCTGGATTGTGGTCGAAGCAAGGGATGGCGCGGAGGCTCTGAAGTTTCTCCTTTCGGAGGTGCGCTATGCCATGATAGTCCTTGATCTGAGACTTGGGGATATGCATGGGTTCAGTGTTCTGGACCGACTGCGAAATAGCGGTGTAGATGCGCCGCCAGTGCTAGTTGTTAGTGCGAATGTCAACGAAGAGGCGTGGCGGCGATTCGTGGAACACAAGATTCATGGACTGTTGCCCAAGCCGGTCAACTCACAATTGTTGGCGGCCGTTGTTGCGGCGATCGGAGGCGGGAACGAAGCTGCTTTGGAGAATGCTCCCGGCATGTTGGCGGATCCAGCACTTCAATACAGTGAGACGCTAAACGTGTACGCTATTGACTATGGAGACCGCCGAGGCTATCTTTACCGAAGACGGGCGGAGAACGACATTGGGGTATTGCACCGAGTTCAGCCCATCCGAAGGATAGAGTCAATCAGCGACAAAACGAAACGCCGTGATGCCGCATTGCAAGCTCACTTCAAGAGCCAAGCACAGGTGAGGATGCCAATTGCGGCGGATGAGCCTCTGCTGGTCGTCGGGCGGCGATGGAATTCCTGGTACCCGAGTTTCTACAATGTAGCTGGTGGGGCATATGCAATTATTGGAGCAAACACGAAATCCGGTTCACCGCCTGGAGTGCTGATTGACCCGGGTTTCCGGTCCATCGGTGTGCTTCGGACCCTGGGGGTCCCGCTCGGCATTTTGAAAACTTGCATTGTGACACACAACCACCCCGACCACATCGGTGGGATATTCGAATTTATTGCTGGGCGTCACGTGCTAGGCGACTCCACGTCGATCTTCTGCAGCAAGAGCGTTCAAGCCGTTTTGGATACCTACCGCGGAGCCTACACGAATGTTAGAGAGATCGCTCATAACCACGTTGACGTGATTGCGCCGTATGAAGCCTCAGATTCAAGGCGGCGCGTGGTTGCTCATCCGATACCGACATCTCACTTTGATGCGGGGAATGCAGAGGGGACCTTCGGTATTCTCGCTGACTCTCAGGTCATGGACCATCATGGTCAGTTTCATACCCGAGCAACTACGCTACTGCTTGGGGATACGGAGTACGATCCGAGAGAAAACGGGCCGAATGCGTCATTGTTCAACGGTATCCGAGCGGCCTTAGCAAGACCTGATTTGAAGGTTGCAGTGCTGCACATCGGTTGCTCCCAGTTCAAGGAGGGAACGGGAAAGCATCTCTACCTGCCAGGGCTGACCGCACTTTTGAAGTATGTGGATCATGCCAGGCGCGCCTACTTGGACGGTGCGGAACCGCTGCTCGTTCTGGTTTCCGAATGGGGGTTGGAACATGCGTCGGCGACTCAAATCGCCAATGCGTTTCCTGATGGTGCACCTGTCGGATTGGTTTCCGAATTTGACTCCAGTAGTCTCGTTCGTGAAACGATTGAGGTGTTAGAGAGTGCTCTCTCATTGGAGAAAGTGAGGTTATTGCCAGCTGACGTAGGGCTTGTCGTTGGTATGGATTCGGGACAAGTATACATTGATGGCAAACTCCGCACAGCACCAGAAAATGTGTTGGTTGAGGAGTCGTGCGAGGGGCTTATCTATAGAAAAAAAGCAAGTTCTGCGCTAGGTGCGTGAGTCGAGAGTTGTTGCGTCATGTTGGGTGATTCGACTGTTCATCAGATCATCTAGTCATAGTGAAGCTAGTTAAATCAGCCCAGCTACGGGATTACAGGTAAGAGGATGTGCGACTGGTGCTGCTGGTCGTGATGGATGGTGTTGGTGGCAACGCGCGTGCGGCGGTGACGGGCCAGGGGTTCGCCGGTGTTGGGGTTGATATCGAAGCGGGGAAAATTGGAGGAGCTTAGATCGACACGAATGCGGTGCCCTTTCTTGAAGACGTTCGAGGTCGGGTACATGCGGACGGTGATCTCGTAGATTTTATTGGGCTCCATGAGGGAGGCGTGTTCGAGGGAGTCGCGGTAGCGGGCGCGCTGGATGCCGTCGGCGATGTTGAGGTCGAAGCCGGCGGGGTAGTCCTTCGATGGGGGATAGACATCGATGAGTTTGGCGGTGAAGTCGGTGTCGGTGGAGTCTGAAGAGACGTGGAGTTTGACGTCGATGGGGCCGGTAATTTCGGTGTCCTTTTCAAGCGGCGGGGTTTGGAAGACGAGGATGTCGCGGCGGGCGGAGAGCGGGAGTTGATCGGTGCAGTTCCAGACGTGCTTGCCGCATTTTTGATCCCAGGCTCCCTGGAGGAGGATGCCGTCGCCGGAAGAGATGTTGCCGCCGATGGTGGGGATGGGGTTGTTGGGATCGAAGGTGTAGGAGGTGGGTGTTTCGTTGAGGCCGGCGGGTTCGGGGGTGAGAGTGCCATTGGAGTGGATGTAGTATGGCGTTTGTTTGGTGCGGGCGAGAGGCCATTCGCGTTCGTCGCGCCACTGGCCGCCGTGTTGGAGTTGGCCCGCGGAGTTTTTGGTGCCGGGGCCAGTGCCCATGACGAAGATGCGGACGGGGGCGTCGTTTTCGGCTCCGTTGGGCTCGTTCTTGAGCCAGCGATCGTACCAGCGGAGACGCCATTCGGGTTTGAGGGCAGCGGCTTCGCCGAAGTCGACCTGGCCGTGGGCGTGGCGGGTTTGCTGGCCGTGGATCCAGGGGCCCATGATGAGTTGGACCGCGCTCTTCTTGGTGTTGCGAAGGGCTTCGAAAGTCATGGTGGTGGAGCGGCCCCAGGAGTCATACCAGCCGCCGACGATGTAGGCGGGGACATCTTTGTAGTTGGCGACTTGATCGACGACGTTGAAGCCGGGTTGTTTCCAATAGGCGTCGTTGTCGGAACGCGTCATGGCCTGGATGAGCCAGTCTTCGTATTCGGGGGCGAGTTTGAGGGGTGTGGTTCCTTTGCGGAGCGGGAGGTTGAGGAGATATTGGCGGGTGTTGGCGGCGAGTTCTTCGAGGGCGGCTTTGGAGCCAGGATCGCGGACGGCGGCACTGCCTTTGGGTGCTCCGATGGTGAAGATCCAGTTGAAGAAGCGGAGTTCGAAGGCGCCGGAGTTGCGCATGCCGAAATAGCCCGCGTTGGCGACGGCGTCAACGGGGATTACGGCGGCGAGGCCGGGGGCGTTCGATAGGGCGATGGCATGCTGGGTGCCGCCGACATAGGAAGTTCCTATGGTTCCGATTTTGCCGGAGGACCAGGGTTGTTTGACGATCCAGGCGGCGGTGTCATAGCCGTCGTTGACGTCGATGTTGAGGAAGTCCCAGCGGCCCTCGCTGGCGTATCGCCCACGCGTGTCCTGATTGATGAAGACGTAGCCTTTGGCGGCGTACATGCGGCCTTCGGAGTTGGCTTTGTTGTAGGGGGTGCGGCTGAGGATGACGGGGAACTTGCCGGGCTTTTTTTCGCCGTTGGCGGCGGGGAAGTAGAGGTCGGTGGCGAGGGCGGTGCCGTCACGCATGGGGATGGCGACGTTGGATTCGAGGATGTGGTCTTGGGCAGGTGAAAGGGCGATTAGGAGTAGGAGGTTGGAGAGCATTAGGCAATATATATAGCACTTGTTCAGCCTTCCCAGGCTGAACGCGACCGGCCTGGAGGCCTGTCGCCACCGGTGAGAATGTTGGTTAGTCTTTCGTGGCCGGTGCGGCTGATGGGGAGTTGGTCACCGGTGGTGAGGACGGCGAGTTTGCTGTTCTTGCCGTAGGGTTCGACGCGGACGAGACGTTCGATGTTGAGGATGTAGGAGCGGTGGATGCGGACGAATCTGGTGGGGTCGAGGATGGTTTCGATGCTGGAGATAGTTTGTTGCTTGAGGATGGTTTTGCCTTCGGTGCGGAGGGCGATGTAGTCTTCCTGTGCTTCGATGAAATCGAGCTTTTGGGTGGGGATGATGTGGACTTTGGCTCCGTCGCGGGTGACGATGCGTTCGGCGTAGGATTGAGGGCCGCGGGCGGCGGCGGAGAGTTCTTCGCCAGTTATGCCTTTTGTGCCGATGCGCTGGCGGGCACGGTCGAGGGCGGTGTTGAGACGGTCGGGGGTGAAGGGCTTTTGGAGATAGTCGACGGCGTGGACTTCGAAGGCTCGCATAGCGTAGGTGTCGTAGGCGGTGATGAAGATGACAGCGGTGTTGGGGCCGATCAGTTCGAGGACTTCGAAGCCATCGAGCTTGGGCATCTGGACGTCGAGCAGGAGGAGGTCGGGCTGCGTTTCGGAGGCGGCTTTGACGGCTTCGAAGCCGTTGGCGCATTCGGCGGCGATTTCGATGTCGGCGCGGTCGGCGAGCATTTCGCGGAGGACGGCTCGGGCGAGCGGTTCATCGTCGATGATGAGGACGCGGAGTTTGTTCATGCGTGTTGCTCCGGAGGTTGTTTGAGGAATCGGATTTCGGCGCTGTAGGTGGTTTCTGTGGCGGAGGTGGAGAGACGGGCTCCACCGGCGTAGAGGGTTTGGAGGCGGCGGCGAATGTTCTCATGGCCGAGCGATGCGCCGGTGCGTTTGGGTGCGTCGGGGTCGTAGGTGTTGGTAAGAGCGAGGATGATGTCGTTGACGCCTGCACGGGCTTCGAGGCGGATGAGGCCGCCATCGAGGCAGTGGCTGATGCCGTGTTTGATGGCGTTTTCGACAAGGGGTTGGAGGAGCAGCGGAGGGATGGAGGATTCGAGGGCGGCGGGTTCGATGGATTCTTCGAAGCGGAGGCGCTCGGCGAAGCGGACCTGCTCGATGGCGAGGTATTTGCGGACGAGGGCGAGTTCTTCGGCGAGGGGGATGAATCGGCGATCGGCGATAGCGAGGCTGGAGCGAAGGAAGTCGCCGAGGAGGGCGCACATTTCCCGGGCTTTTTGTTTGTCGATGCCGATTAAGGCGCTGATGGAGTTGAGGGAGTTGAAGAGGAAGTGGGGGCTGATCTGGTCGCGGAGGGCTTTCAGTTCGGCTTCGCGGGCCATGATGGCGGAGCGGATTTCGCGCTCGCGGGCTTCGCGGGCGGATTCGACTTCGGCGAGCAGGTAGCAGAGCAGGGTGGTGAGGAGGAAGAGGAAGACGCCGGTGATCCAGAGCGGGGATTCATGGCGGAGGAAGCGTTCGTCGATGGAGGGGAAGAGGGAAGAGAGCGCGGCGGAGAACAAGCGGCTGATGGTGACCCATACGCCCGCGGCGATGATGCTGGCGAGGATTGGTGTGACTGCGATTCGAGCGGCGCCGGCGGTGGAGAGCGGCGTCATGCGGCAGAGATACCAGGAACTGAGGCAGATGATGGCGAAGACGAAGGAAAGGGGGATGAGGAGCGTGATGGCTTCGATGAGGCGGAGGGAAGCGGTCTGGCGGAAAAAGAGGGCGAGCATGCCGGCGATGGGGAGCCAGGCGAGGGCATAGAGCAGGCCGCGTTTTCCCGCCAGGAGCGGATGCATGATTCCTAGTTTTTCACCTCGACGCCGCCCATCATGGCGAAGGCTCTGACGCGCAGATGAGGGGCGTTTTCGGAATCGGGAGGAGTGAGCGTTTTGCTGTCGATGCCGCCGAAGATGGCCGGGCCATCGACGGAGACTCGCCAGGTGGGCGGGACCTTGAGGGAGACGCCGCCGAGGATAGCGGTGGCAAGGATTTCCACTTGGTTGCCGGACATTTGGGCATCGCGGAGGTCGATGTCGTGGCCTCCGAGGATAGCAGTGAGGTCGCCACCTTCGAAGGCCTTGCTGGTGACGTGGAGATCAGTGCCGCCGAACATGGCGAACTCGAAGAGGCGTGCGGAACTGGATTCGTTGCGGGCGAATTGGAACGATTCGGGGCGGAAGGCGCGCCAGAGCATGAAGCCGCCGATGGCGATCAATTGGACGGGCCAGAGATCGCGGAGGCGGAAGCGCGGGATGTAGCCGAGTTTTTCCAGTTCCATGCCGCCTCCGAGGAGGATGAGGAAGAGGCCGAAGGCTTTGCCGAAGGGGGAGCGATTGCCGGTGATAAGGACGGCGCCGAAGCCGATCCAGAAGAGGGGCCAGAAGTGGCGGAAGATGTCGGTGGGGAGGATGTCGATGCGTTCGAGGAGGAGGACGGTTCCGAGGACGATGAGGAGAGCTCCCATGAGCACTCCGGACTTGGCTCCACCGTGTTGTTGACCGCGTTGCATGTGTCTCTCCTTACATGATCAGGGTACAGGGGGCACGGGCGTAAGGCACGCGGGGATCGATGGAGGTGGTGGCGGCACCGACGAGCAGCGTGTGTGCGCCGACGGGTGGAGGAGATTTACTTGTGCTGGAGTTCCCAGTCGTAGGCGATGCCGGGGTCATCGTAGGGGATGCGGCCTTCGTCCTTGGGGTTGTAGGTACGGTCTGTGATGTAGACGAGCATGGCGGGGTCTGTGCCGACGACTTTGTAGCCGTGGGCGACGCCGGGGGGGATGCGGATCTGCCAGGGGCGGAGTGCGCCGACGTAGAGGGTGTTGCGGCGGCCGAAGGTGGGGGAGCCTTTGCGGAGGTCGGCAAGGGCGACCTGGAACATGCCCTGGGCGGCGACCCAGTAGTCGGTCTGATGGAGATGGAAGTGGAAGGCTTTGATGGTGCCTGGGTAGCTGAGGGCGGCGGAAATCTGGGTGGTTTCGGCGGGGAATTCGCTGATTAGTCCTTTGCCGATGCGGCCGATTTCGAGGAAATAGCCGCGGTCATCGGGCCAAAGGGGGAAGGGTTCGACGGTGACTCCGTCAATGCGGTCAGCGGAGTCCGGTTTGAGGATGACGGACCCGATGCCTTTGGTATTGCGGGGGATAACGAGTTGGAGGGATTCGTGGGCTGCGAATACGGGGTCAATTGCGGCTGCGGCCATTCCCCCTATGATACAATCCAAGCGCAATGGCGGTCCAACGTTGGAAGGAAGCTGACCGGGAGCAGATGAATCCCCATGTGGTGCGGCAGGTGCTGCACGGACAGAATATTACGATTGCGCGGCTGGAATTGAAGAAAGGCGCGGTGGTGCCGGAGCATCATCACGTGAACGAACAGATCGCGAATGTGCTGGAAGGGACGATCGTGTTCCATATGCAGGGGCGGGAATTGACGGTGGGGGCCGGGGAGTCGATTGTGGTGCCGCCGAATGTGCCGCACAAGGTGACGGTGGTGGAAGATGCGGTGGTGTATGACGTGTTTGCTCCGGTGCGGGAGGATTGGCTGCGGGGGGATGACGCGTATTTGCGGTAGGGAGAGTTAGGCTGAAGGCATGGCAGTCTCGACCCTCATTCCTGCGGAGGAATACCTGCGCACAATCTATGAACCGGATTGTGACTACGTCGAGGGACGGCTGGTGGAGCGCAACGTGGGAGAGATGGATCATGGTGACGCCCAGCTCTGCTGTGCGAGCTATGTGCGCAATCAATGCAAAGGCTATTGGGCGGTAGTGGAAGTGCGGATGCAGGTGATGCGGAACCGGCTTCGTGTTCCAGATGTGACTATCGTCAAAGGCGGGAAGCCGGGGACCAGGATCTTCGTGGAGCCGCCACTTGCTGTTGTGGAGGTGCTGTCGCCGGAAGACCGGATGAGCAGCATGCAGCAACGAATTGACGACTACCTGGAGTTCGGGGTGCCGTATGTTTGGGTGGTTGACCCGGAGACACGCCGGGGATTTGTGTACACTGCTCAGGGAAGTGTGGAAGCGAAGGATGGAGTGATGCGGGCCGGGGAGTTGACGGTGCCGCTGGCGGCGATTTTTGAGGAGTAGCCGGCAGGGCATCGGGGAAAGCACTGATTGCCCTTTAGGGCTTTGAGCCTCATACTGCGGCTGGAGCCACATTTGTGCCGCGAGTTGTAGCGTTATTGGGCGTAATCGGCGCCTTCTTCTGGTATTTAACGATGGGCGCCGGGGGCAACGGACGGAGCCCCTATGGGACGGCAGCGGCTTTCGCCCGCACGATCTCCATGGAACCGGGCGAATGCGCCGAGCGCATGGAGAAGATGTTTCCCGATGTGTCGGCGGCGCGAGGCTTGTGTGGCGGAGAGCTGTCGGAGGCGTTCCGGCATACGCGCAAGACGTACATCACGGAACGAAGCAAGTTCGAGGCTACGGCAATTTGCTTCTACGGCGCTACTTGAGGACGGCGGAAGACGCAATGCGGGACATTGCGAATGGACCTGGTGGCGGTTGACGGGAGGTGGCGTATCCGATCGTTTTCCGAAGAGCGAAGGCCCTAGCTACATCTCGCCCTTTGTGGCGCGGGCGGCCGCGGCTTCGGCGGCGCGGTAGGCCAGGGCTTGGATGGTGGCGGTGGGCTGCTGGCGGGCGCTGGTGACGAGGCTGCTGCCGTCGACAATGAAGAGGTTGGGGACATCGTGCGCGCGGTTGAAGCGGTTGACGACGGAGCGGGCGGGATCGTTGCCCATGCGCAGAGTGCCCATGAGGTGGGCGCTCACTCCGATGTCGTCGATGGGATAGCTCCAGATTTTCGTTGCTCCGGCGGCTTGCATGATTTCGATCTGGCGCTGCTGGGCCCAGAGGAGTGTTTTGCGGTCGTCGGGATGGAGTTGATAGGTGAGGCGAGGGACAGGGAGACCCCAGGCGTCTTTTGTTGTTGGATCGAGGTCGACGCGATTGGATTCCACGGGGAGTGAGGTGGTGTGGGAGAGCGTGGAGAAGGTGTGGTTGAAGTAGTGGCCGAGGAGCTTTTTGTAATCGGCGCCCCATTTGGGGGCATCGGGCGGGAGGGCGTCGAGGCCGAAGCTGATGGGGTACCAGTTGAAGCGGGCGTCGATGCCCGCGCCGCCGTAGAAGCCGCGTTTGGGATCGGCGGCGTAGTAGTCGTGGATTACGCGTGAGACCTGGACGCTCTTGTACTCGTTGAGGGGATGATCGAAGAGGCCGCTGACAAAGGCTCCGAGGTCCCACATGAAGTTTTTGCCGGCCATGCCGCTGGAGTTGGCGAGGCCGTTGGGGAAACGGTTGGAGGCGGACAGCAGCAGGAGCTTGGTGGATTCGATGCCGTTGGCGCAGAGGAAGACGGCGCGGGCGCGCTGGAGCACCTCGCGGCGTTGGGAATCGAAGTAAACGGCTCCAGTGACGCGACCTGCGTTGTTGGTTTGGATGCGGCGGACGTAACAGCCGGGGCGGATTTCACACTTTCCGGTTTTCTCCGCCATCGGGATGACGGAGGCGAGAGTGCTGGATTTGACGCGCATTTCGCAGCCGAAGTATTCACACCATCCGCAGTGGGTGCAGGCACCGCGGCCACGGTAGGGTTGGGAAAGGATCGCCATGGGCGATGGGAATGGGTGGAGGCCGAGCTTTTTTGCCGCTCGTTCGAAGAGGACTCCGGAAGATTTTACGGGCAGGGGCGGGAGCGGATAGGGCTTGGAACGGGGGCCTTCGAAGGGATTGGCGCCGGCGAGCCCGGAGATGCCGAGGTCCTGTTCGGCCTTGGTGTAGTAGGGCTCGAGTTCATCGTAGGTGATGGGCCAATCGGTGAAACTGGAGCCGGGCACGTCACCGAAAATGCTGCGTTCGCGGAAGTCGTTGGGGTGGAAGCGCCAGTAGTTGGCGGTGAAATGCACGGTGCCGCCGCCAACCGTTCTGCCGTAGGTATAGCGTTGTTCGACTTTGGCGGTTTCTGAAGCAGAGGCGCGGAAGGTGTTGGGCTGGAGTTTGGGGTTGTTGGTGAGTGCGTGCTGATAGCTGACGGCGAACTCGTTGTGGGAGAAATCCTTTTCCTTGAGCCAGGCGCCTTGTTCGAGGACGACGACGGAGAAACCGGCGGTGGAGAGTTCTTTGGCGACGACGCCGCCGGCTGCGCCGGAGCCGATCACGAGGAAGTCGACGGTGTCGGAAGGGCGATAGCGAGGCATTGCTTTTCCTTAGCGCGCTTCCTTGTCGTAGAAGCCGAAGGGTGGTTGGAAAGACATGCGGTGTTCGAGGCCGACGTGGGCCCAACCGGTGAGCAGTTGGTTGCCGCCCCAATCGGGAGAGGCGAGGAAGCCCATGATGGTGTGAGCGCGGAGGAGCTGGAAGAAGTCTGTGGATTCGACGGCTTTGAGGAGGGCGATGGTTTGCGCGGGCGCAAGGGCGGCGAGCGATGTGGATTGAGGGAAGAGTTCGGCGCGTTTGGCTTGGGCGGCGGCGAGTCCTTCGGTGTAGAGTTGGCGCTTATCGCGGTCGAAGGTTTCGAGGGCCCGGTCGATGAAGTGGATGCAGCCTGCTTCCTTTGCGCCGGGGGTGGTGTCGGAGGGAATGATTTGGGTGGTGAGGGCTTCGAGTTCGGATGCGGCGGCGGGGGTGAGATAGCGGAGCGGGGTCCGGTTTTGTTGGGCGGCGGCGATGTCGTGGATGGTGGCTGCGCTGAGGGGGCTGAGCAGTAGGGATCGGCGGGTCATGAAAGAAGGGCTTCAGGATAACACAGGGCCTGGCTGGGTCGCGGGGGCTTGCGCGGTGTTATAGAATCTAAAATCGATAAGGGGGCTCGGTTACTTGGCGCTTACGTGGCTTCCGTTTTACGACGTGAATGCGTCGGTTGGCATTGGCCAGATCAACCAGCAATGGGACCGTAACCTGATTGCTTTTCTGACGTTGTTTCCGTACCGGGAGAACCGTTTTGCGCCGGTGTTGCCCTTTGACGCGTCTCAGGACTGGCTGGGAGTTTTTAACGCATCGGGCGGTTTCAATGAGTTCATGACGCGCATTGCGCCATTCGTGCAGGCGATGGGTTATTCGACGTGTTCTCTCAATGGCTACCAGGTAGTGAATCCGGCGGGCGGGGACTACAAATGCCGGACGACCATTGTGGCTCTTAACGATCTGTTGTATCGAAATTATTCGGCGCTGTTTTTCACCCCGTTGGACTGGCCGTTGAGCGGGCTCACGCAGAACGGCATCCGGCAATTCTTGGCGAACAACAGGTTCTCGCCGTGGTTCAATCTGCCCGCGCCGCAAGCGGCGGCGCGATTTCAATTGCCTTTCTACGACGTAACGGACTCAGTGGGGCCGGGGCAACCCAATCAGACGGATGATGCGATGCTGGTGCGGTACTTTCTCAACGCGGTGTTTCAGCTCACGCAGTTCAAGCCGGTTCCGAAGCCGGTGGAGACGGAGTTCCGGAACGGACCCACCCCGGGGGCGACGAAGTGGGCGAGTCTGGCTCACTTTGCGGACAGATCGGGAGCTTATGGGATTCCGGTGAAGGAAGAGCAGATTGTGCGTCCCACGGGGGGGGATCCGGGAAGCGGGTCTACGATTCACAGCATCAACTACTGGGCGCAGAAGCTGGGGACGGAACGGTATTGCAACCTGATTGGAGTGGGATTATTGCCTGGAGTGCTGCCGGGGCAGCCATTGCGGTCGTCGCTGGCCGTAAATCGGAAGTCGCAGTATTTCGGGGTGGGCGGGAGCCGGCGCGGCTAAGGGTTTAGGAGGACGGTGACGTGGGGCCCGCGAGGGGCCCAGACGGATGGATCGGTGGTGAGGAAGATGGCGGTGGTGGGGACCTGGCAGGCGGCGGCGAGGTGGGTGATGCCGGAATCGTTGCCGATGTAGCGGGAGGCTCCGGCGAGGAAATGGGCGAGGTCCCAGAGGTTATCGAAGCGGCGGGCTTCGGGGAGCGGTTCTTCCGGGCCGGCAATCCAGTGGACGGGCATGTCGAGCGTTTCGGCGAGGCGGCGGAAGTTTTCGAGCGGCCAGTTTTTGCGGGGGCTGCCGGAGAAGGGATGGATGACGGCGTAGCCTTCGTTGCGCCAACTGATGGGTAGTTTTGGGATCGCGCCGAGTGGAGCGCCTACCTGAGAGAGGTAGAAGTCCGTGGCGTGCAGGCCTGGTGTTGTGGGAAGGGCGGGGAAGAAGCGGAAGGGCAGGTGCGAGACGCCGTCACGGCGGCGCCAGGAGTAGATTTCGTCGAACTGGCTGAGGCGCTGGAGGGTGGCGTCGCTAAGGTGAAGGGCGTCGAGGCCGGAGCGGATGATGGTATCGGTGCGGTCGGCGAAGCGAATGAGCGGACGGTTGGCTTCGGTGGTCCAGACTTCGGTGTAGTCCGCGCGGAGGTATTCGAGGGCGGGGAGCGAGACGATGCAATCGCCGATGGCGCCGGGGCGGATGAGGAGACGCTTCAATTGACGATGTCGACGGGGAGCTTTACTTCGATGGTCTTGGGCGGGAAGCACTCTTTGTGAGTGCAGGCCTGATAGCGGAGCTTGCCGCTGATGACTTGCATGCCGGGCGTGGCGGAGGCGGGGACCTGGAAGGTGGTGACGAGGTCGAAGTCGCCGGTGAAAACGGAGATGGGCTTTTCGCTGAACTCGTACTTTTCCATTTTGGGTTTGGGATAGGCGACGCCTTTGGCTTCGAGCGGCGCGGCGGTCCAGGTGAGGCGGAGCGGGATGAGGTAGTCGTCGGCGGGCGTATTGCTGTTGACGTGAAAGCCGTTGCGCAGTTGGACGGCGACCTTCGCGGTGACCGTGGTGTTCTTTTTCGCGGTCAGTTTGGGCGGTGCAACGACCGTGAGAATGTTGCCCTGAGCGGGGAGGAGGCTAGTTGCCGCCAGCAGCAGGAGCGGTGCGCTCAGCCACCTGGCCACGGTTTTCCAATAGTTGTTCAATGTCATCCTGATATACACTCTTGCTGACCAATCCAACGTGGGTGCTGGCGATCTTGCCCTGTCGATCAATGACAAAGGAGGTGGGGAGGGAAGAGACACCGCCGTAGAGATCGGCGACTTCGTCGGTGCCGATGACGACTCGGTAGTTGACCTTCTTGGCCTCGAGGTAAGGCTTCACGGTTTCCCAACCGTCTTCGTCCATGGAGACGCCGAGGACGGCGAAGCCGCGATCTTTGTAGCGCTGCTCAAAATCGATGAACCAGGGGATTTCGATTTTGCAGGGACCGCACCAGGTGGCCCAGAAGTTGAGGAGGACGACCTTGCCTTTGTAGTCGGCGAGTTGGACGGTGCGTCCGGTCGCGTCTTTGAGGGTGAAGCTGGGGGCGGTGTTGCGGTCTTTTTCGGCCTTGACGGCGGCGCGCATCGATCCCTGGCCGCTGCAGCCGGCGAGGGCGATACCGATGGCGGCGACAGCAAGCAAGGCCGGGCGGCGGAGGGAAAGATACATCCAGAGACTCCTTATCATGACGATTATATCGAGAACGGGCGGGCGGCTATTCCCTGAAGCCAAAGTTTACGGTGGTTGCGATGGCGGGAGGCGAGAGTATGTTCGGCATGGGGAGGGCCCCAGAGCCAGGCGGCGGTGTCGCAGAAGCTTTCGCAAGCGTAGTGGCGCCAGCGCAGGGATCGGTTATGGACATCGGTAGGTTGCATTGCGTTTTTGCGCCATTCGGCGGACCAGCCGAGCTCTCCTTTGGCTTTGGCATCCCATTCGCGGCGCAGAAGGGTTTCCCATTGCCAGCGAGTTGGGTTGCCCAGGCGGCGCCAGACGAAGTGAAACAGCTCATGTAATAAGATGCGCCGGAGCTCGTTGGGGTAACAAAGGAGTTCAGAGTCGAGAATTAGGAGGCGCTGATTGAGGAATGCGGCGGCATGGACGGCTTCGCCGTTGTCTTTGCCGGAAAGGAGCTTGCCGGCCGCTACGGTGAGCTGCGGCCGGAAGCGGACGCGGATAGAGCGTCCGTGGAGAGGCGGAAAGTTGGCGGCGGCGGTAAGGAGCGGGTGGCGGGCTACTTCATCGAATCGAAGAAGTCCTGCCGCTCCACTTTGAGCTCCACCGATTTGGCGGTGGTGTCGAGCCATTCCTTCAGCTTCGCATTCTTCATTTCGGTAAGGAGATTGACCTGGAGTTCCTCAAAGGATTGGGGGGTGAGTTCCATGAGGCGGAAGATGTAATAGCCATTGGGCTGGCGGACGGGGTCGCTGATGTCGCCGGGACGGAGGGCGAAGACGGCCTGTTTGATGGCGTCGGGGAGCTGGTCGGAGCGGCGGATGGGGCCGAAGTCGCCGTCTTTTTCTTTGGAGATGGGGTCTTCGGAGTGTTCCTTGACGAGCTTGACGAAATCGGCGCCGCCACGGGCTTCCTTGGCGAGGCCTTCGGCTTTGGTGAGTGCTTCCGGTTCGGTGAGCGTCTTTTTTGCGCCGGCAGCGGCGGCCGTGGCGTTGGCGGCAAAGGGCACGTAGATGAGCTTCAGCTTGGCCATGGTGAAGTTGTCCTTACGCTGCTCATAGAACTTCTTCTGGTCGGCCATGGGGATGTCGGTGGTTTGAGAGCGGGACTCGATCAAGGCCTGGGAGAGGATCTGCATGCGGGCCATCTGAAGGCCTTCTTTGTAGGGGCTTTTGTCGGCGAGGTTGAGCTTTTCGGCTTCGCCGACGAGGCGTTCGAGCATGAACCACTGAGAGAGGAAGCCTTTGACGTCGCGGGAGAAGTTCTGCTTCATCTGCGGGGGGAGACCTTGGAGGATTTTGTTGACTTCGCCGACCGTGATCTTGCGGTCGCCGGAGCTGCCGACGACGGTCTTGTCGTCAAGGGCGGGCTTGGGGGCAGCCGCGGGCGGATTTTGCGCGAGGCAGACAGCCGCGGCGAAGAGAGGGAGGAAAGGGGTAATACGCATGGGATGGAGGTGTGTTACCTTTTCATTCTACCAGGACGAATGGCGACCCTATGATTGGCGAGACGTTACTGCAATATCGCATCGTCGAGAAAATTGGGTCCGGCGGGATGGGTGTGGTGTATAAGGCCGTGGATACGCGTTTGGAGCGTGAGGCGGCGATCAAGATATTGTCGGAGAAACAGGCGGCCGATCCGGTGACCCAGCAGCGGTTCTTGCGCGAGGCGCGGTCTGCGTCGTCTTTGAACCATCCGAACATAGTGACGGTGTACGAGGTGAATTCCGATCGCGGGATTACGTTTCTGGCGATGGAGTATATCCACGGAGTGACGCTGTCGCGGCGGATGAAGAAGGAGCGGCTGGAGGCGGCGGAGATTTTGAACTATGCGGTGCAGTTTGCCGAGGGGCTGGCGAAGGCGCACGGGCAGGGCTTGGTGCATCGGGACCTGAAGCCGGGAAACCTGATGATCACTACGGACGGGATTGTGAAGATCCTCGATTTTGGGCTGGCGCGGGTGTCGGAAGGCAACGCGAGCATGGAGACGATTCAGGCGTTGACGCTGGCGGGGTCAGTGATGGGGACTCCGGGGTACATGTCGCCGGAGCAGAGTTTGGGAGATGTGGCGGATGCGCGGTCGGATATTTTTTCTTTTGGGGTGATTTTGTATGAAATGGTGACGGGGGCGCAGCCGTTTCCCGGGGACACTGTGCCGCGGATTCTGCGGTCCGTGGTGGCGGATCCGCCGCGGCCGATGGAGGCACTGCCGGAAGGGCTGCCGGCGGAGTTGAAGGATGTGATTCTGCGGTGCTTGCGCAAGGAGAAAGAGCAGCGATACGCGAACGCGGGGGAGTTGTTGCGGGTGTTGAAGGGGTTGAGCGTATCGGCGGAGATGCGGCCCACGATGGTGAGCCTGCCTGTGGCGCCGGTGGCGAAGAAGAGGTCTCCCTACGGGATATGGGCCGCGGCGGCGATGGGTGTGGTGGTGATGGGCTTCCTGGGATGGATGGTGGCGGGAAGGGGAAAGGCGCCGCGATCGGCGGTGGATGGGAATGCTTCGCCTCGTGAACTGGTGGAGCAGGGGAGGCAGAGGTTTGCGGCTTTCTACCGGCCGGGCTACACGGAGCAGGCATTCACGGCGTTTGAAGCGGCGGTGCGAAAGGATCCTGCGAATGCGCCCGCGCATGTGGGACTGGCTGAGGTGTATCTGCGGCGCAATACGAACGGGCGGGATCCGCAGTGGGTGAAGCTTGCCGAGCAGCATGCCGTAAAGGCGGTGGAATTGAATCCGGCGCTGGCATCGGCGCAGGTGGTGCTGGCGCAGGTGCAGGCGGAGAAAGGGGAGCGCAAACAGGCATTGGAGACGTTGCGAAAGGCGCTGGACCTGGAGCCGAGGAGTGGACAGGCGTATCTGGCAATGGCGAAGGTGCAGGCTTCGGAACGCGATGCACCGGCGGCGAGGGCGAGTTTCGCGAAGGCGCTGGAACTGAGCCCGGAGAACTGGTTTGCGCAGGTGGAGGCGGGGGTGTTTTATTTCCGGCAAGGGGATTACGGCGCGGCGCAAAAGGCGTGGGAGCGGGCGGGCGTGTTGACTCCGGATAACGATCTGGTGTGGCGGAATCTGTCGAGTTTGTATTTGATTGAGGACCGGTTCGACGATGCGGCGGCGGCGATCCAGAAGGCACTGGAGTTGCGGCCCACGGCGCCGCATTTTTCCAATTTGGGGTACATCCGGTTTTTTCAGGGGCGTTATATGGATGCGATTCCGCCGTTTGAGAAGGCGGTGGAATTGGCGCCGAGCCGGTATTTGTATTGGGGGAATCTTGGGGATGCCTACCGTTGGACCGCGGGGAAAGAGGAGAAGGCGAAGGAAGCGTTCGCAACGGCATTGCGATTGGTGCGAGAGGCGATAGCGTCTGCGCCGAAGGATGTGGAGATGCGGGCGAGCGCGGCGGTGTATCTGGCGAAATCGGGAGAGAAGAAACAGTCGCTGGAGGAAGTGAAGGCCGTGGAGAAGTTAGGGGAATTGGGTCCAGGGGCGCGCTTCAAGCTGGCTCTAGCATCAGAGATTGCTGGGAATCGGGATGGTGCGCTGCGATTGCTGGAGTCGGCGCTGGGGGCAGGCTACAGTTTGCGGGAAGTGAAGTCGGAGCCAGAGTTCACGGCGTTGCGGAAAGATGTGCGGTATCAAAGACTGCTGACACGGCTGCCTGCCGGGGAAAAGTAGGATAATTCTCGCGAAAAAACTATTGCATTGGTTTTGGGTGTCTGATATTCTGCCATCACCGCGAATTTGAGCTGCTTGTTGCATGTGCGAAGTGAGGCGAGTGGCGACGCGGTGCGGTGCGAAACGTGTGAACTTTCTCACGGTGTAGAAGTGTGATGGCTTAGTGTAGATATCCATCCCTATTTGCTCCGCGTTGGCGCCGATCGGTGTGCAGACTGGAAGAAAGGAAGAGTTTATGGGAAGAACTGTCAATTACAATATTCTGTTCAATTTTCCGGCCGCCAATGGTGCGGCGAACGGGCGTTTTCAGGATCGCGGACGGAATGCGCAGCTCACGGACAACTCGCGCACATGGCAGCAAATGGTGAACGGGAATTGGGTTGCCATGCCATCGCTGGTGGGTGGGCGTGAGGATTCGACGGTGTTGCTGAAGGACGATCAAATTGCACTGGCGTTCGGCGAGAAACGGCCGGTAGGCGCACCGCGGCAGGTGCAATCGGTGCAGGTTGCGGCGATTGTGACGCGGGCGCTGGATCGTAATCCGACGCAAGTGGCGGCGAGCCCGTTTGGGGTGGCAGGGAATCCGACGGCGCTGTTTACCGGGCAAACGACGGGAGGCGCGAGTTCGCCGACGTTGGGATTCGCGGGCCCGTTCCAGATCACGGACCAGGATGGGAGCGTGTGGACGGTGGAGTTTTACGTGTTGAACCTGGGGACGGTGACGGAGCAAGTGGTGAATCCACGGCAGCCGAGCCGGTATTCGGTGGTGGTGGCGGCGAATGTCACGACGGCGGCGGGGACGTTCAGTTTCTCGCACGATCCGGAAGTGGATGTGGGGACGGAGCAGGCGACCCCGGCGGTGGCGTCGGGCAGCAGTTACTGAGCGTGCCTTAGGGAATTGGAGTTTGGATGAGCCCGCCCTTTTGCCGGGGCGGGCTTGTTGTTTGTGGCTTCAGCCGCGCGGGGAAGATGTTCGCCTTTACAGAGCGCTTCCGCGTGCAGGTTCGTTTGGAATTTTTCAATCTGCTCTCGGGTCGAACTTCGGCGCGCCAGTGGTTAATATAGATGCGATGCGCAGACGGGAATGGATTGGCGCGGCGGCAGGGGCCGCCTTTGCCGGCACGAAGGAAAGCGGTTGGATCAAATCGCCGAAGAACCCGATGCTGAGTTTGGGCCAGGGAGATGCGTTTGACTCGCAGAACATCATGTCGCCCTCGATCATGAAGGCGGACGGCTGGTATTTCCTGTTCTACGCCGGCGGGCCGCTTGGCCCTCGCAACGGCGGGCAACTGGTGAAATACCAGATTGGGCTGGCTCTGTCGCCGGATGGTGAGAGTTGGAAGAAGACCGGCAAACCGCTGCTTCCGCTGGGTGAGCGGGACAATTTTCACGTCACTCCGGCGCTGCTGCGCGAGCCTTCGGGTGAGTTACGGAAGCAGAACGGGCTGTGGCAGATGGTGTACTGCGGCAATCGGGAAGACGATGTGGAACTCGCCACCAGCCCGGACGGATTGACGTGGACGAAGAGTTCCCGTAATCCGATTTTCCGCGCCGCGTATGCGCCGAATCTGGTTGCTTATGAGGGGCAGATCCGCATGTACTATATCCACAAGCCATCGCCGAAAGGCGGCCCGAAGGTTCCGTGGGAGGTGCATCTGGCGACAGGGAAGGATCTGTTCAGCCTGAGGCCGCACGCCGCCAATCCGGTGCTGCAGATCTCGCAGCCATGGGAAACGGGGGCGCTTTTCTACCCTTACGTCATTCAGGAAAACGGCAAATGGGTGTTGTTTTACGCCTCTTACTGGAACAAGCCTGGTGGAGTGAAGGGGACGCTCTATACCGCTATCGGGACTGCGGTGAGCGACGACGGTATACGGTGGACGAAGAATGCAGCCAATCCGATCCTGACTCCGATCGATGGAAGCTCTTACGAATCGGTGTACAATTCCAGTCAGTCCGTCATCTGGGACGGGGATCATTACAAGATGTA
Organism: Acidobacteriota bacterium; assembly: GCA_018268935.1. Classification (GTDB taxonomy): domain Bacteria; phylum Acidobacteriota; class Terriglobia; order Bryobacterales; family Bryobacteraceae; genus CADEFT01. The sequence goes on along the minus strand of JAFDVS010000057.1, from coordinate 78,687 downwards.
CTACGGGACGCGGATCGACAACATCCACAAATATTACGCGATCGGCATGGCACGGAAGAAGGGTAGGACTCTGGCGTGAAGGTGGTGGCCACTCTTCTGCTGTGGTGCGCTGTCTTATCGGCGGATCACTCGCAGATTCAGGAGTGGCGGGCGCGCGTGCTTTCGGCACTTCGGGTCCCCACGCCTGCGCCGGAACTGGCGCCGGTGGTGTGGGGCACGTTTCAGCCTGAGCCCGGCATCGTGGCCGAGCGGATCACGTATGGCACTCAGTTTGGGATGCGGATCCCAGCCATTGTGTATCGTCCCGAGCATCCCAAAGGCCGTGTGCCGGGGGTGATCATCGTCAACGGCCATGGGGGCGATAAGTACAGTTGGTATGCGTTCTATTCGGGCGTGATGTACGCGCGGGCCGGAGCGGTTGTGGTGACCTACGATCCGTTGGGTGAGGGGGAGCGCAACCCGCAACGGCAATCGGGGACGCGGGCGCACGACAAATTGAAGCCGGACGCGGCATTAGCACACGCCGTGGCGGGGCAGATGATCTCTGATGTCCAGCAAGCCGTTCGGTATTTGATGGGGCGTCCGGATGTGGATGCGGGGCGCATTGCCGCGGTGGGCTACTCGATGGGGTCTTTCGTGCTGGCGCTGAGCGGCGCGGTGGAGCCGAAGTTGAAGGCGGTGGTGCTGGTGGGTGGCGGCAATCTGGATGGGCCGGGGGAGTATTGGGACCGGTCAAAGCCGCTGTGCCAGGGATTGCCGTACCAGGCGCTTTCTTTCCTGGGTGACCGGGCGGCAGCGCTGTATGCGATGCATGCGGCACGCGGGCCCTTACTGATTTACAACGGATTGGCGGACTCGGTGGTCAATATCCCGAAGACTGGCGAACCGTTCTTCCAGGATCTGCAGCGGCGGACTCTGGCGCTGGCGCCAACGGGGGCCAGTGTGTTTGAAACGGGTTTTGAGGCGGGCATCTCGCACCGGCCGTTTTTCGTTACCCGGCCGGTGGCGCTGTGGCTGGAGAAGCAACTGGATTTTCCGGAGTGGACGGAGGACAAGATTCGCGCGATGCCTGTGACGCTCATTTCGGAGTGGAGCAAGAGCAACAAGGTGGAGATGGATCCGCTGTATGCCATGCCGGATCGCGAGGGGGGCGCGCTGGGCCTCGGTCGTGGGGTACCAGGGTTGCGGCGGGAGCAACTTCACGTGATCCCTAATGGGCAGTGGGAAACGGAGAGCCGGCGGATGACGATCGACCGGTGGGAAGCAGCGGCTGCGCTCAAGCCGTGACTCAGCGTTCGATGGGCATGGGGCCGAAGACGGGGATGGCCATGTCGGCCTGATCCCGGACGTTGCAGTAGGGGTCTTTGCCGGCTCCGTAACGCAGCGTTGCGCCTTCGGGAGGCGGGCTGTTGAGGTAGAGCAGGACTTCGTTGGGGGAAGCGGGATTCACTTCGGCTTTGAAGATGGCGGGGAGCATTGTGCCGTTGGAATCGTGAACGGAAAAGCCGGAGATACGGCCGGTGGAAACGAGCTTGCCGTTGACACTGTGGAAGGCGACCCGGAGCACGTTGCCGGAGAATTTGGCGGTGCCGGGACGGGGTCCACGGAAGAGCTGTGGACAGGTGGAGTTGCGGGGGAAGTTTTCAAAACAGGCGAGATTCGCCAGACGCTTGCCGAGGCGTTTCAGATCCTGGGTGCCGACGTGGATGCCGTCGTCGAGCGAAAGGTCGATGGCGGGGACCATGCCGACGCGCTTGAGCTTCGATTCCACCTGCAGTTGCGATTGCTGGACGGCGTTCCACTGATCCTGATTGGTGTAGTTGATGAAACGGCCGATTTGGACGTAGTAGAAGGGGAGGTCAGGCTGGCCGAAGTCGGCACGGAAGGCTTCGATGAGCTTTTCGAACTTGTCCTGAAAGACGGGGGAGGCTTTGGGGCTGGCGTCGGATTCGCCCTGATACCAGAGGATGCCGCGGACTTTGCCGCCGAGCAGCTTCACGCGGCGGAGGGTGGCTCCGTAGAGGGAGTCGCCGCCCTGGTCTTTGAGGGCGGGATTCCATTGGTCCATCGAAGTGCCGCCGTGGGCGCAGGGGACGAGGCCGATGGGGACTCCGGTGTAGCGAACCATGGCGGCAGCGAAGGGGAGGCCGAGGCCGGCGCCTTTTTTGCGGTTGGCGATGTAGTCCATGAGGCGCTGGCCTTCGTAGCGCTCGGCGGCGCCTTCCTTGGTGCGGCGCCAGTGGACTTTGTCGGTGGCGCCGACTAAGAGATGAAGAGGCTCTTCGGCGAGGACCCACTCGTCGGATTGGTTGAAACTGTGGATGAGGCCGTTGGGGGGCTCAACGTTGAGGAGGTCGCCGACGCCTTCCATGTTGGACTGGCCGGCAAGGACCCACAGGTCGCCGACGAGGATGTTGTTGACGGATTGGACGATGTTGTTGGCGCGGACCTCGATGCGGTAGGGGCCCCCGGTGGGGAGATCGATCTTGGCGGACCACTTATTGGCGGCGATTTTGCCGGCCGCGGTCCAGTCTTTGCCGGGGAGGGGGCCGTGTTTGCCGGTGGCGCGGATTTCCACGGCACGGCCGTTGAGGCTGAGGGCGGCGCCGGAGAGCTCGATGGAGGCGCGGCCCTCGTCGTCGCGTTGGAAGACCTGATCGTCGGCGGCGCCGGCGGTGATTTCGATGCGTTGGGAGAAAAGGAATGAGGGCAGCAGGAGAGCTGCGAGGAGGGAGAACTTCATAGGAACCTCTAGCATTGTATAACGCGATTAGAGGGATGGATCGTCGTGAGGAGGGAGAAATTAGCAGCGCCGCCCCTATTGTTTTTTGTAGAGTGGGCGGCGCGCTGAAATCCTTAGGGGAGAAAGGAACTGTGTTGCCGAACTGGCCTCCGAAGCCATTAGGGCAACACAGCTTCTTCCGTGGGCCTCCTCCTCCGAAACAGGCCCTTCACTAGGTAAGGCGTGTTTGGGGTGGCGTTTTCCCTCACGGCACTGAAAAAAAGTTGAAAAAGTTTTCAAGGGGTTCTTTTGACCTTGGCGGCGCGGCTGTGGGAAAGCTGGTTGGCGGCTTTCTGCCGGGCGGCATCGTCGATTTTGATGCGGTTCACGACTTGTTTAGCGCCTGCGCTGCGCGCCATGCGGGTGGCGATGCCTTTGTGCTGGACGACCTTGACCTGGCCGTCAAGCGTAGCAACTCCATTTTTTACAGCGACTTGGATGTTGTTTGCGGAAAGCTTGGAACGGGCCAGGCGGGCGCGGATGTCTTTTTCGATTTGTGAGTCGGAGGCGGTGGTGGCGGAACTGGCTGTCTTTTTCTTGGGCTCCGGAGTGGCTGGAGTGGCGGGGAAGGCGCCAACTAAGGCCAGGATGAGCAGGAGAATCCTCATGTAACAGTAGTGGGAGGAAGAACTGTGGTATCTCTAGCAACATGCGGGCTATCTTTACTCTTCTGGTAATCCATGGCTTATTGGCAGGCGCCGATTGGCCGCAATGGCGCGGCATCAATCGGGACGGCATTTCGCCGGAGAAGGGACTGCTGAAGTCGTGGCCGGAGGGGGGCCCGAAGCAGGTTTGGAAGGCGACGGGGCTGGGAGAAGGTTTCTCCTCGTTTGCGGTGGTCAAGGGGCGGATCTACACCCAGGGCCAGCGCGAGAACCAGGAATATGTGATGGCGTTCGACGCGGCCACGGGGAAGAAGTTGTGGGAGACGGCGGCCGGGTCGTCGTTCCGGGAGAGGCGCGGACACGGGCCACGCGGGACTCCAACGGTGGATGGGACGGTGCTGTATGCGCTGTCGGCGGACGGCACGCTGGTGTGCCTGAACGTGGCTGACGGCAAGCAGGTGTGGAGCCACAACATCGTGGACAAGTACAAGGGCGAGGTGCCGCATTGGGGCATTTCGGAATCACCACTTCTCGATGGGGATAAGGTGATTGTGACTCCGGGCGGATCGGATGGCACGCTGGTAGCGCTGAATAAGAAGACAGGGGCTCCGTTGTGGAAAACCAAGGGTACGGATGCGGCGGCGTATTCGTCGCCGATCATTGTGCAGACGGGCGGGGTGCGGCAGTACGTGACTCTGACGAGCGGCGGAGCGGTGGGTGTATCGGCGGGCACAGGCGAGTTGCTGTGGCGCTACGATAAGGTGGCAAACCGGACGGCGAACATCGCCACTCCGATCTACGCCAAGGACCACATCTTCGTGTCGACGGATTATGGCACGGGGTGCGCGTTGCTGAAGGTGGGGGATGGGGGGAAAGCGTCGGAGGTGTATTTCAACCGGGAGATGAAGAACCACTATTCGAGCTCCGTCCTGGTGGGGGATCATCTGTACGGGTTTTCGAGCCAGATTCTGACGGCGATGAACTTCCTGACCGGGGATGTGACGTGGCGCGACAGAACGGTGGGCAAGGGATCGGTGACGCTGGCCGATGGCATGCTTTACGTGTACAGCGAGCGGGGGCAGATGGCGCTGGTGGAAGCGGTTCCCGATGCCTACAAGGAGAAGGGCCGGTTCTCGATTCCGGCGGGGGAATTTAACACCTGGACGCCGCCGGTGATTTCGAATGGGCGGCTGTATCTGCGAGAGCAGGACAACCTGTACAGCTTCGATATCGCGGCGAAGTAGCCTGCTATTATGGATTCTGTGAGTCAACAGGACGTTACCTCAGCGGAGCAATTGCAGGATCTTCCCGTTTCCGCGAAGAAAGAGACGCCCCGAGGGGCGATTGCGGAGTGGACGGTTACCATTCTGCTGTTGCTTTTCGGCACGACGACGCTGGTGCAGGCGTTCGTCATTCCGACGGGGTCAATGGAAGACACGCTACTGATTGGGGACCACCTGCTGGTGGACAAGCTGGCGTATTCGCCGCCCGGGCCGATCAGCAAATACCTGTTGCCATACAGTGATGTGAAGCGCGGAGACATTATTGTATTCCGCTATCCGGTGGATATCCGGCAGACATTCGTGAAGCGTGTGATCGGTGTTCCGGGCGACCGGCTGCACATCGAGAACAAGCAGGTTTTCCTCAATGGGAAGAAGCTGAACGAGCCGTATAAGTACCACAAGACGGAGTACGTGGACACGTATCGCGACAATTTCCCTTCGACGCCGAACATGCGGTTGCTGGGGAAAGCGGATGAGATGCTGGAGAAGCACGTGCAGAACGGCGATGTGGTGGTGCCTCCGGGGTTCTACTTCGCGATGGGCGACAACCGGGATTCCTCACTGGACAGCCGGTATTGGGGTTTTGTGCCGCGGGAAAACATTGTGGGCAAGCCGCTGATCATCTACTGGTCGTACGATGCTCCGACGGAGCGGCTGGCTAGCCCGACTATCGGGCTGGATCACATCCTGGACCTGGCGCAGAACTTCTTCACGAAGACGCGGTGGCGGCGGACCTTCATGCTGATCCGTGCGCACAAAATCGTAGCGGAATAAATCCCATGGCAAATCCGAATCATTACGGCCTGATACTGGCCGGAGGGCGAGGTACGCGCTTTTGGCCGCGCAGCCGCAAGGCACGGGCGAAGCAGGTGCTGGAGTTTTTCGGTGAAGGCACGCTGATCCAGCAGACGGTGAAGCGGCTGGAGCCGGTGCTGCCTCCGGAGCGGATCTGGGTATTGACGAATGATGCGCTGCGGGCGGAGATTGTACGGCAGTTGCCGCAGGTGCCGAAGGCGCAGATCATCGCGGAGCCGGCGGCGCGGAATACGGCTCCGGCGATCGGGCTGATTGCCCATGTGCTGCAGGGGTTGAATCCGGATTCGGTGCTGGGCGTGTTTCCGGCGGATCACTACATTACGAAGCCGGCGCGTTTCTTGCGAATGGTGCGGCCTGCGTTTCAGTCGACGGCCAAGGGTGATCTGGTGGTGCTGGGGATACAGCCTCGGTGGGCCGAGACGGGGTATGGGTATATCGAGTTTCCTCCGGGCGTTTCGGCGGGATCGGTGCAGGCTGCCGCGGTGCGGAGTTTCCGTGAGAAGCCGGATGCGGCGAAGGCGGCGGAGTTCGTGAAGGCGGGAAATTTCTGTTGGAACGCGGGGATGTTTTTCGGGAAGACGGCAGTGTTTCTGGAGGCGATGCGGGCGCATTTGCCGAAGACGGCATCGCTGATTGCGGGGTTGCCTTCGGTGCGAAGCCGGAAGTTTGGGGCTGCGCTGGCCGAGGTGTTTCCGCGGTGCGAGAGCATTTCGATTGATTACGCGATCATGGAGAAGGCGCGGAATGTGGTGGGCCTAGCCGCGGATGATATTGGTTGGAATGATGTGGGGAGTTGGAACGCGGTGTATGAGCTGACGAAGCGGGATGCGGCGGGGAATGCTTCGCGGAGTGAGGCTGTGTTTCATGGGAGTTCGGGGAACTTTGTGGATGCGGCGGGGAAATTGGTGACGCTGGTGGGAGTGAAGGATTTGGTGGTGGTGGATACTCCGGATGCGCTGCTGATTGTGGACCGGCATCAGGCGCAGAGTGTGGGGGAGTTGGTGAAGGTGCTGGAGAAGATGAAGCGGGATGAATTGCTTTGATTAGCCGCCGGCCTGGAGGCCCGCGTCACTGGCTGCTCGTGTCAGGCGGTCGTTGACGGCGCTCCATTCGGGGGTTTGAGGCGGTTCTTCGACGGCGATGAATTCGAGGTTGGCGTGGTCAGCGCGGTGGAGTGCCTCGTAGAGGATTCGGGCGTAGCGGATGGGATCCGCGGGCATGGGGATGGGGAGATCGGCATCGGCGGAGCGGCGGAACCAGAGGTATGCGCCCTTGCCATTCGGGAGTTGGCCATCACGAACCAGATATACCGGCGTGCGCGGCGCGTAGTGTTTGTGATGCATGCCGGGGGACGGGTGTGCTCCTTCCACTTTTCCGGCGATCGCGATTTTTTTCTGTAGTGCGTTTTCGAGTTGTTCCAGTGTGAGGATGCCGGGGCGGAGGAGGATGGGTTCGGGGCCGGCGAGGGAGATGACGGTGGACTCGATGCCGACTTCGCAGGGGCCGCCATCGAGGACGGGGATGTTATCGCCGAAGGACTCGCGGACGTGCTGGGCGTTGGTGGGGGAGAGTGCGGTGAAGCGATTGGCGCTAGGGGCGGCAATGGGGATGCCCGCGCGGCGAATGAGATCGAGGGCGATGGGGTGCGAAGGCATGCGGATGCCGACGGTGTCGAGGCCCGCCGTGACGATGTCGGGAACGTGCGGCGCCTTGGGGAGCACCATGGTGAGTGGGCCGGGCCAGAATTGTGCGGCGAGTGTTTCGGCTTCCGCGGGCCAGTGGCGGGTGAGCGTGCGGGCCATTTCGGCGCCTGCGACGTGCACGATCAGCGGGCTGGTGGACGGGCGGCCTTTCGTTTCGTAGATGCGCGCGACGGCGGTAGGATCGAGCGCATTGGCGGCGAGGCCATACACGGTTTCCGTCGGTATGGCCACGAGATTGCCTTCGCGCAGGAGTGCCGCCGCGCGATCGAGTTCCTGCTCTGAAACCATGGTGCTATTCGGGCAGATCGTCTTTGGCGTCGCCCGCCGTTTTGCCGGTTTTACGCCACACGAGGTAAGTGTGGATGAGATCTTCGAGATCGCCGTCGAGGACGCGGTCCACGTCGCCGATGGAGAGCTTGGTGCGATGATCCTTCACCATGCGGTAAGGCGCGAGGACATAGCTGCGGATCTGTGAACCGAAGTTGATATCGAGCTTGGAGTCTTCGAGTTTCTTTTCCTCGTCGCGGCGCTTGCGCATTTCGAGCTCGTAGAGACGGGCTTTGAGCTGCTTCATGGCTCCGGCGCGGTTCTTGTGCTGGGAGCGCTCATTCTGGCACTGCACGACGATCCCCGAAGGGATGTGCGTCATGCGAATGGCGGAGTCGGTACGGTTAACGTGCTGGCCGCCCGCTCCGGAAGCGCGGAAGGTATCGACGCGGATGTCCTCGGTCTTGATGTCGATTTTGATTTCGTCATCGACCTGGGGGATGACGAAGACGGAAGCGAACGAAGTATGGCGGCGTGCGGCGGCGTCGAAGGGCGAGATGCGGACGAGGCGGTGGACTCCGATTTCGCTGCCGAGGAGGCCGAAGGCCTTTTCGCCGTTGATTTCGAAGGTGGCGGATTTGATGCCCGCGCCTTCGCCTTCGAGCCGGTCAGTGACGACAGCTTCAAAGCCCATGCGTTCGGCCCAGCGGAGGTACATGCGGAGGAGCATTTCGGCCCAGTCCTGGCTTTCGGTGCCTCCGGCGCCGGGGTGAATGGTGACGATGGCGCTGTGGTTGTCGTTCTCGCCGGAGAGCAGCATGCCTGTTTCCAGGGCATGGAGGCGGGTGGAGAGCTGCTTGATGCTCTGGTGGATCTCGCCGGTGACGGATTCGCCCTCGTTAGCCAGTTCGAACAGGGTGTCGATATCCGAGGTCATGGCAGTGATCTGGGCATCGCTCGCCAGCGCCTCTTCCAGACGCTTGCGTTCCTGCATCACTTTCTGGCTTTGTTCGGGGTTGTTCCAGAAATCGGGGTGGGAGACCTTTTGGTCGATAATCTCAAATTGCTTGCGTTTGCCGGGAGCGTCAAAGATAGCTCCGCACAGCATCTGCCTGCTGGCGGAGCGGAACGTACTCCCTCTGAAGTTCTTCCAGGGTCATAAGCTCCTAGGATAGCAAAGCGTACAATGTGGGAATGGTGGATGGCGGAAAGATACCGGAGCCGATGGCAGGCGGGCTGTGCTACGTGGCGGGGCCGTTGAGCGGCCTGGTGTTCCTGTTTTGGAAGCGATATCGGGGGAGTAGTTTTGTGCGTTTTCACGCATGGCAATCGATTTTTTTCAGTTTGAGTGGAATTTTGTCGCTTATGTTGGTGGCATGGGGTGCGACGATGTTGCCGCTGGAAGTGCTGATGGTGGGGCAACTGGCCACAGCGCTGTGGATGGTGGTACTGATTGTGTGCTGGTTCCGGGCAATAATGCAGGCGTTGAACGGGGCGGAATGGAACCTGCCGCTGGTGGGGACTATGGCCCGCGCGTGCCGTTGAGAAACGGTGATGCGAAGGTCATGGTACGCGGGTTTTCGCCGTTAAGGGAACTGCCGGGTTGATTTTTCGATGTAAGAGAGGCGATAATTCAGAAAAGTTGTTTGAATTTTGATGACTGCTAACATGGCAGCCAGCGTAGTGGTGATTGCCACCTCAGGCCCGTTGCTGGTCTACTGGCTGATCTGGTTCGTTCGAACCGAAGCTGCATCTACGGGAAAACATCGTTAGACCTCCTGGTGAGGCCGCGATGGAACTGTATCGACTCACCAATCAGACCGGCACACCCGCCATTCGAGCGATTTCGATGGCGTTGGTTTCTGGGGTAACTCCCGGCTTGATTCGATAATCGAAATCGAGAGGGTGGATTCCCGAACTGGCCATGTGCACATTGAGACCTCCATGGGCGGCGATGGAGGCGAGTGCGATGTCGTGCGTGGAGATGGCGCCGATAGCGCGGCGGGCGGTGAGTGTGGCAATGACGGCGTCGGCGGCCAGTTGGCGGTCGCGGGAATTGGTGCCGCTGAAGATCTCGTCAATGAGGTAGAGCACAGGGTGATGGATTGCGGCTTCAAGGGTATCGCGGAGGCGCTGCACTTCAGCGAGAAAACGGGACTTGCCTTCTTGCAGGGAATCGCTGACGGAGATAGCGGCGTGAACGCGCAGGGCGCTGAGCCGGAGCGTGGCGGCGCGAACAGGAGCGCCGCACTGCGCCAGGACGGAAGCGAGGCCGATCGAGCGGAGGAGTGTGCTCTTGCCGGACATGTTGGAACCGCTGATGACCCAGAATGGTGAGGCGGGGCCAAGGTTTACATCGTTGCGGACACAGATTTCGCGCGGGAGCAAGGGGTGGCCGAGTTGCTGCGCTTCGAAGGTGGCGTCGCCCGCGGTGATATCGGGCCAGCAATCCTCGGGATTTTCATAGGCGTAGGCGGCGATGGCCAGTAAGGCTTCGAATTCGGCCCAGGCATCGAGCCAGGCGAGCAGCGCGGTGCGATGCTGTTGACGCCAGGACTCAATGGCAAGGGCGGCTTGTGTGCCTAGCGCCAACCAAAGTGACAAGTGGAACAACCATTCCTTGGTGCGCTGGGTGAGGATGAGAAACGCTGGGTCCAATTGGCCGAGCAGCGCGCTGGCGTTTTGGGCGCGTTGGGCGAGCGCGGCCAGTTTCGGGGAGGAGAACTGTTGACGCTCCAATAGCGCCAGGCCTTCGCGCATCAGGCGGACCTCGTGGGCCACGGGGGCGGCGGCTGCGAGTGTGGCGCGCACCCACCGTAGAAGGAACGCGCTGCATACGGCTTGTGTGAGGGCGGTGGCGATGATGGGGCGGGATAGCTGGGGCCAGAGGGCGGCAGGGGCGACCGCCGCGGCAATCGACATGGCGAGCAGGCAGATGCTGCTGATGAGCAGGTAGATGCGGAGCCATTGCGGGTATTGGGCGAAGGGCGCATCGAGCCAGGCAGCGAAGGTCTGCCACTTCGATTCCTGCGCGTCGTAACTGCCGAGAAGGGACATCTGTTCGCGGAGCATGGTGAGAGGTGCGAGTTCGCGGACGGCCTGCTGGCGGTGGAGTGCTTCTTCGCTTGTGGCTGGGTGGGTGAGATAGCGGGCCAAGCGTTGTTGGCCGATGTGAGTGCGGGCAGTGCAGAGCCTTTGAAAGAGCGAGCCGGGGCCGAACAGGCAGAGATCGGAAGCGAAGGGGTGGTTGGTGGGTTGGAACTCGCCGCCTTGCGGGCCCTCGCCGTTTCCTTCCATGCGATCCCGTGCGCGGGAGTAGTGCGTATGGAGGCTGGAGGTGTTTTGCGCCTGGCGGCGGAGGCGATTGTGGTGGCGCAGGGCGATGACCAATGGCGGAAGCGCGGCGGCCGGATACCAGGTGGGGATGAGGCGGCGGGAATAGGCGAAGAAGCCGGCTCCGAGGGCGATGAGGGCTGCCAGAAGTGCGATGGCGAGTGTCGCGGATTGACGGGTTTGGATGACGCCTAGTGCGTCCTGCAGTTCGCCGATGCGCTGCTGGTATTGAAGCAGGACTTCGCCTGTGGTCATGGAATTCAGGCTAGCAGGACAGGCGATTATTTGGGGCACAGGATGGCGCTGTTCCGGCCCTCCTGAAATCCTCTGATGAAATCCCTGGCTGTGGCGTAGATGGTGACGAGAGTGACAAGAACGACGGCAACAGCGATAAGGTTGCGCATCCTGCGAGACCGAAGGTCAGGTGTTTCGTTGACGAGTTCCATACACTATGGATGGCGTGATGGAACGCGGGTTCGGGTCATTTGTGGAGCGTGGGCCAATTGCGGTCAGCGTCGGCGATCCATTTGGCCTTGTCCTTGAGCCACATGGTTTGGACGCTGCGGTTGTAATTGAGGTAGAGCTTGTTGTTGTCGATGTGCCAGGCCTGCGGGTCGATGTCGGCGGTGTAGCCGTGGCCGACGGCCCAGGCGCAATAGCCGCCGAATTGCGGTGCGTACTTATCGGGGGCGGCGGTGAAGGCGTCGCGATTCTCGGCGGTGGCGAATAAATAAGTGGCGCCGGCGTGAGTGGCGGAGTAGGCGGGGAGTCCTTTGACGGGGCGGGATTGGGCGAAGTAGGCGACAGGGTCGTAGCCTTTGAGTGCGAGGCCGTTGCGGGATTTGTTGATGGGGTCTACCTGATCCTTCGTGCGCGCGGCGGTGGCGGCGAGCAGGGTGAGGAGAGTGGTGCGTCGAGTCACTTTCATATTTTGTACATGGTGAGGCGCGGACGGTTTATTCCGGGGAATTTTCGCGGCGCGCCAACGCATTCATGTGGATGAAAGTGACGATCATCACGCGTCATGAATGCGAGCAGACCCGGCGGCTGGCGGAAGCCTACATGGACAATGAACTGCTGGCGGAGACCTGTTTGCGGATTGCGGATCATCTGGCGCAGTGCGCGGCGTGCCGCGAATACGTGGCGAGGAGAGAATGGATGAAGGATCGAGTTCGGGAGTCGGTACGAGCCGTGCGGTCGCCGCTGGGATTAGAGGCGCAGGTACGGGCCCGGCTTCGAGCATTCCGAATAGGAGAGGAGCGAGGATGATGCGTTTAGAAAACAAAGTTGTGCTGGTGACGGGCGCCAAGGGCGGGTTGGGGTCGTTTGTGACCGAGGCTTTGCTGGCGGCGGGCTCGACGGTGGTGGGCGTATCGCGGTCGATCAAGCAGAGCGACTTTGCGCACGCGGCGTTTCATGCGCATGCGGCGGAGTTGGGTTCGCTGGACGCGGCGCGGAAGGCTGTGGCTGCGGTTGTGGCCGCGCAGGGACGGCTGGATGCCGTGGTCCATCTGGTGGGCGGCTTCGATATGGGGCCAAATGTGGAGGAGATGGGCGACGATGCATTCGCGCGGATGTTCGAGTTGAACTTCTATTCGGCGCTGCATCTGTTTCGCGCGGCGTTGCCGGGGATGAAGGCGCAGGGCGCCGGACGATTGGTGGCGATTGGGAGCAGGGCTGCCGTGGAGCCGGGGGCGCGAACCTCGGCGTACAACGTGTCGAAGGCGGCGCTGGTGAGTTTGATGAAGACGATTGCCGAGGAGACGAAGACCGCAGGCATTTCGGCCAATGTGGTGCTGCCGGGGACGATGGATACGGCTGCGAATCGCGCCGCGATGCCGGGTGCGGATTTCAAGCAGTGGGTGCAACCGGCGCAGGTGGCGGCGTTGATTGTGCATCTAGTGTCGGATGATGCGTCGCAGTTGACGGGCGCGGCGATTCCTGTTTACGGAGGCTCTTGATGAATTGGGCGGAGATGCTGGTTGTTGCGCTTGCTGTGTATGCGATGGCGGGCGTGGTGTTCGCCGTCGCATTTTTATGGCGCGGCGTGGAGCGCGTGGATGCGGGCGCGCATGAGGCCGGGCTCGGGGTTCGATTGTTGCTTGCGCCGGGCTGTGTGGCGTTGTGGCCTGTACTGGCTGCGAAGTGGGGGCGGCGATGAGTGTGACGTATGCGGCGGTGCAATGGAACGGGCAGAAGAAGCTGTATGACTGGGTGATTGCAGCCGGGGTGGTGCTGTACCTGGGGTTATTTGTGGGCTTGGGTTCTGTTGTGCACCCGCAGGCTACCGCGGAGACATTGCTGATTCGAGGGCTCGGCACGGCTGCGTTTTTGCTGCTGCATGTGGTGTTGTCGATTGGGCCGCTGACACGATTGGACCGGCGATTCCTGCCGCTGCTATATAACCGGCGGCATCTGGGCGTGACGATGTTCACGCTGGCTTTCGCGCATGGCGTGTTCTCGCTGGTGCAGTTTCACGCGCTGGGGGATGTGTTTCCGCTGGTGAGTTTGTTCATGGCTCCGGCGCGGTTTGAACAACTGGGGTTCGCGGCGCTGGTGATTCTGTTCCTGATGGCGGCGACGAGCCACGATTTCTGGTTGAAGAATCTGACACCACGCGTGTGGAAGCGGTTGCACATGCTGGTGTACGGCGCGTATGTCCTACTGGTGGCGCATGTCTCGCTGGGTGCGTTGCGGTCGGAACGGAATCCGGTGCTGGTGGGAATTGTGGCGGTGGGCGTTTGTGTTGTCGCAGGGCTGCATGTGGCGGCGTTGGTGGTGCGCCGGCGATATGTGGAGGTTTGCGAGGTCGCGCGTATTCCGGAGAATCGCGCGGTGCTGATGAAGGTGGATGGGGAAAAGATCGCGGTGTTCCGGCACGACGGCAAGGTGTCGGCGATTTCCAACGTGTGCGCGCATCAGGGCGGGCCACTATCGGAAGGGAAGATTGTCGATGGGTGCGTGACGTGTCCGTGGCATGGCTATCAGTATCTGCCCGAGACGGGCGCATCGCCGCCGCCTTTTACGGAGAAAGTGGCGGTGTATCCGGTGAAGGTGGAAGGGGGAAAGGTAATGGTGCAGCCGTGCGCGAAGACGAATTCTATGTAGGGTATCTGCCGCATGCTCCAGCGGGCGTAGCGCGAGTTGTGCGTCGCGCCGTGGTTGCATTGCTGGTGCTGGTGGTGACGTTGAGTGTGACGCTGGTGGTGGCGCAGATGCCATTTGCGGAGGCGTCGTTTGAGTACGGTGTAGTGCGCGAGTTTGCGGGCGTGCTGTACGAGCATCCGTTTCCGCATGTGGTGCTGCAGGATGGCGCGGTGCATCTGCTGGCCGGCGCCGGGAAGCGCGGGTCTTCGGAAGTGGCAGGGCACGATGGGCATGATGTGCGATTGCGCGGATCGCGGATTCTCCGCGCAGGGATGACCATGGTTGAAGTGGAAACGGGGAGCGTGCGGTTTGGCGCTGCTTCGCGCGGTCCGGAAGAAGTGGTGGAGTTGGGACGCGCGGCGTTGCAGGGAGAGATTGTGGATGGGAAGTGCTACCTGGGGGTGATGAATCCAGGCGTGGGGCAGGTGCATCGGGATTGCGCGGCGCGGTGCCTGGCGGGGGGATTGCCGGCGCTGTTTGTGACAGAGGGCCGAGTGCTGGTGTTGAGCGGGTTTGATGCGAAGGCTCGCATGGACATGGTGGGAGTGCCGTTGACGTTAGAGGGAGTGCGGAAGAAGATCGGCGGGCTGGAGGTGTTCGAGCTTACTGGGCGCTGAGGAACTTGTCGATGTTGGCGATGTTCTGCTTGGCGATGTTCGATTCTTCGAGATCGGGGTTGATGGCGAGCATGGTGTTGAAATGTTTGCGAGCGGCGGGCAGCAAGCCGACATCGCCGGTGGCTGCGCCTTGACGGAAGTAGGATAGCGCCAGGCTGTAGTGGGTGAGGGGATCTTCCTTATCGAAGCTGAGAGCGCGTTGGCAGTAGGAAATAGCGTTGTCGAAGTGGTTGATGCGGCGCTCGCATTCGCAGAGCCCGAAATAGGTGAGGCCGCGGAGTTCCTTCCACACATCCTGCGTACCGGCGCGTTTCTTCTTGAAGAGGCCGAAACCGATGGCGTAGTAGCCGAATTTTTCAAAGCCGTTGCTGTCGAAGTTGCTGAGCTTGAGGTATTGCTGATAGGCGGGGATGGCTTCTGAGTAACGCTTCTCCATGCGCAGGCCTTCGGCAAGCCAGAAGTAGGCTTCGGAATTGTTGGGCGTAAGGCGTACGGCGTTCTGCGCGGATTCGATGGCGAGCTTGTATTGTTCCTTCACGCGGAAGGCTTGCGACAGCAGGTAGTGCGCGGTGGCCTGGTTCTTGTCGCGCTGAATGACGGCGTTCAACTGGCGGATGGCTTCGTCGGTGTTGCCGGTGTCAAAGAGCATACCGCCGTAGGTGGTACGGGCTTCGAGGTAGTCGGGGTCGATTTCGAGGGCTTTTTTGAAGGATTTTTCGGCCTTTTCGAAATCCTGCAGATCACGCTGCGCGCGGGCGAGGTAGAGGTAGGCTTGGCTGTAGGTGGGATCGATGCCGACGATCTCCTGAAAATCGGCAACGGCCCGGCGATACTGCTCCGGGCCGCGTGCTTTTTGATAACGCTCTACAGCGGGGTCGAACTTGTCGAGGGCCGCTTTGGGCCTGCGGCGCGGGATCAGCATCTTGAGGGTGATGGTGGTGTCCTGGCCGGGATAGACGATTTCTTCCTTGGGGCCATCGGGCTCATAACCCATGCGGACGCCTTTGATCTGGTGCACACCGGGGTTGATGCCAGGCAGGCGAAGCGGAGTGCCCTTGCTGACGACACCGACGGATTTGCCATCGACGAACACCTCTACGTTGTCCATGTTCGATTCGAAGATGAAGGTGCCGAACTTCGCTTTGGGCGGATCGCCGAGTTTGGCTCCGGCCGGGATGTAGGCGAGGAGCATGTTGTTATCGAAGCTTCCGCCGAGGGTGGGATTCTGGCGGCCGCCGGAGGCTTCGCGCACGTTGCGCTGGACGTAGTTCGATAACTCGTCGGCGGTGACGATGCCGTCGTGCGATTCGTCGGCTTCGCCTTCCATGCCCTTCACCACGTAGTAAGTGAAGATGCCGTGGCCGCCGCCCCATTCAGGGCTTTCGAAAGACTGCTCGCGGTCGCGGCTGGCGGTGAGCGAGAACAACGAACGGTTCAGATCGAGGAGGCGGCTGTTGATGGTGCGCACATCCGTTTCCGAAGTGACGGCGCCGCTGTGGCAGGCGTCGGTGAGCAGCACCTTCCACTTGCCCTTGATCTTGGAGCCGAAGGCTGCGCCGAGGGCTTCGACGGAATAACCGGTGCCGGTGGGGTTGGCTTTGTCGAAGTCGGTGGGCGCAAGGAAAACTTTGCCGTTGTACACGAAGCCGTGGCCGGCGAAGTAGATGAGCACGCGGTCATCGTCTTTCGCAACAGACGGCAGCCAGTTTTCGATTTCGTTGCGAATGTTGGCGAGCGTGGCTTTGGCGCCGGTGAGTTTGTGGACGTTTTCGGCGCGGAAGTTGCCGCCTTCGCGGCTGATCAGAATGCTGTAGACCGATTCCGCGTCACGCTCTGTGTACTTGAGTTGGAGCTTGGCATCGAGCTTGGGGTAATTCTGTACGCCGATGACGACGGCGTAGCTGCGCGGGACACTGACTTTTCCGGTGGCCGGAGGATCGATGGATTCGTCGACTTCGTATTTGAGATCGCGCTGCTGGGCGTTAGCGGGAGCTTTTTTCGTGCCGCCCGCCTGCGGTGCGGCGAAGGCAACGCTGGCGGCAAGCAGGATGGGAAGGATGATTCTCATTGATGGCTCCTACTTGTGGGCGAGGCGGAACTCGTAGACCACCGGGCCGTTGAGAGGCACCGGGGAGGAGACCACGCTGCCTCGTTGATTCTTGCGGAAGATGAGTTCCTGGTTGTTATTCTGCGCCATGGTTTTGATGTTGGAGGGCAGTTGCGCGGCGTCGGCGACGGCCTGGGGTCCGGCGGAGCTATCGACGCATTCGCCGCGTGCGCGCAGGATGGTGTCATCGCAACGCGGCGTGAGCGACTTCATCGCCTTCTCGCTGGTTGGCGAAGGCGGAGGCGGAAGCGGCGTGTAGCTGGTATTGCGTTCCCCGCCGCCCATTTCGACAGGCGTAATCATCCAGTAAATGATGTCATGTCCGGCGGGGCCATCGATGCGGAAGGCTCCGGCAGTGGCGGGCACGATGTATTCCTTGCCTGCATCCACTTTGTTGGCCATGCCAGTGTCTTCGCGGGGGAACAGCTTGGTGTAGGTGCCGGCGGTGCCCTGGTTCATGACGTAGAGATAGCCGTTGAAGTTGGTTTTGAAGCGGAAGCGGACGTAGTCGCCCTGATTGAAGATGAAGCCGGGGTCAACGACTTTCCATCCGGCGCTGGTCTTGCGCTCCAGCGTCAGTTCCATTTTGTTGGGACCTTGCTGGAGCGCTTTCGATTGACTGAGCGCGGGCAACGCCGCGGCCACGGCCAAGAGGGGGAGAAAGGCAGTGTGGTTCATTGTGGCGTTTCCTGATTGCGATCAGTCGTGTTTGAGAGTGATGTCGACCACGAGGCGGGCGTCCGGCTTGCCGGATTTTTCGACCACGTAGACGGCGGATTCTTTTTTGTCGGCGGCGGCGGGCGACGGGGAGTCATCGACTTTTTCGAAGACCAGGTCGCGCGAAACCATCTGGGAGCGGAGCCGGCCGACGAGTTGATCGTCGATGGGTTTGATGTTGCCGGCGAGCATGGTGCGCTTGGGGGCGTCTTTGGGCTCAGGCGTGGTGGGCTTGGGCTGGGAGACGGGGGCCGCGGGTTTGGGTTGGGCCGGGGCTGGCGCGGCTGGTGCGGCGGCGGGTTTGCCTGCCTGGTTGAGATCGTAGATCAGCTTGTCGAGATCGCCGACGGGCTTGCGGGCCATGACGAGGAAGAGCCGCTCCTGGCCGCGTTTGTTATCGAAGCGCCAGAGGCCTTTCGGCGAGGGCAGGATCTGGGCGTCGCCGGATTCAATGAAATTGGTGCCGGCGCGAACGTCTTTGTTGGGGAAGAGGACATCCCAGCTACCGGAGGAGCCGCGGGCGACGATGTAGAGGTAGCCGTCTTCGTTCGCTTCCACCTGGACGCGGATGGCGTCGCCGGATTGGAAGGTGCTGTCGGCGTGTACTTCGGCCCAGCCATCGGTGACGCGCTTCAGCAGGCTGTAGCGGATGCCAAGCGGGCGGGGGCCGGAATAGCTGGCGGTGACGAGCTTCACTTCGTTGTCGGTGTAGATTTCCTGGGGGACGACGGGGGTCTGCTTTTTGGTGGTGTTTTTGGCGACGACGTCGGGGGATTTCTTAGTGACGGGGGGACCCGCCTTTTTCGCTGCCGTGACGGGGGCGGGGACGAAGAAGAGCTCTCGGGCGGTGAGTTCGGGTTTCGACTGGGCGACGACGAGAGCTGCCCCGGCAAGGACGGCGGCTGGTATTAAGTTCTTTAGAATCATCTTTCTGCTCCTCGAATCAGGGGCCCGGCTGGTGGGCCTGCTGGCTCCCCTCAACTATATATGTGTTTTTCGGCCGTGGAAACCATCACCATTACCCTCTTTGACGGGTTTGTTGTCTTGGGGGTTGCTGGAAGAGGTTGGCTTCAAATTAGATAGGCGGATTTGCGGGGGTGGAAATTGGCATGGGGGATGGGGATTGGGACTTGGTGGGTGGAGGTACTGAGTTGCCCATCCTACCGGATGAACTGAATCTCAATGCCGAGTTTGGGCAGCCGCCGCCAATCACGTTCTGTTGTGAGAACCGTGCGATGGAGCGATCTTGCGGTTGCGAGGCAGGCACGGTCCCCAAAGGAAAGTCCATGTGTCTTTGCTAACGGGGCCAGGTCCGCGGCGGCTTCCGCGAGTTCCTGGTCCCAAGGGATTACTGTTAGCTTGAGCGCGGCAAGCTTACGAATCGCCTCAGCGGGAGGAAGACCTTCACGGACGATCCGAGTGAGCACTTCCGCGTAATTTACTGCCGAGAGACAACAGAAGGACAACACCTTTGCTACCGACGCTGAGCCTGGCTCCTCGAAAATGACCGCCAACAACGCAGAGGCATCCAGGACAACTGGAGGGCTCACGACCCCTCACACTCCCGGCGGGCTTCCTCGCGGCGCTCTTTCGAGAACTCGTCAACGACGGAGCGGCCCGGGCGTTTGAACTTCCTTAAACTCGCCTGGATATCCGCGAGGGCTGCCTCTCGCGTGTGGACGCGAAGCCCACCATTCTCCACCTGAATCACTAGCTCGGAATTCTCATCCAATCCCAATTCACGTCGTATCTTGAGTGGAAGGAATAGTCTTCCCGCACGGTCCAGTTTTGCGGTAGTACTCATCTCTACTCCCAATTTTGGCACAGTTATGGGAATACGGTGGAGACATCCCGAACAATGTTACGGGCGTGGAGATTGGCCACTGTCATGGAAGCAGAACGTGAAATTAGGCCAGCCATCGCGCTGGAGCTTCCTATGCGACCCGACCTGATTTTTTGAGAGTCCAACCGATTCTCAGCAAGGCTGCGTAACTCGGGGAGCTCTTCTCCGCTCTCGATCATATCCGCCAGCACCTGCAACGCGATCGCCTTCACCTTGCGAATTGCTTCATCATTCGATTGTCCGTAAGCCATCACGCCTGGAAGATCAGGGACAGATGCCAGGATCCGGCCGTCTTCTTCGCGCTGCAGTTCGACACGAATCGGTTGTATGGATACCATCGCAAGTCCAGTGTACTCCGGTGGTTGGAAGTCTAGAATTCCACCTTGGCCACCAGTTGCACCTGGCGGCCGAAGCCCGTCAGCGTGTTCGTAATCGTTCCGCCGGCCGGGACTCCGATGTTGAAATTCGGGAGTCGGAAGTTGGCGCGGTTGGCGATGTTAAAGGCCTCGGCGCGGAACTGGAAGCGGGCGGTCTCCTTGAACGGCAGCTTGAAATTCTTGAGCAGGGCGATGTCCACCTGGCTCAGGCCCGGTCCACGAAGAATGTTCAATCCCGAATTGCCGTACTGCAGCGCCGGCGGGGCGACGAAGCACGTCGTGTCGAACCAGCGCGAGATGGAGCGCTGATCGTTGGGCAGCGAGCCTTCGCATACGCGATTGGGCAGTTGGTAGGCTCCGGCGTTGTTCAGGTTGGAGGCAGCCATCGTCGGCGTAAAAGGCAGGCCGCTTTGGAATGTGGCGATGGCGTTCGCCTGCCAGCCGCCATAGACACGGTTCTGCCCGAAGGGAAGTTCATAAGTCCCGCTGAGCACAAATCGGTGTGTGATGTCGAACGTCGAAGCGGCGCGGGCCGAGCGGCGGTCGTTGATGTTCTGATAACCACCGGTGCGGTTGGTCTGGCCGCTGGAGCCGGAGATGGAATCGTCAATCGACTTGCCGAACGTGTAAACCATCATCAGCGAAGTCCCGTTTTTGAAGTTCTTCTGGACCTTCGAAAGCAGGCCGTGATAAGTGGACGCTCCGAAATAACCAAGGAAGTTGAGATTGGCAATGTTGTTGATGGGCTGCCAGGGGCGTCGTGAGTTCACGCTGCCGGTGCCGGGCTGAGCTTGGTTGAGGTTGTAGCTGGAGAACAGGTGCAGGCCGCGGCTGCCAACGTAGCCGAGGTCCAGCAGCAACCCCTGGCCGATTTCCTGTTGCAGGTTCAGGCCCCACTGCTGCGCATAGCTGTACTTGGTGTCGCGATCAACGGCCTGAATCTGGCCGATTTGTCCGGCTGCGGCTGCGGCCTGCACTTCGGCGGCGGTGCGCAGCGGGGCGAAACGCGGCACCGGAATCCCGTCGGTGAGGTTGCGGCCCACATTGATAGAACCGGGCTGGAAGTTCTGAATCGGCATGAAGGGCACGTTGCGGCCGATGGCGCCCTGGCCGGCCCAATGTACGCTGACGTAGTGCAGCCCGTACGACCCGCGGAGCACAGTCTTCCCGTTGTTGTTCATTAGGTAGGCGAAGCCGAGGCGCGGAGCGAGGTTGTTGTTGTCCGTCTTGCGGCCTGCGTATTTGTCGCTGCCGAGCGCGGGGATCAGGTTGGGGGCCGGGTTGACGGGATCGAAGTTGAAATTGGAGAGACGTCCGGCCACCTCGGTCAGCGGCATGAAAAGCTCATGGCGGAGGCCGAGGTTGAGCGTGAGGCGGCGGGAGACCTTGAAGTCGTCCTGCACGTACCAGGAATGCTCCCATGCTCGCAGGCCGAAGGTGCCGAATAACGTTGCGCGGCTGATCTGCGTAGGATAGCCGAGCAGCAGGGATGCGATGGGGCTGCCACCGGCGCCGCGGGTGTTGTTGGTGAACTCGGCATTGAAGTTCCAGAAGCCGCGGGCCGGGTCCTGCGATTCAAAGAAGTTGAGGTGCCGGCGGATGGTCTGCCAGCCGGTCTTCACCGAGTGACGGCCTTTGATCCATGTGAGGTTCCCGTTCACCTGGTAGTTGGTGTTCTGCGAGATCGACGGGATCGGCGTATTCGCGCCGAGGAAGGCGAAGCCGGTGGGCCGGATAGCGGGAAGGCCGCCGGAGAAGGGTGGCACGGCTTCGTTCACGCCAGGGATGCCGAGTTCCAGCGCCGAGTTGATGTTCATGTCCTTCGGCACGGCGAACAGATCGAAGCGGGAGAAGCCGATGCGCGTGTCGAGCAGCAGGTTGGGGCGGAAGATGTGCGTGTCGCTGAGAACTCCGCCCCATGTGGTCAGTTTGAAATCGGCGGCATCGGCGAGCTGCGCGGTGTCGCCGCCGGCGTATTCACCCATGGTGAAGCCGGGGTTGGCGGGGCGCGGCATGGCGCCCGGCAGATCGACAAAGCTGTAGCCGCGGCTGACACGGGTGAACAGATTGTTCTTGTTCGTCTTGATGACCTTGTCGGAGCGGATATTGAAGGCATCGTCGTTCTGGAGCCGGTTGGGAGAGAAGAAGAACTGGCCGGTTCCGACGTTGGGGTCCGGATAGAGGTTGGTGAGGAGGCGCGCCGGGCGCGAGACGCGGGCTTCGGGAATGCGGTTATTGGCGAAGGGCGTGCGCAGGAAGAGGCCCGCATTCTCGGGATCGGGGCGGAGGGTCATCGGGTCATAGATGGCGGTGGCGCCGAAATCGCCGTTGCGCTGGGCGGCGGTGGGCACATTCGAGATGACGTTGAGGCCACGGCCCTGGCGCAGGCCCTGATAGTCGCCGAAGATGAACCAGGAGTTTTTCCGGATGGGGCCACCGAAGGTAACGCCATACTGATTCTGGCGGAAGGCGGGGATGCGGCGCTGGTTCTGAGCGGTCTTGCGCTGGAAGAAGTCGCGGGCGTCGAGCGAGGAATTCCGCAGATAGTTATAAACGCTGCCGTGGAATTCGTTGGTGCCGCTGCGCACCTGGACGTTGACGATGCCGCCGGAACTGCGGCCGAACTCGGCGGGTGCGTTGGCGACGTAGACTTTGAACTCCTGGGTGGCTTCGACGGAGGGTTGCAGAATGGTGGAGTTGATCCAGCTTTCGTTATTGTCGATACCATCGACGAGGAAATTGTTGTTCTGGCCGCGCTGGCCGTTGGCGTTGAAACTGCCGGTGCCGCGCGGAACGAACGCTCCGGCGCCTTCGATATTGCCGCCCTGCTGGCCGGTGGTGACTCCGGGCTGCAGATGCACCAGTTGGACGTAGTTGCGGCCGTTGAGGGGGAGCTCCTGTACCTGGCGCTTCTGCAGCACGTCGCCGAATTCGGAGGAGTCGGCTTTGACGGCGGGCGGCGCTTCGGTCACCGTGACCGTTTCAGCGACATCTCCGACTGCGAGAGTGAAATCGACGCGAGCCTTCTGGTCCACCTGGAGGTTGATGCCGCTGCGTTCGACACTGCGGAATCCCTTGGCCTTGGCGGTGATTCGATAGTTGCCAAGGGGGATGAGCGGTGCATCGTACTCGCCCTGTGCGTTGGTGGTAAGTTCGCGGCTGAAGCCCGTGTCAATGTTGACGATGGAGATGGCGGCGTCCTGGATAACTGCACCGGTGGAATCCTTCACTGCGCCAAGGAAAGTGCCGGAAGCACTCTGCGCGGAGAGGGTGGAAGCAAAAGCGACAGCCAAGGCTGCCAGAGACAGAAAGCGACCGTTCAGCATACATAGCCTCCCAGACTGGAAACGATTATCTTAAGCTTAATACGTTCGACGGCCGATTTTGGCTTGCCGCGGCGTTACAAAAAAGAAAGAAGCTGGGATTCATGCAACGAAGGGCTTTTCTAGCGCTGCTTCCGGCGGCGGGTCAGGTGCGCGGTGCGGGGAATTGGCAAGCGGGGTGCCAGACGCGGGCGTTTGGGTCGCCGCTGCCCAAAAGGGAGCAGTTTCTGGCGGCGCTCGATGACATCGCGGCTACCGGTTTTGAGGGGATTGAGACGAACTTCGCCAGTCTGGAGCATTCCTTCGATGATCCGGGTCCGATGAAAGACGAGTTCCGGCGGAGAAGGCTGGAACTAATCGGGTTGCATGCATCACCACGGCTGGCGCAGGCGGATGTGGCCGAAGCCGAGATGCGGAAGGGGGAACGGATAGCGCGTGGAGTGCGGGCGCTGGGGGGATCGCTGTTTGTGATGAGCGGATCGGGGATTCCGCGCGGGGCGGATGGCAAGATGCGGGCCGATGTGATGGAGCTGTGGTGCCGGAATCTGAACGTGTTTGGGCGCTACTGCCGGGAACAGGGCGTGCGGCTGTGCGTGCACAACCACGCGAAGGAAGTGGCCCACAACGCGGAAGAATTGATCGGCGTAATGGCGGGGACGGACCGGCAGTTGGTGTCGTTTGTGGTGGATGTGAGTTTCTTCCTGGATGTGGGCCTGAAGCCGGAGGAGTGGGTAGGCCGGTTTGCTCCACGGCTGGCGGGAATCCATCTGCGCGATCACAAGGCGGCCAAGGAAGTGCTGCTGGGGGAAGGGGAGTTGAACCCGGAGGCAGTGGCCGCATCGTTGCGCAAAGCCGGTTGGAGCGGATGGGTGATTCTGGAGTTGAACAAGCGCACGGATCGGACGAGCCGGCAATTGATCACCGAGGCGCGCCAGTACATGAAACAGCGGATGGGCGTCTAGTGCCGGTTGGGGTGAATTAGAGACAGAGGGTGGTGAATGACCTTAGCATCGCGGTAGGCTGAAGGGCGTGAAACGCAGAGCTTTCCTCGGATCGGCTGCCGCCGCGTTTTTGGATCAGGGCGTGGCGGCCCAGGCCAAGCGGCCGAACTTCATTTTCATTTTCACCGACGATCAGCGCTATGACGCGATTGCAGCGATGGGCGCACAGCCGTGGCTGCGCACGCCGAATATGGACTTTCTGCTGAAGAACGGGGCGAACTTCTGCAATGCGTTTGTCACAACGTCGCTGTGTTCGCCGAGCCGTTCCTCGTTCATCAGCGGCTGCTATGTGCACAAGACGGGCGTTGTGGACAACAATCGAACCAGCAACTTCAAAGCTGGCGTGCCGACGGTGTTTCCCTTGCTGCGCGAGGCGGGGTACGCGACGGCGTATATCGGGAAGATCCACATCCCGAACTTTGAGGAAGCGCTGAAGGGCTGCGACACCGTAGCGACGTTTCCCGGGCAGGGCGTGTACTTCAACAACCGCTTCATCGTGAACGGGAAGCCCACGCCGACGCAGGGCTACATCACCGATCACATCAACCGCTTCGCGCTGGAATTCCTGAAAGGGCGCGAAAAGAACAAACCGTTCGTGATGTATGTCGGGCACAAGGCGGTGCACGGGCCGTTTGAGCCGAAGAAGGAACATGCGGCCATGATGGACGGCCAGTACATGCCGCTGCCGAAGACCTGGGACGACCATTATCAGGGGCGGCCATCCTATCTGAAGGAACGACGCAAGAGTTGGCACGGGTTGGATGGATTGCTGGAGAAATACAACTACAGCGACTGGCAGCGGCAGATTGCCGCCTGTCTTGTGGCGGTGGATGAGGGCATCGGGCAGATTGTGGAGCACTTGCGATCCACGGGCGAGTTGAACGATACGGTGATTGTGTTCAGCAGCGACAACGGCTACTTCCAGGGCCAGCACGGGTTGAACGACAAGAGGGCCATGTACGAAGATTCGATCCGCGTGCCGTGGCTGGTGCACTATCCGCGGATGATCAAAGCGGGGTCGGTGTTCGATCAGATGATTCTCAACGTAGACCTGGCGCCGACGATTCTGGATTTCGCCGGTGTTGCGGTTCCCAAAGAGATGCAAGGGCAATCGTGGAAGCCGTATTTGAAGAATCCGAAAGCGCCGGGGCGCGAGCACTGGTTGTATGAATACAACTGGGAGAAATCGTACCCATTCGATCCGACGCAGGTCGGCGTGCGCACGAAGCGCTACAAGTACATTCGCTATCCGGACACCGGCAACACCGATCCAGCATATCCGATGAAGGGCGAGCTTCCCTATGAGGAGCTGTACGATCTGCAGACCGATCCGCTGGAGATGAAGAATCTGGCGAAGGAGGCATCGGCGTCGGCGGTTCTCGAAGATATGCGGGCGCGGTTGAAAAAGCTACTGGCGGAGACGGGCTATCCGGGGACTGTGGTATGAAGTGAACTGTGGTCTTATTCCTCTTTTTTGCCCTGGTGGCCCCTGCTCTGCCTCAGGTAGTGATCAGCCAGATTTACGGTGGCGGCGGCAACGCGGGCGCCCGCTATCGCAATGATTTCGTCGAGATTTTCAATCGCGGTGAGACGCCGGTGGAGATCGGGAATTGGAGCGTACAGTATGCTTCGGCGACGGGTTCGACCTGGCAGGTGACGAATCTTTCCGGCACGCTGGAGCCGGGCCAGTATTTCCTGATCCAGCAGGCGGCGGGCGCGGGCGGGACGGAGAATCTGCCCGCGGCGGATGCCTCGGGCCAGATCAACATGAGCGCTACGGCCGGGAAGGTGGCGCTGGTGAACAGCCGGACGGCGATTGCCAGCGGGGTGGCGTGCCCGACGGCGGGTGTGGTGGATTTCGTAGGGTTTGGGACAGGAACGAACTGCTTTGAAGGCTTGGCGCCTACGGCGCTGTTGAGCAACACGACGGCGGCGTTGCGGAAAGACAATGGGTGCACGGACAACGGGAGCAACAACAACGATTTTTCGGTGCTGGCTCCGGCCCCGCGCAACAGGCAATCGCCGGCTGTCTCGTGTAGCGCGGGGTTGACGATCACGACGGATTCCGTATTGCCCAATGCCAACGTGAACTCGCCCTACCAGGTTCAGTTGCGGGCGGAAGGGGGACGGGGGGAAGTGCTGTTCGCGCTGGCGGCCAGGTCGAATCCGCTGCCCGGATTCCTTACGCTGGGTCCGACGGGCTTGTTGACGGGGATTCCGGCGACGAGCCTGGGCTCGCCATTCCAGTTCACGGTGCGCGCGCGCGATGCGGCGAATTCCGCCACGGAAAAGACATTTGAGCTGACCGTGGATGGGCCGGCGATCTGCACACCGACGCACAAGATCAGCCAGATTCAAGGCAACGGGCCGGTGTCGCCGCTGGCGAACAATACGGTGGTGACGGCAAGCGGCATTGTGACGGGGCTGCGATCGAACGGCTTCTACATGCAATCGGCGCCGGAGGATGAGGATGGCGACGCGGAGACTTCGGAAGGCTTGTTTGTGTTCACTTCTTCGGCTCCCGGCGTGAGCCGGGGAATGCTGGCGTGTGTGACCGGGCCGCTGCTGGAGTTTGCACCGGCGGGCGATGCGGCTAGTCCCACCGTGACCGAGATCAGCCAGCCACGGAACGTTGCGGTGATTTCGACAGACAATCCGCTGCCTGCGCCGGTGGTGTTGCGGCCGGAGGATACGGATCCCGCGGGCGGCTTGCATCTGCTGGAGCGCTACGAGGGAATGCGCGTAGAGATTCCGTCCCTTCAGGTAGTGGCGCCGACGCAGGGCACGCTGGTCGAAGCTACGGCCACATCCACTTCATCGGGATTGTTCTACGGCGTGATCAGCGGCGTCGCGCGGCCCTTCCGCGAGCCCGGCATTGAAGCTCCGAACGCCGTTCCGGCGGGGAGCAGCATCCCGCCAATTCCGCAGTTTGACGCCAATCCGGAGCGGATCGCCGTGGAGTCCAGAGGGCTGACGGGTGGCGCCGCATTGGATGTCGCAGCGGGGCAAGTGGTGGCGAATCTGGTGGGTCCGCTCGACTACCGCTCCCGGCGCTACACCCTGGCGCTCGATCCGGACGCGGCTCCGGTGGTGACTGGCGAAGTGGCGGCTGTCCCTGTTCCGCCGGCGGAATCGAATGAATTGACGGTGGCGAGTTTGAACCTGCAGCGGTTCTTCGATACGACGAAGGACAGCGGCACGCTGGATGTGGTGTTGACCGGGCCGGCCTTGGAGCGGCGGCTGAACAAAGTTTCGCTTGGCGTGCGCAAGGTGCTGCGCAGCCCGGATGTGCTGGCGGTCATGGAAATGGAGAATGTGGCAACGCTGCGCGCGCTGGCATCGAGGATCAATGCCGATGCAGTGGCGGCGGGCGAGGCGAATCCGAACTACCAGGCGTACCTGGAAGAGGGGAACGACCCGGGCGGGATCGATGTCGGCTACCTGGTGAAGTCCGCGCGGGTAACCGTTGTGGACGTGACGCAGGTGGGCAAAAACGATACGTATGTCGATCCATTGACGAACCAGCCGGCCACGGTGCACGACCGTCCACCGCTGGTGTTGCGCGCGAGTTCGACCGGGCTGGCGTTCACGATTGTGGCCAACCATCCGCGCTCCATGAACAGCATTGACGATCCGGTGGAAGGGCGCCGGGTGCGGGCCAAGCGGCGCGCGCAGGCGGAGGCAATCGCCAAGCTGGTGCAGGCCCGGCAGGTGGCGAATCCACGGGAACGCATCCTGGTGGTGGGAGACATGAACGCGTTCCAATTCAGCGACGGGCATGTGGATGTGATGGGCATTGTGCGCGGGAATCCGGCGGCGCCGCCGCTGGTGGTGCTGGGGTCGGCGGACCTGGTGAATCCGGATATGGTGAATGCCATTGACCTCGCTCCGGAAGAGCAGCGTTACAGCTATTTGTTCGACGGCAATGCGCAGGCGCTCGATCACATCGTGATGAATGAGGCGATGCAGCCGCTGGTGACGCGGCTGGCTTTCGGCAGGATGAATGCCGATTTTCCAGAGGTGTTGCGCAATGACGCGGGGCGTCCGGAGCGCTTTTCCGATCATGATGCCGTGGTGGCCTATGTGCGGTTGCCATCGGCCGTGGAAGTGAGTGACCAGGTGACGTTCGCCGTGTCCGGGCTGACGCTGAATCGCGCCACGCTCCTGTATGAGGCGAAGGTGACGGTGACCAATAATGGATCGGCGATCGACGCCCCGGTGGTGTTGCTGTTGAGCAATCTGACGGCGGGTGTGTCGCTGGCGAACGCGACAGGGACCACGGGTGGAGCGCCTTACGTGGTGGCTTCCGGTGGGGCCTTGGGGGCAGGGCAAACGCGCGAAATCGGGCTCGTGTTTCGCAATCCGGCCAACGGACCGGTGAGCTACACGCCGCGCCTGTTCAGCGGAAGTTTTTGAGGCAGGTGTAGACTAAATATTTCATGGCACTGGACATCAAGACCCGGCACTCGGGTGAAGTATTGGTTTTAGAGCTGATCGGCGACTTGCGCGCCGGGCGGCCATTGGGGACGTTGCTGGCGGCTGCCGAGACGGCACTGGCAGCTAAGCCGGAGACAACGGGAATTGTCTTGCACGTGGGCGGGCTGTTCACCAGCGACAGCGCGGGGATCGCCGAACTGGTGCAATTGTTCACGGTGGCGAAGAAGAAAGGTCTGGGCGTGGCCATGGCGGGTGCCGGGAAGCGGCTGATGGATGTGCTCACGATCACGCGCGTGAACACGTTCTTCGCGCAGTTTACGGACGAGGCTGGGGCGGTGGGGCACTTCGCGAAGAAGGGGTGAGGCTCATTTGCGCAGCGTTTGGCGCAGCCCCAGTGTGCGAATCAGACGCAGCAGAGAGTTCGGATGCAAGCCAAGTAGCTGTGCGGCGGCTTTGTAATCCCCCCCAGCTTGTTCCCAGGCTCGAAGAATAGACTCGCGTTTCGTCGAGCTCACCGTGCTCTGAAGATCCGAAGATTCCGCATGCGCCACCTCTTGAATCTCATCGGGTAGATCTTCGGGTTGCACCTTGTCGCCTTGTCCCAGTACGACGGCGCGCTCCACGGTGTTTTCCAGTTCGCGCACGTTGCCGGGCCAATCGTAAGCGAGGAGCAGGCGCTCGGCCTCGGGAGTGAAATCAAGTACGCGGCGGCGGCAACTGGCCGCGGCTGCTGCCAGGAAATGGCGCGCCAGAACGGGAATGTCGCTCTTGCGATCCCGCAGTGGAGGCGTGCGCACGGCGACCACGTTGAGGCGATGATAGAGATCTTCGCGGAACGCGCCGCGCCGCACTTCCGAGGCAAGGTCCCGATTCGTGGCCGCGATCAGGCGCACGTCGAGGCGCATGGTGCGCGTACCGCCGACACGCTCAAAGGTGCGCTGCTGCAGCACGCGGAGCAACTTCGCTTGCAGCGCCGGGGCCATCTCACCGATCTCATCCAGAAAGATGGTGCCGCCTTCGGCCATCTCGAGTTTGCCTTTCTTCTGCGACACAGCACCCGTGAAGGAGCCTTTCTCGTGGCCGAACAGTTCGCTTTCGAGCAGGGTTTCGGTGAGCGCGGCGCAGTTGATGGCGACAAAGGGCCGGTGGCGGCGCGTGCTGCGCTGGTGGATGGCGTTGGCCACCAATTCCTTGCCGGTGCCGCTTTCGCCCAGGATCAGCACCGTGGTGTCGCGCGGGGCGACGCGGCCAATCATCTCCAGCAACCGGAGGATGGCGTGGCTCTCCCCGACGATGCCGGAACGATCGCGGTCCACTTGCTCCCGTAACAGGGCGTTGTCGGTTTCAAGCAGCGCCAGGTCGCGTTTGTTTTCCAGTGCGGCGGAAATAAGAATGGTGAGCGCGCTGAGGATCTCACGGTTATCTTCAGCCGCGTCCGTCAGCACTCCCAACATGCCGGCCAGCGCGCCGTGCACATACATGGGATGGACGATCCAGCCGTCGCCGGCGAAGATGCCGTCGGCGGCGGCCCGCCCGGCAATGATGCGGGCAAGCTCTTCATGATTCGAAAGGCGCGGAGCGATCTGCGCTGCGAGGTCCGCTTCGTTGCCGCCCAGCACAAGGAAGCCGCCGCGGATAGGCACCAGATCGGCGATGACCTGGAAGAACTGGCCTTCAAACGGAACGCGCGAGTTGGGGTCATCGCTGGCGGCCATGGCTTTGGCGATGAAGTGCAGCGTACAGGCACGCAGCAATGTGCTGCGCGTCGATTCCAGTTGTTTGTTGCGCTGCGACGTGTTGTAGAGGAAGAGCGTGTCGCCCACGCGGATCTGGTCGCCATCCGTGAGCGCCGCCTCCAGCACGCGCTTGCCGTTGAGGAAGCTGCCTCCCTGCGAGCGGTAGTCAAGCAGTGTGTGCTTGTCGGCATCTTTGCGGATGGCGCAATGGCGCCAGCCTACCAGCGCGTCCTGCAGGACGACCTCGCAGGATGGGGCCTGGCCAATGAGCAGTTCCGTAGCATCAAGGGGAAAACGTTTCCCGGATAGTGAACCTTGAATGACCAGCAGCTCGGCGCCCATGGATCTTGGCTAGTGTAACAGCACGGCAAGGGCCACGGGGTTTAGCGGGGCGAAACAGGGGCGCGGTGAACCGGGCTGTTCACGGCATGAACCGGCGGGTTTACGGATTGCTGCTCCATTTGCTTGTTTTCAATGAGATAGCGGCTTCCGCCCGTTTGGCATCGGGGGTGCAATCTATGTTTGCGTGAACCCAACAAGGTTGCAAAATTTCAAAGCCGAGGAGAAAGCGTCATGAAAAAGAATCTGGTGAAGATGGCGGCAGTGGCCGCGGTCGCGATGTTCGTGCAGGTTGCCGGCGCGCAGACGTTCACGGGACGGATGAAGGCCGAGGTGCCGTTCGCGTTCCAGGCTGGGAAGGCAACGCTTACTCCTGGCGCCTATGAAGTGACGATGGGTGTCAGCAATGCCGGAACCACGATGCTGCATGTGGTCCACATGAATCCCTACCAGGCGATCGCGGTCACTATCCCACAGCCCTATAAGAAGAATGTGCGCGATGAAGCCCCGGCCATCGTATTCTCCTGCGCCGGCGAGAATTGCGTGTTGCATTCCGTGCGGGTGCAGAGCATGGAGTACGGCACTGGAATGAAAAACAAGCTGACCGCGGCGGAACGCGAGCGGCTGTTCACTATCCGTCTTACCCCAACCCAAGGCCGGTCCGCCGAATAGGCGTTACCTGCCTTACTCCCCGACCCGCTTCACAACCGCCGCATACCCTTGGCGGCGGTTGATGAGGCGGGAATGTTCGAATACATTGAGCGATTGCTCGTAGAGATCCTGCGGGATCTCGATATCGCCGTTCCAGCAGCCGAGTGACTGGTAATCGGCGATCGCCGCGCGGAGTGCTTCGCGCGGCACGGAAGGAAAGAAGGAAGACTCGGTATCCGCGATGGTCTCCGCACTTGCTTCCCTCACCCACCTTCTTGCTTCCCGATAAGCTTCGAGGAATCGCACGGCTGTTTCCGATTGCAGAAACTCGGGCAGCGCGACGAGGCTGCTGAAGGCAACAGGCGGCATGGATGCTCCCACCGATGCGCGGATGGTGGCCTGCCCTTCCATCTCCAGTTGATGCGGCGCCGGACCTTGCAAATGGATGAAGTCGCCCTGGCCGTCGCGAAAGGCTTCCAGCATCTGCTCCGGCGAGCCTGCGTCGATCACGTGGATACGATTCCAATCAACCCCATTGACATGTGCGGCGTAACGGAGCATCGCCAGAGGTTGTCCGCCGTGATCGGCAAGCAGTGTGCGGCCCTCCAGATCCTTCCATGCGAACGGGGCGCTACCGGCCTCGCGTGCCGCGAGGAAGAAGCCGTCGCGGATGTTGATTTGCGCGAAGTGAACCGGCAGATCTGCGATCCCCTTTTCCATCGGGCCCCAGTTGGAGGAGACGGCAGATTGGATAATGTGAGCCGCGCCGCTGTGCAGCATCTCGCGCGAAGTCTGGCCCGGGGCGAGCACGCCGTAGGTGGCGCTGAGCCCTACGTTGCTCAGGAACGGCCCGGCGATGGTGGCGATGAGCGGGCTGTAGAATGCCGAGTGGCGCGAGACCAGGATCTTCAGTTGCATTGCGGCGGCGCGCTTATGAGCCGAGCCCGGCGATCACGTTGCGCGTGAACTGCAGGTCTTTGCGCATGACGGCGATAAGTTCGGCTTTCTCCACCTTGATCGCCTTCTGGCCCGTTTCCGCGCCGCCCAGCGGATATTCGAAGTGCAGTTGCAGGGGGCCGGCGAACTTCTGCTGTTTGAGCAGCGCGAAGAACTTGGGGAAATTCACCATGCCCTGGCCCATGGGGCACCACGCCGGACGCCATTCGCCCTTCCCATCTTTGCGCCAGAGGAAATCCTTGAGAGCGACGCCTTTCATCATGGGGGCCACCGTGCGCGTGCTCAGCAGCCAGCCGCCAAAGCCGCCTTCGACAGTGGCGTGACCGACGTCGTAGTTGAAGCCGAGATGCGGTGAGCCCACTTCGCTGAGCAGGCGCTGCAGATCCCATTGTGGTGCGCCTACCTGGTTAATGCCGGAGTGGGTGTGATACATGCCGTGCATGTTGTACTGCTTGCTGATGGCGCCGAGGTCGCGCAGGGCGGGGATGAATTCCTTCAGTTGGGCGGCGGGGTCGCCAGTGTCTTTGTAGCGCAGTCCGCCAAAGCGGTAATAGCGAATGCCGAGCGCGCTGGCGGTCTTGAGAATGGCTTCGGCGTGCGGGGTGTTACCTCCGGAGATGTCTGTGGTAATCATCTCCATGGCGAGACCGGCTTTGCGCACCGCTTCGAAGGCTTTCGGCAGATCCTCGGCGACGCGTTCCGGCAGCACGTGGCCGCCTTTGCGCGTGGTGAGATCGACGGCGTCAAAGCCGATTTCCTTCGATACCTCGGCCATCTCTTTGTATTCGGCCCAATGCAGATGCTTGGAGAAGATGGACACTTTCCAGGGGGTGGCAGCCTGTGCGGAAAGCGAAGCAGCCGCCGAGACGGCGAGGAAGGCTCTGCGGGACTGGAGCATACGCTGAGCGTAGCAAATCGGTACAATAGACGGCGCATACGAGGAGCGACGCATGGAATCCACATCAAGCAGACGGCACTTCTTACAGGCATCGGCGGCGATTGCCACCGCGCAGTTTCCCATTCTCGGAGCGAATGACCGCATTCAGGTGGGGATTGTCGGCCTGGGCGGGCGCGGCAATGATCACATGAAGTTTTATGGCTCGCTCGATGCCGACTGCCGGATCGCCGCGGTAGTGGATGTGAATCAGGCTGCCCGTGAGCGCGCCGTGGCCCGAATCCAGAAGGAGAAAAATCACGCTCCGAAGGATTATGCCGATATGCGGGCGATGTTTGAGTCGAAGGACGTGGACGCGGTGTCGATTGCCACGCCCAATCACTGGCATGCGCTGGCGGCGATTTGGGCCTGCCAGGCGGGCAAGGATGTGTATGTGGAAAAGCCCGCCAGCCACAACATTTATGAAAGCCGCCAGATGGTGGCTGCGGCGCGAAAATACAACCGCATGGTGCAGGTGGGCTCGCAAAGCCGGTCCATCGGGCATAAGATGCGCGCCATCAAACTGCTGGAGGAAGGCGCGATCGGCCAGGTCTACCATGCGCGCGGCATCTGCTACCGGCGGCGTTTCTCCATTGGCAATGCTCCGGATGAGCCGGTGCCCGCTGGTCTCGATTGGGAGAAATTCCTCGGACCGGCGCAGATGAAGCCCTACAGCAAAAACAAATTCGCCTACAATTGGCACTGGTTTTGGGATACCGGCAATGGCGATATCGGCAATCAGGGCGTGCATGAAATGGATATCGCGCTTTGGGGACTGGGCCGGGGAGGATGGCCCGATACGGTGACTTCCAGCGGCGGAAAATACCTCTGGAAGGACGATCAGGAGACGCCCAATTCGCAGCAGACCTCGTTTGAATTTGGCGGCGCGCAGATGAGTTTCGATGCGCGCAATCTGCCCACGCCTCCCGAAGGACTGGTGCCGTTGCGCGGGCCGAACTACGTGGGCAACATTTTCTTCGGCGATCTGGGATTCATGGTGGTGGATCACGGCGGGCTGCAGATTTACAAAAGCTCGGCTGGCAATATCAGCGGCGACGCGGCGCGCGGCGCGGGCGCCGGTTCTCGCGAGAAGTACGAGAAGACGCTCGATGAAAAGGGCACGGGCGAGGATACCGAGCCGCATATGAAGAACTTCTTCGACGCCATCCGGGCGCGCAACTACAAGCTGCTGCATGCCGAGATTGAGATTGGCGCGCGGTCGGCCGCATTCTGCCACTTGGCCAACATCGCCTTGCGCGTGGGCCGCACGTTGAAGATGGATCAATCGGCGGGGCGCTTCCTGGGCGACGACGAAGCGAACTCCATGTTGACGCGCAATTACCGGGCTCCCTACGTGGTGCCGAGCCAGGTCTAGTGCGGCGCCTGATTTACTACGTGGCGGCATCACTGGATGGGTTCATCGCCCATCCCGATGGCACGTGGGGCGGATTCGTAGGCGAAGGCCCGCATGCCGATGAGTATCTGGCGGCGCTGCGTTCCTATTCGGCGATCGTGATGGGCAAAGCGACCTACGAGATTGCGCCGAAGATGGGCGTGATCGACCCTTATCCGTACCTGGAGACGTTCGTCTTTTCGAGGTCGATGGCGGCGGTAGAGCATCCGAACGTGCGTGTGATCCGCGGCGATGCGGCCACGTACGTCAGTGAGATGAAGCAGAAAGCAGCCGATAGCGGCAGCACGGCGCCGATCTATCTGGCAGGCGGGGGCGCGTTCGCCGGATCGATGCTGGCCGCGGGCCTGGTGGACGAAGTGATCGTGAAGCTGAATCCGTTTCTGATGGGCGAGGGGATCAAGGTGGCCAGCGCTCTTCCGGCGTGGTTGCCGCTGCGCTTGCTGGAAACGAAAGACTACGGCAACGGAGTGCTATTGCTGCGGTATCGGCCCACGGAAATCGCGTAGCTGCTTGGTTTTGGCCTCAAGCCCTTACAATGGGGGTAGAGATGTTACGCACAACCATGCTCAGCCTCTCCCGCCAGTCGTGGCTCCGCGACTGGATGCAGAACTCCCCGCTTGCCTCGCGGTTTACTTCCCGATTTATTGCCGGACGGACCTTGGATCAGGCGCTTGCGGTGTGCGCCAGGCTCGGTTCGGAAGGAGTGCTGAGCACCCTCGACCGGTTGGGCGAAAACGTGACTTCGCTCGAGGAGGCGCGAGAAAGCCGCGATGCCTACCTCAAGGCTTTGGACGGAATTGCCGATAGCAAAATTGGGAGCACGGTTTCCGTGAAACTGACGCAAATGGGGCTGGATTTATCCGAACACCATTGCCAGGAAAATGTCATTGCTTTGGCGCGGCGTGCCGCCGAACTGGGCACGCGCGTGGAGATTGACATGGAATCGAGCGAGTATACGGACCGCACGCTGGAACAGGTGCGGCGGGTACACGAATCGACCGGCAATGTGCGGGCGGTGATCCAGGCTTACCTGCTGCGCAGTCAAGCGGATGTGGACCGGTTGTGTGCGGCTGGCATTCCTGTCCGTTTGTGCAAGGGGGCCTACAAAGAGCCGCCTACGGTTGCCTACCAGCAAAAGCGCGAAGTGGACTCGAGTTACTCCCGCCTGATGCATACGCTGTTGGAACGAGGTGTGCATCCGGCGATCGCCAGTCACGACGAGCGGCTCGTACGGGAAGCGATTGCTACCGCCGCGAAACTGCGCCGTGCTCCCGATTCTTTTGAGTTTCAGATGCTCTATGGCATCCGGCGCGATCTGCAGCGGGAACTTGTAGCCAGCGGCTTTCGTCTAAGGGTGTATGTCCCCTACGGCGACGCCTGGTATCCCTACTTTATGAGGCGGCTGGCGGAGCGGCCGGCCAATCTGTGGTTTGTCGTGCGGAACGTCCTGCGGGCTTAAGTGCACAACCTTCGGAGCCGCGACGGTGACGGAGCGGAGTCCGACTTGGAGTGCTAGACGGGAGGGCAGGGAAATGAAGTACTGGGGCTACTTGGTGGCCAAACTCCTCGCTGGGTTGGGGATTCTCGCCGGCCTGCTGGTTGTGATGCGATGGCTGCTGCCGGCGCCGCAAGCCTACGTAACGTATAACGAGCTCAATCCAATCGGGCACGACCTGACGCACACGGTCGCCTATTTTGTGTACTTCCTGATTTGCACCGGCGTGGTGGCGCTGATCTTCATGGATCAGAAATACCGCTGCCGGACGTGCGCCCGGAAACTGATGATGCCCGTCATGCGCGGATCGTGGGATTCGATGCTGCGGCTTGGCCGGCCGCACACCGAATACATCTGCCCCTACGGGCATGGCACACTGAAGGTTCCCGAACTGCAAATTACCGGAAAGGAACCGATCGATTGGGCCGAACATCAGGACATGTGGAAGGAACTGGAAGAACTGCACAGCGGCAAGCGTTAGCGGGAGTGGCGCGCTGGCGCGTGGCCGCCGGAATCGCTGTCCTGGTGGCGCTGCTGGGGTTCTGCGGATTGCTGTTCCGGCCCTACTATCAGAACTGGAAGCTCCAATCGTACATGGAGGAAATTGCGTTCGATGCCAACCGGCTGCAACAACCGGAAGGCGCGTTCGTGGCGGCCGTGGCGGACAAGGCGGCGCAGTTGGGGCTGCCCGCCGGCATCGATCAGGTGAAGGTGAAAAAGTCAGAGAGCGGCGTGTTCATCGAAGTACGCTACTTCGTGCGAGTCGATTTATTGCTCTACACGGTGGACCTGCACTTTCGGCCGTCGGCCGGGGCGCGATAAGCCGCACCCACGACTGATCAAAAATAGAGCTTCATCCCGAATTGCAGGATACGCATGGGCAGCCGCAGGCTGCGGATATCGGCCATGCGCGGCGCATCGGGAATCACGCTGTCGAGCGAACTGAAGCCGATTCCCGCCGGTTCGCCAAATTGCGGCGTGTTCAACGTATTGAAGAACTCCGCGCGGAATTGCAATCTGCTCGTATCACCCAGGAACGGCATTTTCCAGTTCTTATAAAGCGAGAGGTCGATGACGCGCTGGCCCGGCGAGACCAGCGGCGATTGCGCCGAGTTGCCGTAGTGGCACAGATCGAGCCGGTTTGGAATGTTGCAGTCCGTGCGGCGGAAAGCCGTCGCATCGTACCAGCGGGCGCGCGTTGCTTCGTCGAAAAGGCGCCCGTCCGAAACACGATCGGGCCGTGTGGCCGCGCCCGTGTTCAGATTGCCTCCGGCCACGCCGAACGGGAAGCCGGTGCGTAGCGTCAGAATCCCATTCGTCTGCCAGCCTGCCAGAAACGCGCCGGCCACGCCCCGGAAGCGATTGAGAAACGGCATCTCGTAGACATAGTGCAGCACGGCATTGTGCGTCACATCGAAGGGATAGCGCATGCGATCGGCACGGCGGTTGCGCGGATCCTGGTAGGTGTAGCCGCCGTTCCGTTCATAGCCTTCGCCGAGAGCCTTGCTGTAGGTGTAGCTGAGGCCAGCCACCAAGCCATGCGAGTAGCGCTTCTCCACGCTGGTCTGCAAGCCCTGATAACTGCCGTTGGCGTAGCTGTCCAGGTAGCGAATTTCGCCCAGCCCGAAAGGACGGTCTCCTTCGCCCACACTCATGTAGGCCTGCCACGGACGGCGTGCGTTGACGTCGGTGTTCGGCGAAGGATCGGGCGAATTGAAATTGGAGAGATTGTTGTCGAGATGGCTGGTCTTGCTGCCGATGTAACTCACTGTGACGAAGGTCTGCATCGGCAGTACGCGCTGCACATCGAGGCTCCATTGCCAGTGATTGGAGTTGCGATTGTCCGGAATCAGCGAGATCAGATTCACGCGCGCCGGCGAAGATCCGGAACCCGCCGGAAAGACGTTGTCCAGCGTGATCACTGGCGTGCCCGCACGAATACGGCGTGTCTGGATGTTGTAGTTCTGCCCTGCGTAGCTGTACGGAATCACCTGCGCGACGTCGGTCACCTGGTTGTAGTTGAGCGCCGCGCCATAAGGAGGCTGGCGGCCGAGAATCTGGTAGTTGTCGAGTTGCTGCGCGTTGGCAAACCAGCCGAAGCCGGAGCGGATCACCCACTTATCGGTGGCCTTATACGCCAGGCCGATGCGCGGCATGAAGTAGCGGTTGTCGGAATTAGCGAGCGGAAAATCGGAAACCCCCGGGGCGGGCACCAGCGTCGGCAGTTTGCGGCCGTCGGGCGCCGTGGTGAGAATATCCAACCGCAGATTGCGCAGCACGCCATCCTGATCGTAGGGAATGGTGAAGTAGTCCCAACGCAGGCCGATGTTCAATGTCAGCTTGCGCGTCGCCTTCCAGTTGTCCAGGAAGTAGGCGCTGATGCGTGTGTTCTGCGGCGTGCGTAGCGGTTTGCCTTCAGGCGATGTGGAGCCGTTGAGATACCCCATCAGCCAGCCCGCCAGGTTGTAGCCGCCGGGGCAGCAATTGAGAACCCCGCGCGGATTGTTTGAGGCGCGTATGCCGACACTGGTGGCGCGCAACTCAAAGCCGCCCTTGAATCCGTGATTGCCCTTGGTGTGAGAGATGTTGTCGGCGAATTGCCAGATGCGGTCGGAGTTGTAGCTGTTTCCCGATACGTCGCCATCGCCGGGCAGCACGCCCGTGTTCGGCAATCCGATTTCATCGCCCTTCAACGCGCGGTTCTTGTCGGTGATCACCGTGTACGTGCCGATGCCGAGCGAGTTGAGATCGAAGTTCGTCCCCGTGCGCGGATTGGCGAAATCCCAATCGGCCCAGTTGGTGCCGAAGCGGAACTCGTTCAACGTGCGGCTGCTGAAGAGATGGATTTCCTGGAAGGCCAGATTGAGCGAAGGCGCCGCGCCATCCACCGTGAAGTTCGGATTCAGGTTGCCGGTGAAGATGGTGGAACGGTCGCGCGCGAAGCGGAAGAAAGCCTTGTCCTTCTCACTGAAGGTGTGATCGATGCGGAAGAACACCTGGTTCGAATCGACGTTG
Organism: Acidobacteriota bacterium; assembly: GCA_018268935.1. Lineage (GTDB taxonomy): Bacteria > Acidobacteriota > Terriglobia > Bryobacterales > Bryobacteraceae > CADEFT01. The sequence goes on along the minus strand of JAFDVS010000057.1, from coordinate 39,788 downwards.
CTCGCCACGGGAGCGCGCACATTGGCTTCGAGAATGTCATCCTGCCGGAACTGCGGCAGCGGCATGTAGGCGTTGAGGTAGTTCTGCGCACTGCGATTGATACGGCTTGCCGGAATGATGTTCGTGATGCGGCCTGTGCCATCGCGGAAGGGCTCGCCGGTGAGCGGATCGTGGATGATGATCGGCGCGCGAATCGGGCGGCCATCACGGAGGAGCGGAGTCAGCAACTGCGAATAATCGCCGCGGCGGAACTCTTCGGGAAAGAAGAAGCCTTCGCGTACGGTCTCTACCGTCTGTCGCAATCCTTCGTAGTTGAAGCTCCAGAAGGTGCGGTCCTTACCGCGATAGAGCTTCGGAAGCAGCACGGGGCCGCTCAGAAAGACTCCGAATTGATTTCGCCGCAGCCGGTTTTTCTCTGAAGGGCGCGTGCCGGCGGGCAGTTGGAAGTTGAGGAAGTAGTCCTTGGCGGCCAGCACGTCGTTGCGCAGGAATTCGAAGAAGGCCCCGTGAAATTGATTCGTGCCCGATTTGAGCGCGATCTGCACCACTGCGCCGTTATTCTGCCCGTATTCGGCGGAGTAGGAACTGGTCTGTACTTTGAACTCTTCAATCGCGTCGATGGACGGAGTGAAGATCATCACGTTGACGCGCGAATTGGCGGCGGTAACGCCATCGAGCGAAATCTGCTGGTTGTTCTCGCGCTGCCCATTGGCGGTGAGCGCGACGCTGCGTCCGGGCACCGGACTGCCTTGCGATCCATCGAGCCCCTGGCGCAAGCCGAACTGCACGCCTGGCGTGAGCACGGCGAGCGTGGCGATGTTGCGGCCATTTAATGGCAGTTCCACGACGCGCTTGTTGTCGATCACCTGGCCGACGGATGCATCCTCGGTTTTGAGCTGCACGGCGGAGCTGACGACTTCGATCTTTTCCTGCGTTTCGCCGACGTTCAATGTGAAGTCGATGCGAAGCTTCTGCTGCAGTTGGAGACGGATACCTGTCATTTCCTGGCGTTGGAATCCGGTCATCTCCGCCGTGACCGTGTAGTCGCCGATTTCGATCAACGGAAATGCATAGGCGCCCGTGTTGGATGTGGTTGCCGCGCGGCGTTCGCCCGTGGCGAGGCGGTGCAGCGTGACGCGGGCTCCAGGAATCACGGCGCCGGTGGAATCGCTGACGGTTCCGCTGATCTCCGTGGATGTGGTCTGTGCGAAGAGGCCGCTGGTGAGAAGCAGAAGGGCAATCAACTGGGACATGATTGCCGCGATTATATAAGCTTCAGGCGAGGTTGCGCACACGTGGGTCCTCGGGCACCCACCGGCGCGTCCACTGCGAGGCAAACGCATGCTCCTTGGCGAAGTTCGCAAGCGTCACCGCGGGAGCAAACGCGAGCAGCGGTAACGATAAGGTCAACAGCGGATTGTCCACCATCGCGGAGACGCCGATGGAGAGAACATCGCGCGTCAGCTTCCAATACGAGCCATGCGCGCCGCCAATCGAGACACAGCGCTGCTTCAGGGCTTCCAGAAACTCACTCGCGTTTTGGCTCGCGCGGGCTTCGGTCCAAACCAGCCCGGCGTTGTGCAGGGTGTGTGCATCGCTGCCGGCACAGATCGGGAGGCCGGCCGCAAACGCGGACGCGGCCTCATTGCAGATCTCCGGAATCGCCCCGTTGCGCGTTTCCAGTGCCAGCCCCATTTCTTCGAACAAAGCGAAATCCGCCAGGCTGCGAGGACCAGTCAATGCGCTGAAGGCGTGATTGACGCTCGCAAACAGGCTGCGCTCACGCAGGTAGGCGATCAATGCGTAGAAGTCATCGCGGCGTTGCTGCAGCGCCAGATGATCACGTTCTTCGATGCCATAGACACCCAGGTGAATCTCGTTGCCCGAGGGCAGCGTGCAGGTGACCTCCTCGCTCAGGAAGAAATCCGCGTGGCGGCGCAAACGCTCAGCGGCATCGATGGAATCGTGATCGGTGACCGTCACCAGATCCATGCCCCGGCGCTTCAGCGTCTCGTACAACTCATCGGGATCGGTGTAGCTTTCGCGGCAAACGTGTCGCAGCACGGGCACGGTGCACATGCCGGAATGAACGGTGTGTACATGGAGATCGCATTTCATGGTTCCCTCCGGAACAAACGCCGCAGTAAAGGATGAGATGCCTGATTCAGGTCCACCAGCAGCAGGCAATCGAGCACTTCGGAGAAGTTTTCGTCGACGTTAAGGGCGAGAACGGCGCCGCCCAGTTTTTCATATTGGCGCAACAGCACAGGCACGCTGTCCTGGGCCGGATCGAGATCGCGAAGGATGCGCGAGAGCCCATCCAGTGAGCGTGTGGAATGGGCCAGGCGCCGCAACTCAGTGACGCCGGCGAGGGTGGGGCGAAAGGGATTGCGTGGACGGACATAACCTGCGAGGGGGTGTGGAGCGCGGCAATTGACGAACTCAGCCAGCAGTTGGCGCGATGCCTCGGAATAGCGATTGGAAACACTGACTGCTCCGAACAGCATCCGGATTTCGGGGCGCCCTTCCAGGTAGCGCGCAATGCCGCGCCACAGCAAATAGAGCGGAGCGAAGTCGCGCTGATACTCCGGCCGGATGAATGACCGGCCCAGTTCCAGTGCCGGCCCGAGTTGTTCAAAGAACCGCGGCAGGAATTGAAACAGCGATGAGGTGTAGAGCCCCATTTCGCCAAAGCGGCGCAAAATGGGATCGGTGGGCGCCAGTCGATACGCACCGGCCACCGCTTTGGCTCGCTTATTCCACACGAAGAGGTGATCGTAATAGGCGTCGAAACTGTCGAGGTCACTCGACCGGCCGGTGCCTTCGCCCGCCTCCCGGAATGTCGCTTCGCGCAGCCTGCCGATCTCAGTGAGCACGGCGGGGATGGCGCGGGGACGTGCGCAGTACACTTCGAAATCGCCAATGGAATCGAGCCGGCTGGACGCGAGTGCGGCCACCTCAGCGCAAATGGCGCGAGTTTCTCGGATGGTTTGCGCCGCCGGCGGCGCCACCGCGGGGGCCGCCGTGTTGCGATATGCCAGCGAATAAGTGCGCAGCCGGAGATGCTCGATCTGATGCGGCGCCTCACCAACCTCAGTGAGTTCCTGCGCGCTGATCGGATTGCCGATGCGCAGGCTGACCGGGAATCCGCGTTTGGCCAGCAGTTCCGCTGGCAGACGTGCCGTACGGATGGAGGGGTGGATCACTCCGGCGAGATGGAACAGCAGGCTATTCCCACCCTGAAAGTACACCGGAACAGCGCATGCGCCGCTCTGCGTGATGAGCCTTGCCGCACTGTCCTTCCATTCCGGATCGGCAATGCGGCGGCTCTGCCAAGTCCAACTCGAAACCTCGCCGCCCGGGAAGACAGCAAGCAGGCCGCCTTTCTTCAGCCAGCGCATCGCCTCACGATAGGCGCGGGCGTTTCGCTGTCCGCCTTGTCTCCCGGCCTGCACATCCACGGCGATCACGCGGTCGCGCACCGGCGCCACGGAGCAAAGTGCGTCATTGGCGAGGAAGCGATAATCCTCCCGCACCTTGCCCAGCACGATGCTTAGCGCAAGCCCTTCCAGCAATCCGAATGGATGATTGGCGACGATGACGGCCGCGGCGCTCGTGGGGATGCGCGCCTGATCCTTGGGGTCCACCACCAGGTCGACGCCCAGTTGTGCCAGCATTTCCGTTGAATACTGGCAGGCATTGCCGGCGCCGGCCGCTGCCGATTCCGAGATCAGTTGCAGCTTGTCCAATTGCAGCAATCTCGCCAGCGGCTTGTGCACCGCCGCAGGAAGACCGTGAAGGCGCTGCGGGAGTAGAAACATCAGGCAACCAGGGAGTGCGCGCTGTAGCCGAGCAGCGCGCCCAGCAGCGCTCCCGCCACCACATCGCTCAAGAAGTGCATGCCCAGCAGGATGCGCGAAATGGCAACGCTCAGTGCGCAGAACAGCAGCGGCGGAGCGAGTTCCGGAAAGTGAATCATCAGCGGGAGGCTCACCGCGAACGCCGTAATCGTATGCCCCGAGGGGAACGAAAACTGATCCGGCGGCAACAGCGAAGCCCAGCAGTGTGGCTCAATCGCGCAGGGGCGTCTGCGGCCCGTGGTTCGCTTCAACCAGAGGAAGAGAAAAATGCCGATGGTGGCGGCAAAGGAAGATTCGGCCACCGCGTGACGCCCGGGGGGGCCTCCGAAGACCAGGATCGCTGTGCCGATGATGTACCACAGCCAACCGTCCCCCCCGCGCGTCGCGCAGAGCATCCATTGGCGGATCCACAACGGCGCTTTCCACCGATGCACGCGCTGCATGATGCGCATGTCGCGGCTCTCAATGAACGACAGGATGCTTTGTTGCGTCATGGGTGCGCTCATCTGCTTTGAGTGTCTTCATTACTCCTTACGATTTCGTGAACTTCCGGCGAAAGTTCGGTGAAGGCGGCGCGGCCGATGATATGGTGATGGGTTGCTTATGTTACGAAGAACGTTTCTAGGAGCCGCCGCCGCTGCTGCAATGAGCGGCAGCAAACCAAATGTGCTGTTCGTGCTCACCGACGATCATCGGTCGGACTATCTGGGCTGCATGGGCCACCCGGTGGTGAAGACGCCGCACATCGATGCGCTGGCCGCGCGTGGCACGCTGTTCCGCAATGCGTTCGCCACCAGCCCGATTTGTACACCCAGCCGCACCTGTTACCTGCTGGGCCAGTGGGAGCGCAAGCACGGTGTCAATTTCAATTCCCAATCTTCCGTGCATCCCGATGCGTTCGCGTTGTCCTATCCTTCGCTGCTGCGCAAGGCCGGCTACTTCACTGGCTATGTCGGAAAGAATCATACGCCCATCGGACTGGGCGGCTACGCGAGCGGCCATATGGAGCGCCAGTTCGACTACTGGTACGGCAACCACGGGCACATTCAGTTCTATCCGAAAGACCGCCACCCCGTGTATCGCAACGCGAAAGCAACCACGCAGCCGGAAGTGCTGCTGGAAGGCGCTGCGAACTTCCTCACCCCCGGCGATCAGTTTCTGGCGGCCAGCGAGTTCCTGAAGCGCCGGCCTGGCGGGACTCCGTTCGCATTGTCCCTCTGTTTCAACCTGCCCCATTCGGCCAGCACCAATTCGATGCGGCTATTGCCATCCGACCCGGAGTTGTATCGCACCGCGTATCGAGACCGCGCCGGCGAATTAAAGCTGCCCGCGACGTACGTGTCGGCGAAGGATGCCGCGATGCGCGCCAAGATTCCGCGCGCGGTATACAGCGGCGAGTTCATTCCTTCTTACAGCTACGTGAAAACACCGGAAACGATGCGTGAAATGCAGATCCGCACCTGCCAGACGGTGACGGGAATCGACAATGTAGTAGGCGCGCTGGTGGACCAACTGCGCCGGCTTGGGCTGGAACAAAACACGGTGATTGTGTTTGCCTCCGATCACGGGCTGTTTCATGGCGAACATGGGCTGGGCGGCAAGGCGCTGCTCTATGAGGAATCGATTCATATACCGATGATCGTCTACGATCCTCGACTACCGAAGCAGGCGCGTGAATCACGCGACTTTGTCGTTCCCGCCGACGTGGGCCCGACCATCCTGTCGCTGTGCGGCGAACGGGTGCCGCCGTCGATGCAGGGCCGCAGCATGGCTGGGCTGCTGCGCGGCGACGCTTCCGGGTGGCGCAAAGACGTGTTCTGCGAAAACCTGTTCACCGATCAGGAGTATCCGCGGGTGGAATGCGTGCGCAACCACGATTGGAAGTATGTGCGCTATTTCCGTCGATTCCCCGAAGGCAGCAAGACCGCGTATCCCTATGCGGACACGCTGGAGGCTTCCATCCGCGGGGAACAGCCCGTGCATGAAGAGCTGTTCCACCTGCGCGAAGACCCGCAAGAAAAAGACAACCTCGCGGGTTCGCGCCGCGCGGTGCTGGACACGCTCCGTCGACGCTGCGGCGAATTGGTGAAGGAAGCGAAAGGCGCACCCGGACCCGCGTGGACATTGCCGATGGAAGGCGGACGCGCCGGCGCTGGCGACTAGTCGAGGCGCTTGCCGTCCGGCCCCCAACCCTTCGGGCAGAAGTGCGAAGCGTTTGCCCGCTGATAACGTACCTTCGCCAGTTCCGGCGTATCCAGTTTCTTGTGCCCCTGGATGCGCGATTCCAGGGCGAAGTCGAGGATACCGCTGGTGAGCATCGTGCGCTCCACCGGATACGGCGGCTTGCCGGTGGAAAACATGATCTCGATGTTCTTCACCAGGCAGCCGAAGTGATGATGCGGCTTCCCCGGTTGCAGGTGCATCAGCATGGAGACGGGCTCGGCCTGACCCTTCACATCGACGGCCGCGGTGAAATCTTCCACCAGCCCCGTGAGCAGAAATGCCGCGGCTTTCAGTCCATCGTTATAGTCGATGACAAACACAGCCGGTGACTTCACCAGTTGCTTCGGATCGCCAGGCTTCCGCGTCTTGCTGTGCGTCAGCGATTTTTCAAAGAGCCGCTTCACCCAGCCGTTCTGATCGACGAAGCGCCAGCAATCATCGCGTTCCAGGCATTGCACGGAGCGCACGCCTGTTTCTCCGCCCTTACGCCGCTCCGTGAGGCACTGCAGCGACTCCAGCACGTGGAAGCCATAAATATCGAGGCCGCTGTAAGAGATCGCCACGGCATGCGATTGTTCTGCGCCAACGGGCGCGTCCACCGCCGGAATGCGCCACGCAACGGGCGCGGACGAACCCGCGAGCATGGGGAACTTCAGCTCCTTCGAAATGTCCACCATGCGCTTGGCCTGCCGCCAGTTCCACGAAAGATGTTTGTCGTTGAACACCGGCACGCTGCGCCCGGTCTCGCGGAACACATCGGTGATCTTGAGGAACATGTCATAGCGCGGATAGAGTTTCTGTTCCTTGTCGTTTGATGGGTAATCGCCGTGCTCGCCGATGAGCAGCACGCCATCCACAGCCAGGCGCGATGTGCCGAGCGTCAGAGCATCGTACACAGTGCGATGGATCGGCACATTGTACTTGCGCGACATCTCGCGGCTCATGTCGGCCTTCGGCACCTGCTCGGTGAACATCGACACCACTTTGTTCGCTGGATAAGGAGGCCGCGCGTCCTGATTGAAGCCTTCCAGATACTTGCCCACGATGACATCGGCATGCGAGTTCGGACGGTATTCGGTGATGATGGCTGCGATCTTTTTCGGGGCCGCGGATTGCGCCGCGGCTGCAAGGGCAGTAGTAGAAGCAAGGAAAGTACGCCGGTTCATTGGTTCAGCGTATCAAACAGCCTGGAACCCATAGGGTTGATAGCGGTAGGAAAGCACACCATTGCGCACGGTGAGAATGCCGAAGCCTTCCTTGTGAACACCGAGCTTCGGCCCGCGCCACGACTGCCCGCACACCGAACCCGACGTGATGTACTGGCAGCCGCGATACTCCAGCGTTTCGCAGATGTGCGTGTGCCCCTGCAGTACAGCTTTCACGTTGTACTGATGCAGCAGCTCCAGCACGGGGGCGGCATTCTGCACCACGATCATGGTGGCATCGTGCTTCGGCGTCATCCATTGTAGGAACCCAGTGGAGAGCGGCACATGTGTTACGGCAACGATCGGTGTCGTGGTTCCTGCCTTGCGCAGGTCGCTCTCAAGCCATGCGATCTGCTCCTCGTCGATGTGGCCAATGTACGTGCGATTCGGTGTGAGGCCGATCGAATCGAGCACGACGAAATGCCAGCCGCCGAAATCGAATGAGTAATAGCGCGGGCCGATCAATTCTTCGTACATGCGCTTGCCGTAAGCCGCATGCGTGGTGGCGACGCCGCTCTTTTCGTAGAGCCCAAAGACATCGTGGTTGCCGATGGTGTTGTGCAGCGGCGCTTCGATACGCTTTGCGGTGTCGCGATACAGATCGAACAGCAGGCGCGCGCGTTCATGGCCCACCGCCAATGCATCGAACACCAGGTCGCCGCCCGCGATTACGAAATCGGGACGCACTTTGTTGATCGCGGCGAAGCACTGCTTCACTCCGTCGGTGGCGCGCAGTTCGGGTTGGATGTGCAGGTCAGTGACGTGAACGAAGGTGAAGTTCGCGGAAGGCGTGGCCGGCGCCGGAACAGCAAGGGCCGCGAGACAGGCGCGGCGGGAGAGACTCATGCGATTACTCCACGGTGCGTGCGAGGCGCACGCCATTCCACGGAATCCGGCGATTGGGCCGATCCGCGTGGCGCGCCGCGGGATCGAGCGCGTCCAGACCGTCCGTGTACGCACCGCCACGAATCACACGCAGACCAGGTCCCCTGGATTCCCGCCCGTCACGCGCGTCATAGGGGTAGGGTTGATACAGAGACGAACACCATTCCGCTATGTTGCCCGTCAGATCGTAAAGCCCCCGCGCGTTCGGTTGCCTTGTCCCAACAGGGCGCGGCGCGTAAGCATTGGACTCTCGGAAAGCGCCTTGTGTAGCGATGGCGCTGTTGTCGCGAAACCATGCGTTGGCTGTGGACGGGGTGTCGCCGCGCGCGGCGGATTCCCACTCGGCTTCCGTGGGCAGCCGGAATCCTGCGCCGGCGATCTTCGCATTCAGCTTCGCGATGGCTTGCTGCGCGTCATCCCAGGAGACGTTGTGAACAGGCAGTGCATCGCCCTTGTGGATGCTCGGATTCTCCGCGCTGAGTGCACTCCACAGTTTCTGCGTCAGTTCGTTTACCGCAATGTAGAACGGCTCGATCCGCACGGAATGAACCGGCTGCGACTTAGGAAGCCGCTCTGACCCCATGTCGAAATCGCCCGCCGTCATCAGCCTCATCTCCATGTCGAAACCATCAACGCGCACCCGCAGCGGCAGCCCGGAGGCGGGATCGAATTCGTTGCCGATTGCCGCGAACCCTCGGATGACGGGGTTCAACCGGCGCGTCACCATGCGCATTCGCGCCGTCGCGCGCGCATCACCTGGACGCAATTTCATCGCTGCCTGCAATGCATCGCGAGCCTGCCCCCACTGCCCGCGCGAGACATGCCCTTCCGCCTGATCCATAACCCGGCGGTACTCGGCGAAGGTCTTCGCTTCCGGCGATTCGGCCGGGCGCATGCGCTGGTCATTGGGATTCGACAAAGCGTGCACATGATGGCAGCTCTGGCAATTCACCTTCTGCCCGGTCTTCGGGCAGCCGGCATTGTGGCACGATGCACAAAACGGAGCGATGGCTTGATTCTGCGGCAACCGGTCCGGCTTCACCTGGTTGCGTTCGTTTACCACGTGGCCTTCGCTGCGGCCATGGCAATTCTGACAGGCAATCGCCGCCGCGGTGTGCTTTGATGCCGACCATTCCAGCACCTGCGCCACGTGGCAGCGCGAACAGACACCAGCCTGTTGCAGCGCCGTCTGCTGCGCCACTGCCAACAGCGGAAGAAAGAAAAAGATCAGGAACGCCAATTTTTGTCGAGCCATTGATAATGCCGCGGCAGCCATTGTCCGGCGGAAGAGGCGGCCAGACGGCCGGCAGCGTCGAGCGCGGCATGCTCGTCGCGGCTCAATTCCAGATGCCGGGTGAGCCCCGCGTAGTTGTCTTCAAACGTCGATTCTTCGAACATGCCGGGCATGGCCGCGGCGAAATGTTTGTTGGAATAGATGAAGCGCAGCGCCGCCTGGCACAGCGATTCATCGGGCAGCCGCTTCAAGCTCTTGGTGAGATCGGCCACCACGGAAGGCAGCAGTGGCCTGTACTTCGCCTGATAGAGCTGCACGAAATCGCGCTCCGGTTGCGTGGTCTGCGGCACGCTCGGATCAAGCCGCACGATGGAGCCGGCGGCCAAAGGCTTGATCGCGATGAGGCCCACTTTGCGCTCAATGGCCTCCGGCAGGAACTGTGAGTAATCGGCGCGCGCATGAATGAAGTTGTAAGGGAACATGACGTAATCAAGCCCCTCGAACTCGCGCAACGCGCTCAGCATGATTCGTTCATCATGCGTGGAAATGCCGATGGCGCGCACTTTGCCCGCTTCCTTCGCTTTGCGCAGCACATCCCAATCCGCGATGGCCTTCGCGTCCACATTGTCGCCTTCGCCAAGATAGATGCGGTAAAGATCGACGTGCCCATACATCTTAGCCGCGCGGTCGATATTTTCACCGACGAACATCGGCCACTGGCGGCAGAGCGAAACCAGCACCTTGTTCCGGCGCGATTTCACCAACTTCGACACAGGTTCCCACTGGCCTTCGTTCTCATACGTGTCGACCATGTTCACGCCGCGATCGAGCGCTTTCGCAATCAAGCGGTCGCGCTGCTGCTGGCCCTCTTCCTGCAGCACATTGCCTTGCTCCACTTTCTTCTTGTATCTCGGGTCCGTGTGCGACCCGAACGAGAGCAGCGACACATACAAATCCGTCTGCCCGAGTTGCCGGTACACCATTCCGCCACGGCGGATTTCCTTCACTGCGGGAGCAGCGGACAAGCGCACCGCGGCTGCGGCGGCGAGAAAAGCGCGTCGGGACAAAGTGCGAGGGCACATGCGATTTATGCTATCACCGCAGCACGACGTCGCGTACTTTCGTCCAGCGGGATTTGCCCTGCGGCCCTTCCACTTCCAGCGTGATGACGTACTCACCGGCTTCCTTGTACACGTGTTGCGGATGCTGCTCCGTGGATGTCGCGCCATCGCCGAACGTCCACAACCAGCGCTCCACGCGGCCTTCCGATTCGTCCTGAAAGGCCACCAGCCGTCGGTTCATGTCGATGACGCGGAAACTCCACGCGGCTTGCAATGCCTTCCGCTGCTCCAATGGCATGAGCCGGAAGGCCACCAGATCGCTGGCATTGCCGAACATCGTCGTCTTGTGGGAAAGATTCCAGAAGCCGTCGTAGTCCTTCGCATCCACATTGTCGTAATCGAGCACCGCCCACGAGAGCCCAATAATCTTGTTCTCCGTGAGCTGCGACTCCACCGCGCGCGACGGGCCATCGTAAGGCGCGTAATCAAAAGGAGTGATGAAAAATTCCAGCGTCAACTTCCCACTTTCGCCGTGACGGAAGTTGTATTGATAAGCGGCGTTGGCGTAAGGCAGGCGCTTGAGCCACGGCTGTGCGCCCCAAACAAAGACCCAGTCGCGATCGGGTGCGGGCGTGAAGATGTGATAGTTCTGCGCATGCACTCCGTGGAAATTGAAGAACGCGTCACCCTTATCGATGCCTGTATTCGGATGCATTCCCGCGATCAACGGCCCGCCCGACAAATCGCCATCCACCACAACCTCAAAGATGTCGTTGTGCCGGTCGGCACGGCGGAAATCCCAATAATCGTCATAGGCCTCGTAGAGGAAGTAGAGCCGGTTGAGTCCCTTCACCCAACCCACCTTGACGTTCACATCGAGATCCTTCTTGTCGAACTTGAAGCCGAGCCCCTTTACTGTCTCCTTCAACTGATCGATGCCGATGTTGTACGCCTGCGGCACCATGGCCCAATCATCCGCTTTGCCGTCGATGCGGGGAATCTGGTTCGCGGGGAACTGGTAGATCTTGTATTCCACGCCGGGGCGTTCCAATGCCCCGAGCGGGGCCAGCAGAAGCAACAGCAACGGTGTCATGATGGTGGTCCCACCAGTCTATGACGATCGACGCGCATATTCACGTCTTCCCCGATTACACGGCGGAACAGCATCTGGCGATTGCCCGCGCGGCCGGTGTAACGCGCACCGTCATCATCCAGCCCGGCGGCAGCAAGTTCGACAATTCCCACATGCTGGCCGCGGTGAAAGCGTATCCCGGAGTGTTCTCCGCGGTGGCGATTGTGGATGTAGACGCGCCGGATCTCGACGCAACCATCGCCGCGCTCTACAAACAGCACGTGCGCGGCTTCCGCATCTCCGCGCGCAAAGAGCAACCGTGGACCGAATGGGCCGGCATGAATCGCCTGTGGACCATCGCCGCCAAACGTAAGATGACCATCTGCCCGTTGATCAATCCGGAGGCCTTTCCGTGGGTGGCCGCAATGTGTGAGCGGCACAGGGACACGCTGGTGGCGGTGGATCATCTGGGCCGCGTTGGCGCTACCGGAACCATCGTCGATGCCGAGGTGCGAGCTTTGTGTGGACTCGCGAAGTATCCGCGCGTGCACGTGAAGGTGTCGGCGTTTTATGCATTGGGCAAGAAGCAGGCGCCCTACACGGACCTCGCTCCCATGATCCGGCAGGTGTTCGAAACCTACGGACCGCGGCGCTTGCTGTGGGGCAGCGATGCGCCCTATCAGACACGCGCGCCGCACAACTATCAAGCCTCCGTAGACCTCATCCGCCAAGGCTTGCCGTTTCTCAATAACGACGACAGACAGTGGTTGCTCACGCGCAATTCCGAGCGCCTGTTCTTCCGCGGCTAACTGTCGAATCCGCCACCGGCGGCGACCGCGATCAGCGAAATCAACAGCACGACACCCAGCCCTGCCAGTACGCCAATGGCTATCTTCGTGCCCAGGCCCATTCCCTCATCGTGCTGCTGTTTCACCTTCTTCACTTCGTCGAAGGGCACTGTTCGTGTCGTGGCCCGGTCTTTCACCACATACTGGACATCAAAGCCGGTGTCTGTTACGGTTCCGATCCGGCCGCGAAGTTTTTCTTTGTTCTTCAGCACCACTTCAATCACGCTTCCGGAGTTCATGAGCACAACCTGCTCCTTCAGGTTTGGTTTGGTGCTCTGACTCGCCTGCAGTGGCCAGATCATCAGCCAGATACAAAAGAGAGCGACTTGACGCAACATTTCAGTCACCTCCTATCCCGACACCTAGCGCCGATTCTCGCTGAGCGCAAGGCCCGGCCGGTGCGATAATTGAAGAACGTCCTGCCGATGCGCCAGTTTTTCTCACGCCATATCCCGTCGATCGAACGCCTGTTGCTGGTGGAAAGCGGCTCACGCTACATCCTCGACAACCTGATCCCCGGCCTCGTGGAAGCGTATGGCGAAAAGCTGAAGGTGGATGTCGTCACCTGCTTCAACGGTGAGCCGGCGCGCCTGCCCGCTGGTTCGAAGATCTACCGCGTGTGGGAGTACCCCGACGGCGCATCCCGCAAGCGATTACTGCGAGAGCTGCAAGCCGCCGGCTACAACACAGTGGGCATCATTTGTTCCGGCGAGCCGGTGATGACGAAATGGAAATGGTGGCTCGCGTTCCAGATCCCGGCCAAGGTTTTCGTGCTCAACGAAAACGGCGATTACTACTGGTTCGATTACAGCAACTGGCGGATCATGCTGCATTTCGCCCTGTTCCGTGTGGGGCTCACCGGCGCTGACGCCGTGACCACGGTCACCCGTGTCGTGCTGTTCCCCTTCACGCTGTGTTATCTGATGTTATTTGCGGCGGCAGTACACCTAAGAAGAAAGGTCCGAACATGAGAGCGATTCGAGTGCATGAGGTTGGCGGTCCGGAGCAAATGCGCGTGGACCAGATTGACGTCCCAACGCCAGGATCGAAACAGGCACTGGTGAAGATCGACACTTCCGGTGTCAATTTCATCGACATCTATTTCCGCACCGGATTGTACAAAGCCGATGCGCCATTTACTTTGGGCATGGAAGCCGCGGGAGTGGTGGAAGCCGTCGGACCTGATGTCACTGAAGTGGCCGTCGGCGATCGCGTTGCCTATGCGATGAGTCGCGGCTCCTATGCCGAATACGCCGTGGTTCCCTCAGCCACGCTGGTGAAGGTGCCGGAAGGTGTCACGCTCGAAACCGCCGCGTCGGTGATGCTGCAAGGCATGACCGCGCATTACCTGAGCCATTCCACCTTCCCCTTGGAGAAGCAACACACCGCCCTCATTCACGCCGCTGCGGGAGGCACCGGCGCTCTGCTGGTGCAGATGGCGAAGATGCGCGGCGCGCGTGTTATTGCCACCGCCGGCAATTCGGAAAAGGCGGCGAGAGCCAAAGCCGTCGGCGCCGATGAGGTGATCGTTTACAGCGAACAGGATTTCGAAGCCGAGACACGGCGCCTGACCAACGGCGTTGGCGTCGATGTGGTGTACGATTCTGTTGGCGCGGCCACCTGGGAAAAGAGCCTCGGTTCGCTCAAACCGCGCGGCATGATGGTCAGCTTCGGCAACGCCTCAGGAGCCGTGCCCGCCATTCAGCCGCTCATCCTCAGCACGAAGGGTTCGTTGTATCTCACCCGGCCCACGCTGGCCAGTTACTGCGCCAATCGCGAAGAACTGCTGTGGCGTGCCGGCGACGTTTTGCGCTGGCTCGCTTCCGGTAGCTTGCAGACCAAGGTGCACCAGGTTTATCCGTTCGAACAGGCAGCGCCGGCGCACATCGATCTTGCCGGCCGCGTCTCCGCGGGCAAACTGCTATTGAAGCCATGAACCTCCTGTTGTTGCTACTCGCCGCGCTTCATGGGCAGGATGCCGGCCACACTACAGGTCCCGAATTGCTCACTTTCGACGAGTTGGTGCTCCTCAATGAGAAGGAGCCGGACGAAGCCCTCAAAAAGAAGGTCGACACGCTGCTCACCACGCCGTTCATCGGCAACGCCGCGCACCTGGCGCAGGTGCCGCCCCACCGGCCGAACGTGGTCACCATCGGACCCGCGCTGCGTGTCACCGAGTGGAACATTGAGCGCGGCTCGAATTTCGATTTGATCCGTCTCGCCTTCACTGACCCCGATGCTTTCGAAAAGGCCTTCATGGCGAAGCAGAAGGAAGTCACTCCGCAGTTGCTCGAAGCCAAGCAGCAATCGGTCTACATGAAAGAGAGCGATGTTCTCATCCTCAATGAAGTCGATTACGGCATGACGCGCACGGAGTATCGCGATGTGGCCAAGGAACTGGCTGCGGCGCTCGGCATGAACTACGCCTACGGAGTCGAGTTCCTGGAAGTGGATTCCATCTACCTCGGTACGGAAGAACTGGTGGACCCCGACGAGAAGAGCCGCGAGCAGTTCAAGAAGGATATGACCGTCGACCGTGGGCGTTACAAAGGCATGCACGGAACAGCGATCCTCAGCCGCTATCCCATCACAGCCGCGCGCAGCCTGCGGTTCAAGGTTTGCTACGACTGGTACGCCAGTGAAAAAGAAGAGCTCAGCAAACTGGAGAAAGGCCGCCGCCTGGCCGCCGACAAAGTCTTTCTGGAGCGCATTGGCCGCGAGGTGCGACGCGGCGGGCGCATGGCTCTCATCGCCGATATCGCCGTGCCCGATTCCCCAACCAAGACCGTAACCATCGTGGCGGCACACTTGGAAAACAAGTGCCGCCCTGATTGCCGCGTGGAGCAGATGGATCAACTGCTGAAGGAACTGGAGCGCGTGAAGCATCCCATCGTGATGGGCGGCGACTTGAATACCACCGGCGCCGATGGTGCTCCCACATCGGTCTGGCGTGAGGTGAAGAAGCGCGTACGCAACCCCGAGTTTTGGGCGGGGCAAGCCATCACCTGGTTTAGCCCCGTGGCCATTCCAAAAATGTTCTCCGTCCCGGGGAATTATTTCAAAAACTACCACGACCCCTCGGCGACCCACGTGCCGTTTGTCGCTCCGAATAAAGAGGCCGCACTGTTCGACACAATGGAGAAGTTTCGCTTCATTGGCGGCACTTCGTTCGATTACTCCGGCGATCCCCTGCGCTCCATCAACGCGCGCGGGGGAAAACTCTCGGCATCCAATGAACGTGCGGCGAAGGGGTTCACCACCACCTACAGCTTCAAACGCGATTTGAAAGGCATTGCGGGCCGTATGCGGCTCGACTGGTTGCTGGTGAAGCCCGTCGGCGATGACGGGAACCACCCGTTCCACTTCGCCCCGTATTTCGGCCGCACTTTGGAGTCGCTCAATACCTCGGTGCCGGATGGCATCTCGGACCATCACCCCATCACCGTGGACTTGCCTCTGCAGCCTGAGCCGCCGAAGAAATAAGACTATTTTCGCGGAAATCGATAGAGAAACCCGGTATGCGACACTAAGCCAATGCGCAGTCTCGCATCCCTCGCTTGTTCTCTCATTCTGCTCAGTTGCAGTGCTTATTCACAATCAGAAATCGGTGGCGCCACCCTTAACGGCGCAGTGACGGATTCTTCCGGCGCTGCCCTTGCCGGAGCAAAGGTCACGGCCCAGAATCGCGACACGGGATTGGAACGAATCATCACCACCAGTGCCGCCGGCCTCTACACCATGGTGCGCTTGCCGGTCGGTCGCTACGACCTCACCGTGGAATACCAGGGCTTCAAAACGGCTAAGAAACAGAACATCCCGCTCACCATCGGCGCAGTGCTTACTCTTGACATTCAACTGGAAGTCGGCGCGGCTTCGGAAAGTGTCACTGTCACCGCGGAAACGCCTGTCATCGAGTCGACGCGTTCGCAAACCAGCACCGCTGTCAATGAGAAGGCCGTGCGTGACCTTCCCATCAACGGACGCAATTTCCTCGATTTTACGGTGCTTACTCCCGGCGTGGTCCGCGATCCGCGCGGCGGCGATCTCTCCTTCGGCGGCCAGCGCGGCACCGCCAACAGCCTGCTTGTCGATGGCGGCGATTCGAACAATCTGTTCTTCGGCCAATCCTCCGGCCGAGCCGGCACACGCAATCCCTATACCTTCAGCCAGGAAGCCGTGCAGGAGTTCCAGGTGAACACCAGCGGCTACAATGCCGAAACCGGACGCGCCGGCGGCGGCGTGATCAACGTGGTCACTAAGAGCGGCGGCAACGATTTTCACGGTACCGGCTTCTGGTTCTTTCGCGACAAGGGGCTCAACGCCAACACATTCTTCAATAACGCCGCGGGCCGTGTGAAGCAGCCCTATCACTTCAATCAGTTTGGCGGGAACATCTCCGGCCCTCTGGCGAAGAACAAGCTGTTCTTCTTTTACAATTTCGACGGGCAGCGCAACACGCTTCCCAATCCGGTGTTCTTCCCCACGAATATCGCCATCCCCACAGATGCCGCATCGCAAGCCGCGGTGAGTGACCTGCGCCAGTATCTGACTCCTTACACCACCGGCTTCATCAACAACATCCACACCATCAAAATGGACTGGATGGCCAGCGCCACCCAGACGCTGAACGTGCGCTACAACTTTCACCGCTTCAACGGCAAGAACTTCGAAAATGCCGGAGCCCAATCGGCCGGCGAACACACCGGCAACAGCCAGAACAACACCGACAACATCGCGCTGCAGTACACCAAAGTGGTTGGCGCGAATAAAGTCTTCGACTCGCGATTCATCTTCCTCAAGGACAACGCGCCCGGCGAGGCCAATGCCACGGCGCCCGAAGCGCAGATCCGTCAATCGGGCACCACGATGCTCACCATCGGCCGCAACAACTTCAGCCCGCGTTACACGAACACAAAGAAGTTCAACTTCATCGAGTCGCTCGCCTGGAACAGCGGCAAGCATGCCTTCAAGTTCGGCGCCGACCTCAACTTCGAGCGCATCGACAATTTCTTCCCCGGCAACTTCGGCGGCTCCTATGTGTTTGACACGCTGGCGGACTGGACGAACAAACGGCCATCGGCATTTACGCAAGGCTTAGCTGGAGCCAACACCAACGGCGCGCTCACCAAGCCGAACGTGCAGGAATACGCCTTTTTCGCGCAGGACACGTGGCGCGCCTCGGATAAGCTCACCTTCAACTACGGTGTGCGCTACGACTTCTTCTCCTACGCGCAGCCGCCGGTGCAGAATCCGAACCAGCAGTTGCTGGGCGCAGGCCTGGATACATCGAAGATTCATCGCGACAAGAACAACCTCGCCGCGCGCTTCGGCTTCGCCCGCCGAATCGGCGACAAGATGGTGCTGCGTGGAGGCTACGGCATTTTCTACGCGCGCACCGCATCCATCCTCATCGGCACCGCGCATTCGCAGAACGGAATTCAGGTGCAGACGTACACTTTGAGCGCGGCCATTCCAGCGCAGGCTGCCATCATTCCACGCTATCCGAACATTCTCGCCGCACCTCCCGCAGTGGGCCGCACACCTGACATCTATGTGGTTGCGCCGGACTACGTGCAGCCACAGACGCACCAATGGAGCCTCAACTGGGAAACGCAGCTTGGCCGCGACTACGCGCTCACGCTGGGCTATCTCGGTGTTCGCGGCGTCCATCTTTCGCGCACGCGCGACATCAATCACTTTCCCGGCGTCGACACGCCATCCACCTACTCCACCGGTGGCAATGTAGTCATTCAACGCCGTCCCAACAACCGGCCGAACGCTGCCTTCGGGCGCATCAGCCTGTTCGATGCCGGCGGCGATTCCATCTATCACGGCGGCTTCGTGCAGTTGAGCAAGCGCTTTTCGCAGAGCTTCCAGTTGCTGACCAGCTACACCTGGTCGAAGGTCATCGACACGCTGCCCGATCAGACTTCCGTGGTCCCCGGCAATGCCGGCGATGATGCCAAGGTAGCCTTCGACACGCTGCTTCCCAACGCCGACCGTGGCCCGGGCGATGCCAACACCAAGCACCGTTGGGTGCTATCCGGCGTGTGGGACGTCGATTATGCGAAGAATCTCTCGAACCCGGTGCTGAAATCGATCTTCCGTGGCTACCAGCTATCGGCGATCTCCAGTGTCCAATCGGGGCGTTGGTTCAGCGCGCGCTCGAACGTCGATCTGAACAACGACGGCAATCGCTTCTCCGATCGTTCGCCCGGCTATGGCCGCAACACCATCGAAGGTCCCGGCTTTGCCTCCGTGGATTTCCGCTTCTCGCGCGACATTCACATCTATCAAGAACGTGCCAAACTCCGGCTGATGGTGGAAGCGTTCAATGCCTTCAATCGCGCTAATTTCAGCGCCCTGCAGTTGACCCCGTTCAACTACAACGCCACGACGCGGGTGTTCACGCCCGTGGCGAACTTCCTCGCTCCGTCGAATACCTCTGACCCGAGGATTCTGCAGTTGGCGGCGCGGTTCACGTTCTAAGCCGCGCGTGCTTGTGGGGGGCGCACGGTTAACGAAACCAACGCGCCCACCAGCGCCAATGCAGCCAGTGTCCAATACACTTCCTGATAGCCCGCCGCAAGGTTGCCGGCAGCACGAGCCTTATCCATGATCCCCGCGAAGTATCCCGGCACCAGGAATCCGCACGCCCCCCACGCGCTGAATAGAATCCCGTAGTTGGCGCCGACGTTCTTCGCGCCGTAAAAATCCGCGGTGAACGACGGCATCACCGCCAGGTATCCGCCGTAGGAAAACCCAACCAGGCATAATCCCACCAGCAGCGGCGTGAACGTAGTGGCGTCGCGCAGCACACCCGCGCAGGCCAGGATCGACACGGCGCACATGCCCAGCGTCGCCGGTTTGCGTCCGAAGCGATCGGACACGCTGCCCCAGCCGAGACGTCCAAGCCCGTTAAAGATGCTCATGATGCCGAGCGCCGCGCCAGGCGACATCAGTGCGCTGGTCTTCGCCATCTCCGTCAATTGCGGGCTCGCTTCGCCGATCGCCGTCAATCCCACGCTGGTGCCCAGGAAGTACACCATCCACAAAGCGTAGAATTGCCACGTGCCCAGCATGCCCTTCGGCGCCACGTCCATCTGATTGGCGCGGCCCGGGGGCGGCGTCCACCCCGCCGGCTTCCATCCCGGCGGAGGGATCCGGTACAACTGCGCCGCTCCAATCACGCCCACGTAGAATAAACCAGCGAGGATCAAAAATGTTCTGGGGATGGTGACGGCCAGTTGCGCAGGATCCTTCCCCAGCAGGAACTCGAGCAGTGGCCCGAACAGCAGCGGGCCCACGCCGAAGCCCATCACCGCAAGCCCCACAATCATCCCGCGCTTGTCCGGGAACCACTTGATGCACATCGCGATCGGTGTGACGTAGGCGAAGCCGACACCGAACCCCGCCACCAGGCCGTAGCCGATGGTGAGACCCATCACCGTATCGCTGAGGAACGAAGCCAGCAGGCACCCGGTGCCAAGTAGAAATCCTCCGAAACTCGCAACTAAACGCGGTCCCTTGCGGTCCTGCCAGAAGCCCGCCACTACCATCGCCACGGCAAAAGCCAGAATGGAGTAGCGGTACGGCGTGATCGTTTCCGCCTTGGACCAGCCATGCAACTGGGCCAGCGGTCCGCGGAATACGGACCAGGAATAGATCACGCCGAGCAGCACTTGCATGAAGACAGCGGCGGCCGCATAGCGCAGCCGGTTCGGAGCGGTTTCAGATGACACCGGGATATTCTAACTGATTCCGGGTGCCTACCAGATTACCTTGGCCCCAAATTGGAAGTAACGCGGTGCCCCCACTCCACTGATCTGCCCGAAAGCGCGATTGCCCAGTTGCGTATTGATGTCCTGCAGGTTCATGTGATTCGCCACGTTGAACGATTCCACCCGCAGTTGCACCTTCACGCGTTCCACGATGTGCACGTCCTTCAGTGCGAACGCGCTCAGGTCGATGGAGCCCGGTCCGCGCACCACCCACTTGCCGGAATTGCCATATGTCCAATCGGCCGGCCGCGCGAACGCCCCCGTATTGAAGTAGCGGAAAATATTGCGTTCGGACTTCGGCAGTTCCCACTCGCCCACGACGTCGGGCCGCGTCGCCACCTGCCGCGCCACGCCCGTCAGCGATGGCCCATACAACCGGCCCGTGGTCAGCGTCCACACGCCCGTGAACGACCATCCGCCCAGCGCGCGGCCAAACACGCCCTGCTGTTTGCGGAACCACGGCAGTTCGTAGGTGTGCATCAGCACGGCGTAGTGGCGGCGGCTCTCTTCCAACTCAGAGCGCTCCGCGCGCACATTCAGCGGATCCTGAATGCCGCCGGCCACGCCTTCATTGCCGTAGCCGATGATCTTGCCCGCCGTGTACGACAGGCTGTACGTCAAATCGCCGGTGCGCCGCCGCGCCGAAATCTGCAGTGAGTTGTAGTTCGATGTCGCTGATGGCTCCACCAGGCTCAACGAGTTCAAGCCGCGATAAGGCAAAAACCGGCGCAGATCCACACCCTGGTTGGCCGCCTGCTGTTCCGGCGTCAGGAAGTTCAACGGCCGCGAGAACGACAGATTCCGTCCCGTGTTGCCCACGTAGCTCATATCCAACTGCGTCTTGTACGGCAGCAGCGTCTGGATGCCGAAGCTGTAGTTGTACATCGTCGGCATCTTGTAGTCGTACGGCAGCGACCCCGCGGAAATGGGGAAGCGCGTTGTGTTCGGAATGCCGCTGGCCGGATTGTCGGCCACGCCGTTGCTGATGCTTGTGTTCGAAACCAGCGGCTCGCGCGCGCCCAGATACCAGCCCGAATAAGCGATGCCGGTCACGCCATGGAATGTGCCCATCCCGGCCCGAACCGCGAGTTTGCCGTTGCCGAACACGTCCCACGCAAAGCTCACCCGTGGCTCGATGTTGGTTTTGCGCAGCGGATTGAAGCCGCGTGGAACGCCGCGAAACAGCGCCTTAATCTGCGGATCGTCATACTGCGGGATGCGGCCTTGTGCTTCCGAAGGCCATCCCGAGCCAGGCAGCACCAGCCCGTTATAGATGTCGCCCGTGCCGGGAACGATTGCGCCATTCGCCGCCACCTGCGGTGCGCTCCCCGCGCTCCAGAACTGCGGCATGAACGCCACCAGGTTGTTCAGCTTCGCATACCACGGCGAGATGAACGCCCAGCGCATGCCGTACTCCAGTGAGAAGCGCCGCGATAAACGCCATGCATCCTGCACGTAGAACTCGCGCGTGTAGGCCTTGTACACCGTCTGCACCGGCGAACTCGATTCCGAGTACGCATCGAAGTTGCCCATCAGCGCATTGGCCCAGGGATTCAACGAATTCAGCGGATTCGACGCTACGCTGCCGAAAGAGAACGTGCCGTTGTCGTTGGCTTGGTTCAGCTCATTGAGATTCATTGACTCCAGGTAGAACCCCGCCTTCAGCGTGTGCGAGCCGATGACTTTGCTGAAGTTCTCGCGAACAATGAACGTCGGCGTGCGGCCATAGCTCGGATGTCCCGACCCGCTGATCCCCGTCAACCCCGTCACACTAATGTTCGGAATGCGATCCAGTCGGTTGCCCGCGAACACCTCGGGGAAAGCGAAGCCCCACGTCTGGCGCTTGATGCCATCGCCGATCATGCGAAAGTCTTCACGATAGTCGGAGTAACCAAAGCTCAGCTCATTCACCGTGCGCGGATTCAACGCGACGTTCAGGTTCAGCAGGTAATTGTTGCCCTTGCGGTCGCGGAAGGCCTGGAACAACGGAATGTTATTGCCCGTGTTGTCGAAATACGACGTGAACGATTGCGTGCCCGGCATGCCGCGGAAAGAGAGTTGCCACCCAGGCTTCAGGTTGTAGTCCAGCCGGTAGATGATGTCGCGTGAATCCGTCGGCTGGCTGTTGCTCGCGTAGTAGTTTCCGCCTGGCCCCGTGTAGTTCGGATCGGGGTAGATCTTCTGCAATGCTCTGCCAAATGCCGTGATCCGCGAAGTGGGAATCGTGTTGTTCGGGAACGGAGCGCGCGTGTCCGGATCCACCGGCTTCAATGTGCTGGCGCCGAAATTCCCGGCCCGCTCGGCCGCCGTCGGGATGATGGAAAGCTTCTGATTAAACCCGGAATTAGTCCGCGATTCCAGGCCCACAAAGAAAAACAGCTTGTTCTTGTCCCGATTCCATTTCCCCGGCCAGTACACCGGGCCGCCTACCGTGAAGCCGTAGTTGTGATACCGGATCCGCGGGCGCCCGCCGACAATGTATTGTTGTGCCGCGAAGCCCTCGCTGAAGAAGAACTCATACGCAGAGAGATGGAAATCCTGCGTCCCGCGGCGCGTCGTGAAGTTGATTTGCGCACCCGTGGAACGGCCGTACTCAGGAGCATAACGGGTGGAAGAAACCTGAATCTCTTCCACAAAATCCACGCCCATGATGTTGTTCTGCTGCACGCCATCGCGCACGCGGCCGTTGTTGATGCCATCCACCGCGATGAAGTTCATGTCCTTGCGCTGGCCGTTAATCTGCACTCCACCCATGGAGTAGCTGCCGCCGCGGAAATCGGTCATGAAGTTGCCGTAGCGCGAAACCACGCCCGGCATGATCCCGAGCATATAGAAAGGATTGCGCCCGGGAAGCGCGAAGTTCTGCAACTGCTGTTGCGGAATGGTGCGCGCTAATTCGCCGTTCGCCGTTTCCACCAGCGGAGCATCGCTGGTGACATCGATTTTCTCAGCCAACTGTCCGATTTCCAATTGAAACCGCAATGCGACAACGGCGTCGGTTTCCAACCGCAGGTTCGATCGCACCATGGTCTTGAAGCCCGTGGCCTCGATGCGGATTTCATATTCAGAGGCGGGCAGCGTGGGGACCGTGAAGAAGCCGCTCTCATTGGTGGCTGCTCCACGCGTCAAACCGATGGATACGGCGGACACCACAACCTTCGCGCCCGGAACAACGGCGCCGGCCGGGTCCACCACTTCGCCTGAAATCGTACCGCGGGCCTGCGCAAACAAGCCGCCGGCCACGGCTAAGAAAAGTGCCAAATGTTTCATATATAAAGACTCCCAATCGTTGCTTCGAGAATAGCATGTAGATCTGCCGGTGGAGCCTGCCTTCGCCCCCTTAACAACCCGCGGCTGAAATCCGATATTATGGACCCCACTCCTCGATCGAGCTGATTCAAGAAAAGGGGGATCACCCGATGCTGCTTCAGTCCGCGCTCGCCACGCTTCTCTGCGCCGCGTCACTTCTCGCGCAAACCACATCCACCGAAGTTCTGGGCACCGTCTCCGATACCACCGGAGCCATTGTCCCCGGCGCCGAGGTTACTTTGCTTCGCATCGCCACCGGCGAAAAGCGTGTAACCAAAACCGATGCCAGCGGGAATTACTCATTCCCACTGATTGAAATCGGCGACTACACGGTGACCGTCGCGCTCACCGGATTCCGCACCCAGACGCAAACCGGCATCAATGTCGCCTATCAACAGAAAGCCCGCGTCAATGTTGTGCTCGATGTCGGCGCCACCAGTGAACGTGTGGAAGTGCAGGCGCAAGGCGTGGAACTGAAGACCGACGATGCCGCGGTGTCCACCACCATTGAGCGCCGCCGCGTACAGGAACTGCCGTTGCTCGGCCGCAATTTCGCCAGCCTCGCTATCCTCACGCCCGGTGTGCAATACGGCACCCGCATGGGTCAGAACGTGCAAAGCAGCACCGCGTTCCCATTCCCAGGCGCAGCCACTACGCTCAGTGCCAACGGCCAGCGCGACGCCAATCAGAACATCACCATGGACGGTGTGGTTGCCACCGAACCTCTGGTGAATCAGGTGCTCTTCAACCCCTCCATCGACGCCATTGAGGAAGTGAAAATTCAGACCGGCTCCGTCTCCGCCGAATACGGCCAGAACAACGGAGCCGTCGTCCAGATCGCGCTCAAGAGCGGCACCAACGATCTGCATGGCACCTTCTTCGATTTCGCCCGCAACAACATCCTCGATGCCCGCGACTACTTCCTCAACTTCGAAGTCCCCGCCGGCACCCCGCTGCGAAAGAAGAATGCGCTCCGCCGTCATCAGTTCGGCGCATGGCTCGCCGGTCCGGTGAAACTCCCCGGCTACAACGGCAAGGACCGCACGTTCTGGAGCTTCAATTACGAAGGCGTGCGGCAGACCATCGAATCTGTCTCACAGGCCTTCTGGTTCCCGGAAGAATTCCGCCGCGGCGATTTCTCCTCCCTGCTCACCCCCCTCATTCGAGATGGCCGCCCCGTGCGCGCACCGATCATCATTCACGATCCGGTGACTGGCGAGCCCTTCCGCGGCGCCGACGGGCAAATCAACAACATCGTTCCGGCCAGCCGCATCAATCGCAACGCGCAGAATTTCGTCAACACCTATCTGCCCCTGCCGCAGTTCCGCCCGGAGGACAACCTCGACATCAACGTCATCCGCAGCGTTCCCTCCATTCTCAACCAGAACCAGTATTTCGCCCGCATTGATCACAACTTCAGCGCGAACGACCGCGTGTTTGTCCGCTACGCCGGCCAGCGCACCTCTTACGTGAACCAGAACATCAATCCGAACTTCGACACCAGCTTCAGCCTGCGCCCCAACAACATTGCTTCGCAGTACCTGCATCTGTTCCGGCCGACGCTGATTAACGAATTCCGCTTCGGATACAACCGCGTCGATCACGATCAGTCGAATCCGCGTACCAATACGAACTTCGATGTAGACACGCTTGGCATCGGCCAGTTCCGCGTAGCAGTCGACAACAACCGCAAGTTCCGCCCCCTCGAAGCGGCCATTCCGCCCACCGGCATTCTGGGCGGCGACGCGGGCGCCCGCATCGATTTCAACGATACCTATCAGATCTCCGACAACTTCTCCATCATGAAGTCGAACCACACCATCAAGCTCGGCATGGAGTATCGCCGCCTCACCATTGAGCGCGCGGCGGCCAACGTTCCATCCGGCAACCTTACCTGTTGCCCCGGCGGCTACGCGCTGGCCGGATGGCTGATGGGTTTCCCCAACGGTTCTTCCACCGCCGAAGGCTTGCTGTTGCAGAAGCCCAGGCAGCAACGCTGGAGCGGTTATGTGCTGGATGAATGGAAAGCGACGCGCCGCTTGAGCATGAACGTCGGTGTGCGTTGGGATTACTTCGGCCTCGCCACCGACGTCTATCGCACCTGGCGATCGCTGCGTCTGGATATTCTCTCCCCGGCGAGCAACGGGCAACAGCTCCCCACCGTTGTGCCCGAGCCTGGCCAGAACTACAAATTCTACGATCCCGAGAAACGCTTCTTCATGCCGCGCATCGGACTCGCCTTCCGCGCTACGGACAAATGGGTCATCCGTAGCGGCGTCGGCTGGTACGCCAATGCGCAACAGTTGAACAATTTCTCCATCCTCAATCTGCAGCCGCCATTGTCGGGAACCTTCGGCTTCACGCAAGTCACCGATGTGGCCCAGGTGCTGAATTACACCTACGCGGGCCAGAACTACAATCTGCAGACACGGCGCTTCCGTCCCGGCTCCACCGTGCTTACGCTGGACAATCCATTCCCAGGGCAGGGAACCGCAGCCGCACGCACGAACGTTCTGCTGATGATTCCCGACAACAAAGCAAGCAACTACGTGCAGTGGAGCTTCGACATCCAGCGCCAAATACCCTGGCACACCATTCTCACCGTTGGCTATGTCGGATCGAAGACCAGTCACCTCGACAACACGGTGCCCAATTTCAATTCACCGATCCATCGCCCGACACTGACTTCAACCGCCGCCGTCCGTATCAGGCCTACGTCAGCGCCGGGGAAGGCAACACACCGCGCCTGATCAACAACATTCGCTTCCTCGATAGCTACGCCAACGCCAACTATCACGCCCTTCAAGTGCAGGTGCAGAAACGCTACAGCCACGGCGTCACGCTCGGGCTCGCCTACACGTTCAGCAAAGCGTTAGGAGAAGGATACGGCCGCAACGATCCTGCGGGCGACGTGCAATCCACGTATCAAAATCCGCGCGACCGCCGTAACGACCGCACGCGCTACGGCTTCGACATCACACACAACGCCGTCGCCAACTTCGTCTACGATCTGCCGTTCTTCCGCGGCGCTACCGGCTTCACGAAAGCCGCACTGGGCGGGTGGCAGGCAAGCGGTGTCGTCATCATGCGGACGGGAACGCCGTTCACACTCACGGGCGGCACTCTCAATACGGACTCCGCCTCGCGCCCCGATCGCGTGGCCGATGGCCGGTTGGGCGACGCTGCCACGCGCAAGCTCTGGTACGATCCCACCGCCTTCCGCCGCACCGATTGCAACATCCCCAGCCAGCCGCAGCTTTGCCACTATGGCAGCGCCGGCAACGGCATTCTCAATTCCCCCGGTGCACAGAGCTTCGATCTTTCCATCGGAAAGAATTGGAAGCTGCCGCAACTCGGTGAGCAGGGCCGCATCCAATTTCGCGGCGAAGCATTCAACGCCTTCAACACCCCGCAATTCGGCGTTCCCAACGGGCTCAGCTACGCCGGCCTCGATTCGCTGGTGCCGGATGGTGTCCGCGTCGGCGAGATCCGCGGCCTGCGTAACCCAATGCGTATTTTCCAGGTCGGGCTGAAGGTTTACTTCTGAGCCTTGATACGCAAATTCCGGATCAGCCGCGACAGGTAGTTCGGATGCAATCCCAGTAACTTCGCAGCGCCGGCGTGGCTTCCGCCGCATTCGGCGATCGCCGTCAGAATCAGCTCCCGCTTCGCGCGGTTCAGCGCCTCGTGATAGCGGGCCGGTTCCAACTCCGCCGGCGCGGCTACCGCTTCCAGAATTGTTTCCGGAAGATCCTCAGCCATCACCGATTCACCGGACCCCAACACCACGGCGCGCTCCATGGCATTCTCCAGTTCCCGCACATTGCCCGGCCAATCGTAATGCAGCAGGTACGTGCGCGCCGCCGCGGAGATGCCTCGCACCTTGCGTCCCGTCTTCGCCGCAAAGCGCCCCAGAAAGAAACTGGCCAGCAGCGGGATATCCTCGCGCCGTTCTCGCAACGGCGGCAGCACCAGCGGAATCACGTTCAGCCGGTAGTAAAGGTCCCTGCGAAACTCGCCTCGCTCCACAGCATCTTCCAAATCGCGATTGCTCGCCGCCAGAAAACGAACCTCCGCGCGAATGGGCCGCGTGCCGCCCACGCGTTCGAACTCCCGTTCCTGCAGCACGCGCAGCAGCTTCGCTTGCAGCACCGGCGCCATCTCACTCACTTCATCCAGAAACAACGATCCGCCCGCCGCCGCCTCGATCTTTCCCTTCTTCTGTGCAATCGCGCCGGTGAACGCGCCCTTCTCGTGCCCGAACAATTCGCTTTCGAGCAACGTCTCGCTGAGCGTCGCGCAGTTAATGGCCAGAAACGGCTTGCCCGCGCGCGGGCTGCCTGCATGCACCGCGCGAGCCACCAGTTCCTTGCCCACGCCGCTTTCCCCACGAATCAGCACCGTGGAATCGGCAGGCGCCACACGTTGGATTTTTTCATACAACGCACGCATCGCCGCGCTCTCGCCCACCATTCCGTGTTCACACACACTGGCTGCCTGCAAACGGCGATTCTCCGCCTCCAGCCATTCCATCTGCAAGGCATGATCCAGCAACGGCCCGGCGACTCC
Organism: Acidobacteriota bacterium; assembly: GCA_018268935.1. Lineage (GTDB taxonomy): Bacteria > Acidobacteriota > Terriglobia > Bryobacterales > Bryobacteraceae > CADEFT01. The sequence continues at coordinate 11,741 of JAFDVS010000057.1, read as the reverse complement.
TGCCAGCGCCGCCAGCACTTGCAGATGTTCCGGCTGCAATGGCGCGCCTCCAGCCATGCATTCCACCGCCACGCCCCCGCGCAGTTCACCAAATGCCAGAACCGGCGCCGTGGCAATCCGCGCGCCGGCCGTCTCGGAGATCATTGCCGCGCGCTCCTCCACCAATTGTTCCAACAGCCGGAGCAGCGGCGCAGGCGCTTCCACCGCGCCCACTCCACGCTCCCGTCCAGCGTGGAACCGCTGCTCCGGCCATCCCCCGTCGCTCCACCACATCACCGCGCGCGAGCCCGGAGTCAACTCCAGTGCCGATTCCAGCACTCCCTGCGTCAAGGCCTCCACACCTTGCGCGGCCTGCAACGAAACACTCGCCGCCAGCAGCCGTTCCAGGTTCCGCGCAATCTCCGTCAAACGGCCGGCGGAACTGCTTTCCAGTTCTTTGCGCATCTCTCCGGCCGCCAGATAACGCGATTCCTCCGCGCGCACGATGGTCCGCGTCTGCTGCGGCTCCACTCCCGCCATCTCCGGCCTCGCATCGGTCTGCGACACGAACAGAAACACGCAGTCCCCGATTACCACTTCATCGCCATGCCGCAGTTCCCGTTCCTTCACGGGAACCTGATTGACGATAGTCCCGTTGCGGCTGTCCAGGTCGCGAATGCTCCAACTCTCGCCATTCCGCCAGATCAGGCAATGCCTGCGCGACACCGAAAGATGATCCAGCACAATCGCGTTGCCCGGGTCTCGTCCGGCAGTTGATCCGTCCGCCCGCAGCTCAAACTCTCCGCCTTTCCGCGGACCGCTGATCGACACCAGCCGGCAGTTCACGCTCGTCTAGCCGCCTCCTCCCGGCTCGATCTCCATTTCCGGATCGCAGATAAAGAACCGGTCGGTCCCATTCAGCCGAACGCACATGGTGTAGAAGTAATTGCCCGGGTTCACGAATTCTTCACCCGATATCACCTCTCCGTTGGCATCCAACCTGGCCAGGATCGGATAGAAAAACAGATCCTTTCCATCCGTGCCGCCCTTCGGAATGCGGTTCGTACACACCACCTGCTGCGAGCGGCGTGGATTCGGATCGGAAAATGGGCTGTTCGTATGGCCGATATCCCCAGGTGCGCGGTAAAAGGAAACCACCGAGGAAAGCGAGAGCGAACTCGTCGCTGCGCACACGCCAAGCATGCAACGTCTCCCCTGCAAGCCGCCTGCGTCCTTGTTCAGGGTCACTTCTCCCATCCTGTACCAGGTCAGCGGCCCGATCTGCGGATTCACCGAATAGGAATCGGCCCTTACGAATCCCTCCGGCCCTTGCGTTTTCTCCGGATCGATTTGAAATGTAACCAGTGTTGTGCCGTCTGCAAAATTGCCCGGCACATCCGTAATCGTCATCTCCAACCTCCTTCCTTGCTCTGCGTCTGTCGTTGCGTGGCTCGAGCCAGCGTCTGCTGATAGCGAATGTCCCGCCGCAATCGCAGCAATTCCGGATCCGCCTCCAGTTCCTTCACCGCGTATCCAATCCGGAGGCACCGGTCCAAATGCTCCAGCGCCGCGGCCCGCTGTCCCGCCAGTTCGTGCACCACCACCATCTTGTAGCGGATATCGGCCCGTTCCAGCGCCGCCGCGGGAAGCGAATGAACAATCGCCATCGCTTCCTCCGGCTGCCCTGTCTTGGCCAGATACACCGCAATGCTGCTGCGCGCCGAGGCATCTTCCGGATGTGCATCCAGCCACTGCTGCGCCAGCCGCAGCGCCACCTGGTATGCCTCCTCCGCCTTCTTCGCTTCTCCCGGCGCCCAGCGGTACGCATCGCCCAGATTCCCCCACGTCAAATAACGCGCCGGCCCCAGTTCGATCGCTTTTTCCATCAACCGCGCGGCTTCTCCATAGTGCCCCTGAAAAAAACGTAATGTCCCCAAATTGTTGTATGCCTGGTGCGACTGTTCAATCGCCAGCGATTGCTGCAACGCCGATGCCGCTTCCTCGTACCGGCCCGCCATATGAAGCGACGTCGCCAGGTCGCGCAGTACCGCCGCGTTGTCCGGCGCGCGCCGCAGCGCTTGCTGGAACGCCTCAATCGCTTCGGCATAGTGGCCTGCCCGGTGCGAAAGAAATGCCAGCAGATGATAGTTGGTCCAGTCCTCCGGCGCCAGATCCATCGCAATGCGCAAATGATGCCGCGCCAGTTCCCAGTTGTCGGTGCGCGCATTCACCCGCGCGAACAGATAGTGCGCTTCCACTGAGCGCGGGTCCAGATCCAGCGCACGCCGCAGCGAGTCCATGCCCCGCTGCCGATCTCCCGCCTCCCACTGAATCGCGCCCAGCACCGCGTGGCTCACCGCGAAGTGTCCCCCCAACCGCACCGCCTGCTCCGCGTTCTCCCGCGCCGCGGCAAGCAGGCTGGGATCCGGATTGCCTAACCAGTTCCTCCACATCGTCTCCGCCAGGCCCGCGTATGCCAGTGCATAGCTTCGGTCCCGCTCAATCGCCTTGCGAAAATAATCCCCGGCCAATTGCCGGTTCTGCGCACGGTCGCACCGTTCCAGGGCTTTCTTCCCTTGTTTGTAGATCTCATAAGTGCCAGCCGTGCCGCGCGATGCCAGAAGCCACTCCGCCGCGCGATGCCGCACGCTGGGCGCCGTACTTCCCACGGCAATGGTGGACAGCGCAATCAACGCCGGCGCCAGCCACCGCTGCGGCCAGCCTCGCACCGGCCTTCGCTTCATCACCGCCGTTTCCTCCAGTTGCGCCGGCGGTGGGCGCTGCTTTCCCATCGCCTCTAACTCAGCCACAACCTGCGCCATCGTCGCCGGCCGTTTCGCCGGATCTTTCTCCAGCAAGCGCTGCACCAGCCCGCACAACTCCGCCGGCACGTCACTCCGCAACGAATCCAGCGGCGGTGGCGCCTCGCAGCAGATCAGCCGCAATGTCGCCAGATCGTTCTCGCCGACAAACGCCTTCCGCCCCGTCAACATTTCAAACAGCATCGAGCCGAACGAAAACAGATCCGACCGCGTATCCACCTCCGCGCCCGATGCCTGTTCCGGAGACATGTACCAGATCGTCCCCAGAATCACGCCGTGCAACGTGCGCGGACCATTTGCCCCTTCGCCGTGCCACAGCGATGGGATCAGTTTCGCCAATCCGAAGTCGAGTATCTTCGCCACACCCGTGCTGTCCACCATGACGTTGGATGGCTTCACGTCGCGATGCACAATCCCTTCCCGATGCGCCGCCGCCAGCGCTCCTGCCACCTGTGCCGCGATACGCAGCGTGTCCGCAACCGGCAATCCGCAAGGCGGAATCATCGCCGAAAGCGGCGTTCCCCGCACGTACTCCATCACGATGTAATCCTGCCCGCCGCAGCGGTTGATGTCATGAATGGAAACGATGTTCGGGTGATTCAACGCGGATGCGGCCCTCGCCTCCAACAGGAATCGTTTCCTCTGATCCGGATCGAGACTGTGCTCCGTGGAGAGAATCTTGATGGCGACTTCCCGCCCCAACCGGGTGTCACGTGCTCTCCACACATAACCTCCCCCGCCACGACCTACTTCACTGAGTAGTTCGTAATGGTCCAGATACTTCCCGGACATGGAGAGGCAACCTCCCGTGCCCATCCGTCACTCAATTATGGAGAGCACTGCCAGAATACGCCCAAACACTATCCCCGGCAAGGGGGAGCGGCGGTTTTCTCACCGGCCCCCCATCCGTGGACCAACCATTCACTTGACCGCAAGCACCTTCAGTTCCGGGCCGGCAATCCTTGCCAGCATTTCCTTCTCTCGTGCCGTCGCCGGTAGCGCCCGCCCCGCGCCTCCCGCATAGATCACCTGCGACAGGAAGTAGACTTCCCCGTACTTGTGGAACACGATCTTCGCGATCTCGTCCTTGTTGCGCTGCTGTGCCGTGGTCGTGATCACCATGGCCGCTTTCTCCCAGTTCTGCGAACGGACTCGCAGTACCGTCGGCGCCACCTCCGTGTCGAAGCAGTATGTCCCCGCCGGCATTACCGACTTGCCCACTGAGAACGCGAATGGGATGTTAGCCTGCACCCCCTCGGCGTGGGCCAAAGTGGAAGCGGCCAATCCAGCCGCAAGAGTCAAGAGCAGTTTCGTAAACATAATCAACCTCCGTTTCATCTTCTTTTTTTGAGGCCCTCCGGCCTGTCTGCCGGTTTGCCTTTCGCAATAGGGAGGTGCATCTGACTGCCCAACGTCGTCTGATTCCGCTGAACGCAAGAAAACGAATGAGTTGCCGCTTTTCGGCCAAACGGCGCCACGCCCGTTCCTATCCGTTTGTTGAGATTTGCCCGCGAGTGACCTATCCGATCGGATAGCTACCACGAATCCCGGTTGGCGATCTTCACCCGGAACAGCGGCTTCGCTTTCTCCGCCTCTTCCATCTCGTACGCCTGTGCGGTCTTTGAGGCATCGTAATCGCGCCACAGCCATGCGAGCGATTCCGGCAGATCCAGCGCTCCCTGTGCGATCGCATGCATTCCATCGCCAAAGCGGAAGTGAAAATCGTAGCCCTTCAGCTTCAGCGCATTCGCCAGCATGATGTTGCCCAGCGGCCAGCTTCCTGCCGGACTCTCGCCATCATCCGTTCCATCCGACAACCACACCCGCAGATTTTTCCGCGCCTCACGCCGCACCTTCTGGCTCACGATATATCCGCCGTCCAGTTGCCGCTCCGGATGCCATTGCAGTGCCGTGTAGCTGCCGATATGCGACAACACGCGGCTGAACTGATCCGGGTAATACCAGGCCACGTTGAATGCACAGATCGCGCCCGACGATGCCCCGGCAATGGCCCGCGCATAAGCATCCGAGCGCAGCTTGTACGTCTTCTCCACTTCCGGCAGAATCTCCTCCAGCAGATACTTCCCATACCGCCCCGACACCGTGTCGTACTGAATACTGCGCATCCGTGTGCCTTCGGCCTCCCCGCCATTACCGGGCGAAATCAGCACATGCACCATCGGCGGGATCACTCCTTTGGCCACCAGGTTGTCGGAGACAATCTGCAATCGCAGCCGCAGCAGATCGGCATTGCCCACAATCGTCTCTCCGTCCTGCCACACCATCAGCGGCGCCCCCCGCCGCACATCCGCGCCCGCATTCACGTATACCCAGTAATTCGCCTTCATCCCCGGATACACTTTGCTCTCCAACGCTCGCATCTCCGACAACGTGCCGCGCGCAACGCCTTCCCTCGGGTACGAATCGGGATTGTAGCCCGCTACTTCATACGCGCCCAGTGTCCTCCCGCCGGCCGTGTACACATACTGATGCGTCGTGCCCAGGCGCAGCACCGCCAGCTTGTACCAAAACTTCGTCCCCGCCACCGCGCGCATCGCCACCGGCGGCTGCTTATCGATGGACACAAACGCCGGCGCATCGGATTCCACCGCGAAGAGAAACTCCTGTCCCCACACTGCTGCCCCATCTCGCCCATTCAATCCCGGCAGCCCTTTCCCCAGCAACGTCCCCAACTCCGCCGAATGCCCGCGCGCCGCCTCTACTAACTGCTCCAGCGGGTGACGCTGAGCCTGTGCTGTCGCCATGAGAAAAAAGAGTGTGAAAAACACGGTTTGCCCAGTATGCCACGAGGGAATCCATCTGGTTTCATCGCTTCCTTATTGAGATGAAATTCTATCCCGTCCTCCTGCTGTCAACGCTTCCCTTGTGTTTTGGAGGCCAACTGCCCACCACAGCCGATGCGCATATTTCGCCCTCTGCCGTAGCCATGAACTTCGGAGCTCTCCCCACATTGTCCATCGGCGGTGGCGCCCAGGCTCTGCTCCAATTCGATATGACAAGCCTGCCTCCCGGCATCGATCCCAACATTGTGTTGAAAGCGACGCTCGTGGTCTACGTGAACCGTGTGGCCGCGCAGGGCCAGATCGATGCCGCGCCCGTGCTCAGCCCCTGGATGGAGTCCGCCGTCACGGAAAGCACGAAGCCTTCCATCGGCAACACCATCGCCACGGCCAACGTCGCCACGGCCAACACCTACCTCCAGTTCGATATCACCGCTCAAGTGAAATCGTGGATTGCTTCGCCGTCCTCGGCCTACGGCGTCGCACTCCGCGCTGGAGTCAGCGCCCCTGCCACCAGCGTATTCCTCGACAGCAAGGAAAACATCAGTACCAGCCACCCCTCATTCCTCAACATCGTCTTCCAGGGGCCCGCTGGCCCACAAGGCCTGCAAGGAGCACAAGGAGCACAGGGCGTACAGGGAGTGCGTGGCGCCACCGGCGCTCAGGGCCCCGTGGGGCCGCAAGGTCCTACTGGCGGACAGGGCCCGGCCGGCCCAGTCGATCTACGCTGGTTTCTTGTTACAGACATAGTCGAAGGAGATAGCTACGCTTGGTTTAACGATTCCTGCCCCGTTGGTTCCGTGGCCATCTCCGGCGCCTGCGGCCACCGTGACAGCAACAGCGCCTCCAAGGACATCGTCTTGAACTACTCAGGACCCAATGCGGCCAATAGCCGGCAGTGGAGTTGCTTCTTTGAAAACAAAAGCGGCAGCAGCCGCACAATCCGCTCTGGCGTTCTTTGCACCACAGCACCCGCCAGCTACACCTTCTCCGTCGCCGCCGCCCCGTCCGATATTCCGGTCGGGTTGCCCCCATCCGCCGAATTGAAGACTCTCCGCGCCCCCGATGGAGGCGAAGCCCGGCACTGGACCGCTCCGCGCAAAGCCACCATGCAGGAAGTACGGCGCGACAAATAGCCACCCTGCACGCCCCAAGCCCCATCCGCGTCATATTCGCATGGGGCTCGCCATCCTTGTGTGGCTTACTCTCCCGGCGCAAGCGGGAATCGTTCACGGCATCGTCCTCGAGCAATCCACCTCCCGCCCCTTAGCCCGCACCGAAGTCCGCCTCCTTCGCGTCGGCTCCTCCGGCGACGCCGCCCCCATCGCCCGAGCCATGACCAACCTCGCCGGGCAGTATTGGTTTCCTTCTCTCCCCAACGGCGTCTATCTCCTCAGTTCCTCCCGCCTCGGTTTCCAGACCGCCGTCTACGGCCAGAAGCGCCCCACCGGACCCGGCATGCCCATCCTCGTCGAGGGCGAATCGAACCTCTTCGCCGAAATCAAAATGTTCCGCCTCGGCGGCATCACCGGCAAAGTAGTCGACGAAAACTACGTCGGCCTTCCCAACGTCAACGTCGTCGCCTACCGCACCACCTTGCCCCTCCGCATCGCCGCCCAAGCTAAATCCGACGATCGTGGCGTCTATCGCATCGGCGGCTTGCCTGCAGGGAGATACTGGGTGCGCTCGGCGCCGCTCGAACTAGAAGACGGCTCCAGCATGCATCCGACGTTTGCTCCCGGCACCACCCGCTCCACCGATGCCCGCCAACTCGACGTCCTTCTCGATTCCGATGTCCCCGAGGTCAATTTCCAACCCCGCCCGGGCCGGCTGTTCCCCATCTCCGGCATCGTCAGTGGCTGCCCCAAAGACGCGAAGATGGTTCGCGTCACCCTCTCCTCCGACACCGGCCGCAAGGAAACCACCGCCGGTTGCGAAAAAGCCTACAGCTTCAGTCAGCTCTCTCCCGGCCGTTACGAAATCCTCGCCGAGCCGATGGGCGTGCCCGTCACCGTGGCCTCCTGGGTGGAACTCGACATTGATCACGAAACCGGCGTCGGCCTCCACATGGTGGATCTGCCCACCGTTCAGTTCTCAGCGAGAATCGGCGACACCACCATGTTCCTGATGCCGGATATCGCCCAGCAAATGGAACTGCGCCGCCGCGATCTCGCCGGCATCACCGAAACCCGCAACCTGAGCCGCACTCTCCTTCCCGGAAACTGGGAGATCTACGTCCGCCCCACACCAACCCTCGGCTTCAGCAGTTTCGGCGCATCCCCCTTCACCGCCGACCGCTCTCGCCGCATGCCCGAGGCCGCCGATGCGCCGATCCTCAGCCTCCGCGACGGCGCGCGTGCATCCGCTGAAATCGGGCTAACGAAAACTCCAGGCCGCATCGAAGGCCGTGTCCAACACGAAGGCCGCCCCGCCATCGGAGCCCCCGTTTACCTCCTCGCCACCAGCCCATCCGTGCGGCAAAGAGTGCATGGCCTGGTCGAGGCCCAAGCCGACCACGAAGGCAAATTCGTTTTCCACGGCCTCCCCGCTGGAGAATACCGCATTCTCAGCACGGTGGACCTGGATGAAATCAACGAACAGAGCCTGGATCATGCCCGGGCCGAATCTGTAACGTTGACCGACGGCGCAACAAAGACTGTAACACTGCGCCTCTACGAAGTACGCTGATCTTTCACGCCCGCAAAGCGTGCGGTCTACCTCCCTGTACTCACCGTAATGAATCCACTGGGTACTTTTCCTCCACGCGCTTCCTATGTATCAACGAACTGGCATTTCGATCGTTCGCGTTCGTGCCAATTCATCGTAGGAAAGGAAACATCAATTTATGAAAAGCATCAGGGTATGGTTGCTGGTGCTGTTCCTGGCCCTGTTCACCGGCCAATTGAGTGCCGGTGTGGTGGATGTAGTCGTTATCGTTGACGAATCAGCCTCCATGTCCACCGAACATGCCTGGATCTCGCCGACTTTGGGAACGCTCAATAGCGAACTCGCGCTGTTGGGGATGTCCGCGAACTATGCCCTCATCGGATTTGCCGATGGTGGACAGGGCCGGACGCTGGCGGGCATCGGCACCCTGGCCGCAACCCAGACGGCCACCTCTTCACTCACCACCGGAGGCGGCCCCACCGAAGACGGCTACGCCGCAATTCATTACGCGCTGAACAATCTCACCTTTACCGTCGGCGCGGCGCTCAACGTGATTCTCATCACCGATGAAGATCGTGACACCGCCAATTCCGCACTGACCTATGCCTCGATTCTGGCGGAATTGACGGCCCGCAATGCCTTACTCAACGTCGCCGTCAACAATCCCTTCTCCTGCAGCGGCGCCGCCCTCGGCATCGACAAGGCAGGCACTGCCTACAAAGCCGATGGCGCCGGTGGCTACACCAGTTGCACTCCCGGTGTGATTGGGAATGGGCAGGGTAACACCGAAACGGCCTACGTGCCGCTGGCACAAGCCACCGGCGGAGCCGCCTGGGACTTGAACCGTCTGCGCGCTGGCGGCCTCACTGCTACCTCCTTCACCAACGCATTCGTCGATATCAAGGTGACGGAGATTCAGCAACACGACGATGTTCCCGAGCCTGCCACCTCCGCCCTCGTCGGCCTGGCCCTCATCGGCTTCGCCTGCCTGCGCTTCGGAAAACGCTAGCAGATGTGCGCGCCGATCGCTTCCGTGTATACCGCGTACAGCGATTGGCTCCCGCACATAAACAGCCGGTTGCGCTTCGTGCCGCCGAAACACACATTGGCGCAGATCTCCGGCAAATGGATCTGCCCGATCCGCACTCCGTCCGGCGCAAAGATGTGCACGCCGTCGTAACCGGCCCCCACCCATCCCGCGCTCGACCAGATGTTGCCGTCCGTGTCGCAGCGGATGCCGTCTGCTAACCCTGCGCCCTTGCCCGGCAGTTCCATCGAGCAGAACTGCTTCCCATTGCGCAGCTTTCCATCCACGATGTCCCACACCTTGATGTTCTTCGGAGCCTGCTCATAGTGCGTGGAGCCCGTATCCGCCACGTACACCTTCTTGTAATCGGGCGAAAAGCACAACCCGTTCGGCTTGTAGATTTCGTCCGTCAGCTTCTCGATCTTCCCCGACTTCGCGTCCACCCGGTACACCGCTTCCTTCAACTCCAGCGGGCCCTTGTTTCCTTCATATTCCATCAGGCTGCCATACCCGGGATCGGTGAAGTACAACGACCCATCGGCATGCACCATCCCATCGTTCGGCGCATTCAGCCGCTTGCCCTCGAACTTGTCCGCCAGCACCGTGATCTTGCCGTTGTACTCATAGCGGACCACCCGCCGGTTGCCGTGCTCGAATGAAATCTGCCGGCCTTCGAAGTCGAACGTGTTGCCATTGCTGTTCCCTGCCGGATTCCGGAACTCGCTGACCTTGCCGTTCTCCTCCAGCCAGCGCATTTGCCGGTTATTGGGAATATCGCTGAATACGAGATACCGGCCCACACCATTCCAGGCAGGCCCTTCCGCCCACAGAAATCCCGTTGCCAGCCGCTGAATCGGCGTGTTCCCGATTTTATACTTGGCGAAGCGCTTGTCCAGCACCACCACATCGGGCTCCGGATAGCGGACCGGAGTCTTGCCACTCCAGTCCCGTGGCGTCTGGGCGAGGGCAGCCGGTACGGAGGCTGCCGAGAAAAGGAAGCTGCGGCGGTCGATCATTCTATCTACACTACACCCGCCGCCGCCGCTTTTGCACTTAGCGTTTGGCCAGAATCTGCATGATCCGCCACATCGACGCGGTTTTCTTCTCGCCGAGTGCGAACAACTGGCTGCGATTGGCGATGAACAGCAGCCCGTTTGAGGCCACCGGCGTCGAATAAATGCTGCTGCCCATGTTCATCTCCGCGATCAGCTTCTTCGTCTTCGATGCTTCCAGCACCACGACGTCGCCGTCTTCGTCTCCCAGATACACCTTGCCGTCAATCACGATCGGCGAGCCCCAGATGGCGGCCAGCATATCGTGCGTCCAGTAAGGCGTGCCCGTCTTCGCATCCAGGCAATGCAGGAAGCCCGAAAAGTCCGAGTAGAACAGCATCCCGTTGTAATAAGCTCCGGTGGACACCGACCGCCGGATCTTGTCGTAATGCCACAACTGGCCCGTCTTGGTGATATCGCCGCGCTTCGTCCCGTCGATGGCGTACAAATGCCCGACACCTTCGCCGTGCTCCGGATCCTGCCCGTTGGCGATGTACACCACGCCATCCACGATGATAGGCGTCGAAATGATCTCGTTGCGCGTCTTCGGCCACACCGAATCCTTGGGGTTCGAATCGAATTCCCACAGCTTCTTGCCCGTGGTCACTTCATACCCGCGCACCCAGCCGTCGCCTTGCGGGCTGACCACCTGCATCACATCGCCGATCTTGCCGATGGCCGGCGAACTCCACTGCCCGTGCAGAATCTTTTCGCCTACGGAGTTGTCTTCCCACACCAGCTTTCCCGTCTTCTTGTTCACCGCGATGATGGCAGGCGCCCGCGGCGACGGAATGTGCACATGGCTTTCATCCTGCCCGTTCGCCGTCATTACGATCAGCAGATCGCCGTACGATACCGGCGACGAGTTCGCCATATTGTGCGGAAACGCACCCACTTCTTCCATCATGTCGAACTTCCACAGAACGTCGGCGTCCTTATCGCCCTTGAACTTCTCATCCTGCACACCGTCGTTCTTCTTGTCGCTGAACCCCTTGGTGTCCAGCGCCACAATCTCGCAGCGATTGGTGACGTAATAGAGCACCTCGCCTTCCACCAGCGGCGACGAACAGACGCCCTGGAACGGCCAGTCGTTGACGCGCCCGGCGGCCAGCTTCTCATTCGTGTGCTGCCACAGAAACTCGCCATCCGCGGCGCGGAATGCCATCAGCACTCCACGGTCGCCGGCCTGCTTCGGATCGCGCACGCCTTCATTGTTCGTGCCAACATAAACCTGGCCATGCGCCACCACCGGATTCCCGTAGGTCTGCGAGCCCAGCGCCTGCACCCACACTACCTTTTCCTTCTTCGCGACATCCCACTTGGAGACGATCCCCTTGGCGTTGGAAACCATGTTCCGGTCCATGGAGCCGCCCCACATCGGCCAATCGCCGTT
>JAFDVS010000056.1 GCA_018268935.1 Acidobacteriota bacterium | reverse complement strand
AACCCCACCATTTCGTCTACCCAACCTTTCCAACCGGTCCACGCCGTGGATATTTCTTTTAGTGCCTGGAGGCTGTCGGGCCGGTCCAGCAGGGGCTGCAGTTTTGCGATTTGCTCCTCGATCTCCTTGCCCTGGTGGTAGAAGGTCTCGCGGTCTTTCTTCAAGTCGTTGGCTTCGTCGAGAGCCGCATCGAGAATCAAGGCGCGGACGGAAGCACGTAAAGCAGCTGTCTGCTTGTTGATCGAACTGGCCAGCAGAAGGCGCTGGGTTTCGCGATTGGCCGTATTTTCGAGTGTCGAGCGTAACTGACCAAGAGTAAGTAATGATGCGACACTCACGGCTGCGAGCAAGAATCCTAAGCTGGCGAGACACCAACCCAGCTTCCTGCCGATCGTCCAATTTGCCGTGCTGTGCCGAGACGGCCCGGGCTTGGTTTCAACCTGTCGCATCGCGCTACTCCTTCAAGAATCCGAGAGATATACCGACTGAGCGCTGGCACTTGTTATATCGGTTCACATCTGACGATTCTTTAACTGCAAAGTCGGTGGAGAGCGTCCGATAATAAAGGTAATGGGAGCGAGAACTCTCTTTCTTGTGCTACTAGCGGCGCCGGCATATGCCCAGACCGCGGAGCTTCAGCGTACCGTCTCCGGCTCGGTCCAGACGGGGATCGCCGAAACCTTTCAGCTGACTTTAGGTGGAACGTTCGGTGCCGGTCCGGCGTGGCAGAACAGGGTGACGCTCGGCGTCAATAACGTGTTCGTGAAGGGGGATGCGGTTCAGGTCTACGGGTTTACGACAACCGACACACGCGTGCCAAAGCCCGACTGGCACACGGGTATCAGTTATAAGCGGCGGCTGCTCCGTGTGAACAAGACTAGTGACGTGACCGGAACCATTGGATATCAGCACTGGGAGTTCGGGTCGGTTTTCTGCGGAACGAACGATCATCTGATCGCGGCAAACGTTACTTTCCAGTCAAGGGTACGCAAGATTCCTGTGACTGTCTCGACAGATTCATGGCGTTTGGTGTCATCCCCTTACCGGCTCGGTACGATTGTCTATCCCCAAGCCTGGACTACTCATGTCCTGTGGCGGCATGAAACCACACGACTGGTGCTGAAGCCGACCGTTTCGACAACCTATTCATGGCACTTCTGGGACCGCAGCGGGCATCGCGTATTCCGCTACGGAGCCGGCCTAGCGCTGGAAGGCCAGCATTACACGCTCGAGAGCAGTGTTCGCCGCCAGGTGGCCTTGCTGAACGGCATCCCCGAGAATACGTTTTACAGTTTCACCGTTGCACGGCTGTTCTGACGTTCCGGTCGGGGGTAGTTGGTTCCAAGCACCTTCCTCTCTATGAAGGAGTCGGTGAGCACTTTAGAGTGGGCCGGACGGGGGCGTCCGGCGCGGACCAGGGGGTCCGCCCTCCTGCACGGAGGCACATCCTACTCCCGGGCTAGCGGGATAGAGAAAACATGGGACCGCGGGCTTACGCACCGCGGCACGGTTGTGTGGATTGTGCTTGTTTTTAATAGTTTGCGAGAACCTGCGGAGCGGCGTCCGTTTCCAATCCGAAATGGACGGACTGATGGACTGCGGTCACGGCCTACGCGGATCTCAGTTCCAATACCAGGGCGTCGAGGGCGATGCTTTTTTGAATGTTCCGGCGAAGCTGACGCATGAGGTCGTCGGTCTTGATGACGGCGGTGCGGAGCCAGTCGAACGAGACGGTTTGGGCGATCTGGGTGAGGGCGGGGCGGATGTCGATGTTGCGGATGGCGCCGTGGCCTTCGCGGAGATGGAGAATATCCTCTAGAAGAAGATAGAGGACTTTCAGGTAGTTTTCGAGTTTTTCCGACCGGGCTAAGGCTACTTTTTCGGCTTGCGCGGCCCAGTGGGAAAAAGGCGCTTTGCCGGAGGCGGCTTCTAAGAGGGCGCGCATGGCTTCGCGGCGCTTGTCGTAGGCGGCGAGGTCGAGCGAGAGGGCAACGCCGGGTGAGCCGGATGCGAGGGCTACGCGACGCTCGGCATCGGGTAATCCGCGGGTAGTGGCGAAGGTGCGCATTTCCTCCTCAGAGAGAGCATTGAGGTGTAAGGAGACAGAGCGCGAGCGGATGGTGGGCAGGAGGTCGTAGGGATTTTCGGCCGTCAGGAACAGGATCAGGTAGGGAGGGGGCTCTTCGAGGATCTTCAAGAGGGAGTTAGCGGCCTGTTCGTTGGCACGGTCGATGCCGTCGACGAGGAAGACGCGGTGACGGCCCTGGAGGGGTCCGTACTGTGCGCGCTCTTTGAGGAGGCGCATCTGCTGGATCGAGATCTGGCGCAGGGGGCCGTCGGGGCCGAAGGTGACGAAGTCAGGGAAGGTCGCGAGGACAAACGGATCGTCGGCGCGCTTTTCGGCGACGAGCTTTTCACGTTCGGCCAGGAGGTCGACGTTTTCGGGTAGGGAAAGGTCGTCCTTTTCAATGAGGTCGGCGTGACCCATGAGGTGGGTCGCAAAACGGCGGGCGAGGGTGGCCTTGCCGACGCCTTCGGGCCCATCGACCAGGATGGTTTGCGGGATACGCTCGCGGGCGGCCATGTCGATCAACGTGTCGGCCGCCGTGGAGTTGCCGTAGAACTTATCAAAGGACATGAACACCCTCCAGACGGGGCGCTAAGGTGTCCCAAATGGACTTTTCGACCGTATCGGGATCGGGGCGGGCATCGATGACGATGATGCGCTTGGGCTCTTTGGACGCGAGGTCGAGATAGGCATCGCGGACGGAGCGGTGGAAGTCGACGGACTGTTCGTCCATGCGGGACTGTGCGGGTCCGGTCTGCTCGCGGTTGCGGGCATGGGCGCGAGCCAGTGCGGTTTCGAGGTCGATGTCGAGGTAGATGGTGAGGTCGGGCTGGAGGGTGCCGCAGGCGAGCTGGTGCAACTGGTGGACGTACTCTTCGCCGAGGCCACGGCCGTAGCCCTGGTAGACGAGTGTGGAGTCAGTAAAGCGGTCGCAGATGATCACCTTGCCAGCGTTTAGGGCGGGCAGGATCCACTGGTGGACGTTTTGGGCGCGGGAGGCGAAGTAGAGCAGGAGTTCGGCGCGCGGGTCGAGGGCGTCGTTGGCGGGGTCGAGCAAGATGTGGCGGATCTGGCCGCCGATCGGCGTGCCACCAGGTTCGGCGGTTTCGAGCACGTCGTAGCCTTCGGCGCGGAGGTGGGCGACTAAGCGGCGGATTTGGGTGGTTTTGCCGGAGCCGTCGCCGCCTTCGAAGGTGACGAAGAGGCCTTGGGCGTCAGTTGTAGACAAAGTGGAGCACCTTTTTGAGGTCTTCCCAGGATTCGCGTTTGGCGTTCTGGTTGTAGGGGCGCAGCAAGTAGGAGGGGTGGTAGGTGACCATCACCGGGATGTCGCGCCACTTGTGCCACTTGCCACGCAGCTTCATGACACCGTCTTTGGTGCCGAGCAGGGCTTTGGCGGCGGTGGAGCCGAGGGCGCAGATCGCTTTGGGCTTGATAGCCAGAAGCTGGCGGAAGAGGAACTGGCCGCAGATTTCCATTTCGTCGGGCTCGGGGGTGCGGTTCTTGGGCGGACGGCACTTCACGACGTTGCAGATGTAGACGTCGGCGCGGGTGATGGGGATGCCTTCCTTCTTTGCCGTGTTGTCGATCATGGCGGTGAGAAGCTGGCCGGCGCGGCCGACGAAAGGGAGTCCCTGGATGTCTTCGTCTTCACCGGGGCCCTCGCCGACGAATACGATTTTTGTGTTGGGGTTGCCGGAGCCGAAGACGATTTTGTTGCGGGCTTCGCAAAGACGGCAGCGTCGGCAATCGCCGATATCGGCGATGATTTTTTCGAGGGTGTCGTTAGCGGGGGCCATGGTGGGGAGTTCGGGGGGGAGGAGGACCGCTCCCTCACGGCCGCGGCTCTGTAGAGATTGCGGCGCGGATAGGGATTGCGGCGTTGGCAGAGATTGCGGCGTAGGTTGAGGTGGTGGCGGGGGTAGCGCCGGTTTTGCGGCGGGTTGTGAAGCTGAAGGAAGTACGGTGGGAGTGCGGCGGTAGATGTCTTTTATGCCGAGATCTCTGTAATAGGCGAGAATTTGGGCAATGGCGTCCTGACTCATGAGCGTGCGTGGAGGGCGAGGCGGAGGTTGAGGGCGTGATCGAAGATCTGGTCGGCGACGGCACGCTTGGTGGCGCGAGGGATTGCGATCACTTCGCCGGTGCGAAGGACGAGCGTGACCTCGTTGACGTCGGCGCCGAAGCCGATGCCTTCCTTGCTCACGAGATTGGCGACCACCATGTCCGCATTCTTGGTTTCCATTTTGCGGCGGCCTTCGGCGACGAGGTTCTGCGTTTCGGCGGCGAATCCGATCAATAACCTGTCGCCCTTGTTCCGGCCCACCTCGGCGAGGATGTCAACGGTAGGATCGAGTTCGAGCGACATGCGGGCGGGGGTCTTCTTGAGTTTCTGCGGGGCGGGGTTGGCGACGTGGTAATCGGCGACAGCGGCGGATTTGATGATGATGGTGGCTGCCGGCAGATGGCGCATGACGGCGTCGCGCATTTCGCCGGCGCTCTTTACGGGAACAAGTTCGACACCGTAGGGCGCGGGGAGATTGACGGGGCCGGAGACGAGGATGACGCGTGCCCCGCGGCAGGCAGCGGCCGCGGCGATGGAATAGCCCATCTTGCCGCTGGAGTGGTTGGAGATGAAGCGGACGGGGTCAATGGCTTCCTGGGTAGGGCCTGCGGTGATGAGGATGGTTTCCCCATCGAGATCCTTGCGGGGATGGCCGATGGAGACAACGGCCTCGGCGATTCTGACTGGATCGGGTAGGCGGCCGGCTCCTGTAGTGCCGCAGGCGAGCAGACCTTCATCGGGAGGAAGAATGTAGTTGCCGCGCGCGGCGAGTTTTTCGATATTCTCCTGCGTCGCCGGATGATTCCACATGTTGGTGTTCATGGCGGGGGCAAGGATTACCTTACCGGTGAAAGCGAGGTAAAGAGTGGTGAGAAAATCGGGGGCCAGGCCGGCGGCGAACTTGGCGATCAGGTCCGCGGTGGCGGGAGCGACAACGAGGACGTCGTTATCCTGGGCGACGCGGATATGCTCCACTGAGCTGGAGAGGATTTCGTCAGCGCTAGAGGAACCGAAGAGATCGGTAATGACCTTGCGGTTGGTGAGCGCGGCGAAGGTGAGCGGGCGAATGAACTCGGCGGCGGAGGAGGTGAGGACCACCTGGACGTTGGCGCCGCGCTCCATGAGGGCACGTGCGAGTTCGGCCGCTTTGTAGGCGGCGATGCCCCCACCGACACCGAGGACTACATTCATACCTTACAACTGGTTGGCGAGCAGGTCCTCAGGGATTTGCTGGTTGATATCGGTGTATTTGACGAGACCGCGGCGAACCTCTTCCATGGAGGTAACGGTGGGCTTACGCGAAGTGGTGGGGAGGAAGCTGCGCGCGCCGCTTTGCAACTGGCGTGCCCGCTTGGCGGACACGATGATGAAGCGGTAGGTGCTCAGCTCGGGATCATCGGGGATGGCGTTCGTGGCGTTGCGTACGATTTTGTCCATGGCTAGAGTAACTCTCCAAATGTCTCGAGAATCGGCCGGATGCGATCTTCCATTCGCTGGCGGCGAACTCGTTCCGCTCGTATCACCGACTGAAGCGAAGCAACGGCCTCACTTACCTGATCGTTGACGATCACATAGTCGTAGGCGTGATAATTGCGAATCTCATTCGCTGCCGCCGCCAAACGTCTCTGGATTACTGCTTCGGCGTCTTCGGACCGAGCCCTCAGACGTTGTTCCAGAACAGCCCGCGACGGCGCCAGGACGAAGATCGATACAGCATCCGGGATCTTCTTCTTTAATTGTTGCTCACCCTGTACATCAATGTCGAGTAGCAGATCTCTTCCTTCGGCCTTGGCTTGTTGCCAGACGGACTGGTGGGTGCCATAGAAATTGCCGAAGACTTCAGCCCATTCAAGGAACTCATCACGATTCAACATTTCCATGAAGGATTCCCGGCTAACGTATTGATAACTTTCACCGGGAACCTCTTGGCCGCGAGGCTGGCGGGTGGTGTAGGAGACGGAAAAATCGATCTTGGGCTCGAGCCGGAGCAGTTCGCGGACAAGGGTGGATTTGCCGGAACCGGAGGGGGCGGAAATGATGAAAACGCAGCTCATTCGATATTGAGGCTTTGCTCGCGGATGCGCTCGATCTCGGTCTTAACGCCGATGCCGAGGTCGGTGACGCGGAGGCCGAGTTCGCCGGCGCCGTTGGTTTTGGAGAGGATGGTGTTGGTCTCGCGGCCCATTTCCTGCATGAGGAAGTCGAGCTTTTTGCCGATTTCGCCGCCTTTGTTGAGCAGGTCAGAGAGGTCGCGGGAGTGGATGGAAAGGCGGTGGATCTCTTCGGTGACGTCGGAGCGGTCGGCGAGGATGGCGGCTTCCTGGGCGAGGCGCTGGGGCTCAAGCCCGACACCGGAGAGGAGGGAGGTAAGGCGCTCCTGGAGACGATCCTGAAGGATGGGAAGCACTTTGTCGCGGAGCTTGTCGAGTTCCGCGGCGGAGGCGGCGATTTTACTGTTGGCGTCGCGAATGACGGCGGCGAGGCCGCTGCCTTCTTTGGCGCGGCTTTCGTTGAACAAGTCGAGGGCCTCGTTGAGAACCGAGACGAGGAAAGCTTCGAGAGCGGCATCCGGCTCTTCGTCGCCTTCGCTGAGCATGCCGGGAAGGCGGAAGGCGGCGTTGATATCGGGCTCAGAGGCGAGGTTGTAGCGCTGGCGGGCGTCGTGGAAGGCGGCCAGCCAGGACTCAAACAGTGGCCGGTTGAGGGCGAGCAACCCGGTGCTGGCGGTGGGGATCCAGGAGATGCGCACATCCACGTGGCCGCGCGAAACCTTCTGTTTCACTGTGTTGCGGACGGTGTTGGCGAAGGCATCGAGGTCCGCGGGGAGGTGCAAATGCACATCGAGAGATCGATGGTTCACGCTTTTGAGCGTGCAGACCATTTCCCCTTGCGGAGTGACCTTCCGCAAGCGGGCAAAGCCGGTCATAGAGCGAAGTTGTGCCATTTAGGAATCGGCGACCGCACCCGCCTCAAGGAACTGGAGTTCATGCAGGCGCTGGTATACTCCTCCTGAATTGACGAGGGTATCATGAGTGCCTGTCTCAACGATACGGCCGCGGTCGAGGACCACGATCTTGTCGGCGCGGCGGATGGTGGATAAACGATGGGCGATGACGATGACGGTGCGGCCGGAGATGAGATTGGAGAGGGCTCGCTGGACGAGCATTTCGGATTCGGTATCGAGGTGGGAGGTAGCTTCGTCGAGGACGAGGATAGGGGCGTTTTTGAGGATGGCGCGGGCGATGGCGATGCGCTGGCGCTGGCCGCCGGAGAGCTTCATGCCGCGTTCGCCGATGACGGTGTCGTAGCCTTGGGGGAGCTTTTCGATGAACTCGTGGGCGAGGGCGTTGCGGGCAGCCTCTTGCACGGATTGGAGCGTCGCGTCGGGGTTACCGTAGCGGATGTTGTTGGCCACCGAGTCGTTGAAGAGGAAGGTATCCTGGGCCACCGCGCCAATCTGCTCGCGGAGGGATGTGAGGGTGACGTCGCGGAGGTCGTGGCCGTCGATGCGGACGGCGCCGGTGGTGACGTCGTAGAAGCGGGCGATCAGATTGGCCAGGGTGGACTTCCCTGCCCCACTGGGGCCGACGAGGGCCACCACTTCGCCTGACTTCACGGTAAGGCTGACTTCCTGCAGAACATAGCCAGAGGAAGTGGAGGGGTAGCGAAAGCTGATTTGGTCCACTTCGACGGCGGAGTGGAAACCGGTGAGGCGGTGGGCATCGGCTTTCTCTTTGACAAGCTGATCGCGATCAAGATATTCGAAGACCTTTTGCGATGCGCCGATGGCTTGCTGGAAGATGTTGTGGATGCCGGTGAGGCGTTTGACGGGCTCGTAGAGCATGAGCAGGGCAATGACGAAGGACGTGAATTCGCCCGTGGTGAGATGGCCGGCGCTGATCTGTGTGCGGGCATAGGTAAGCAGCCCAACGATGGTGAGCGCGCCGAAGAATTCGATTAAGGGCGAGGCGAGGGCCTGCTGGGCGACGTAACGGAGATTGGAGGTGCGGAGCTTATGAGAGGCTTTGCGAAAACGCTCGGCTTCGAGCTTTTCCGCTCCGAAGGCTTTCACTACCTGGTGGCCGGTGAGGGTTTCCTGAAGGATCTGATTGAGTTCGGCGGCGTCGTCTTGCGCTCGTCTTGTGGAACGGCGGAGCTTTCTTCCGATTCGCGCCGTGGGGATGAAGACAAAGGGGAGGACGGTCAGGCTGACGAGGGCGAGCTTCCAATCCATCTGCAGGACCACGAATAGGAGGCCGAGAGCGGAGAAGGTCTGGCGGAGCCAGTCGGCGAGGAGATGGGATGTCGCCAGTTGGATTTTGTCGACGTCGTTCATGATGGACGACATGAGCCGGCCGGTGGTGTGCGATTCGAAGAAATAGGCATCCTGGCGTACGACGCGTTCGAAGACGCGCTGGCGAAGATCGGTGACGGCGGAGAAACCGGCGTAGTTGACGAGGTAATTGCCGAGATAATCGGCGATGCCTTTCATGACGAAAACGATGAGGATCCCGGCGGCAACGAGGGTCCAGACGTCGTGCAGAGGGATGGGGATGATCTGGTGAAGGTAGACCGGCTTCTGCAGGACGGGAATCGTGGTGATAAGGACGGGAGTGTTTGCGCCGTTGGGATCGAGGACGTGATCAAAGATGGGGCGGATGAGGAGGGCCATCATGGCGTGGGCGATGCCTGCCAGGGCCATGAGGAATACGGAAGCGAGAAGCGGGAGCCAGTAGGGGCGTGCGTAGCTGAGCAGGCGTTTGAGGTCGCTCATGCTTTCACGCGCAGCCTTTCGATGGCTTCCAGGACCTGGCGGACGGGGACACTGTCGATGCCGCTGGGGGCGACGATGGTTTCCGCTTGGGTCTTCCAGGGATACCAGACTTCGTGGTCGGAATCGGCGAAGATGACGGCCATGGGTATGCCGAAGGCGGCGGCCATGTGGGCGGGGCCGGAATCGTTACCTAGAAAGAACGCTGCCGAGGCGAGGAGCGATTTGGTTTCTTCGAGGTGAGGCGTGAAGGTGCGATGGGGTTCGAAGGCGGAGAGGGGATCGGTGGGGGTGCCGATGAAGATGGGCTCGATGCCGAGTTGCGTGAGGTGAGCGGCGATATCGCGAAAGCGGGCCGCGGGCCAGGTCTTGGATGGGAGCGAGGCAAAGGGGTGGATGATGGCGTAAGGCGGGCCAGGGGGGAGTTGGGTCGAGGGGAAGAGCCGGGCGCGGGGGATTTCGGATTGGGGCACACCGAGGTGAAACATGGCGGAGGCAACGTGTTCGGCGGTGTGGACTTTGCGGGCGGTGTGCAGGATGTCCTGGGCGCGGGGGATTCGGATGTTATAGGCGGGTTGGTAGCGATAGTGACTGAATCCGGCGCGGAGGCCAGCGAGGGAGGCCAGGGTGAGGAGCAGGCTGCGAGTTCCGCCGTGAAGGTTGAGTGTGAGATGGGGTTTGCGCGCGAGGATTGCGTTGGTGGATGGAGGGAGGATGGCGTCGATGTCGGGGTTGCCGGTGAAGATGGGGGCGAAGCGGGGTTCAACGATGATCGAGATGCGGAGATCGGGGCGGTGGGCTTTCAGAAGGTGGATGGCGGGGGTGGTGAGGACACAATCACCCAAGGAACGGAGGCGAACGACGGCAATGCGAGCGCCGCTGCCGAGTTGGTCCAGGGGGGTGGGCATCCTTTAATCTTCGATGGTTGCCTCATCGATGAGCATGACGGGGATGCCGTCGCGCACGGGGTAGGAACGGCGGCAGGAGACGCATTTGAGGGCGCTGCCGTCCGATTTCAGTTGCACTTCCGCCTTGCAGAAAGGACAGACGAGGATATCGAGGAGTTCTTTACTGATGGGCATGTGTGGCTCCGGAAGACGGGACAACTCCTAGTGTAGCAGGAGGGAAAGCGCTTCATCGGGATGGAATTCGGACGGAATGGTGGATTGGGAGGGTTGGAAAAGCATGTGGTTAGGTGATGGGACACAGGGGAAAGGTTCGGTCTGGCTAGGACTAGCCAAGCGTATTTTCGTCAATCAGTTACTGAGACAAGAGGGTGTACTGCGGGAAGCGAGGTACCAGTACAGAACCCGGCCGTAGTTGGTACAGATCTGGCCTCATGGCCTATTGTCCATACAAGCCCCGTGCCCGACACTGACAAAGTCAGATCGAATCTCTGTCTACTATCGGAAGGAAACTGTATATGAAATGGAAAGCGCTTGCGGCGGGGATT
This sequence comes from Acidobacteriota bacterium, assembly GCA_018268935.1. Taxonomy (GTDB): domain Bacteria; phylum Acidobacteriota; class Terriglobia; order Bryobacterales; family Bryobacteraceae; genus CADEFT01. The sequence continues at coordinate 20,158 of JAFDVS010000056.1, read as the reverse complement.
GCCGCTTTTATCGGGCTGAGTGGCGCTGCTTCGGCGGCTCCCATTTACGGCCAATTCAATATCACGGGGAGCGTCACGGTCAATCTGAGCACAATCGACTGGGCACCGAGCGGCGGTGGAGCAGGGAATTTCTCAGTGGTGGAACCTGGAACTGGCTATTTCGCTCTGCTTCCTGGCTCGCCCACTCCCCCTCCGAACAGCGTTGGAACAGCCCTCGACCTTGGTCCCGCACAGTTCAATCAGGTGGAAATCCTGGCGAATCCTCTGGTCGGCTACATGTCGAACTTCAACCACGACATCCCGGCTATTGACGCGCTCTACAGCGGTTTGAGCGTGGATCTGATTGACGTTATCAATCCCAGCTCGCCTGCATGTACCGCCGCAGGGTTGGCAGCGAACGGTCAATCGTGCACCTTGGGCGTTTTCCAGCTTACCCGGATCAGCGCGAATTCAACGCTGATTGGTATGGAAGTGGTTGTTGACTTTGTCGACAGCAATATCGCGGACTCGCGCAGCCGCGGAACTGGCCAGTACAGCACGCAGTACGGCGCCAGCGCGGCGTCCATCTTCAACACCATCGTGACCAATGGTCAGTCGATCAGCACCAGCTACAGCGCCAACTTCGAAGCAGTCCCTGAGCCGGCGACGCTGGCCCTCGTGGGTCTGGTTCTGGTTGGTGGCGGCCTTCTCCGCCGCCGCAGCTAAGCGGGCTTGCCGGAACGCAACAACTTCACATCGGGACGCCGGAGCGAAAGCTCCGGCGTTTCCTTATTTTAGGGGAATGCCGCAGAAGTAATTGAGTTTGATCGGGCTGCCGGGCACAGGGATGCGCCCTGTTTGCCATTGATAGGCTGGATCGTCGAGATCAGCAATCAGTTCACGGAACTCCTCTTCCGTATAGGAGCGAAGACAAGATACGGCGCCATCCCAACCGAATGTGATGGGGAGTATTGGGATGAGGTAGGTCAGCACGGCCCATTGCCAGCGAAAGGGCCGCATCTTGGGCAACATTGCGAGCATCGTTAAGAAACTGAGCACGAAGTTGGTGGATGTATTGAATGCGGAACGCTCCGTAATCTCAAAGATGGCAATTGGTTGGCGGCTGGCATATGCGTCTTTGAGGATGGCGCGGGCCTGTACGGAATTGAAGTGGTGGAAGGCGTTGAAGATGGTCCGTACACCGATGAGGCCTTTGGGAACGTCGGTTGCATCAATGGAGGTGGGGTGCCCTTGAATGAGACCACCGGTGGCGGCGGTAACCAGCGCGTAAGCTTGCGGATTCGGGAATTTGTCGGTGAGCAGGGCAGGCAGACTCATGAGACCGGTCTCGTAGAGAGTCGAAATAGGGCCGCCTGATCCGGAACAGAGATCGACAATTCGTGTGGCGTGTGTGCGGGCGATTACATCGTTGAGAACGGGGTAGATTGCCTCGTGCACCCGCATCTGCCGGCAAAGAGTGCGGAGAATTTCCGTGATGCCGTCCCGTACAATCGCGGGGCAGAAATCGAGTTCGTGCCATTCAAAGAGATGCAGACGCGGAAAGATAGAAGATCGTAGCGCGGATTCATGGTTGCGGGAGGAGTCTGCCACTCTTGTATCAGGATACTGCTGAACGTTCATTGGGCGAAGTGAACGGCGACGCGGAGGCCGATGGGGAGCGAGGTGGGTACACCATCGATATCCAAAAGCACTTCGAGGACATCCCGATCGGATTTCTCGGAAGGATCGCCGGTGCGGATGCGCTTGCGCCCCATTGTGCCGTAGAGCGAGGACACTTTCCCGGTGAAATGCTGCTCGGCAGAGCCTTCGAGTGCGATGCGTGCAAGCTGACCGATTCTCACCTTGGCCACATCGCGTTCATCCACCTCGGCGCGGACGCGGCGAGTGGAAAGATCGGCCATAGTGAGGATGGGGCGGGGGTTGAAGGTGCTGAAGGATTCGCCGGGTTTGAGCATGATACGGAGCACGGTGCCGTCGGCGGGGGCTCCGACACCACATTTGTAGATACGGCGCCTGGTGAGGTCAACCTTTTGCTCGGCGGCGAGGATCTCCGCATCGGCTTTCGCCAGGTCTTCGGGTAAGGCTGGGGCTTTGATGAGTTCTTCGGCACGGATCGACTCGTTGAGCTGGGCAACCGCGACGTCATGATCGCGAATTGCACGGTCGAGCTGGTTCTGAGCCAGAGCCCCATGCCCCACCAGATACTTCATGCGGTCAAGATGCACCTTCGCTTCGGCGAGAGTGGCGCGTGCGGCGGCAACCTTCTGCTCGGCAACACGCCGCTCCTCATCACGGCTACCTCGCTCCACGCGGAGACGAGCCTGGCGGGATTGCTCCACTTGGGCCTCGGCGTGCGCGAGTTCGGCGGGAAGCTCGGGGCAATGCATTTCAGCGACCCGCTGGCCCTTCTTGACGAGTTGGCCTTCGGTGACGAGGACGGTGCGGACGATGCCGTCCATTTGGGCGCCGACCTCAATGGTTTCGGAAGCACCTTCGACACGTCCAGGAGCGGACAGGACCACGTTGCCGCTGGAAACAGGCGGGGCCTTGCGCTCCGGCGCGACCGGCGGTTGAGGCTGCATCGATGTTTCCGGTTGGCGGGCTGAGGAAGTACAGCCAGCCATAACGATGACGGCGGCGAGAAGACAGAAGTGTGCCGGTTTCATGAGCCGGGCCTCCATTGGTGGATTACTTTTCCGTCACGCAACATCACGACGCGATGGGCGTAGGTTTCCCACATCGGGTCGTGAGAGACCACCACAACCGTGCGGCCTTGCTCCTCAGCAATGTTGCGAAGCAGGGATGCGATCTGGTGGCCGGAATCGGAATCGAGCGAAGCGGTGGGCTCGTCAGCGAGCACGATTTGCGGATCATTGACGAGGGCGCGAGCGATGGCCACGCGCTGCTTCTCGCCGCCGCTGAGTTCGTTGGGAAGCAAATTGGCTTTTTCCTTGAGGCCGAACTGTTCGAGGAGTTTGCGGGAGTTGTTCTGGCCCGCTCCCACGATGCCCGCGGCGATGCGGATGTTTTCGATGGCGCTCATGGCGCGGAAGAGGCGGAAGGCCTGGAAGACAAAGCCGAGGTTCTGGCGGAGTTTGGTGCGAGTGGCGTCGCCGATTGTGGCTACATCGCGGCCGAAGACGATCACACGGCCGGCTTCGGGAGTGCGGAGGCAGCCCAGCAGGGAGAGCATGGTGGTCTTGCCGCTGCCGGAAGGTCCCATGATGAGGGTGAGTTCACCGCGCTCGAATTCGACGCTGACTTCGCGCAGGGCATAAGTTTCAGCCTGGCGCGCGCCATATTTCACGGTTACGTTTTCGAGGGCGAGATAGGCTTCAGGCACGGAACACCCTCGCTGGTTCGACGGCGATGGCGGCGCGGATGGAGACGAGCGCGGCGAGCGCACACATGAGGAAGCTCGGCGGCATGATGGCGGCGATCAACCAGTTCGGAGTGTGGACCCAGGCGATGGTGGTCTTCGCCGCATCCACGAGCGGGAGGGTGACCGCAACGCCAAGAGCGCTGCCAGCCAGACAGCAGAATAGCGACTGCGCGAGGACGGTGCGCATGATCATCCAGCGTCCGGCGCCAAGGGCTTTTAAGGTAGCGAATTCTTCAATATTCTCCATGGTTGTGGCATAAATGGTCTGCGATACCACAACCAAGCCGATGAGAAAGCCGAGAATCGCCGCGGTGAGGATGGCGGCCCCGGCGCCGGTCTTGGTCACCCAATAGATACGGGAGCGATCGGAGAACTCCTGTTTCGTCCAAACATCGACATCGGGAAGGCGGCGCTGGAGCGCGTTCTTCACCTGCTGCGGCGCGTAGCCCTGTTTCAGCTTGACGAGGATGTACATGGTTTCCTCGGAGCCGAGCCCGAGATACTCTGTGGCATCGAGGTAGGAGGTAAAGACGTAGGGAGAGCCGAGGAAGGAACTGAAGCCGTCCACCTGTTCAAGCACGCGGGCGCGGCGGTGATTGATTTCAACGTCTTCTGGGAAACGGGCGATGGCCAGAGTTTTCTGATGGCTGGCGTCGATGACGACGGCATCGTGTTCGATGACCTGATCGGTGCGCGGCAGACGGGGCATGGGGAAGCCACGGCCGACTTGCGGGTCCGCGCCGACCAATGCGACCACGTGATGACGGCCTTCGCCGTTACGGTATTCGGCAAACGAGGTGGCAATGCGATAGGTCTCTTCGACGCCGGTGACGCCTTGTGCAATTTCGACGAAGCGTTTCGGAAGAGGCGCGGAGAAGTCGAAGCAGAGGACGCCGCGGGCGGTGATCCAAAGATCGGAATCGGTGGCATCGACGAGTTTGGATGCGGCGCCGAGGAAGCCCACCAGCAGGCTGCCTTGAAAGATCATCAGGAAGACAGCGAAGGCAATGCCGAGGACGGTGACAAGGAAGCGGCCCCGGTCATACAGGATGTTGCGCCAGGCAAGCCTCATGGTAGATCTGTTAATCGGCAGGGCGCCGCTAGACCTTTAGGCGTTTGAGTGCTAAGGAGATGGCCTTAGCGCACGTAATGGCTGGGAGCGAGGATATTCTTGGGATCGATGCGATCCTTAATGGTCTGCATCAGGTTGCGGAAGCCTTCTTCGGCAGGAACCGAATAGCCCGCCTGCGCACCAAGACGGTAGGGCGGATAGCCAGCCGCCAGCAGGGCGGCCATGAGTTGGTGGTAGCACTCCATGGCGCGCTTGTCTTCGCCTTCGATGGAGCGGTCGTAGCTGATGGAGACGACGGAGCAAAGGGTGCGTTCGGTGAGCAGGGTGATGGAGACGATTGGCTCAAAGCCGTGAGCGAGGGTGATGCGCTCCGTGATTTCCATCATGATGCGGGCATCTTCGCCGCGAATGGGCGCGGTGTGCGAACACCACAGCAGTCCGCAACCTTCGGTATCAGGATCGGCGTCGGCTTTGCCCTCGGTGCGCTTGCGCCAGAATGCGGATTTGATGGGCTCGGCGGTGGGCTGGCCACGCAACAAGCCGAAGAGAGGCTTAACCAGTTCGAGTGTCTTGGTGAGGTCCCAACCGGTGAGCCAGCCAAGTGGTTTGGCAAAACTGGAGGCGACACGGAGGAGCCCTTCATCGAGGAACTGCACTCGTGTGACGTTGCCTTTGAGTGCCTTCTTGAGCATGCGGCGGGCTTCCGCCACTTGAGCCCTGGTGCCATAGAGGGCACCGGAGCCATTCCAGTAGCCGAAGTTCATCGACCGCGAAAGCTGGCGGAGTTGATCGGGCTGGAGCGGCGTCTTGCCCCCGGTGAGTTCCCATGGATACTGGCGGAGGCCGGAGAGTACTTTGTAACCGTTGCCGATGTGGACGGCGCTCTGGAGGGTGCCGTTGAGGCGCAACGGACGAAGTGCGTCGACGAGGCGAGTGAGGCCATCTTCGTCGTCGCAACGGAAGAAGAAGGCCTGCATGTATTCCGGGGCGGGCATGAGCCAGATGGTCATGCATGTGACCACGCCGAAGTTCGATTGCGTGAAAAGGCCGTCGATATAGGGGCCAACGCCGTACTTGTAGACCGGAGCAGTGGAGGCGCCGGGGATGCGGCCGAAGCCGGTGTGGACGCATTCGCCGCTGGGAAGCACCACTTCGAGATTGCCGCAGTGGCCGAAGTGATCGGAATAGGGAGTGTGGCCGAAGCCGCGCTCGAGCGTGTTGCCGATGAGGCTGCAATCGGGGCTGGCGCCGGTGGCGTCCATCCAGAGTTTCGAGTGGCGCGCGGTGAGGAAATCCATCAACTGGCGCTGGGTGACTCCGGGCTCCACCGTGACGTAGGCAAGTTCCTCGCTGAAGTCGACAATGCGGGTCATGCGGCTGAGGTCGAGCAGGGCGCAGCCACTGACGGAGGGGACACCCGAGCCGTATCCCCAATTCTTGCCGCTGCCGACCGGATACACAGGCACGCCGTAGTGGTTGGCAATGCGCATGATGTGCTGCACCTGGGCGCGATCGGCGGGTTTGAGAATGACGGGGACGGTACGGCGGATGGAAAAGGTGCACAGGCCGGCGCGGGCTAAGTCGGTCTCATTCGTAATGACAGCTTCAGGGCCGAGGGCGGAGCGCCATTCGGCGATGGCATGATCCAGAATGCCAGGGGTGTACTCGCGCGCCTGCTGGCCGGAAACGATAGGTGATGGATACAAGAATCCGTTCCTTCCTTAGGCGGCGGACAACTGCCCCACTGCAACCGGCGCGGGCAGCAGGATCGGTTCGCGAACAGCGGCGGGAACGAGGGATTCGCCGACAACCTGGGCTCGGGTGGCAAGTTCCTTCTGAATCTCGGCGAGCATGGTTTTGTACTTCGGGTTCGGCTTGCCGGAATCGAAGGTAAGGATCTCCATGTCGCAGCCATAGCGCGGATCGAAATAGCTGCCGGCTTCGAGGCCTTCATATTGCAGGGAGGTGCCCCCAATGCGGCGCAGGATGGAAGACGAAGCGTGGCGGTGCGTGACCGTGCCAATGCTCAGGCAGCCGCCGAGGATCTCGGCGAGCGCATAAGACGCGAGAGCAAGGTGGAGCGCAGCGGCGGACCAGCGAAGCTCTTCGGTGAGGGCCCAGCCGCCGACTTCGACATAACCAAGGCCGCGATTGCGGGCGTCATCCAGTTGAGCTTCAATGGCGGCACGGGCCCAACCATGAGTGAGCGAACCGGTGACCAGGGGCGCCGATGCCACACCAAGATCTTCGACACGAGCGTTGCGGGGGTGGCTGTAGTAACGCGCACATCCGGATACACGGCCATCCGCTCCAGTGACGAGAATATGCCAACTGGCATCATCGGCATCCTGCACATGACGCTTATCCGCGGTGAGGTCCCAAGGCTTGATGGCGCCATCTTCCATATAAACCCGGCCACGGAGGCGCTGCAGTTCGGCGAGCAGGCCGGAGTGACTGCGCGAATCCTCGCGCCGGTTGCGGAATTTATCAGGAACTTTTGCCCCAGAGGGCGCGAGCAAGACGAGTTGCCTGGCAGACCCGCCGGGCACGCTCGGTCCATTCATCCTGAACATCAAAGCTCCTTCCAGCGGACAACGCCATTCAGTACGGCTGGCGGCCGCGTTGTAGGACTAAAGATCACCGGGTTCCCATCCGTCCTGATCGACCTTCCGCAGACTCATCTTTATAGACAGGCACCGATTTCACAGACTGCATAAACAGTTGTCGAAAACCGGCATGTTCTTCCCACACAACAACTTACAGCAGAGGCTAGGAGGAACACCCAACCCTGCGGTAAGGGATCAAAGCATCCGTTACCTACGGTACACTGATGGCTCAATACTGCTTATGTGGGAGAAACAAATTAAGAGAGTGCGGTTCGCAGATCAAGGACAGACCCACTGAACTTTTTCTCTGACTACTCAGGGGGAGAATCAGTTATACGCTAGTGACCCTAACAGGTACTAAGCTCGAAATAGTACTTCAACTTTACTGGAACAGAATGCCCCATTGCAAGTAGTGTTTGCGGGGAAATGAAAAACGCCTTTGTGGGGGCCGCGGTGGCGCGAATCGTTTGGGTTTAGAGGGCGAAAGCGACATAGGAGTCCCCGGAAGGGGTCCGCTGGCGGTTGCCACCGCCGCAAGCGATCACTACATATTGTTTCCCTGCGGCGGAGTAGGTGCAGGGGGTAGCGTAGCCGCCGGTAGGAAGCTGGGCTTCCCAGAGGGTGGCGCCGGAAGCGGAGTTGATGGCGCGGATCTTCTCGTCGGCGGTTGCGGCGAGGAAGACGAGGCCCCCGGCAGTGGCAATGCAGCCACCGAGTTGGTAGGAACCGGTTTTCTTGCGGCCACGGGCGATGAGGGCGGGATACTCGCCCAGGACCTCGCGCCAGGCGAAGGCGCCAGTATTGAGATTGACGGCGGTGAGGTGGCCCCATGGCGGTTTGACGGCGGGGTAGCCTTCTTCGTCCACGAACTTCTCATAGCCGGTGATACCGAACCTGAACCCTTCCTCCGGCTTGCCGTCGCGGAGGGTGACGATGCTGGGGAGTTCGCTCGAGTTGACGAAGAGAAGTTGACGTTCCTGGTCGAAGGCGCAACCACCCCAAAGCGCCCCACCGAGGGTGCCCGGGGAGAAGATGGTGCCCTGTTTGCTGGGCGGGGCAAATGGGACGCCACCTCGAAGGGAGCGGAACTTCTTTAATGCATAGGCGTGGGCTTCAGGGGAAATGTCGGTGAGCAGGTCCTCATTCACTTCCAGCCGCGAGAGCGGCGGAGGCTTTAACGGGAACGGCTGGGTCGGGGAGAGCTTTTCGCCCTCGACGTCGCTGGCCGGCACTTTACGTTCTTCAATCGGAAGCAGCGGTTTCCCGGTCTCGCGATCGAGGAGGAAAACGAAGCCGGTTTTGGTGACTTGAGCGACGGCGTCGCGGGTACGATTGCCCTGGCGGAGGGTGATGAGCGCGGGTTGAGCGGGCAGGTCGTAATCCCAGACGTCGTGATGCACGGTCTGGAAGTGCCAGATGCGTTTTCCGTTGCGGGCGTCGAGGGCGAGGACGCAATTACTAAAGAGGTTGTCGCCAATGCGGTCGCCCCCCCAGAAATCAAAAGACGCCGAGCCGAGGGAAATGAAGGCCCAGCCGCGTTTGGTGTCGATGCTGAGTCCGGCCCAATTGTTGGCGGCGCCATTGCGCTGCCAGGAATCCTTGGGCCAGGTGTTGTAGCCAAACTCGCCGGGATGAGGGATGGTGTGGAAGATCCACTTGCGCTTGCCGGTGTAGACGTCGTAGCCGCGGATGTGGCCGGGGGCTTCGACGCGCGGGCCTTCGCCGCCGCCTCCGCCGATTACGATGGTGTCTTCGAAGATGGTGGCGGGGCTGGTGACGCGGAAGCTGAGCCCGGTCATATCCTTGTCGAACTGGGTCGTAAGATCGACGATGCCGTTATCGCCGAAGGTTTTGATCAATTCGCCGGTCTTGGGGTTGAGGGCGTAGAGCTTATCCTGGATGGCGACGTAGACGCGTTTGTCTTTGCCGTCGGCAAACCAGGTGACGCCACGGTTGACGGGTGCGGCGCGGCGCGAGCCTTCGAGCGGGTTGAAATTCCAGAGCGGCTCGCCGGTGACCGCGTTGATCGCGCGAACCTGGGCGCGTGCGGTGGTGAGGTACATGACGCCGTCGACGACGACGGGTGTGCATTCGATGGTGGTGGCGGGGCGCTGCGAGGCATCGCCGGTGCGGTGGGTCCAGGCGGGTTTGAGTTTGGAGACGTTGGCGGGCTTGATTTGATCGAGGGGGGAAAAGCGAGTAGCGGCCTCGTCGCGACCATATTGACGCCAGTCGGCATCGGAGGAATCAGCGGCCCAACCTGGAAGGGCGAGGAGGGACGAAGCCAGGAAGTCGCGGCGGTGCATCATTGTTACAGTCTACGTGAAGTATGATCAGAAGTTGCCGATTGCGATCCTTATTCTTGGCCTGATTGGAGCGGGGGCGTTCGCGCAGGACGACCCGGGGAAACAGTTGAACAAACTGCTGGCGGAAAAGACGGGGAAACGGCTGCAATTTTCCTTTGAATTCCGGCAACGGCTGGAGGATCGAACCGGGCAGGTGTTCGGGCGCGACCGCGATCTGGCCGCGGACTACATCCGGCTTCGGTTTGGTGCGTCATTGAAGCCGGTTTCCTGGTTGAAGCTGTCGGCGCTGGCGCAGGATACGCGGGCGCCGCTCTATGGATTGCCTGCTCCGGGGAATGTGAAAGACCCGCTTGATTTGCAGGAAGGCTATATCGAGATGTTCGCCGCCTCGCAGCGCGGAGTGGGCATGACCGTGGGGCGGCAGATGATCAACTACGGCGATACGCGGCTGATCGGGTCGCCGCAGTGGGCTTATACCGCACGAACGTGGGATACGGCGCGGTTGTATTACGTGACGAAGAAGACGAAATTCGAATTCTTTTCGTTGTCGCCGATTGTGCCTCGGGGCACCGAGTTCAACCGGCCTGTGCTGGGCGACCGGATTTGGGGGACGTACAACACGTTTCGCGAGGTGGTGGGCAAGACAGTAATTGACGCCTATGCGCTGCGGCACGATCAGAACCGGCCTGGGGGATTCACGGGGGTGGGATCGCTGGGTATCAATGTATTCGGATCGCGCTGGGCGGTGCCGCTGCCGCGGAACTTCCGGTTCACGGCGGAGGGAGTTCTGCAAGGCGGGCATGTCGGGCCGCTCACTCACCGGGCGCAGGGATTCGCCGGGCAGGTTGGGTATAAGACGTCGATGGCGGGCAAGCCGGTGGACTTGGCTAACGAATACAAGTATGCGTCGGGGACGGATCCGTCGAGCGGGAAGGACGGCACATTCGACCAACTGTACCCGGCGGCGCATGACAAGCTGGGGCACATCGATCTGATTGGGTGGAAGAACATCCACAATATCCGGTCCATGACGACGCTGACGGCGCGCAAGGGTTGGAACGTGGTGCTGATGTATAACGCGTCGTGGCTGGCGGATACTCGCGATGCGTTGTACAACGCACAGGGCCGGGCGATCGTGCGGTCAGCGGCGGGGACGGCGGGCAGATGGGTGGGGCAGGAATTGGATCTTTATACGAACTACCAGGTGTGGGGGATGAGCCTGGGAGCGGGGATCGGTCAATTCTTTCCAGGGACGTTTGTGCGGAACATGACGCCCGGGGCGCGGTCGCGGTTGTTGTACTTGTCGACGGGATACTCGTTTTGATCTATGTGCACCTGTGTCCATCTGTGGCTTTGGGTTTGGCCACAGATGAACACTGATGGACACGGATAGGGAAAAGCCTAGCTCGGGCGCGGAGCTTCGCCGGCGGCGTGGAGGCCGTTGTGGACGGCGAAGAGTGCCAGTTCGAGGCGATCGGCGACGCCGAGTTTCTCGAAGATGTTGTGCAGATGGTTCTTCACGGTCTGCTCGCTGATGAAGAGCTTCTCAGCCATTTCCTTGTTGCGATAGCCCTGGGCGACCAATTGCACGATCTCACGCTCGCGGTTGCTCAGCGGGGAGCGCTCACGGACCTTGGCGCCAGACGTGCGCAGACGGTCGGCGGGATTGGCGAACTGCTTCATCACCGCGGCCGTGGTGGAGGCATCCAGCCAGATCTCGCCTTCATGCACCTTGCGGATGCTGTTGGCGATCAACTGCATGGGGCCCTGCTTGAGCAGAATGCCGGAGCAGCCGAACTTCATCGCCTGGACGAATTCGTTGCGGTCACCGGCAAAGGTGAGAAGGATGACGCGGGTTTGCACACCGTTCAATTGCATGTTCTGAAGGATGGCCAAGCCATCGACGGTCGGCATGCGCAGTTCGAGGAGCAGAATGTCGGGGTTCAGTTCCTGTACCAGTTGGAGGACTTGGCGGCCGTCGGTCGCTTCGCCGACGATCTCGATGTCCTTCTCGTTGGCCAAAAGTTCTTTCACTCCGAGACGAACGATTGGTTGGTCATCGGCGAGGAGGACTCGGATTTTTGCCTGATCCTTCTTACCGATGATTTCCTCTACATGGGGTAGGGGATTTGAGGGGAGAGAGACTGCGTGAAAACTCATAGCTGAGTATTAGGTACCATGCATTGCTTTTTCCTTTCAAGTCCTAGTACGCACCATCCGACCCCACTTCGGTACCATTACTGTGACCGCATGAAAACGTACTTTTCGTTAGGACCTCTTCTGAAGGCCTTGTAATCCAACGGGATACTACCTGTTGTAGGTAACAGGTACCATGGCGCAAAAGCTGCGAATAGGAAGAAAAAAATATTTTGGTCATAGCACCCAACAGTGGGTTTTGACGCAGCGTGGAGGCGAAAAACGGAAACACCGGATCATGCGGTCAGTGACGGCTGGATTACAGTAAAAGCCCTAGGAGGGGTGGGGTCGCAGACAGGACGAACGGGGGAACAGAGGTGGGGTAGACGAAAGGAGGACTGAGGGTTAGCGTTCTTCGGGCTGAGAAGTCTTCTGGCGCCAGGGTTTCATATCGCTGTTCAGGAGCAGCATACGGATAGTTTCGCGGCCAACGGTGGGAACCAAACGGCGGCGGACGGCTTCCTGAGCGATAAGGCGAACGGTCCAGCGGGAATAGCCCGTGGGAGGCGCTCCGGAGACCATGGCGAGGATGCGGCGGCGCTGGTTGATGTTGAGAAGCGCCGCTGCGCCGGGGCGGGGCTTCTCGTGGATGGCCCGCTCGAGACCGCCTTGATTGTATCTCCAGCCGATATCGCGAACGGATTTCGCGCTGAGATTCAAGTTATGCGCAACAGTTTGCGCGGGTAATCCGCTGGAAAGCTGCAGGAGGGCCAAGGCGCGAAGGAGCACACGTGCCGGACTGACGCCTTTGCGCAGGAGGCCACGGAGTTCCCGCTCCTCCTCTTTGGGCAGACTTATCAGCAGACGTCGATACGGACGCATGATGAGAGTATAGGGGAAAACATTCATAAACGAAATGTTTTTTAGTACTAGAAGATCAGAGATAGGACTAGTCCGTCCTATGGATGGAGCAGCGGGGAAGGGTGAGGGGTCCTGTACGTCGGCCCGGGACGAATTAGCTAGAATACCCCCACCTGAGGGGATAAGAAATGGGCCCTATTCGGGTGGACAGTACCGGGAGGTGAATTCAAACATCCCAGTAGGACTTAAAGGCCCAAATCCCGTAAGAATTGACCGGTAAAGGAATCGGGCACAGCGGCGATCTGAGGGGGAGCACCTTCGGCAACGATGAGCCCGCCGGCCTGACCGCCTTCGGGTCCAAGATCGATAATCCAATCGGCACGGCGGATGACCTCGAGATTGTGCTCAATGATGAGGACGGAAGCGCCGGCCTGGAGGAGGCGAGAGAAGGCGTCGAGGAGTTTCGCGATGTCGTCGAAGTGGAGTCCGGTGGTGGGCTCGTCGAAGATGAAGAGTGTGCCTTTCATGGCAGCCTGGCTCAGGTGGGCAGCGAGTTTCACGCGCTGGGCCTCGCCCCCGGAGAGCGTGGTGGCGGACTGGCCGAGACGCAGATATCCAAGGCCGACATCGACCAGAACTTTCAATTTCTGGAGCAGTTTGGGGTGTTCAATAAAGAAGTCAAGTGATTCCTGTACAGTAAGTTGCAAGACCTGGTGGATATTGCGGCCGCGGTAGTGCACATCAAGGATGGACTGCTTGTAGCGGGTTCCCTTGCAGTCTTCGCAAAGCAGTTCGACGTCGGCCAGGAACTGCATTTCCACAGTGACGGTGCCGTCGCCCTGGCAGGTTTCACACCGCCCTCCGGGCACGTTGAAGGAGAAATGCCCGGCGGTGTAACCTCGGCGAGAGGCCTCGGGTGTGGATGCGAAAATTTCGCGAATGATGTCGAACGCCTTGATGTAGGTGATGGGGTTGGAACGGGGGGTGCGGCCGATGGGGCTTTGGTCCACCAGGACCACGCTGGAAACGAGGTCAGGCTTTTCGATCTTGCGGCAGGTGGAGGGGCCCTGGGTGGCTTCTTCGGCCTCCGATGCGGGCGTAGATCGCGCAGATTTTTCGCGGATATGTGCTTCCAATGAGCGATGAATTACCTCGTGAACTAGCGACGATTTTCCCGAGCCGGAGACACCCGTAATGCACACCATCATGTCGAGGGGAATGGCCACGTCGATGTTCTTCAAATTGTTAGCGCAGGCGCCTCGGAAGGTGATAGTACGTTTCGGATTGGGGGTGCGGCGCTTGGCGGCCAGGGCGGCGCGTTCGCCGCGCAGATAGCGTGCGGTGAGGCTCGTGCCGCGCTCAATCAACTCCGGGTAAGAGCCTTCGAAGACGATGCGGCCTCCGGTCTCGCCAGCGCCGGGGCCGAGGTCGACAATGTGGTCGGCTGCGCGCATGACATCGGCATCGTGCTCCACCACGACGATGGTGTTGCCGAGGTCGCGCAGTTCCTCGAGGATGCGGATGAGGCGGTTGGTGTCGCGGGGGTGGAGGCCGATGGAGGGCTCGTCAAGAACGTAGCAGGCGCCGACGAGGCGGGAGCCGAGGCAGGTAGCGAGTGTGATGCGCTGGGCTTCGCCGCCGGATAGCGTTGCCGAAAGGCGATCGAGCGTGAGGTAATCGAGCCCGACGTCGTGGAGAAACTGGAGCCGCTGGCGGATTTCGACCATCACCTTGCCGGCGATGCCGCTCTCTTCGGGACTCAATTGGAGGGACTCGAAGAACTGCCAGGCCTCGGCGATGTTGAGGGCGCAGACTTCGGGTAGCGTGCGATGGTTGACGCGGACGCGAAGGGCTTCGGAGCGGAGGCGGGAGCCGCCACAATCGCCGCAGGTGGAATAGCCACGGTAGCGGCTGAGGAAGACGCGCACATGCACCTTATACTTCTTGGTTTCCACTTCGGCGAAGAAGAGGCGGATGTGGCGCTCGACGATGGCCTGCTCTTCACGGGTCAGTTCGCTGTAGGGGACTTTCATCCGCACCTTGCCGGCGGCGGCTTTGCGGAACTCGGCCTTGTACCAACTGTATTGGGGCTTGGTCCAGGGGTCGACCGCGCCCTCTTCGATGGAGAGATAGCGCTCGCGGACGACGCGGTTCAGGTCATAGTCGATGGTGTTGCCGAAGCCCTGGCAGCGGGGGCAGGCGCCTTGTGGATTGTTGAAGCTGAACAGGCCGGGTTCAGGCTCACGGCATTCGATCCGGCAGTCTTTGCAGGCGAACTTCTCATTGAAGATGACGCGGCGTGGGGGGAAACTGCCGGCCTGCTCGAAGACGACTTCGCCGGCTTCGCGATAGCAGATCTCGGTGGTGTCCGCGATGCGCTGGCGCTGGTTGTCGGCGATGGCGAGGCGATCGGCGAGGACGAACAAGGGTTGGGAGAAGTCGATGTCGAGCAGAGACTCAGGGGTGGAAAATTCGTAGACGTTGCCGTTCTGGTAGAGGCGGTTGAACCCTTTGCGGCGGAGTTCGAAGAGGTGGTCGCGGCGCTCGGCATTGCCGTGGAATGGAGGCACGGGGAAGAGGGCGTACCAGCGCGAGCCGGTTTCTTCCGCAAGCATCTGGCCGGCGACGAAATCGACGGTGTCGCGCAGGACGCGGCGCCCGCAATTGGGGCAGAAGGTGTGGCCAATGCGAGCCCACAGCAGGCGGAGGTAGTCGTAGAGTTCAGTGGCGGTGGCGACCGTGGAACGCGGATTGCGCGTGGTGTTCTTCTGCTTGATGGCGATGGGGGGAGCAATGCCGTCGATTTCCTCCACAGCCGGCTTTTCCATCCGTTCCAGAAACTGCCGGGCATAGGCGGAGAGCGATTCGACGTAGCGGCGCTGGCCTTCGGCGTAGATGGTGTCGAAGACAAGCGAGGATTTGCCGGAGCCTGAGACGCCGGTGACCACGGTGAGTTTTTCGTGCGGGAGCGAGAGGGAGATGTTCTTCAGGTTGTGCATCCGCGCGCCGCGGATGACAATAGCGTTTTGGGCGACGGCAGAGGAGTGAGGAGGCATAGGCGGGTAGTGTATACCTTTTCAGTATAGACAACAGTATGGAGAAAATCCCCGCCTTCCGCAAAGCCCTGCTCGATTGGTACCGGCGCGCCCAGCGCGATCTGCCGTGGCGGCGCACACGGGATCCGTACGCGATCTGGATCTCGGAAATCATGCTGCAGCAGACCCGCGTGGCGGCGGTGATTCCTTACTATGAGCGGTTCCTCGCAGCATATCCCGACTACCGCGCGTTGGCGGAGGCGCCGGAAACGGAGTTGCTGCGGATGTGGGCGGGACTGGGGTATTACTCGCGGGCGCGCAATGTGCAGAAGGCGGCGCGGCAGATGGTGGCGTTGGGAGGTTTTCCCAATGACTACGAGTCGATCCGCGGGTTAGCGGGCATCGGTGATTACACGGCGGCGGCGGTGGCGAGCATTGCCTTCGATCTGCCGCATGCGGTGCTGGACGGGAACGTGATGCGGGTGCTGGCTCGAGTAGGAAACGATGGGTCGGATATCGCCGGCATGGCGACGCGAAAGAAAATGCAGTCGGAGGCGCAGAGACTGTTGGATCCTCGGCAGCCGGGGGAGTTCAATCAGGCGGTGATGGAATTGGGGGCTACGGTGTGCCTGCCGAAGCAGCCTTTATGTGAGGAATGCCCGGTCCGCAGGATGTGCGCAGGACGGGAGGCAGGACGCGAGCGTGAGCTTCCCGTGAAGGCCCGTAAGGTGAAGACGGTAAAGGTGGAACGGACCCTGTACGTGATCGAGAAGGGGGATAGCGTACTGGCGTGGCAACGGGGGGAGGAGTCGAGCCAGTTGAAGGGATTCTGGGAGCTGCCGGAGCCACACCACTTGGGGGAAGTGTTGGAGGCGCGAATTGTGGGAAATTTCCGACATTCTATTACGAACCACCAATATTTCTTTCATGTGGTGGAAGCACGCATTTTGCGGAAACCAAAATCGCTGCGGTACGTCCCACTTTCCCATGAAGGGGTCTATCCGCTCAGCACTACAACTCGGAAGGCGCTGGCGTGTTTGAAAAAGTGGAGAAAAACGTTCCCTGGGTCTTGATGCAGTGTCCTAGCCATCGTGTAGACTAGTACGCAAGTCGATTCACGGGGTCCGCACATCGTTTAAGGGTAAATCCATGATTTCAATTCAACGAAAGAACCTTGTCCGCAAGGCGGCCGTGGCGCTTTGTGCCCTGCCACTTGTGGTGTATGCGTACATTTTAGGGCCGGACAGACGTGTGACTGGAGCTCCAGGCGACAGTGCGCAGGCATGCGCCCAGGCGGGGTGCCACACAGGGACGGCCGTGAACACTGGTCCGGGCCGCGTGCAGATTGAGTTTCCAGGCGGAACGACGTACGTACCGGGTCAGAAGCAGCGCTGGACGGTTCGAGTAACCGATGACGGGCAACGTGCCTTCGGATTCCAGGCGACAGCGCGGCTGGAGAGCAATCCTTCAGCCGGTCAAGCGGGGACGTTTACAAATATTGACGGAACAACCCAAATCTTGTGCGACGACAATGGCAATCGGCCCGCAGCCGGTTGCGGGGCCAACTTTCAGGTGGAGTTCATTGAACATGCACGCGCGGGCAGCGCCAATACGTTTACCTTTGAGTGGACTCCGCCTGCGACCAATGTGGGGAACGTACGCGTCTATGTGGCGGGAAACGCAGCCAATGGGAATGCGGCTACTACGGGCGATCGCATCTACACGGCCAACTACACGCTGACGCCTTCGACTGGCGGAGGTGGCGGCGGGAATCGTCCCGTGATCAGCCAGGGCGGCGTTGCCGACGGTTTCAACTTCGGAGCAGGCGTGGCACCTACGACATGGACGGCGATCTTCGGCACCAACTTGGCCACGGTGACGAAGACCTGGGATGACGCCATCCGCGGCACCACCTTGCCCACGACGCTGGAAGGCGTCACCGTGAGCATCAACGGAAAGCCGGCGACGATTTCGTTTGTGAGCCCGGGGCAAGTGAACGTGCTGGCGCCGACGGATATCGGCACCGGCACGATGAACGTGATTCTGACTAATGCGAATGGAGAGAGCGCGCCGTTGGCGGTGACAGGCACGGCAGTGAAACCGGCTTTTTACGCGCCCTTTGCGCAGAACAGCCGGTTTTATGTAACTTCCGTGGCAACAGCGCTGCAAAACGGACAGCCGGTTTACGTAGGTAAGCAGGGAGTTGACCCACGCGTCACAAGGGGTGCGCGGCCGGGGGAAATCCTGCAAGTGTTTGGAACAGGTTTCGGGGCAACCAACCCGGTTGTCCCCACAACACAGATAGTCAGCGGAGCTCCAGCCGTCACCTCGCAAGTGCGAATCCGGTTTGGGGAGACGGTGGCGACTTTTGCCGGCACAGGGAATCTGGTGGCAGCCGGCCTTTATCAATTCAACGTAACGGTGCCGGCTACGCTAGCCGACGGGGATTATCCATTGATCGCCGAAGTGGGCGGCGTAACCAGTTCCTCTAACGTGTACATCACAGTCCAGAGGTAAAGGGGATATAAAACAGGATGCTTCAGGGAATGCGTAAGTTCTTGATTGCGGGGCTGGCGGTTACGCCGGTTCTGTTGTTTGGGTTTTCATCCGGACCGCCGCAAGGCAGAACGGGGGCGCAGGTGGATGGTGGGATCACTTGCAACGCCTGCCATCGGGGCGCGGACGTAAACGATGGAGTAGGCCGGCTCACTATTACCGCGGCCAGCTATTCGCCGGGCGTGAAACAAACGATTCGGGTGCAGTTGACACATCCTTCGGCTCGCCGCTGGGGATTCCAGTTGACGGCGCGCGTCGCCAGCGACCCATCGAAGAAGGCAGGGACCCTCTCCACGAGCAGTGAAGTGCAGGTGCGCTGCGGCCTGACGGGAACGCAAGTTGCACCTTGCGGGGAAGCGTTGGAGTTTGCCGAACACACTGTGGCCGGCACAAGCGCAGACACGGCCAACGGCAAGACGTGGGAAATCGAATGGACGCCGCCGGACTCCAACGTAGGAGATGTCATCTTCTACGCCGCCGGCAATGCCGCGAACAACAGTGGAACCAACGCAGGCGACTTCATCTACAACACATCGGCGACCATCAACCCGTCAGCGGGTGGCGGACCGCGTCCGGCGATCACTGCCGGTGGGATTCGCGATGCATTCAACTACACATCGAACATTGCTTCGCATTCGTGGGTAGCGATCGTGGGAACGAATCTTTCGGCGGTGGAACGCACCTGGGATGACGCGATTCAAGGGAACAATCTTCCTCTGGCACTGGCTGGGGTCAGCGTGAAGATCAACAACAAGGCTGCACCGGTGTACTACGTGAGCCCGACTCAGGTGAACGTACTGGCTCCGGTGGATGACGCCGTGGGCGATGTGCAGGTGGTGGTGAGCAACATCAACGGCGACAGTGCGCCACTGACCATCCGGCGGGCGGCGGCGGCTCCGGCGTTCTTTGCTCCTTTCGCACAGGCCGGGCGGTTCTTCGTCACCGCGGTGGCATTGGACGGCACGATTTTGGGCAAGGTGGGCGTGGATTCGAGAGCGCGGCGCGCGGCGCGTCCTGGCGAAACGATCCAGGTCTTTGGCTCAGGATTTGGCGCCACGAACCCGGTTGCCCCGGCAGAGCAGTTGGTGACCGGTTCACCCGCGCTGGCGGCCAAGCCGACCATCCGCATCGGCGATGCCACGGCGGACTTTCCGGGTAATGGCAATCTGATCAGTTCGGGCGTCTACCAGTTCAACGTGACCATTCCGGCATCGCTGGGCGATGGCGATCATGCCATTGTGGCGACGGCGGGCGGCGCAACGAGCGCGAATACGGTGTTTATCTCCGTGGCGCGGTAGTTTCCACGCCGCCAGGAGAGAAAGCATGAGAGGGTGGGTCTCGGAGGCCCACCTTTTCTATTGTGAGCCCCTATTTTCTGGTGTGGACGCTAGCCGTTTGCTGCGCTCCGCGAAGCGCTCCGGTGTATACCGCGGCATCGGTAGTGCATTCGGCCACGAATCAGCAGGTGCTGGCCCCGAATACCTTTGGGACCATTTATGGGAAGGGGTTGTCGTGGTCCACGCGGGCCTTGTTGCCGGCGGATCTGCTGGGGAATTTCCTGCCCGCGTATCTGCTGGGAACAGGGGTGACGGTGTTTGTGGATGGGTTCGCCGCTCCGGTGTTTTATGTATCACCGGAGCAGATCAACTTTCTGGTGCCGAATACGGCGTTGGCGGAGCGGGAAGCGAAGGTGCGAGTGAGCCTGGACGGAGTTTCGGGACCGGAAGTGAATGTGCGGCTCAAGTCCGTGGCGCCAGGGTTGTTTCTGCGTGATCTGGAGACGGTAGCGGCGGCGAAGCTGGATGGGTCGGTGTTGAGCGATCGGAACCTGGCGCAGGCAGGCGAGGATGTGGTGCTGTTCGCGACGGGATTGGGGCCGCTGGTGCCCGAACCCTATTACATGGAAGTGGTGCGGACGGCGGCGCCGATTGCACGCCGGGCGGAGTTCCGGTTGTTGTTGAACGGGGTTGCGGTGGAGGACCGGAGGATCCGGTATGTGGGCGCGGCGCCCGGGTTTGCGGGGTTGTATCAGATTAACTTGTGGCTGCCGGCGGATACGGGACCGTGGCCGGAAGTACGGATTGCGGTAGGGGATGCGGTGAGCCCCGGAGCGGTGCGGATTCCGGCGCGTTGAATTTTTAGTTGGGCGGATGCGGCGCGGGTGGGGTAGAATGAGGAGAAGCGCGCCCGTAGCTCAGCTGGAT
>JAFDVS010000055.1:2140-8040 GCA_018268935.1 Acidobacteriota bacterium | reverse complement strand
AATCTGACGAGAGGCCCGCTTCTGCCCTGGCACCGTTCGTAAGCGTGCATCCGCCCGGGTCGGTGGTAGGCGACCAGGCAGCGCTTCGCGCCGAACGTGCACCCCTGCTGTTTGACGTGCAACGGCACAGGCGCATCCCAATCGACTGGGCAGAGGTACTCGACATCGAGGGGCCACAAGCGGCATTGAACGACGCATTGCGACATCGGGTTGAGCGACTGTGGCTCTCAAAGCGGACGACTGATGGAGTCATTCCCGACTTCATCAAGGCGCCAGGGGGCGAGTACGTCTCCCGTCGCTTGGACATCAACTTGAACTGGTCGGACCTCGTCGGATCGTCAGCGTCTTCCCTAAAGGAGAATCTGAAGAAACTGCTGGACGGCCACACGACCCCGAAGGGGCGTTTGATCATCGCGGACCGCCCAGAGGATGCGGTCGGACGGCGGTTCTTTGCACTGGAGCCGTCCTCTGCGTTAGAGCTTGAAGCGGGTAAATCGCGTTGGGTGGACGTCAAGGAAGCACTTGAGGTCTTCCCGAGGAAACCGGGCGCGTCGGACAGTGTCGCCGGTCCGTCAATGGCCACTCTCGAGAGCGGCCAAGAAGCTCTTGGTCTGGCGAGCACAAAGGCCTTGTCGGCACTGCCGTTTGTCAGCAGCGCGGTTCCAGTATGGACGCTCCAAAGCAGAATCTTGCTGGCTTGGCGAAAGCAGTTTCTTGCTGACGTTCTTGCCGACTACGTCCGACGGGCCAATCGTGCCGATGGTCAATCTCAGCCTGCGCTATGGCGGCTCGCCCAGGAGAAGTCAGGCGTACCAGCCGATCTCGCGAGTGAACCGTGGTGGGCAAAGAAGTCGGGAAGCTCGCGCGAACTGCACTGTCTTGAGAAGTTCACGGAAAACGACGCGTGGGTCATCCGTTCCGGAGATCGTTGGTACCGCGTGGTTTGGCAGCAGGGCCTGGATGCAGCTGAAGTCGCGAAGATTGACCTGACCCAATGGGAACAGTATGAGTCCGCCTGGGACGGAAAGATCGCCGATCTTGAGCCGTTGGCTTGGGCAGTGTCTAGCGCTGCGACATCACCCGACTTCTTGCCGTTCTCGTACTTGGAGTCGGTCGACATCTCACCTCACCTGATCCTTGAGGAATTCGCTCGGGCGAAAACCGACTTCGACATCGCGACTGCAACCGGTGAGCTCGGCAAGAAGTTGCTGGAAGAGCTCAAGAGTGGAACTGGAGCGACACCGGAAAGAGTAGCGGAGACGGTCAACTTTGCCCGAGACCTTCGCTCGACGCTCTTTGACGCAGAGTGGAAGATTCGCCGCCTGAAGGAGCGCGCCCAGCGACTCGGCTACTACCTTGCTACAGGCCTCACGGTAGACGGCAAAGCAGACAACACGTTCAACAGGCCGACTGGCCCCGACGCTTGGAAGACCGAGACGGTCGAAGTGGGTCGGCTCTATATGGTCGAAGAGCGCGCTGCAACCTTCCAAGTGCGTCAGTCATCATTGAAGACTGGTTGGAATCTCCGGATGCCCAGCCCGCTGGATGGCCTGTCGCTTTCGCTGGTTCCTCTGCAGGGAGGAAGCGTCAAAGACGTTCTGTCATCTATTGGGTCCATTTTTGGGCGGCGTAAGAAGCGGGTTGATCGAGTCGTCAACGTGGAAGTTCGCTACCCGGCGCTGAAGGAAGTGACGCCGTCAACTGAACCATGGGAGGACATGCGTCAGAAGCTTCAGTCATCCGGGTTTCAGTGTGTCGTCGCCGAACTGACCGACGACGGATATGCCACTAGGGATGGGACCCCTGTCAGAGAGATGCTTAGGCGATGCCTCTTCGATGAGGCCTATCGGACGAAGTTGGCGATCTTCTTGCCGCTCTACCAAGAGCGGCTCGAAGACGGGATTGCGCGTGTGCGTTATGTCATCGCCGTAAGGCCAGAGCCCGGCGACGAGCCCGTCGGCTTTCCATCACTGTTCGTCGAGGAGTCCATTTCGTACCGTGCCGAGTGGCGCGGGGTCGAGTTGGGTCAATTGCTGCATAGCATCTCGCTGGCCCCGGGCGAGGAGCGAAGCGTGACGTTCTCCCGAACCATCGAAAGAACAGCCGAGAGAGTGGACAGCATCACCTCGGTGTTGGACGTGACGCGAGCGGAGAGGTTGGATCTGTCGTCCCAGATCCAGACGACGGTGAGCAGAGAGAAGAACTCAAAGAGCAGCTCCAATTGGAATGCCAGCGCGCAAGCCAGTGTCGGCTGGTTTGGGGGGAGCGCTGGAGGCGGTGGCTCTTCGGAGCAAAGCGTTCGCGACTTCACCGAGACGATCAAGAAGTCAGCGATGCAAGCGACCAAAGAGATGCGCGTCAATCAGAGACAGGAGGTCCGGTCATCAACAACGACTTCGACAAAGGTCACTACGGCGGAGTCGACCCAAAGCACATTCCGGAATATCAACCAAGGAACCACCCTCAATGTGCTGTTCTACCAACTGAATAACGTCTTGGACGCTGGGTTTTTCTTGGATCGGTTGCGCATCGCGTACCGACCTTCGGTTGAACTGATAGCAGGTTCGCGTATTCATGACTTGATTACGCGGAACCTCGAAGGCGCCGAGGCACTGTGCCAGGGCCTTTGTTCGGACCCGGTCTTCCAGGACGGTTCCTTCACCTACGACTACGGCTCAGTGGATCGTCGGGTTCTTCTGTCGGCGTTGCAGACCATCCAGCGGGACTACTGCCAAGACAATTCGAACGGAGGTACCGAGGAGCGTTCTACGACAGCGGCAACTGCGGCACTCCTTCTTGAACAGGCACTGGTGCGACTGCCGGAGCCGTTGCGCAACGCGTTCGGACAGGTGGGCGGTTCGGTCCTTGGTGTACTTGAACGTAGCGCAACTCAAGACGCGTGGAAGGAGTTGGGAGCGATTCGCGCGGTAGGCAAGGCCTTCCAACGGCATGAACTCGTCACTCCGTCTACAGCTTGCTATGCCGATTGCGTAGTCGGTGCTTTGCCAGGGACCGAGCCGTACTCTGAGGCAATGCGCTCGGCTGAGATTCGGGCCCGAAACGCCGAAGTAGAGCATGTGCTTGCGGACGCGAGCAGACTGCGCTCGGGCAAAGAATCTGGGCGCAAGGGCGCAGGTCCATCGTTGACCCGCCCCACGCACGATGAGAAGAGTGGGCGCGGAGATACGGGGGCGTGACGCCTCAAGATTGCGCCTGCGCCAAGCGAGTTCCGACAATGAGTCGCGCGAGGTATGAATGGATCCTGACACCAAGTTTCTGCTGACCTTCGGAGCTATTTCGGGCGCCCTTGGTAGTTTCGCTGAACGCCTAGTGTTCTACTTGGCGCAGGCGAGGAGCGGCGCGGGAAACGCGGCGATGACTGCCTTGGCATCGAACGCAGGTGACGTAGGACTTCAAGTCCTATTGGGTGCATTGGTAACCCCAGTGTTCATGATCTTGGTCGACATCAACAAGCAGAACCGCGCGCGAGTGATCGGCACATCGTTTGCGTTAGGCGCTGTGTGGAGCCAGGCGTTTCAGGTCCTAGTCAACATCGCGGGAAACATAGTCAACGCCGCACCAAATTGACGACTCTGACTCGTCGATGGGAAGCCGATACCTGAGTTGGTCGCCTGCGCTGCACGCTGCATCAATGTGAGGCTCTTGGAAGCGGCTGCAGGCGAAGCTTGCACTGAGGTGTCGTGCAGACTCCCAACTCCTGTGAAGGTCATCGTACTTTTTCCAGTGGCGAACCTGTTGGCATGGCGAATCCTTTGATCAGAGCGGCTATCTCTGCGGGGCGGGCTCTGTACTCGGCACGCGAAGCTGCCCTTGATCATGCAACCCTCAACTGGGACGACAGGTTGCTGCGGAAGGGCGAACTTCCCCCCGAGCTTCTGGCCAAGTCCAACCTGGTTCTGATCTATCTTTTGCCCCGTATCTTCAGGAAGCTTGGCATGCCACAGGCTGCTCAGTGCAACGAGCTCTGGCAGCACGGTACGGCCCGTTTTAGGGAAGCACTAAGGGTCGATCCCAAGATCGCGACGATCGATGGCGGCAGCCCGTACTACTGGATGTTTTCTTGGCCGCAGTTCTCCAGGATCAGCCCCACGCTGAGAACAGTCGTCTCCAACCTACTTGCGGAGAGCGTGGACGCATTGCCACGGCTACGCACTGAACAAGGGGCACATGAGGATCACTGGGCAGGGCTGCGGGCGTACTCGCGCAGACTGCGCGTCGAGTACGGGGGCGCGAAGGAATGGAGGACGTCATCCAGGGACTATCGCCAAACCGTCGCGTACCCGGACATCGCGCTAAAGAGGCAAGCGGTGACATACGACCGGTTCAAAGATGAAGGTGAGGATCCGATGAAGTCTGACGCCTTCGCTTCAATCGGATCGTGCGCCGCGAGAGCGTACCTATTCGCTGACTTCAGAAAGTCGAAGGATAGCGATGCCATCTTTATGCGACCGCGGCGTGTCGGGGTACGGATCTGGGACGACTACAACTTCCGCGACAACTGGGCCGACTATGTGTCTGGACTTGTCGCCGATGGACGGGCATCGCAGTTCTTGGGCAACTGGATCAATCGGGCCGACGGGTCCAAGGTCACTCTTCACAATTCGGACTTCGAGGAGTACAGAACATGGTTTGCGCCACGGTTCAACGAGCACGTGAAGAGGCGCAACGCGAGTCAGGGGACCTTGCTGATGTGCACGGACTACCATCCTGTCTCGACGTGGGTGGAGCGCGACGTCACCTCCCCCTATGAGTATTCCCTTCCGCCCTCTTGGTAAGTCGAGGCCGCCTTGCAGATGAACCACTTCAGCGAAGTCGCAACGCGTCAACGTCGGGCTGAAGTGATCTTCTGATCTTCCGCTTTGGGGCGCAATCTACTTCCTGCGGTGAGGGCGCGCAGAAGGCAGAAGCGTTCACGTGGAGTGTCTAGCCTTCGCCATCCAGCAACTGCCTAGGGGCCAGCACCGGCAATTGGACAAGGTCGCGTGAGCGCCAGTTGGGGCAGATGCCGCAGCGTGTCGACAATGGCGACCTGTATGGCGACTAGTGTATTGCGCGCAAACTCGTAGAACTTAACTGTCCCGGCATACTCCAGCCGCCCAGGAAGTGGGCGATGCGGGTTGCCAAGACGATCGAGTTGGATGCTCAGACGGACCGGGAACTGCGGGTGCTGTCGCAGCGCAAGCGCATCGAGGTGCGTCTTCAGCAGCGTGCGCGCATCGTGCTGCTGGCGGCCAAGGGCAAGCGGAACAAGGAGATCGCTGCAGAGGTGGGCCTGGACCGCCGGCAGGTCGCGCTCTGGCGGGCCCGCTTCCTCAAAGGTGGGATCGACGCGCTGCGCAAGGACGCGCCGCGGTCGGGTCGGCCGGCCATCGTGATGTCGCAGATGGAGTCGCGCATCGTTCAAGCCACGCTGCACGAGAAGCCGGCCAACCGTGCATCCACAACATGCTCGTCGCGATGCTGAAGCAACTCCTCGATGTGATGCCAGCAGAGCAACGGCAGCCATCCCCTTTCGAGTAGATCGGGGAGGAAGCGTTGCGCACCCCGCCTGCGCTCGCGGCTGTCCGACATGATGTCGGCGACCAAGCCTGCCAGGTGCGCGGTATCGGGAACAAACAGCCGAACGCGATTGATCGGAGTGGTGTCGGACACGACCTCTTGTCTCTGTGATCGACAGTGTCGCTCTACCGCCCGACACTTTTCGGCCCAAAGTCATCGCTCCCGGGCACGCCTGCAGCGCCTAGAGTTCTCCTCAGACGCAGCCCAGGAGCCGCCTGATGAGCCAGACGCAGACCGAGTCGAAACCGACCGCCGCCGACGTGCAGCCTGCCGTGTTCGTACGCATGGCTGCCGTCGTCCGCATGACCGGACTCGGCCGG
>JAFDVS010000055.1:0-2002 GCA_018268935.1 Acidobacteriota bacterium | reverse complement strand
GGCTACGCCGACATCGACAGCTTCATCACGGCGCCGATCAACAGCATCGCGCCGAGCACCTTGCCCCAGCGCCAGGTGGTGAACCAGTAGCGGTGGTTGACCCACAGCGCGCGGTGCAGCCGCCCGAGCCCAACCAGTACGGCGAGCGCTGTGACGAACGGGCCGACCAGGCCCGCCGGCCCTGGCACTTGCCGGATCAGCAGCACCCACATCAGCGGCCACGCGACCGCATCGATGGCCGCGAGCAAGCGCCGGCCGGGCCAGTCGGGCGCGTCCGGCCGGGGTTCGCGAGCAACCAGCAGCCACATGATTCCTCCGACCCGGAACACGCGGGCGAGTTCTCACCGCCCGCGTGTTCCGGTCAGCCTGGCGATCGGCGGAGCGGCTCGGGCAGCCAGCGCGTGCCGGCCAGCCGCGATGCCGCTGCGCTCACCAGCGCATCCTTCTTCATCGCCTCGACACCACCCCCGGCCAACTCCGGCCCGGCCTCCTTCAGCGCCGCGATGATCTGCGCCTTCGGCACGTGGTTCAGGTAGGCCTCGGCGGTCGGCTCCCACCAGTCGGCCATGTCCAGGCCGAGCGCCGCTGCAATGGCGTTGGCGCTGCCCGCCGCGCCCGCGCCCGGCAGCGCGTTCGCCGTCAACGCGCCGCACAGTGCGAGCAGGTCGATCAGGTCGGCCTGCGGCTGGCCGATCAACCAGCTAAGCCATTCGCCTTGGTCCTCGGGCAGCCGGGCACGCCACGCTTCCTTGGCCTGCTGAACGGCCTTCCATGCCGGGCTGGCCTTGAGGTCGTCGGCCATGGCTTCCAGCGCGAACGCCGACAACTGCGGCGTCACCTGCAAGGCCGACGCTTCACGCGGGTAGTCGGCGCCGAAGGTGCGCAGCACGAAGACATGCACCACCGAGGCCAGGGCCACCGCCGTGTTCTGCGCCAGCATCGCCTGCAGCGCCATCGTCCGGTGCGCCGCGAGCCGTTTGGTCAGCGCATCGCTGCACCCCGGCGTGCGGCGCTCCAGTGCCGTCGACGTCGATGGCGCGCCTTCGCCGTCGTCGCCCACGTCGCCGGGATCGCGATGCTCCTTCCCTCCATTCGCGCGCACCGCAGCCGCGATGGCCTTGCGATCCTCGTCGCGCGCCAGCCCGCGCATGACCTCGACATCGCCGTCGCGGCCGATGGTGACGATGACGCCAGCGTGGGCCTTCTGCTCCATCGTCCAGGTCTTGAGCGCTTCGTGGATGACCTTGCGCCGCGCCGCGATGTCCTGCTCTTCCAGGTCGATCATCTCGGCCTCATCGGGCGACCACTCCGGCGCATCGTCCAGCGCCCGCGCCTGCTGCTCCAGTTCGGCAGCGCGCCGCTCCAGCGCATCCAGTTCCTCCTGCTCGTCGGCCGTGGGCTTGCGATTCGTGTGCACACAGGGCGCGAACTGCCGCAGGGCCATCGAGTCCACGCTCAGCCGCGCCTCCACCCACTTCCAGCCTTCCTCGCGCACGGTGCCGGCCAGCGCCTCCAGCTTCTCCGTCGCCAGCCGCTCCAGCAGCGCCGGGTCCGACAGGAAACGACTCTGCTCGTCGTCGAACAGGTCGCGCCGCACGACACCGCCAGCCGCCTCGTAGGCCCCGATGCCGACGAAGCGGACCAGCGCGCTGCCCGCGGCCTCGACCTCGCCGACCGTCAGCCGGCGCCGCAGCGCGGCCGGCGTCTTGTCCCACGGCTGCGCGTCGAACCAGGTGCGCTCCTGCACGGCGTGGTCGTCACTCAGCGTCAGCGCCATCAGCTGGTCCAGGTTGATGCCGTCCTCGCGGTACAGCGCCAGCAGCTTCGGTGACAGCGCCGACAGCTTCAAGCGCCGCTGCACCGTCAACACCGACACGCCGAAGCGCGCCGCGACGTCCTCGACGCCCTTGCCCTCGTCGATCAGCGCCTTGAAGGCCTCGAACTCGTCGGCCGGGTGCATGGCCTCGCGCCCGCTGTTCTCGGCGAGGCTGACCTCCAGCGC
>JAFDVS010000054.1 GCA_018268935.1 Acidobacteriota bacterium | reverse complement strand
ACTTCCCATCCGCCGCACCATGCCCCCGTAACCACTCCGGCGACGCCATCAATACCGTCCCCGGAAAAGCCCCCACCCCATGCACATTCATCATCCCGGGGCGAGTCCGCGTATCCGCCAGCAGCCGCACCCCCCCAAATCGCTTCTCCAGATAACGGATCGTAAAATCCGAAACCACCCCCGCATCCACCACGCCGCGTTCCATTGCCGCCGCCGCCCGCGCCGCCGTGCTGATCGCAATCGGAGTCACCTCCGCGGGATCCACCCCATTCTTCCGCAGCAAATAATTCAACAACTGATGCGCCGTCGATCCCAACGCAGGCACCCCCACCTTGCACCCCTTCAAATCCGCAAACCCTGCAATCTTCTTCCCACCCTTAGGCGACACCGCCACAGCCACAAACAACGAATCGAACACCGGAAGAAACGCCTCTGCCTCGCGCCCCTGCTTCTTCAGTTGCAGCACCTGCGTGTAATACCCGGCGAGCACATCCACACTCCCGCCCACAAACGCCTCCAGCCCCTTCGACGCTCCGGGAAACTCCGCCAACTCCACCTGCAACCCGCGAGCTTCGAAATATCCCAATTGCCCGGCCAGATACACGGGCATCATCGTCAGTGATTGCTGCGCCGCTATGCCCAGCCGCACCACATTCGCCCGGTGCCCGCATCCCGCGCACACCACCAGAAGCAGGACCAAAAGCGATCGCAAGGCTAGCTAATCTTCCCCGTCTTCCAATCCCAGCTCATACGCCGGCCCTGGCGATAAGAAAGGTTCGCCAGATGCGCTGCACCGGCTGCAGCCGCGCCCTGCCACGGCCCTTCACCGCTCTGCTTATTCGCCCGCACGCACTCCAGGAACATCTCCTGATGCGACGTGCCGCGCTCCATCGCAATCTCCTTCGGCTTCTCCATCGCCGGCCGCCCCGGAGACCCCTTCTGCGCGAAATACGCTTCCCGCATCGCCTTCGGCCAGGCATTCGTCGCATAGCGCTGCACATCGGATTGCTGCGGCTCCAGATGATGAATCAGCGACCCGCGCGAATTCATCTGCAGCGTCCCTTCGCTCCCGTAAATCATGACGCCCTGGTTGCCAAACGAATTCCCCAGGTTCACCGAAATGTTGGCGAGAAACCCGTCGTAATCAAATACAGATTCCATCATGTCCGGAACCGTCCGCCCGTCGTTCCACCGGTAGATGCCGCCTTGCGACACCACCGACTTCGGAGCAGGCACATCCATCGCCTGATGCAACATCGTCAGCAAATGCACAAACAAATCCGTCGCCACGCCGCCCGAATATTCCCACCAGCAGCGCCACCGGAAGAAAATCTTCGGATCATAATCCTTCTTCGGCGCCGGCCCCAAAAAGCGCGGCCAGTCGATCGTCTCTGGAGATGCATCCGGCGGAATTGCATACACCCACGCTCCTTCGGCATTGTTCCGCCGCGTGTCCATTCGGATCTGGTTCACTTTTCCAATCGCGCCCGACTTGATCAGCTCCCGCGTCTTCTGCGTCAACGCCGCCATCCCCGCGCCGCTTCCAATCTGCATGATCTTGCCCGAAGCATCCGCGGCCTTCGCCACTTCGATGCACTGTTCAATCGACCAGCACATCGGCTTCTCCAGATACACATGCTTACCCGCGGCCAACGCTTCCAGCGCCATCTGCTTGTGCCAGTGATCGGGAGTGGCAATCACCACCACATCGACATCCTTGCGCTCAATCACCTTGCGGTAATCCCGCGTCGTCTCAATCGCGCCGTTCGTCACTTCCTTTGCCCGCAGGTGATGCCCGTCATAAATGTCCGCCGCGACCAGCGCCTTCACACCCGAAAGCTTGTGGAACTCCTCCAGCAGATACATCCCGCGGATGCCGGTCCCAATGAACCCGAATCCAAGCGTGTCATTGGCGGCCACCGCCTTCTGCAAAGCGGCGCCTTTCACAAAGTTGTAAACAATGGCTGCCGACCCAGCCTTGGTAAACGTGCGGCGCGTAGGAGTCATGGCTCTATTATGCGACGAAAGTCTTCGAAAAATGACCTCCTGTTCATGGAACCGTTGCATCCGCCTGCTGCAATAGCGGCTGCATGACCGAAACTCTGGGAACTATCCTCGAACGGCGCTTTCAACGCCGATCTCTCCTCGGCGGCCTCGCCAAGACACTGCCTGTTGCCGCCTTCGCCACCAGCCTGCGCGGCGAAGACGCAAACCGCGATGCCATCCGCGACTTCCGCCTCCAATTCTCTTCCGTCACCGCCAACTCGCGTGACGCCGTGACTCTCGCCGCCGGCTACAAACACGCCGTCCTTTTGAAATGGGGCGATCCACTGCTCGCCAACGCCCCGGCCTTCGACTCGGCCAATCAATCCGCGGCCAAACAGGAACAGCAGTTCGGCTACAACTGCGATTGGATGGACTTCTTCCCGCTCCCCAGCCACGACTCCAACACCGCGCGCCACGGCCTGCTCGTCGTCAATCACGAATACACCAACCCGGAACTGATGTTCAAAAACTACGCGGGCTATAACAGCCAAACCCGCGAGCAAACCGAGATCGAACTCGCTGCCCACGGCCTCACCGTCGTGGAAATTATGCGCGATGCAAGCGGCAACTGGCGCTACATCCCCAGCTCTTCTTACAACCGCCGCATCTCCTCACTCTCCACCGCGATGAGCTTCACCGGACCCGCCGCAGGCTCGTCCTGGCTGAAGACCGCTCAGGATTTCGAAGGCACTTTCGTCACCGGCAGCCTCAATAACTGCGCAGGCGGCAAAACGCCTTGGGGCACGGCGCTCTCCGGCGAAGAGAATTTCCATCAGTACTTCTCCAACGCCGGCGCACTCCCTGACGGGCCACTAAAATCGCTCCACGCCCGCTACGGCCTCCCCGCCGCCAACGGCGATTACCCCTGGGCGCGCCACATCGATCGCTTCGACATCGCCAAACACCCCAACGAGCCCAATCGCTACGGCTGGGTCGTCGAGTTCGATCCCTACGACCCCACATCGCGCCCGCGCAAGCGCACCGCCCTCGGCCGCTTCCGCCACGAAGGCGTCGCCGTGCAAGTGGCCCGCAACGGCCGCATCGCCGGCTACATGGGCGACGATGAGCGGTTTCAGTTCATTTACAAATATGTGAGCAACGGAACATACAACGCCTTCAACCGCGCGGCTAACGACAAACTCCTCGATGAAGGCGTGCTCTACGCCGCCAAGCTCAACGACAACGGCTCCGGCGAATGGCTCCCGCTCATCTACGGACAAGGCCCACTCACTTCGGCCAACGGCTTTACCAACCAGGCCGACGTGCTCGTCAACGCCCGAGGCGCAGCCGCCCTCCTCGGCGCCACCCAAATGGATCGCCCCGAAGACATCGAAGCCAATCCCATCAACGGCAAAATCTACGTGGCGCTCACCAACAACACACTGCGCACCGATCGCCAACTCGACAAAGCGAATCCCCGCGCCGTCAATCGCTACGGCCACATCCTCGAATTCACCGAAGACGAAGCCGATCACACCAGCACGAAGTTCACCTGGGAAGTGTTTCTCCTTTGCGGCGATGGGAAGAACTCCGCCCACGGAGCATTCTTCGCCGGCTTCGATCCTTCCCAAGCCGCAGCCATCGCCAACCCCGACAACCTCACCTTCGACAACAAAGGCAACCTCTGGATCTCCACCGATGGCCAGCCCGGCACACTTCGCATCAACGATGGCATCTACGCTGTCGCCACCGAGGGCCCGGAGCGCGGCAACGTGAAACAGCTCCTCAGCCTCGTCGCCGGAGCCGAAGCCGCCAGCCTCGTCCTCAATCCCGACAACACCGCGCTCTTTGTCTCTGTACAACACCCGGGCGAAGGCGGCCGCTGGACCGACAACTCGGCTGATTCCATCAGCACCTTCCCCGACAACGCACAACCCGTGAGGCCCGCCGTGATTGTGGTCTCCAAGTCAGCGGGCAACCCGGTGATCGGCAGCTAGCTGTGGGGCAGACGATCGCTTTTTGTCGTCTGCCAGAGCGGTGACGGCATGTGATAGCGTGAAGCCAGGAACGGCAATCATGCAATCACAGCCGTCACACCCGCAAATCAACATCTCCAACTTCGGAGTCGGCGCGAACGCCGGCGGAGTGATCATCGCAACCGGCATTATCCTCATCGCGCTCATCGGCATTCCCGTAACGCGTTACCTGCTGCCGCTGGCCGTCATCCTGGGGCTCGCCATCGCACTGATCCTCCACTTCATCAAGCCCAAGCCCCCACTCGCCGTATTCAAACCCGAAACCCCTTCGCCGTCAGAATAGGCATCATCATCCGCTTCAAGTTCTCCCCCAGCATCAGCTTCTTCGCCGCCTCCGGCACCGTCGATCCCTGCACCTTCGCCAACTGCGATCCCAAGCTCCTTCCCCCCGCATCGCTGCCCCAGATAATCCGCTCCGCCCCCAACTCCCGCACCGCCATCTCCACAAATCCATTCGTCGGATCAGACCCCGCCAGATCCACCGACAAATTCGTCTGCCCGCGCACTGCCCGAATCCCCAGTTCCCAATTCCCACCCGTATGCCCGCAAATGATGGGAGTCTTCGGATGCCGCTTGGCCAACTCCACCACATCGAGTGGTGTCGACTCCCCGCTTAGGTTCCCTCCCGTCTTCCACCACGTGTGCTGAAAGATCACCGCCTGCATCGCCGCCGCCCGCTCAATAATAGGATCCAACGCGCGCCCGCTCGCCTTCTGCGCCACCCATAGCTTCACGCCCACCATCGGCCCATCCTTCACGCACCGGTCGAACTCGCGCAAACTCTCGTCGAGATAATTCGGATTCAAATACACGAAGGCCCATGCCCGGTGCCGCCAGTGATCGAGCGCCCGCAGCACCTCGTCATTATGAGTACGCATTTGTGCCGGCGAAGGATTCTCCTCCCGCCCGAATCCCAGGTAAATGCAAAACCGCTCAATCCCCATCCGGTCCCCTAACCGGATCACTTCCGCCATTCCCTCTTCCGGCGTCCGCCCTCCAAACCCCGAAAAGTGACAATGCAAATCCCAGATCATCGACCCGTTCCTCCCATCAGAACCCGCGCCGTACCAGCGCGCAGTTTCTCTAATACCGCTCCTTCCGCGCCCGCTTCCTTCATCTTCAACGCCGCGGATTCCCACAGAAAGAACGGATAATAAGACCCGAAACACAGCGAATCGGCCACGCTCCCCTTCAATAACTCCGTCAGCCCGCGCACTCCTTCCACCGCACAAAAGTCCCAGTACACCCGCTCCCAGGACACAGGACGCGGATGATTCAGCACTTGTACTCGCAACCTTTGTATCGTCTTTGTTAACTCGGGCAACATCTGTAACGGCACAGGTGCAACGCGCAGTAACGAATGTTGCGTACGCTCATCCTCCATCTGCGCCGCAATCTGTACAAAAAGTCCCCGCTCGGCGGCAGCGCTCAGCAATTCGCGTGTCACCGCATCCTCCAGCCGGTAGCCGTGATAGTTCGGATGCAGACGGATCGCCTTCATCCCGTAGCGTTCCTGGCAGCGCCGCAGATCCTCCCGCCAGTCCGGCAACATCGGATTCACGCATCCCACGGGCTTCAGCAACCCATTGCCGTTCTTCCGGCACTCCTCCGTCACCCGCAGGTTCACCGCGCCCATATCCCGATGCAGCACCGCGTCGAAACTACCGGCCCAAGCCTCCACTACCCCCGCGGCTCGCAGCTTTTGCACAAGCACGGCAGTCTCATCCCCTGGCAACCTGCGGAACGGCCAGCGCGATACGTAGACATTCGTGTCAATCATTGGCTCAGCGATTGTATCACCCGCCAATGTTCCCTCACGCCTCAGTCTTTTTCCCGATATCGCGGATGGCCGTATCGCGTTACAAGTGTTACCTCTATGCAACACCCACTACAAATTTCTCTGTTACAATAATGAACATCGTTCAGGATTTGCTTCATGGATCAGAGGTCGCTTCTCAACCGAAGTAATCTCTTCCACCGTTTTTCACAGATTCTGGGCGGGCTCTTCGTTACCGCGAAGAACAACTCGTTTTGGAGGGAAAGATGAACAACTTATCAACAAAGGGCCTCAGACAGGGCCTCCGGGCCTACCTGCCCTACCTGTTCTGTCTCTTTATGCTGCTAGGTACTGCCGCATGGGGACAAGAACGCTTTGGCGAAATTAATGGCTCGGCCACCGACCCGAGCGGTGCGGTCATACCCAATGTGACCGTCACCGTCACCAACAAAGTCACGGGCCGCGTCTTCCAGACTCAAACCGGTGGCGATGGCCGTTTCGTCGCCCGTAACCTCGAACCCGGACGCTACTCCGTGAAGTTCGAAATGCAGGGATTCGCCGCGCACGAAGCTGCGGATGTGAACCTGCTTCTCGGCCGCACTCTTACCGTCAACGCTCCTATGGCCGTGGCCAAAGCGGAACAAGCGGTGCAAGTCACCGAAGCCGCTCCTCTCATCGACACAACGAATACCACCATCGCGCAGAACATCACGGCCGAAGAGTTCGACCGTCTTCCGAAAGCGCGTAGCTTCCAGAACCTTGCCGTTATGTCCCCCTCGGTCAACTCCGGTGTGATCGAAGGCGGCATCCAGGTCAACGGCGCCAGCGGTGCTGAAAACAACTTCACCATCGACGGCATCTCCACCAACAGTCTCATCAATGGACAATCCCGCCAGGATGCGGTGTTCGAAATCCTGCAGGAAGTCCAGGTCAAAACCGGCGGCATCTCGGCTGAATACGGCGGAGCGCTCGGCGGCGTCATCAGCGGTATCACCAAGTCCGGTGGAAATGCGTTCCACGGCGATATTCATTACTACCTATCCGGCAACTCGCTCAGCGCGGCTCCCGTAAAGCGCCTCCTGCTGAGCCCCACCGATGACACCACCACCCGCTACTACAACGACGCGAAGCAGAAGGACAATCGCCACGAAGTCGGCTACACCCTCGGCGGCTACCTCATTAAGAACCGCGTGTACTTCTTCAGCGCCGCTTCTCCTCGCATCTACCGCCGCTCTTTCGACTTCAACTTCAGCAACGGCCGCGAAAAGGATACGATCGAACAGAAGCGCACCGACTATTCGGTGTTCGAAAAGCTCTCCTTCGATATCACCAAGAACCTCCGCGCCAGCGTGAACTGGCTCTGGACCCCAACTCGTGTCGATGGTGTTCTCCCCGGCTACAACGGTGAGTGCGCCAACTGCACCACGTCCTCCAAGGCCGCCAACCAGATCCGCAAGACTCAGGGCTTCTACGCGCCCCAGGCCAACTACGGCGCCACCATCGACTGGGTCGCCACCCCCACCACCCTGTTCTCCATCAAGGGCGGACGTTTCTGGGACAACTACCGTGACTACGGGCTGCCGAACATCACCCCCGTCACCTATAGCGTTCCTGGCACTGGCCTCCCCTTCGCTATCCCCACCGAACTGCAGCAACCCACCGGCTACACCAACACCCCCCGCGTCTCCGTCAGCAACTACGACATCGCCACCCGCACCTATGTGCAGGGCGACGTCAGCAAGCTGATCCGCGCCGCCGGCAGCCATGACCTCAAGGTCGGCATCGGCACGCAGAAGATTGCCAACAAGGTGTTCACCGGCTATCCCACGGGCGGCTACATCAACGTGTTCTGGAATCGCGCCTTCAACTCCTCGGTTCCCGGCGGTCCCCGCAATGCTCGCGGCACTTACGGCTACTACGAGTTCAACTCGATCGGAACCGAAGGCTCCACCGGCGCACACCTCAGCAACATCTATATTCAGGACAACTGGCGCATCATGCCCCGCTTGACCCTGAACCTCGGCTTCCGCTTTGAAAAGGAAACCGTGCCCTCCTTCCAACGCAGCGTAAAGGATATCGCCTTCTCCTGGGGCTACGGCGACAAGTTCGCTCCCCGTCTCGGCGCGTCCTACGATGTCTTCGGCAACGGCAAGATGAAAATCTGGGGCAGCTTCGGCCGCTACTATGATTGGGTGAAGTATGAACTCGCCCGCGGCACCTTCGGTGGCGACTACTGGCGCGTTCAGTACCGCACGCTCGATACGCCGAACGTGTTCAGCCTCAACAGCACGAATCTCCCTGGCCAGGACATCTGGAACCCGTCAGTGCCCGGTTCCTTCCGCAACCGCCGCGTGGCCGGCTTCGACACCATTGATCCCCAGATCAAGCCGATGGCCAGCGACATCATCAACGCCGGCGTCGAATACGAAGTCGCCCCGCAGATGGTTCTCCGCGCCAGCTACGTGAACAACCGCCTCCTCCGCACCATTGAGGATCTCGGCGTTCTCGTCAACGGCGACGAAGTCTACTACTACGCCAACCCCGGCGAAGGCGGCGCGCTCACCACGCCCACCTCCGGCGCCACCAAGCCCTTCCCGACGCCGAAAGCCGAGCGCCGCTACGACGCCATGGAACTGCAGTTGACCAAGCGCTTCGGCAAATGGTTCGGTTCGGCCAGCTATGTGTATAGCCGCCTCTACGGCAATTACTCCGGTCTCGCCAACTCCGACGAAATCCGCTCCGGCGCCGATGGCGCTGGCGTGTTTGCCGTCGCCCAGCAGTCCGGTGGTCAGCTTTCCCGCCCCGGTGGCAACGCCAACCGCGCCTGGGACATCGACGAACTGCTGTGGGATTCCAAGGGCAACCTCAATCCCAAGGGCCGTCTCGCCACCGATCGCCCCAGCGTGCTGAAACTCTTCGGCTCCCGCTTCTTCGATTGGGGCAGCAGCCAGCGCTCCGACATCGGCGTGTTCTTCTACGCCGCTTCCGGTACGCCGCTCACCACCCTGGTCAACACCATCAACGGCACGCAGGTTTTCGTCAATGGCCGCGCCGATTACGGCCGCACTCCCTTCCTCAACTACACCAACCTGGTCATCGGCCACGAAGTGAAGTTCGGCGAAGTGAAGCGCATCCGCTTTGAGTTCAATGCTGACAACCTGTTCAACCAACAGACCGCTCGCAGCATCTGGACCCAGCTCAATCGCGCCCGCGCCAGCGCTGAAATCGACCTCAGCGGCACCGACCTCGCCAAGGGCTACAACTTCGACTCCATGATCCGCGGCACCTCCGAAGGCGCCAAGGCTCTGAGCCCGTTGTTCGGCCTGCAGGATATCTTCAACCCCGGCTTCTCCGGCCGCTTCGGTGTGAAGTTCATCTTCTAACTTAGAAACAAAATCGCTTTACCCAACAAAAACGGCGTTTCCCTTCACCGGGGGACGCCGTTTTCCTTTATGCTTGTACGGATGCAAGCTCTCGACTGGGTTGTCGTTGCCGCCTACTTCTGCCTTCTCGTTGGGATCGTCTACAGATCCTCCCTCCATCAATCCACAACCGCTGACTATTTCCTTGCCGGCCGGCACATCGGCTGGTTCGTCGTCGGCTGCTCGCTGTTTGCCTCCAACATCGGTTCCGAACACATTGTCGGCCTCGCCGGCGGGGGCGCCAACAACGGCATGGCCCAAGCCCATTGGGAACTCCACGCCTGGATCATGATCGTGCTCGCCTGGGTCTTCGTCCCCTTCTACTACCGCTCCGGCGTCTTCACCATGCCCGAGTTCCTGGAGCGCCGCTACTCTTCGCAAACGCGCTGGGTGCTCTCTGTCGTGAGCCTTGTCGCCTACGTCTTCACCAAAGTGTCGGTCACGGTCTACGCCGGCGCCATCGTTTTCCAAACCCTGCTGCCCGATACCTTCGGCTCTCCGGACAACGCCTTCTGGGTTGGCGCGTTCTCCACCGTTGTGCTCACCGGCGTCTATACGATCTTCGGCGGACTGCGCGCTGTCGTCTACACCGAAGTCGCCCAGACGTTCATCCTCTTGCTCGGCTCCGGCCTCATCACCTGGTTCGGCCTCAGCCATCTCGGCGGTTGGAGTGAGCTCATCGCCGCCTGCAAGCCGAACGCCGGCAATTTTGCACTCTGGCGGCCCAACACCGACCCCAACTTCCCCTGGCTCGGCGTGATGATTGCTTCGCCGGTTGTCGGCATCTGGTATTGGTGTACCGACCAGTACATCGTGCAGCGCACCCTGGCTGCCCGCAGCCTTACGGACGCCCGCCGCGGGGCGATCTGGGGCGGCTTTCTCAAGCTCTGGCCAGTGATGATCTTCCTTGTTCCGGGCATGATCGGCTTCGCGCTGCATCAGAAGGGCCTCATTCAGATTCCGATGAAATCCGATGGATCCGGCCTGTTGGGTGACGCGGTGTTCGCCACCATGGTGCAATCGCTACTGCCTGTGGGGCTGCGCGGACTTGTCGTTGCCGGGTTGCTATCGGCGTTGATGTCTTCGCTGGCATCGCTGTTCAACTCCTGCGCGACTTTGTTCACGGTGGATATTTACGAAAAATTACGCCCCGGCCAGAGCGAGCAGACGCTGGTTCGCATCGGCCGCATGGCCACCGGTTGCGTCGTCGTCTGTGGCCTCATCTGGATCCCCATCATGAAGAAGATCTCCGAGGGGAATACGGGACTTTACGATTATTTACAGAACGTGCAGGGTTTCCTTGCCCCGCCGATCACGGCGGTGTTTCTGCTGGGCCTGTTCTCGAAGCGCATCACGGCCCCGGCGGCGCTGTACGGGTTGATCGTCGGCTTCATCCTGGGCATGGGCAAACTCACAATCCAGACACTCGCCAAGAGCGGAACCCTAGCCGCCGACGGAATGCTGAAAGCCATCGGAGACTACAACGGCTACTACTTCTCCGGGGTGCTATTCGTCTTCAGCATGATCTTCGTGGTGATCGTGAGCATGCTGACCCCGGCCCCGTCGGAAGCAAAGGTGCTAGGCCTGACCTACGCCTCAACGACACCGGAACAGCGAGCCGAGAACCGCGCCAGTTGGGGGCTGCCCGATGTCGCCGGGACGATCGTTGTCCTAGGCTTGGTACTCATCATCTACACCTACTTCACCTTCTGGCTCGATTGACGCCGTTCGAAAGTGTTGAATTGTGATGAAAAGTGATGAATGCATCATTCCCTGGTAGCAGACTGCGGGCTGGCTTCAGGATAGTTCAGCGACAGGGGCGAACTGCCGCGCCTTGTTGGGATTGTATTGATGTGGAGGGAGTTATTTGGCTGAAACGATAGTCACCGCCGCGGAACTGGTACGGCAATCCGCCCGGATCACCGCGCTCACCGGTGCTGGCATCTCCGCCGAAAGCGGCATCCCCACTTTTCGCGACAACAACGGCCTCTGGCGCAACTTCCGCGCCGAGGACTTGGCCACTCCGCAAGCATTTGCGCGCGATCCCAAGATCGTTTGGGAATGGTACAACTGGCGGCGTTCGCTGATCGCCAAAGCCGAGCCCAACCCCGGCCACTATGCACTGGTCACCCTGGAACAAGCCAAACCGGGCTTCACACTGATTACTCAGAATGTCGACGGCCTGCATGCCCGGGCGGGGTCGCGCGATCCGC
The DNA here is from genome assembly GCA_018268935.1 of Acidobacteriota bacterium. GTDB lineage: Bacteria > Acidobacteriota > Terriglobia > Bryobacterales > Bryobacteraceae > CADEFT01. The sequence continues at coordinate 50,756 of JAFDVS010000054.1, read as the reverse complement.
TGCTGCTGCATGGCGATATCTGGACCCTGCGTTGTACTGGCTGCGGCGATTCGAAACAGGATCATACGCCGGATCTTAAGACCCTCCCGCCGGTTTGCCGCTGTGGAGCCATCCGGCGGCCCGGCGTCGTCTGGTTCGGTGAAGGGCTTCCACAGGACATCTGGCGCCGGGCTGAACAAGCCGTGCGGGGCGCTGATCTTCTGCTGGTGGTCGGCACCTCCGCCCAGGTGTATCCCGCCGCCGGACTCATTCATCTGGCCCAGTCCTCGGGTGCGAAGGTGATTGAGATCAACGCTGCCGAGACGCCTGTGTCTGGCACGGTTGATTTCTCGCTTCGCGGCCCTTCAGGCCGGATACTGCCGGAACTCATCGAGAGGGACAAGGGCGACTCGCTATAATGGCAGCCATGGGACCGTTGCGCGTCAGCGAATCCGATGTGGTGCGTGACCTTGACGCTATTCTGCTACGAGTGCAGGCAGGCGTTGAGGTGGTGATCGAACGCGATGCGCAACCGGTTGCGGTGATCCGTGCTGCTGCCCCACCGCGGCGGACCATCTCCGAGTGCATTGCTTTGATGCCGGCCGAGTCCACCGCGACGATTGATCCTGAATTCGCGCAAGATGTCGAGGCCGCGATCACTGCACACCGGGAACCGTTGGAGCCCCCGGCTTGGGACTGATGCTCGATTCCACGGCAGTTGTCGCTGCTGAGCGACAAGGTAAGAATGCCCGTCAACTACTCGAAGTGGTGGCCCTGGAGACTGGTGATGAAGAGATCGCCATTTCCGTGATGTCGGTGCTCGAACTCGCTCACGGCATCGCCCGCGCCAACACAACGGAACGGCGGGAACGGCGGCAGCGATTCCTTGACGATTTGCTAACCGGTGTCCCCGTCCAGCCAATCACGATTCAGATCGCCCTCCGTGCGGGGCAGATCGACGGCCAGAAGCAAGAGCGGGGATTCCGTATTCCGCTGTCGGATCTGTTGATCGGGGTGAGTGCGCTGGAGCTTGGCTATAGCGTGGGAACGTCCAATATCCGACATTTCCAGTTGATCCCGGGGCTCCGCGTGATTTCGATATAACCTGGACAAAATGGCGGCCGGTTCGGGAACCATTGCGCTTGGATCGATGAGCAATGCATCATTGCCGGAGATGCGGGAGGCCGAGTCCACTTCCTCTTCTTAGAGGAGTAGCGGCTATCCTAGAAGAGCACACCATGAAAATCGGATACTGGGACGCCTTCAGCGGCATCAGCGGCGACATGAGCATCGGTTCCCTCCTCGATGCCGGGGCCTCCTTTGAAGAACTAACCAAAGGCTTGACGTCCCTCAACACCGGAGCCACCTTCCGATGCGAGCGCACCATGCGCAAAGGCATCACCGCCTCCAAATTCCACGTCGACTACGAACCCCAAAAGAAACACCGGCACCTCCACCACATCGCAGCCATGATCGAAGGCTCCACCCTCCCGGACCCCGTAAAACAAAACTCCCTGAAAGTGTTTCAGAACCTCGCCGAAGCCGAAGCGCAAGTCCACGGCACCAGCATCCAAAAAGTCCACTTCCACGAAGTCGGCGCAGTCGATTCCATCTGCGACATCGTCGGCGCCTGCCTCGCCCTGCACCTGCTCAACGTCGACACCATCCACTGCTCGCAAATCAACGTCGGCAGCGGCACGGCCAACACCGAGCACGGCGTCCTGCCAGTCCCCACCCCCGCCACGGCCCTGCTGCTCAAAGACAAGCCCATCTACTCCGCGGGCCCAGTGATGGAACTCACCACCCCCACCGGGGCCGCCCTCGCCGTGACCCTCGCGGAAAACTTCGGACCCATGCCCCCCATGCGCATCCAATCCATCGGCTACGGCGCCGGGGATCGCGACTTCCCCATCCAGGCCAACGTCCTGCGCTTCACGCTGGGGGAAACCACTGGAGCAACCGAAGCCACCACGGTCACAGTGCTCGAAGCCAACATCGATGATTGCTCCCCGCAAGTGCTCGGCTACGCCATGGACCGCCTCTTCGCGGCCGGCGCGCTCGACGTCACCATCGAGCCGCTCCTCATGAAAAAGAACCGCCAAGGCTCCCTATTAAGAGTCATCGCCACGCCCCACACCCAGGAGCAACTTGCCGAAATCATCTTCCTTGAAACCTCCACCCTCGGTCTGCGTATGTACAAAGCCGAGCGCCGAGTCCAGGCCCGCCAGATCGTCGAGGTCTTGACACCGCATGGCAAAATAAGAATAAAGGTATCCGGCGGCGGCAGCTTCGCCCCGGAATACGACGATTGCCGCGCACTGGCCGAAGCCACCGGCACGCCACTGCGGCAGATCCTGGCTGACGCCAATCTGGCTTATCTAAAGATCACTCGATGAAATACTACATTACGGTCCCTATCTACTACGTCAACGCCGCTCCGCACATCGGCCATTTCTATACCACCATGGTGGCCGATGCCCTCAAGCGCTTCAAGCAAATGCAAGGCTATGAAGTCGTCCTCACCACGGGCAGCGACGAGAACAGCGTCAACGTGGAACGCGCCGCCGCGGCCCGCAACATGACCCCCGGCGACTACGCCGCCATCATCGCCGAAGAGTTCCGCCGCACCTGGGAAAAGACCAACCTCGCCGTGGACCGTTTCTTCCGCACCTCCGATCCGCGCCATCACGAAACAGTCCAGTGGCTGTTCCAGCGTTGCGTCGAGCGCGGCTGGATCTACAAAGGTTCCTACACCGGCCAGTATTGCTTCTCCTGCAATCTCTACGTCAATGATGCCAAGCCCGGCGACCCGTGCCCCGATTGCGGCCGCCCCACCGAAACGGTGACCGAAGAGAACTACTTCTTCAAACTCTCCGCCTTCCAGGACAAGCTCCTCAAACTCTACGAAGAGCATCCCGAGTTCATGCAGCCCGAGATCCGCCGCAACGAAGTGATGTCCTTCGTCAAGCAGGGACTCACTGACCTCAGCATCACGCGCTCCAATCTCACCTGGGGAATCTCGGTGCCGGTGGAAGGCAAGCACATCTTCTACGTCTGGTTCGACGCGCTCATCACCTATCTCACCGCCGTGCGCAACGATGACCTCTGGCCCGCCGACATTCATTTAATCGGGAAAGAGATCATCCGCTTCCACGCCATCTACTGGCCGGCGTTCCTCATGGCCGCCGATCTGCCGTTGCCGAAGCGCGTCTTCGCCCACGGCTGGCTCCTCTTCGACAACGAAAAGATGAGCAAGACGAAGGGCAACATCGTGCGCGCCACGCCCATCCAGGACGTGATCGGAATCGAGGCCCTGCGCTACTACCTGCTGCGCGAAATCCCCTTCGGCTCCGATGGCAACTTCACCTACGACGCGCTGGTCACACGCTACAACGCGGACCTCGCCAACGGTCTCGGCAACCTGGTCAGCCGCACGCTGAACATGATCAGCCAGTACCGCAACGGCATCATCCCCGCGGCTACGGCCAACACCGGCGACGAGGTCGCGGCTAAGGCCAAAGAGGCGATCGCCGCTTACCTCGCCTGCTTTGAAAGCTTCGAATTCTCGAAGGGACTCGAAGCCCTGTGGTCACTGCTCTCGGCCGTCGATAAGTTCATCGTCACCCAAGCCCCTTGGAAGATGGTGAAGGAGCCCGACGCGCAACCAGCACTCGACGCCACGCTCTACACTGCGCTCGAAGTGTGCCGCATCGCAACCGTCCTGATGCATCCGATCCTGCCCGATTCGACGCGCAAGATATGGGCGCAACTCGGCATGACGGAGCCCATCGAACAACAACGCATCAGCGAGACCGCATGGGGCCAGTTGCCCGCCGGTCAGAAAATCGGCACGCCCGAAGGCGTGTTCCCGCGCCTCGACGCCAAGATCGTAGTGCCGAAGCTGATCGAAGCCGAACTCGAAGAGAAGGCCCGCCAGGATCGCCTGCTCGGCAAGACTGCTGCCGCCGAACCCGAGGCCGCGCCAGCCAATATCAGCCCGATCGAACCGTCCATCAGCATCGACGATTTCACCAAGGTCGATCTGCGCGTCGGGCGCGTGCTCACCGCCGAAAAAGTGAAGGGCGCAGACAAGCTGCTGCATCTGAGCGTCGATATCGGCGAGCCGCAGCCGCGCAGCATTGTGGCCGGCATCGCGCTCGCCTATAAGCCCGAGCAACTCATCCAACGCAAGGTAGTGATCGTCGCCAACCTGGAGCCGCGCAAGCTGCGCGGCCTTACCTCGCAAGGCATGATCGTCGCGGCATCGCTCGAAGGCGGTTCGCCCGTGCTCGCCGCGTTCCTCGAAGATGTCCCCATAGGTGCGCGGCTGAAGTGAGCCTCGTCGATTCCCATTGTCACCTCGATGGTCCGCAGTTTGACGCGGACCGCGAGGGCGCCATTCAGCGCGCGCTCGATGCAGGCGTGACCACGCTGCTCGCTATCGGCACCGGCAACGGTCCGCCCGATCTCGAAGCCGGCATCCGCCTTGCCGACCGCTATCCGCATATCTACGCCACCGTCGGAGTCCATCCGCATCATGCGGCCAAGGCTACGGACCGCACGATTCTAGAACTCGAAGCACTGCTCCGTCATCCAAAGGTTTTGGGACTCGGAGAGATGGGGCTCGACTACCACTACAACTTCTCGCCTCCTGATGTTCAGCGCGATGTGTTCCGCGCGCAACTGGACCTGGCCACCCGTCACGCGAAGCCGATCATCATTCATACCCGCGAGGCGTGGGACGATACGTTCGCCATCCTCGAAGCGCAATGGAAAGGGAAGGGAATCATGCACTGCTTCAGCGGCGGCCCGGCCGAGGCGCAACGGAGCCTGGCGCTCGGCTTCCACATCAGCTTCGCCGGCGTGGTGACTTTCCCCAAGGCCGTGGACCTGCAACAGGCTGCCCGCGAAGTGCCCGCGGACCGTTACCTGATTGAAACCGACGCGCCCTATCTGGCGCCCGTGCCCTATCGCGGCAAGCGCAATGAACCCGCCTTTGTGAAACATACAGCGGACAAATTAGCCGTAATTCGCGGGGTCTCTCCGGAAGAGATCGCCGCCCAGACCACAAACAACTTCCGGACCCTGATGGGACTGGCCTGAAGTACGTTAAACTGGAAGACTCTACATGGGCTTTTCAAGCAGACTGGGGCAATCGCTCACGGCCAAGGAAATCTTCGATCTCGTCAAGGACGACTTGAAGAAAGTCGAGGCGGAGCTGAGTGTCGAATCCGTCGCCAGTGTCGAAACCGTTACCGCGATTGCGCAGTACCTGCAAAGCGCCGGCGGCAAGCGGATTCGTCCCATTCTGCTGCTGTTGGCCACACGCATGTCCGGCCCGGTGAATCCGGCCGCCATTCGCATGGCCGCCATCGTGGAGCTGATCCACGCAGCCACGCTGATCCATGATGATGTGATCGACGCCGCCCAGACGCGCCGTGGCAGGCCCTCCACCAATGTCATGTGGGGCAACCACATGTCGGTGCTGGCCGGCGACTGGCTCTACATGCAGGCCTTTCAGATCGCCCTGCGCGAGCGCAACTTCCACGTCCTCGACATGCTCATCAATCTCACCCAGATGATGGTGGAGGGCGAACTGCTGCAACTGGAGCGCATCGGCAAGATCGGCGTTTCCGAAGCCGACTACATGCAGTTGATTGATCGCAAGACGGCCTGCCTGTTCTCGGTTTGCGCCAAGCTCGGCTCGCACATCGCCGGGGCCGACGATGCTTCGGAAAACAAGCTGGGCGAGTTTGCCTGGAACCTCGGCATCGCATTCCAGCTTGTCGATGACGTGCTCGACTTCACGGCCCGGGAGACGATTCTCGGCAAGCCGGTAGGGGGCGATCTGCGCGAAGGCAAGGTCACTCTTCCGTTGATCTACGCCTTGGAATCGGCATCGACCGAAGAGCGGCAAATGGTGGAACGTGTGCTTGCCGACCGCAACTACGACAAGGTCCCGTTCTCAAAGATTCACCGCATGGTGGAGCGCCGCGGCGGCATCGACCGCGTGCGCGAGCGAGCCAAAGAGTTCACCGAACGCGCCCGCACGCTGATCGCCGAGTTCCCCGAATCACCCTATCAGCGCGCCCTTGCCGCAGTAACCGATCTCGTCACCGACCGCGACCGCTAGCTTCCACCTGGTAGTTATCGAGGAAAACGATTTCCTGCATCTGCCGGTCCGTCCGGTGGTAGATGATCTCCGTGCCTGCCGGGTTGACCGTGAACAGCAGCAGATCGGGATGCGGCAAAGGGCCGAGCTTGCGGATGACGCCCGTGGTTGCATTCCAGTGCGCCAGTTCCTTTCCATAACCTGGCTTGCCGTCCACGCGGGTGGTGAACAGGATACCGCCCTTCCATGGATGCCAGGCGTTGTCATGTGCTTCAGGAAGCACCTTGCGCTCCTCGCCTCCTTCCACGCTGACCGCCCATACTCCGTTGCCCGTGGCCGTATAGTAGAGCACTCCACCGGCTTCGATAGCGCGGTATCCGCCTGACTTCGTCACCTGAACCGCAGACCCGCCTCCTCGCCGCGACTTCCAGATCTGATGCTGCGGAGGCGCCATCGTTGCGCCGTAGTAGATCCACTTTCCATCACGGGACCAGGACGGCTCCGTGGCCTGCATGCCGGGAGGCGAGACGCGAAGAAAGTAAGTGCCGTCGCGCTTCATGGTGTAGATAGCTCGATCCTCGCCCTCGTCTGTTTGGGTGAAGCAGGCGAAGACGATCTCCTCGCCGTCGGGAGACCAATGCGGATAGAGCGTCACCGTGCAGTGCTGTTTGGGAAGGGGGTGCGGATCGCTGCCGTCCGCTTTGCTGATCCATATCTGCATGGACCCTTCGCGGTCGGAGAGAAAGACCAGGTGCGCGCCGTCGGGCGAAAGCTCGGGTTGCCACTCACTGCGCGGAGAGGAGGCAATTGGCCGCGGAGGGAGGGGCACTCGGCCCGGTTCGGGAATGAGGGCAGCCCACAGATTCTCATCGGAGGACGAGGTTCGGAATGCCACACTGCTCATGCTGCCCGGTCCCCGCAATGGGATGGAGGGATAGTGGGGTATGGATGGCACGCCGGCTATCCTCTGTGGCAGGGCATCGGGTGACTGCGCGTCAATGCGGTAAAGCTTGTAGTCGGTGTAATAGCCCGAAACGAAAAGGATCGTGCGGCTGTCGCCTGTCCAGGCTGCTCCTTGAAGCACACTGTTTAACCGGGTGAGGCGGCGCATGGGCTCGATGATTGTATAGTCTTTCCGTAGCTCGCCGACATAGAGGTCACACCGGCTGTAAGACCGGCAGCGGATCATCGCAGCAGACTTTCCGTCAGGCGAGAACCGCACTGCGTAGTCGATCCATCCCGTGGGCGTCGCGGTGAGCGGCCGCGTTGCGCCGGTGCTCACATCAATCAGGAGCTGCGTCGGCAAGTCCAACTGCGATGGCCGGTGCAAGGCCGCCAGATACTTGCCGTCGGCCGTCCATGCCAGGCCGCCCATGTTGACGTGGGCCAGCTTCCGTTCCGGTCCTCCGGTGGACGCAACCAGGTAGACCGCGCCGCCGTAGCCTTCGTTGCGAATGAAAGCCACGGTCCCGCCATCGGGCGACCATGCCGGCTGCGAGTCTCGCGCCGGGTCGGAAGTGAGGCGCAGCATGCTGTCTGAGCCGAGCTTTCTGATATAGATGTCCTCATTCCCAGGGGCGTGCATCTCCCCGGAAAAGGCGATGGCGGAACCATCGGGCGAGAAGGACGGGCTTGATTCCTTGGCGGCCTCCGAGGCCACCTTTGTCAGCCGGGCCGGCAGAGACCGTTCTCTCGTACCGCGCGAATAGAGGGCTGTTCCCAGTACTCCCAGAACAAGAACGATCGCGGCGATGCCGGGCCATCGCACTGGCCGCGGGCGAGGCTCCTCTGTATGCTGCTCAACAAATGCCGGCTCGTAAGCGCCCTTCGGGATGCTGATGCGTATGAGGTCTGCCTTCCCGTTCCCGCTGTAGTAAGTCTCCAACCGCGCTCGCAACTTGGTTGCCCCCACGCGGACGACGGCATCAGTGCGCGGATCGAAGTCGTGCGGCTTTTTGTAGACGGCGACTCCGACCGAGTATTCCTTGATCTCGCCGCCCCGGCCGGCAAGCGTTTCCTGAACGACATATTCCAGAAAGGATCGAAGCCTGCCCGCCCGCTCAAACTCCGGGCTGATCAATACTCGCGCAAGACACTCCGAGATGAGCCCCTCATTGTGCTTCATGAAGTAACGGTTTTCCCAGAACCTTGTGCACCAATTCTAATGCAATTATTCGCCGATGGGAAGAAAGTAACCGTTTCCGAACGTAGGGTAACTGCCTGATTTGCTTGAACAATGAGACGATCGCGTTGCAGGCGCCTGTTTCTCCGCATCCGCAATCATTCCAATCCCCAAATCGGAGAAACGTATGCTGTTCACCTTACTGACCGGCTGTCTGCTGTGGAGCCAGGAGGCTCCACCGATCCACGATGGCACGATAGCCCAAGCCATTGCCGATGTGGAACGGGCTGCGGCCCTTCATCGGCGGGAGCGATATCGCGAGGCGGAACAACTATTGCTAGGAACGCTTGCGGTGTTGGGGCAGCATGCTCCTGTGGAGTACCTGGCTGCCGTGAATAAGCTGGCGCAGGTGTACCAGATGACCGGGCAACGGGATCAGGAACTGCGTTACAGGCTTCTGGCAGTGAAGGCAGCCGAGGCGGTGCAACCGGCGGATCCGGCACTCATTGTTCCCGTGCTCGGCAACCTCGCGTTGCACTACGCGGGTAACGCGGACATGACGAGTGTGGCCCAGATGCTCGAAAAGGCGAGAACATTAGCGGCCGACCCCCGGGTGGTGAATCATCCCGTCTTGGTTTCGTTATTGATGGCGCACTCGGAATATCACCTGCAGCGCGGCGAATTCCAACTGGCCCGTGACAAGGCGGCAACGGCAGTGCGGATCAAGGAACAGGCGGGGCTCACAGGCGAGCTGGAGCTGATGGGGCCGCTGCACCAATTGGCCCGGGCGGAGATGGAACTGGGGCGGTGGAGCGTGGCGGAGCGGCATTGGAAGCGAAGCTTGGAGATGGTGCGTTTGCACCGTGGCAAGGACTATCCCCAAGCCGCAGGCATCTTCATTCCCTTGGCGACGCTTGCCCGGTTGCAAGGGCACACCACCGAGAGCGAGACGCTATTGCGCGAGGCGGAGCGGATCGCCGAACTCAGCCGGCAGCCCTACGCACGGGCTGTGGTGCATCACGAACTGGCGAACTTGTATGTCACTAGCAAGCGACATGCCCAAGCGGCGCCACTGTTCCGCAGCAGCCTGGCGCTGACGGCAGGCACGATCGGTACTCGTAACGCCGAGTATGCCAATTGCCTGTCGGACTTGGCGGGCGCGCTGCTCGAACTGCGCAAGTATGCCGAAGCGGAGACGGCTTTGCGGGAGGCGATCCAAACGGCGGAACAACTGCGCTTCTCTACCGACCCTGCCTTGTTGCCTCTACTCGATCGGCACGCGCAGCTTCTTCAAAAGCTGAAGCGCAAGGCGGAAGCCAGGCAGGTGCAGGCGCGGGCACAGGCTTTGCGTGCAACTGGAGTTGGAAACGGCTCAGGGCAAACGGTGGACATACTCGGCCTCAGGCCATCGCGTTGAAGGAGACGGCTATGCATTCGTTCCTATTGTTCTTCCTGTTCCTGCCGGAATGGAGGCAGGCGTTAGATCGGGCGATCCAATTGATGCATACGGGTTCGGCGCAGACCGAGCCGGCCTTTCGTGACGCCACTTCCAAGGCTGCAGCAATTGGGGATGGAGGGATGGCGAAGGCCATTGTGTCCACTTATTTCTCGCTGGTCCTGGTTCGACAGGAACGCTACGCCGAGGCGGAACCAATGCTCCTGGAATCGCTCTCGGTGTTTGAGCGAAATCCGGAGCAAGCGCCTGGAGAACACATTGCGGCGCTCAACAACATGGCTTATTTGCTGCATCAGACGGGACGCCGTGAAGCGGAAGTGCAGTACCTGAGTGATGCTGCGCAGCAGGCTGAGTCCATGCGGCCAGTCGATGCGGTGATCCTTGTTCCGATACTGGGCAATCTGGCGATGCTGTATGTGGAGCGTGGGGACTTCGCCAATGCTCGGGTAATCCTGGAGAGAGCACGGGCTCATGAGACCGATCCGAGAGTGGCGCAACACCGTTTCCGGATGCCGCTGTTGAACGCCGCATCGGAGTATCACCTGGAGCGGGGTGAACTGCGAGAGGCTCGGGAGAAGGCCGCGCTTTCGTTGCGGATCGCCGAGCAGAGCAATGAGGGGGAGAGCGCGGAGTTGCCGGGGCCGCTGCACCAGTTGGCGCGGGTGGAACTGGCCATGGGACACCTCAGCGCTGCCGAACGGCATTGGAAGCGGGGACTAGAGATCCTACGGCAGCATCGCAGCAGAGACTATCCACAATTGGCGTCGATCCTGATGCCGCTCGCATCGCTGGCGCGCGTGCAAGGACGCGGTGAGGAAAGCGAACAGATGCTGCGCGAGGCGGCGCGCATTGCCGAGTTGAGCAAGCGCACGTCCGTGCTGGCGGTGGTGCAGCATGAACTGGCGCTGTTGCAGGCGAGCCGGAAACGCTACGCGCAGGCCGAATCGCTGTACCGATCAAGCCTGGCACTCACGGCGAGCTTCATTGGTACGCGGAACAGCGAGTACGCCAGTTGCTCGTCGGACTTCGCGGTGACACTGGCGTCGATGGGCAAGTATGCGGAAGCGGAACGAGTGTTGCGGGAAGCAATCGTCACCACAGAGCAGATTCGCGCGGTGCCGGATCCGGCGTTGGCTGGTCTGCTGCATGGCCATGCGAAGCTGCTGTTGAAGCTGAAGCGCAAGGACGAGGCGAAGCAGGTGGAGGCACGGGCGCAGGCGCTGCGAGATTCGGGCGCGGTTGGGGCGCTCGGCCAGACGGTGGATGTGTTGGAGCTTAAGTAACCGGCCGGTTCTCTCCGTTGCTCGCCAGGATGCGGCGTACGGAATCGGCGGTGAATCCTGCAGCGATGATGGCAGTCGCCGAACCCCAGACACCGAACTGATCGAGCTTGTCCTTCGCTCCGGTCATCAATCCGGCAAGGGCGATGCCGAGGGTAATGAGAATACGTACGAACTCGATGCCAAGGCGTGGGCCTAGGGCGGAAAATTCGCGGCTGAAGACCGTGATGGTGCGTGGTCCAATGTCGCCGTGCGCGGCGCCGCAGGAGAACGCTACCTTGATTTCGTAATCCCCTGGCTTGGCGAAGTAGTGGGAGATCTCCCAGCCGAACTCGTGGAGCGGCTTTGTGTCCCCCTTATAGAGGAACGACCACTTGCACTGGATACGCTGGCGAGCCTTAGCCGTCTGGAATCTCGGATCGTCTATCTTCACGCGCAATGTCACCGCTTCGTTCTGGCGGACCATGACGCGATCGATGTCGATGGCGTTTTCATCCAGCAACTGCATCGCTGTGGTCAGGTCAGAGACGCTGACATCCTGCTCCAACTCCGAGACCAGCATGTCGGCGTGTGCGAGTTGCTCCCAACTGGTGCAGCGAAGGGATTCGAACAACTCCTGGTCGACGGGTGTAGTGGGGCGTGGAGCAGGAGCAGCCACCGAGCCTCCGGTTGCGGTTGCCGCCGTGGCCGCTTGCGAGGCTTGCGCCGCGACGTAGGTTTCGTAGCGTTGGAGGATGAGGAATTTGTGCACCAGCCAATCGAGTTCGGCAAACTTGAGGAAGGGGAGTCCAGCGGCGATGCTGTTGGGTTCTGCCACGGTCAGGGCGGTGAAGAGTCCGGGCAGTTCCTTTTGCAGCGCGGGATGAGGATTGGCGAAGGTGGCCTTTACCAGCGTGAGGTTGTCCTTCAAGTGGTTGCGCACTTCTTCCGAGGGAGCAGGCGAGGCGTGCAGATCGAATGACGCCACGGTGTTGATGACCTGCGTGGCGAGCAGTTGCGCACGGGCGAGTTCCTCGGCGGAAGGCTTCTGTTTGATGAGCAGGTCGAGCACCTGTTCGAGCGGAGATTTGACCTGTTCCACGAGCGAAGGGGGCAGCCCTTGCCCTTTCAATTCATGAAAGCGCCGCAGGCTGCCGTCGATGTCGGTGAGCAACTGCACACGCTGCTTCAGCGTTCGGATATCGGCTTCGCATTGATCCATGACCTGGACGAAATCGGGGCTGATGCAGAGCACCTGGCGGAAGAGGAACGCAATGAATCGTGCCAAAATGCTCGTGGCAATGCGGCCGCGCAGCAGGTCTTTGATGCGGTTGCGTTCCACGCCCACGGCGACGCGCGATTGCGATTGCAGCGTGGTGCTGAGGCTGCCGACATCCTGCCCCAACGCCCCCAGCGCCGAGAGCAATTGCTGCTGGCGCCGCCGGTTGGGAATGTAATTGAAGAGGAAGATGGCGAAGAAGGAGCCGATGAAGAGGAGGCCGGCGGTCAAGGCCTCAGGGAATCCGATGCGGGCCGTCTGGGCCCGGACCTCAACCGGGATCCGCAGCGGAGCGATTTCCTGTGGGCCGGCGATGTGCAAGCCGATGGACAGCGGCAACTCCTTCTTCTGATTGGCGAACAGCGTAGTCCAATCGCTGCCAAGGAAACCCGGGTGGTTCAGCGTGAGCGGCTCGGAGCTGGAGGGCAGGATGCGCAGGACGCCTTCGGCGTTTTGGTTTTTATGTTGCATCCGCCACCTCAGGTGGTAGGTGACGGTGGGATCCTCGTTGCGGATGAGCAAGGGTAAGGAGCCATCGCTTTGGAGAACAGGCTTTTCGCCCTCGACTTTGACCGGTTTCAGATCGCGCCAACTGATCACCGGAACCGTGGCGATCAGTTCGCGGCCGCTGCATATCGGCAGAGCCACCGAGCCTGCGAACGGAGCGATGGCGGTGACCTTGAGGGTGATGGCGGCCACCGTGTCCTGCTTCATGATTACGGTGCGGATCGGCTTTTGGGTTTCGTCGAGGAACTCGGCCTGCAAGCGGGCATCCGGCGCGTGGCCGCACTTGGTGGAGGATAGGTCGACGTGGAGGTCGGCGCCACCGGTGTTTCGCAGTTCGAGGGTTGCCGTGCCTGCGTCTTTCTCCAGCCGGACGGAGGATTCTCCCAGCAGCACAATGTCCTTGGTGGATTGCGCGAACACCGGCAGGGCAATCAGGATCGCAAGACATCGACCTTTATTCATTGGATTTCTCCTCAATTCTGGTTGTTTGAATTATACACGCGGTTAACGGCGGAGAAAATAGGTCTCTTTGTCCATGTCCGCGGGCACGGCAACGTCAAAGAAGCCGATCATCATTTCACAGCGGCTGGGTTCGCAGTAGGTCACTTCGGCGGAAGGATCGGGGTTGCGTGGGTTCGACGCGGAGTTATCCCAATGCGCTTCGGCTTGCAGGCGTGCGCCTTTCTTCAGCGGGCGCGGCGTTTCCAGGCGGTACTGCAGTTGCCAGAAGAAATCGTAGGGTTCCACTTTGAGCAGGGATTCGATTCGGCCACCCGGCGCCACCAGGCGGTACTCGAAGCTCTTTCCGCGTAAATGGAGATGCGGAAGGAAACTGAGCAGCAGCGCATCTCCGGGCAGTGTGCCGCTGACGGTTTCCGCGTGATCCTTGGCAAAGGGCGGGATGAGGAGCCGCGGCTGGTTTAATTGCAGGGTTAAAACGTTGTAGCGCGGTTTTGTTTTGGCGAACCAGAGATGGACTTGCGGCTGATCCTGCGAGGCGCGGCCGTAGGGATTGTAGTGGATCTGAAGGACGATGTCGGAGCCGGGGGCGATGCGGCGGGCCATGTCCGCGGGCAGGGACATGGGGCCGCTGCCGGGCGTGTAGACAGCGAGGATATCGGCTGTGGTCACGCCTTCTTCCGGCTTGGCGGTGAAGAACTGATTGGGGGCGTGTGTGGCGAGCCACGAAGCGCCGGGCGGGCGCACGTAGACGACGAGATGATGGACGGCGCGGCGGTCGGTGGGGCGGACGTCGGCTCGCGTAACCCATCGCTCTTCGCGAAAGCCGGGTTGAAGGATGATGTATTGGTATTCGAGTTCGGACTTGGCCGGGATGCGGATTGGCGCCGGCGTGCTGAGGATCAGATCGGCCGCAGGCAGTTGCGGGGGCTTCGCAGCGGGGCGGGGCTGAGGTTTGCCCTCGGGGGCCTTGGCATCCGCCCACTGTTCGATGAGCGCGATCTCTTCTTTGGTGAGAGATGGATCGTTGGCGAACTTGCCGGACACCGCGAACCATGGCGGCATCTTCTTGCGCAGGACGGCTTCACGGATGGCGCGCGCCCAGGGGCGCACTTCACGATAGGTTTCGAGCGGCATGGGCCCGATCTCGCCCTTGCGATGGCAGCCGGTGCAACGCCGTTCGAGGATGGGCGCGATGGCACTGTGGTAATCGGGGGCAGCCAACATCGCCGCGGCGAGCAGCAGCATGGCCTCATGCTAGCACCGCGCGGGGCTCCGGCGGCCTCATGTTAAAATTAGGTTCTTGACTACTTCCCCCCCGAAATTCAGCCGGGCCGCGGAATTCCGCGATTTGCTCCCAAACCGCATCTTCGTCGCCGATGGCGCGATGGGGACGATGCTGTACTCGAAGGGCGTCTTCATCAACCGCTGTTACGACGAACTGAATGTGTCCGCACCCGCGCTGGTGAAGGAGATCCATCAGGATTACGTGAAGGCCGGCGCCGAGATTCTGGAGACGAACACGTTCGGCGCCACACGCATCCGGTTGGGCGCATTCGGCATGGCCGAAAAGTGCCAGGCGATCAACGAAGCCGGCGTTCGCGTTGCACGCGAGGCGGCGCAGGACCGGGCCTACGTTGCGGGCGCGATCGGGCCGCTGGGCGTGCGGCTGGAGCCACTGGGTCCTACTTCGTTTGCCGAGGCGCATGCCTCCTACGCCGAGCAGGCGCAGTACCTGGTGGATGCCGGCGTGGATCTGCTGGTTCTGGAAACCTTCGGAGAAGCGAACGAACTGCGCGAGGCATTGTTCGCGGCGCGGGAGGTGGCCGGGCCGGAAATGGTGATTGCGGCGCATGTCACCATCGACGATTACGGCAACATGCTGGATGGCAAGGACGTCGCCACTTACGCCCATCTGCTGAACGAATGGCCGGCGGATATCATCGGCATCAACTGTTCGGTGGGTCCGAAGGCGACGCTCGAAACCATCGAGAAGATGATGCAGTTCACGTCGAAGCCGATGAGTGCGATGCCGAACGCAGGGCATCCGGCGCGGGTGGAAGGGCGGCAAATCTATCTTTGCTCGCCGGAGTACATGGCGCAGTATGCACGGCGCCTGCTGTGGGCCGGCGTGAAGATCGTCGGCGGCTGCTGCGGTACGACACCGGCACATATTAAAGAGGTAGTGTCGGAGGCGCGGTCGCTGCAGCCGGGACACAAGCGTTTGACGGTGACCACGGAGGCGGCCGAGTCGAAGGTCAAGGCGATGCCCAAAGTGCCGGTGGGCGAGAAGTCCACGCTTGGGGCGAAGCTGGCGCAAGGCAAGTTTGTTTCGTTTGTGGAGATACTGCCGCCGCGCGGCGTGGATGCATCGAAGGAAGTGGCCGGGGCGAAGCTGTGCAAGGACAACGGCATCGATTGCATCAATATTCCGGATGGGCCGCGGGCCAGTGCGCGGATGAGCGCACAGGTCTGCTGCCAGTTGATCCAGCGCGATGCGGGCATTGAAACGGTGCTGCACTTCTGCTGCCGCGATCGCAATATTCTGGGCATTCAATCGGAATTGATCGGGGCGCACACGGTGGGTGTGCGGAACCTCATCTGCATCACGGGCGATCCGCCGCGCATGGGCTCGTACCCGAACGCCACGGCGGTGTTTGACGTCGATGCCATCGGGCTGGCGAACATTGTCACGAATTTGAATCATGGTCTGGATATTGGCGGCAATCCCATCGGCTCGCAGACACAACTGGTGCTGGGCGTGGGCGCCAATCCGGGTGCGTTGAACATGGAAGAGGAACTGCGCCGCTTTGGCTGGAAGGTGCAGGCGGGCGCTGAATACGTGGTGACGCAGCCGGTCTTTGATATTGAATTGTTGGAAGCGTGGCTGAAGGCCACCGCACAGTACAGGATTCCTCTCATTGCCGGCATCTGGCCGTTGACCAGCTACCGCAACGCCGAGTTCATGGTGAACGAATTGCGGGTGCCCGTTCCGGAGCAGTACATGGAGCGGATGCGCGCCGCCGATAGCGCGGAGAAGGCTCGCGCGGAAGGGGTTGCCATTGCGCGAGAGATGGTAGAGCGAATCCGGCCGATGGTCCAAGGGGTCCAATTGTCGGCGCCGTTTGGCCGCTACGATATGGCGATACAGGTTGCCGAAGCGATCGGACCCAGGTAAACTCTCACACGAACGGAACAGAAGTGGCCACCGATCTTATCCAAATCGAACAGGAGAACCCGAGCGCCGAGGCAATCGAGCGCGCGGCATCGAGCATACGGAGGGGCAAGATCGTCGCGATTCCCACCGACGGGCTGTATGCGATCGTTGCCGATCCATTCAATCTGATGGCGGTGGGGCGCGTCTTTGACGCCAAGGGGCGCGAGTTCAACCGCTCCCTGCCGCTGATTGTGAGCGATCTTCTGATGGCTGAAGAATTGGCCAAGGAGATTACGCAACGCTTTCAGGTTTTGGCGCGGCATTTCTGGCCGGGCCCGCTGACGGTGATTGTGCCGGCGGCGGCGAAAGTGCCATTGAAGGTGACGGGCAACACGGGACGGCTGGCGATGCGGCAATCCAAAGCGCCGGTGGTGAACGCGCTTTTGAAGGCATTGGATCAGCCATTGATCGCCACCAGCGCCAATCTTTCGGGGCAGCCGACGTGCCGCACGGGGATTGACACGTTTGCCACGATGGATGGGCGAATTGACCTGGTGCTGGATGGCGGCTCATGCTCCGGGCCGGGTAACACGACGGTGGATATCACGGAAGCCTACTGGCGGGTGATTCGCGAAGGCAGCATTTCGGAAAAAGAAATCGCGGAGTGTTTAAAAAGCTAAGCGCAGCGGGCTTGCGGTGTATACTGAAGGCGAAGCAGGCTCTACATGCCGGACACCAACAGCAGTCCGAAGAAGCCGCTGAGCGAATCGATGTTGGCCTCAGCCACCGTCGATAACACCCCGCGCATCGGCATTGTTCTTTCCAGTTTCCAAGGCGGAGCGGAACATGACGGCACTCCCATTCGTGGACTAGCCGATCCGCAGCCGGTACACAAAGAACTCACCAACACACAAGTGGAAGCGATGCTGCGCAAAGCCCTGGAATTGGGCTCGCGGGGCAGGCGGATGTCGCTGGGCGGTGTTTCCGGCGATGACTGGGTGCTGGTGAAGATCACCGAAACGCGCGATGCGTCCACCGATCCACGGCTGCTGGCGGCGCTGCTGCGGCTCTATGGCGAATCGAAGCAAGGGCGGCGTTTCACGATTGCCGAAGCTGCGCCGGCGCGGCCGGAATTGCTGGCGTTGATCGAAGATTGCAACACGCGCTTCGCGGGGCGGCGCTTTGAATACGTGAACCTGGCTGAGGCCGAGATGCTGGAATCGGCTGCGCCGCGGCGCACGTTCGCGGCGAAGAATCCCGATGGCGTGTATTCGCTGGCGCGGGTTTTTCGCGAATGCGACAAGCTGATCACCGTATCGCCGCTGCGCACCTCGCCGGTGACCGGAGTGGCGCTGTCGGTGTCGAGTTACCTGGCATTTTCGGGGAATCAACAGAAATTGCCGTCGCTTGGTGAAGCCGTGGATGTGTTGAATGATATCTATCTGCATCATCCGGCCGAGTATGCGATTGTGGGCGGGTCTTATCATCACGACGGCGAGCGGAAGATCCATCACAACGTGATCATTGCCGGGCAGAATGCGTTGTGCGTGGATGCGGTGGGTGCGGCGGTGATGGGGTTCGATCCGGCGAAGCTCGCATTGTTTGACCGGATGGAACTGCGCGGCTTTGGGGTGGTGAACACGGACTCCATATGGACGCGGGGAAACGAGATTGACGAAGCCCGCGGTCCATTCCGCAAACGGGTTTGAGGAGGCAGGAAATGCTTCGGCGCGAATTTCTTTTGACAACCGCGGCGGCAGCGGCATTGCCGGCGGCAGTGGACGCGAAGACGCGGATCGGGTTTGTACGCTCGACACACGCAAAGCTCCGCTCGCCGGCGCCTTTGGATGATGGGCTCACCTATGAGCAGGTGCGGGAGATGGTGTTTCAAGCGATCGAGTATGGCGCGCCGCGAGCCGGGTCGCTGGACGCAAAGATCAAGCCGGGCTCATGGGTGGTGCTGAAGCCGAACATCGTGTTCCTGCGCCCGCATCCTTCCTATGCCAAGGGCGACATCACGGACTTCCGTGTGACAAAGGCCGTGTTGGAGTATGTGGCCACGCGGACGAAAGCGGGGCGCATCACCATTGCCGAGGGCGGGACGTATCGCAGCCTGAAGGATCGGGCTGAGGACAACGTGGTGACGCAGGATGGACGGCGGGTGAACGCTTTCAACTTCGATTGGGGGCATGAAGAGTTTCCGGGCTTCCATGGATCGCTGGGCGGGATGCTGGACGAATACCGGCGGGCTGTGCCATCGAAGAAGTTCGATTACGTCGATTTGAGTTACGATGCCGTGCGCGATGCGGGTGGGAAATTTCTGCGCTTGCAGGTGCCGAAGGCCGCCAATGGCGTGGGTGCCTTCGGCGCGCGGCCGGATTACTTTGTTACGAACACGATTACGAAGTGCGATTTTCTCATCACCATCCCCGTGATGAAGGTGCATTTGCAGAGTGGGATTACGGCGTGTTTGAAGAACTACGTGGGCACGGCGCCGCGCGAGGCGTATGCCACTCCGGGCGTGTTTCACAATGCCAATCTGCACTCGGGGCATTCCGCGGGTGGACGCATTGATCCGTTCATCGTGGACCTGGCTTCGTTCCATCCGCCGGATTACTGCGTGGTGGATGGCATTCGCGGGTTGCAGTCACAGGAGCATTCGGTGCATCGCGACGATCAGACGGTGCGCAGCAATGTCATCCTGGCGGGCGAGGATCCGGTGGCGACGGATGCGATGGTGGCGCGGCAGCTTGGGTTCCAGCCTCACGACATCGAGTTTCTGCACATGGCGGCGCGGCGTGGCATGGGCACGATGGAGGAAGGTTTGATTGACGTGCGCGGCGATGAACCCGATCGGGGCAATGTGCGTTGGGAGAAACCGAAGCAGTGGTACGGGCGCTGCAATCGCGAGTGGCTGATTGACGAAGGGGCGGGGAAGTGGAAGGCGTATCGGGCGCCGTTCGATACGCTGGATCTGGCGGAGGTGACGAAGGTGCCGGCCGGGCCGCAGGCTTCCTATAAGGTTGCGGTGAATGTGCAGGCGAGCGGGCACCGGAAGGGCTATCTCTGGTTTGGGCTGCGCGGCCATGCGCACGTGCTGCTGAATGGCCAGCCGGTGGTGAGCCGCGAATCGGACACGCGGTTCCGGATCGGGCAGTTCCAATATCCGATTGAATTGCAGCCGGGGATGAACCGCATGGAGTTTCGCGTGAAGCCACGCGCGGGGCAGGCGCTGTTGAGCGTGCTGATTACGGGATCGCGCAATGACGGGGACACGGTGGAGGGGATTCGCTGGCTCTAGCGTTTGATTTGTTCCCAGAGGAAGGTGGCGACACCCATGATCATCAACCAGGCGCCCAGGCCGAGTACGGCGGCGAGCAGGTTACGCAGGGTGACGCTGCCGGTGAGCCCGACGAGCGCTCCGCAGAGTAGTAGAAAGACTACGGGCACGAAGGTGATGAGGCCTCCGACTGCACCTTTGGACATGACGATCATCGCCAGCAACAGGAAGATCGCCAGTTCGGCCCAATATGTGGGCCAGAAAAAACGTTGCACCAGATCTACGGGCATCTTTATCTCCTCGAGTTTGGCCGGCCGGGGGGCCGGCTGCGGACCAGGGGGTCCGCCCTACTTGGTCAGGCGAAAGGTGCGGTGCGATTTTGTCATCCGGGAGGTTTACGATGATCACGATCACCCGCAGGGAATTATTGGCTGCGCCGTTGTTGCCGCTGCCGGCGTTGGCGCTGGCGCTGCCGCAGCCTGAGCCGATTGGCTCGTGGCGCGCGGAGACGGGAGATACCCCGATCGCCAATGCCACCTGGTATGACGCGCGCGAAGGCGACGGATTGTCGTTCCGCTTCACGCCCGGGTTTCTGGCGGGCTTTCACTCGCTGGTATCGGACATGCTGCTTGATGGGAGCACGCTGGTGGTGTTTCTCATCACACTGCAGGAAGGAGAACAAGGCCGGAAGTTCACGTTCCGCTTCGCGGGGCTGAATCAATGTTCCTTCCGCATGCGTTTGGATTTGTCGCTGACGGATCAGAACCGCTGGCAATCGGGAAGGGAAGGCGCGTTCTTAAAGCCGATGGCCGGTGGGGATCGCGTGGATCTGGCGAAGGTGGACCGGCTGACGTTCACCGTGTCGCGCACGGCGGGTGATGCGGCGCGTTTGTGTATGACGCCGCTGTCGCCGTCGCGAACGGCGGTGGCACGGCTGGAGAAACCCGTATTGCCGAAAGGGCCGCTGCTTGATGAATTGGGGCAGAGCACGATTCACCGCTGGCCGGGCAAGACGCGGGGCGTGGGGCAACTGGTGGACCGGCTGCGGGCGCAATCGCGGACGGCTTCCGAACAAAAGTGGCCCTCTACGTTTTCGGCCTGGGGCGGATGGAAAGCGAAGCGCCTGACCGAGGCGAAGGGCTTTTTCCGCACGCATCACGACGGGTCGCGATGGTGGCTGGCGGATCCGGATGGGTATGCGTTTTTTTCCGCGGGCGCGGATTGCGTGCGGCCGGATTGCGAGGCTCGGATTGATGGATTGGAATCGGCGTTGACGTGGATGCCGGATCCGGAGGGCGAATTTGCGGCGATGTACGCAGCGGGGCGCGGGGCGAAGCTCGCCAATTACCTGGTGGCGAATTTCATTCGTGCGTTTGGCAAAGAGCAGTGGCATGAGAAGTGGGCACAGGTGGCGCTGGCAGAATTGAGGCGGCTGCGCTTCAACACGGTGGCGAACTGGTCAGAGTATGGAGAGGCGGCCAAGGCTCGCTTCCCGTATGTGCGTCCGCTGAGTTTTGCCGGGCGGCAGACGCCGATGATCTATCGCGATTTCCCGGATGTGTTTCATGCCTCATTTGAAGCCGATGCGGCGGCGTATGCCGCGCAGTTGCAGGCGACGGCGAAGGATCCGGCATTGATCGGCTATTTTCTGATGAACGAGCCGACGTGGGGATTTTCGAAGGAATTGCCGGCGGCGGGGATGCTATTCACTACCGAAGAATGCGCCACGCGGAGTGAACTGGTGCGCTTCCTGAAAGCGAAGTACCCGGATGAGCAGGCTTTGGCGTGGGCGTGGAAGACGCCGCTCAGTTGGGCGAAACTGGAGCGCGGCAAACTGCGCATGGCGCTGCCCACGCAGGCGGCGCCCGATCTCGAAGCGTTCACGGTGAAGATGGTGGAGCGCTATTTCACGACTCTGTCCACGGCATGTAAGAAAGCCGACCCGAATCATCTCAATCTGGGGATGCGCTGGGCGGGCGTGCCTCCGGCGTGGGCCGTGGCGGGAATGAAGACATTCGACGTGTTCAGCTTGAATTGCTACATGGAGAAACTGCCTCGGGCGACGAGTGAGCAGATTGGCAAGCTGTTGGGGCAACCGGTGATGGTGGGCGAGTGGCACTTCGGCGCGCTCGATGCGGGATTGCCTGCATCGGGGATCGGGCGGTTGGAGAATCAGACCGAGCGGGCCAAGGCCTACCGCGTGTACTTCGAAGATGCGGCGGCGAATCCGAACTGCGTCGGTGTGCACTGGTTCACGCTTTATGATCAGTCGGCGCTGGGGCGGTTTGATGGGGAGAATTACAATATCGGGTTCCTCGATATCTGCCACCGGCCGTATCCGGAGTTGTCGCAAGGGGCGATTGCCTCGCATGAGCGGATGTATGCGGTGGGATCGGCTGCGGCGCAGGCGTATGAGGCGGAGGTGAAGTACTTGCCGAAGTTGTTCCTGTAACTCTCGCGAATTGCTTGCGGTAAGATAACGGCCATGCGCATTTTGGCCTTCCTTGTCGCCGCAGGCTTGGCGGCGCAACAAACGCCACCCCCGAAGCCGTTGCCGGCATCGGCGGCGGACCTGGAGCAAGGCGGAAAACTGTATCGAGGATCGTGCGGCTACTGTCATGGACCGCAAGGCGACGGGGGCAAAGGCGCCGATCTGTCGAAGCCGAAGCTGGAGAAAGCCACCAGTGATGAGAAGCTGGTGAACATTATCCAGAACGGGATTCCGGGCACCGAGATGCCAGGGGCCTGGCACATGATCGACAACGAGGTGCGGCAGGTGGCGGCGTTCGTGCGCACGCTGGGCAAAGTGGAATCGAAGCCGGTGCCGGGGGATCGGGAAAAGGGCAAGGCGGTGTACGCGAAGGCCGGTTGCGCGGGCTGCCACTCGATTCGCGAATCTGGCCGGCCGGTGGGTTCGCTCAATGGACCGGAGCTATCGGTGATCGGGTCAAGGCGAAGCGCGGCGCATTTGCGCGAGTCGCTGCTGGAGCCGGCAGCGTCTGTGCCCGATGGGTACCTCATTGTGACGGCGGTGCCGGTTACGGGTGCGGCGGTGACCGGAACGCGGCTTTCGGAAGACACTTTTACGCTGGCTCTGCGCGACTTTGGCGGGCGCAATCATGTGTTCGTGAAGACGGCGCTCAAAGACATCCGCAAAGAACCGAAGAAATCGGCGATGCCGTCGTTTCGCGGCAAGTTGAGCGCCGATGAGTTGCAGGATCTGATCGCCTACCTGGCCTCGCTGAAGGAGCCGTCATGAGATTCGCTGTCGTGTTACTTGCTTCCACGCTGACGGCTCAGGTGCCGTATTCGCGGCTGCTGCAGGCAGGGAAAGAGCCGCACAACTGGCTCACTTACTCAGGGAATTACAGCGGGCAGCGCTATTCGCCGCTGAGCCAGATCAACGCTTCCAACGTGCAGCGGCTGCAGGTGGAGTGGGTGCTGCAGACCTACACGACTGAGGCGTTTGAAACGACGCCGCTGGTGGTGGATGGGGTGATGTATCTCACCATCGGGCCGAATATGGTGAAGGCGATCGATGCCAGGACGCAGGCCGGGCTGTGGACCTACACCAGGCAGATTCCGGACGATCTGCGGCTGTGCTGCGGCCGGGTGAACCGGGGCGTGGCGGTGCTCGATGACATGGTGTTCTACGGGTCCATCGACGCGCACCTGATTGCGCTCGATGCGAAGACGGGCAAGGTGCGGTGGGACGTGACGATGGCCGATTACAAGGTGGGCTATTCGTCGACGGGCGCGCCGCTGGCGGTGAAGGATAAGGTGATCACCGGGATGGCGGGCGGCGAATACGGGACGCGGGGATTCATTGACGCCTATGATGCGAAGACGGGCAAGCGGGCGTGGCGCTTCCGCACGATTCCCGAGCCGGGCGAGCCCGGCAACGACACCTGGGCTGGGGATTCATGGAAGACGGGCTCGGCGACAACCTGGGTGACCGGATCGTTTGATGCGGACACGAACACGATCTATTGGGGAACCGGGAATCCGGGGCCGGACTGGAACGGAGATGTGCGCAAGGGGGACAATCTCTACTCGGATAGCTTTGTGGCGCTGGACGCGGATACGGGGGAGCGCAAGTGGCATTTTCAATTCACGCCGCACGACACGCACGATTGGGATTCCACCCATGTGCCGGTGCTGGCGGAGATCCCGTTTCGCGGGGCGAAGCGGAAGGTGGTGTTGAGCGCGAACCGGAACGCGTTTTTCTATGTATTGAATCGCGAGAACGGAAAGTACCTACATGGGAAACCTTACGCCAAGCAGACTTGGGCTAAGGGCCTCGATGACAATGGCAGGCCCATCCTGTTTCCGAATACGGACCCGACGGTGGAGGGAAATTTGATCTGGCCGTCGCTGGCCGGGGCGACGAACTGGTTCAGCCCTGCCTATAACCCGGTGACGAACCTGTTCTATGCCCCTGTGCGGGAGCAGGGGGCGTATTATTTCAAGGGCGAGGCGACGTTCAAGGAAGGGGCGCAGTTCAACGGGGGCGGGCAGCGGACGAATCCGGATGAGGAACCGTATGGGGCGGTGCGGGCGATTGATCCGGAGAGCGGGAATGTGAAGTGGGAGTTTAAGATCCATTCGCCGGCCAATGCGGGGATCCTGACCACGGCGGGGAACCTGGTGCTGACCGGGGTGCAGAGCGACTTTGTGGCCTTGCACGCAGTGACGGGGAAGGTATTGTGGCGCTTTCGGACGGGGGGGCACATTGGCGCGGCGCCGATCAGCTATAGCGTGGAAGGTAAGCAGTATGTAGCGATTGCGGCGGGGCGGGGGCTGTTTGTCTTTCGTTTAGGGGAGTAAAAAGGAAAAAGGCGAGCCTTGTGGGCTCGCCTGATTCGGTTGCTGTCTGCGCGTTGTGGAAGCAGCAGCTCCTTCCAATCTTTTGCGAAGATCGCGACTGACTAGCTGGCAGCAGCTGTGGTCAGCAACGAATTGATCTTCGAGAAGATCGTGGAGATCTGGGTGGAGACACCGGGCATCACGGCGCCGGCGGCAACGGCCACGAAACCAGCCATCAAAGCATATTCGATGAGGTCCTGACCGCGGGTGTCTCTCCAAATGCGGAGCTTCCATACGATGTTCACAAGGTTCTTCATTTTTAAAATTTCCTCTCCCTGCATGGGCAGTGTTTGTTTGCTGTGATTCAAAGTTAACATCCCCTGGATTTCATTCAAATCAGCAGAAGTCCCTAAGTGAACTAAGAATCCACCCAACCTGATGGAACCCCTCGGGTGCCCCTGTCATAAGAGGTGAACCATTGGTTCTACCACCGGCCCATGACTATCTTTTAAGTAGTTTGGGCTACACAAAAAAACAAAGCCCGCCGCGGAGAGCGACGGGCTTTGGGGTTGTGATGTCAGGCTGCTGGTGTACGGCGCGGTCAGCTTAGCTGGCCGAGGCGGTGGTGAGCAGCGATTCGATCTTCGAAAAGATCGTGGAAATCTGAGTGGATACGCTGGGCATGACGGCGCCGGCCGCGACTGCGACAAACCCAGCCATCAACGCGTATTCAATGAGGTCCTGGCCGCGAGTGTCTTTCCAGATCCGGAGCTTCCAAATCATCCGCATCAGATTCGTTTTGCCTTTGTTCATAGTGTGGTTCTGTTCCTCTCCTGTTTTCGGTTTTGCACCCTGTGTGAGGTGCACTGCTCTTAAGTAACGATAAGCGAAGAGGTGGGGGAGTGAACATTGGCGAAAACCCTCCCTTGCGATGCGGAGTCTACCTTACTGATTTAGAAAGGGTTAGTACCTCCATAATAGAACGGTGGTCATAGATACAGTGGCGCGACGGGATAGCAGACATGGAAAAGGCCCACCCCTTCGACGGGAAGAGTCGGGCCTTGGTCAATGACCGAGAAGCCGCGCGCTAGCTGGCGGCGGCGGTGGTCAACAACGATTGGATCTTCGAGAAAATCGTCGAGATCTGGGTGGAGACGTTGGGCATCACGGCGCCCGCGGCGACGGCAACAAAGCCGGCCATGAGGGCGTATTCAATCAAGTCTTGCCCGCGCGTATCTTTCCAGAGGCGGAGCTTGGTTACCTGTCGCAGCAGTGTCAGGTTCGCGTCATTCCATACTTTTTTCATTTTGTTTCTCTCCTGTTGGGTGGCATCGGCTGTTGCGATGCGTTGTTCTACTGGAAAGAATAGCTGCCGGAGGGCGGTCGCTTCTATTGGCAAAAGCACCGATCAGGGAATCATATTATCCGGGTGGGTGATAGGGATGTACCCTATTGATTCAGAACGAGTTGGCTATGCCTGGTACGGTTACTTGAGAGGCCCGGGTACTAGTGGGGAGAAGGGAAAGAAAAAGCCCGGCATCCGCGAAGGATGACGGGCTTGCTCTGGCCTAACAGCCGAATCCTGGATTAGCTCGCAGCCGCGGTCGTCAACAACGACTGGATCTTCGAGAAAATCGTAGAAATCTGGGTGGAAATTCCCGGCATGACGGCGCCAGCGGCAACCGCGACGAAGCCGGCCATGAGTGCATATTCGATGAGGTCCTGACCGCGGGTATCTTTCCAGATGCGCAGTGCGATGACCATATTGGTGAGTTTCTTCATAAGTTTCCTCTCCTGCTTTGGCAGTAGTACTTGGACCAAACGTGTTCTAAAGGTATCACCGGTTGGATTTGAGGAGAATCGGGGAAATCCCGCGAATAGGGGTAGGGAAGGGCCTGACCGATTACTGTTCTGCGGCCAAAGCCTGAGACTCTAACCGTAGCTGGAAGAGCGTATGGGTGGGCGAAAGGGTGGCTAATGGTACGATCGCCTGGGGATAGCGGCGGCGCAATTGCTCAAAGGCCTGTTTGAGGTGCGGTCCTTCGGCGAAGGCCGAATTCGGGGAATCCACCCAGTAGGTGGCGCCCGAGGCCTGGATGCTCTGCAGCAGTTGCGACGGACCGCCTATGGGGTTCTCTCCTCCTCCCTCGGGCTGATGGGAATAGAAGAGGGGAAAGGGTTTAGCGGCGAAACCGCGGACCGCTTTGCGCCCCGTGTAGAGGTAATAGAGGGGGTCCAGATTGCCAATGAGGACGGCGTTGGGCGGAGTCTGGCGCCGGATTCGCTCAAGCAGCGCTTCCTGGCGGTCCCAGCCGTCCGTGGAGGCGGCGGGCGTAGGCAACGGCGGGTAGCCGAGGCGCAAAGTGGACTGGATGCCGGCACTGAGAGACAGGGCGCTGGCGATTGTAAGCAAGCCCACCGACCAGAGCCTCGCCCTAGGATATTTTTCCAGGCTCTGCCAGGCCAGCCACAGCATCAAAGGCAGAAACGGGACGACGAAGCGGCTGGGAATCCAGGCCCAGGCGCATACCATGCTGCCGTAGACGAGAAACAGGAGCACAAACACGCTCGACCGGAGCTTCCACATACCCGCTGCCGTGGCCACGCCCACCGCCAGCGCAGCCAGCGCGAGCCAACCGTTGGCGGGGATGCCCGCCAGCAGGCCTGGGGCAAACAGCACCATCGTCAGGTTGGAAAACAGAATGGTGAGCTTCTGCGAGAGGGTGAAATTCGAGAGGATATTCCAGCCCTGGTAGTTTTCCTTGGAATAATAGGCGTCCACCGCGCCAATGGGCGGCGGTTGCGAGGCGACCCACCAGATCCACGGAGCGGCCAGGAGGGACGCTACCGCGGCGAACAGGAAGGCCTGGCGCCAGCGCCGGCCAAGAGCCAGATAGAGCGCGCCGGCGAGGATCCAGCCGAGCCCGAGCGTCCGGGTGTGAAACGCCAGCGCGGCGCAGACGGCGGATAACAGCAGCAGCCGGGTGGATCCGCTTCGCTCCGCGCGGCGGAAGGCAAGCAGCGAAGCCGTGGTGAGCGCGGCAAAGGGCGCCTCGGAGAGCACCATCGTGCCGAGGTACACCACCCAGGTGGATGCGGCCGTGAGGCAGCAGATCCAGGCCGCCACGGGTTTGGATACGCCTTCCTCGCGCAGCAGACGATAACTGAGCCCCAGCCAGAGGATCGTGGACAGCAACGGAATCAGCTTCAGGAAAGGCACGTTTTCGGGGAAGTTCGGATTCCATTTCCAGACCCCAGCGAGCAGGATGGGGAAGAGGGCAGGGTACTTCGTCTGGGGGATTTCAGAAGGGAGGCTGATGATGCGGTAGCCCTTCCCTTCGGCCAGGGCTTTGGCGGTGACGATATAGACGCCGTCATCGTGGAAGGCGCCGACAGCCGGGGCCCGGAAGGCGATCGTATAGGCAACGGCCAAGGCGGCGAGGGCGGCGGCCAGCCCCCACCTATGCCAGACGGACATGGGCGAATTCCTCAATGAGGCCGAACGGCGTACGGACGGAATCGGCGGACTCGCCCCGCTGCTCGATTCGCTCGGGGTCGATGTGCCCGATTTCGCGAGCCATGGTCAGGTATTCGAGCTTGTTGGGATCGATGCCCATGATGCGGCAGCAGGTGGCGTCGATGGCGGGCAGGTTGGGGCCCATGACGAGCACACCGGCTGGTTTGGGCGTTCCCTGGATGGGGCCGTTGCCTTCCATGCCCACGATGCCGTCGACGATGCCGAAGGTGCGCGGGAAAGTCTTGTTCAGGGCGAGGATCGACTGGGCAATCCCAATGTGATGCAACTCATTCTTCGGCCAGCCGTAGACGGACCCGGGCACCAGGCCGAAGAAGTTCTTCATCGTCAGTGTGGCGCCCGCCCAGTGGTGGGTTTTCATCTTCGCCACGGAGACAATGAGATCCGCGGCCAGGGCGGTGTTGGGAAGGTAGAGCCCTCCGCGATGGGTGACGTTCTTGACGAAGGTGACATCGTCGCGATTGAGGTCAATAAAAGAGTTGTCGAAACGTTCCAGGCCCTGGCGGTAATCCGCCTCTTCGGCCAGGAAGATGGTGTCGCGGCGATGTCCGGGCCCTTCGCCGATGGTGACCGAGGCGGCGCCCAGGGCCTGGAAGGCGCTACGGGCGGCAACGAGCACGGCGACGTTCGTATTGACGCAGGTGGCCGAGTCGAACTCGACAAGGTTCGGCTTGAGCAGGATGTTCTTGCCCTTGACGGCGAGGCCGCAGGCTGCAATGCCGCGGCGGAGGATAGATTCGAGATCGGCGCGGTAGGAGGATGCCTTGGCCACGAAGACAGGCGATTTGCCCGGTGGGCCGGGGGGAGTTTCCGGGGCGGAGGAGCAACCGGCGGACACCAGGGCCGATGCCGCCGGCCAGAAATGGCGCCTGGAAATTGCGTCCCGCCATCCTATGCGGGTTTGAGCCATTGATGCCCTCCATTGGGACAGGCCAGCGCCTCCAGCGCGGCGACCATCAGATCATCGGGCGGTGTTTCCGCGGCCGACAATGCCACATCGCGCCCGTAATTCCGCAAACTGATGGTGAGCCAGGCTTTGGCCAGCCGCGACTTGGTTTCGAGCAAATGTTTTTCGGCCGCCGCGACAGCGCCGTTGCGGTCTTCCATCAGAAGACTACCCTGCAGCCCGAGTAAGGCGACGGCCGTAGTTTCCGGGTAGGACGGCAGGTCTGTGCGCAGGACGCGGCGATTTCCGTAGTTCCACCCGCCGTCGGGCGAGCGGCGGTCAAGCATCATGCGCTCTCCTTCCAGCACCCGCTCCTGAAGCGCCGGCAGCGAAACCTGGGGAGCGGCCTTCTTGAGGGCGAGAACGCTGTGCGCCGTGGGCTCCACCCAACTGGATGTGTCGGCCAGCCAGGGCCATCCCTTGTGGCGGCGATCATACTCGACGGGCATCTTCATGACCAGGCCGAGCGCACGTTCCAGCCAGCCGCCTTCCACCCCTTTCGAGCCAAGCAGCCATGCCACACCTTTCTGAAAGCGGGCATCCGATACGCCGTGCACGCAATGTAAGGTGACCACAAGGGCCGTGGCCCAACTGGAGAGCTGGATTTCGGCGCCCGGCCGAAAGCCTCCGTCATTCTGCTGCCAACTGCGGATCAGGCTCCAGCCGCGCATCCAGGCGTCGGACGAGGCCTTGTCACCGTGCAGGGCGAGCAGCGCGTAACAGGTTGGTTCCAGACGGGATTGCTTGTGCGGAAAATATCCCCAACCGCCATCGGAGTTTTGTGTGGCGCGAAGATGGGCCAAGCGGGATTGGCGCAAGTCGAAGAGCATCTGTACCTTTATCGGATGGAAGCAGGCCAGAGAATAGTGCCTTACACGGCATCAGGGATTTTCACTACCACTTCCTACAGTTCCACCCTACACATGCCGATAGAAGCGGCATGATGCAAACCAGACCTGAGGACCAACTTGCCATTGTTCTCGGCCAACGTCAACTCATCGCCGTCTGCTGCATGTTTCTGGTGACGATGGGGTTGGTGGCGACATTGGCCTACGTGAGCGGACGTTCGATCAGCGCGGCGCAACTGGCGGAGGGCCCGTGCGCGTCGGAGAAGGCAAAGGCGATGGTGGTGGAGCCGGCATCGAGCCCGGTGCCCCCTCCGATGCATGCACAGGCGGAAACCTTGCCTCCGATGCCCAAGGCAGTGGTGGCGGCTCCTGCTCCGGCGCCTGTGACACCGCCGGCGCCATCGGTGGATGCTCCGCCGGCGCCCGGATCCACCTACTGGCAGGTAGGCGTGGTGGACCGGGGGATCGCGGGAGTGTTTGTGGAGCACCTGACGCGGATGGGGCTGCGCGCTCGCGTAGCGGATGGACAGACCCCGGGCTTTCCGCGCGTGCTGGTTGGGCCGCTGCCGACACAGGCGAGCGTGGATGAGACCAAGGCGCGGCTGGATAAGAGCGGATTTCAGGCCTTCCTGAAAAAATACTGAAGCGTGCGGGAATAGTCTTGGCGGGCGAAGGGATACAGAGGGCAAGGAGTCCTTTGCACTTTTACCGTAGAACTATCCTTGCGGCTTTGATGCTCGCAGTTCCTGTGATGGCCGGTTCGCCCGTTGTGGGGGAAAGCCTGCCTGATTTTACACTCACTTCGACGCGCGGGAAAGCGGTGCGCCTGTCGGAATTGACGGCCGGATCGCCGGTGGCGCTGATTGTGCTGCGCGGGTATCCGGGTTACCAGTGCCCCCTCTGCCAGCGCCAGGTGCATGATTTTGTGAAGCATGCGGCGGCGTTTGAGGAGGCTGGAGTGAAACTGGTGTTCGTGTATCCGGGGCCACCGGACGCGCTGGACACCAAGGCTACACAGTTTCTACAGGACAAGAATTTTCCCGACAGTTTCGAAATGCTGCTCGATCCGGGTTACGAGTTCACCAATCTGTTCGGGCTGCGCTGGGATGCTCCGAAAGAGACGGCGTACCCGTCCACCTTTCTGATTGAGAAGGGTGGGACGCTGTATTTCCAGAAGGTGGCGAAGCTGCATGGGGGGCGGACTACGGCCGCGGAGGTGCTGGAGTTGCTGCCCCGGAAGCGGGCCGGGAAGTCGAAGTAAGATCTTTGCGGTAGAGCTCGGCTTTCACCAGACCCCAGCGCCAGTGCTGTTGCCGCCGGCGGTGGAAGCCCTGCTCTGCCAGCATTTCCTCGTAGGGAGGGATGGACCTGGTTTGCAGGCCAGTGGTCCAGCGGAAGAAGGCGTACATGGTAGTGATCCACAGTTGCGCGTGCCAGCGGGCGATGCCATGCGCGGGGATGTGGAATTCACTCGCGATCCAGGTGGCGCCGGGCGCCGATGCAGCGGCGGCTTCGGCGATGATTTCCTGCGCCTCGGCTGCGCTGAGGCAATCGAGAAAGAAGTGAGTCACGATGAGGTCGTAGGTTTGAGCGGGGATCCGCCGGTGGAAGGCCACACGCGCAGTGTCCGCCGGGCGAATGCGGGCTCGGGCGAGAGCGATCATCTTCGGGCTTTGTTCCACGACATCGACGGTGGCGGTGGGGTTGCACGCAAGAAAGCGGGCGAGGAAACGGCCGTCCCCTTCCCCCAGGATGAGTGCGCGGCGCGCTTGGCGCAGTTCGGGGAGAAAGAAGAACCGGCAGGTCTCGAGCAGACGGCCGAAGGCGGCGTATTCCACCCAGCGGTAGACCGGGGCCAGCGGGTCAGCGTTCATGCGATCAGCCAGGGAAGTGGGGTGAGAAGGGCCGCGTCGACGAGAACGCGCCTGGCGTTGAGGCTGAGACGTGCTCCGGCTCGGTGAAGCATGAGGATGGCGACAGTGCTGGCGGCGATGGCGAGGAACCAGGGAGTTGGGGAGGCGATGGCGATGAGAATCAACGCGCCCATCCACCAGGGCAATGTCCGTTCGAGAAGAATCGTGGCGCGGTGCGGCGGTTTGCCGTGGCTATCGCGGAGTTCTCGCCATTCCCACATTTCTATCGCGACGAGATTGCCCAGGCAGAGCGTGAGGAATGCCGCGGCCGGTGGCAGCAGGGCAAGGCGGTGTTCGGAAAATGTCCAGCCGATGAGGAAGGTGCCCGCGGTAAACAGCAGGGCTACGGCTAGCTCTTTCGGAATCGGAATGCGCTGGCGGTGCACGATCCCCATATAAAGGATGACAGCGCCGAATGGCAGCAGGCCGGTGCGAAAGACGGCTGGGCGCAGCCAGAAGAACACGGCGGCGAGATCGGCGCAGAGGGCGAGGATCAGCAAAGCCCACAGCAGGCGATTGTGGCGGCGATGGAAACGGTGGCGCTCGGTTTCGCGCGTGGTGGGAGCGCCGCGCACGTCCAGCAATCGGTCGGCGAGGTAGATGATCCAGACGGTGAGGCCAAGGGTGATGCGTCCGATGGGGCGCAACGGCACGGCGATGGCGAGGGCAAGGAACGCCTGCCAGGTGAGCGCGACGAGGGGAGCATCCAGTCCCAGAAGGTTCGGCCAGAGCCAAACCGGTGGCCGCTGTGGCGGCGAATTGGTCATCTTCTTCCACCGTACGAAACCGGGAGGCTCGCGGCAAGAGGGGAAACTTGATTCCTCGGGGCTTTGTGAATAGCATAGCCATAGAAGAAGTTGGCCGAGGATTGATGGAACGGGCGTTTACACTATTCCTGATGCTTCCCCTGGTGGCCGCGGCGCAGCCCAGCGGGCGAACCGCGTTTGTGCGCCAGTACTGCATCGGGTGCCATAGTGCGCAAACAAAATCCGGTGGTTTTGTTTTGGATGGCGTAGCCGCGGAGACCCCCGGCGCGCGGCCCGATGTTTGGGAAAAAGTGGTGCGGAAGGTGAATGGCGGAGAGATGCCCCCGCTGGGAGCGCCGCGGCCGGATGCGGCTGCGGCTCGTGCCTTCACCGGTGCCCTGGTGGCGGATCTCGATGCGGCGGGGAAACGATCGCCGTTTGCCGGGCGGCCGGTGGTGCGGCGGCTGAATCGCGCGGAGTATGCCAATGCTATCCGGGATCTGCTGCACATTGAACTGCCGATTGCGGCGGAGTTGCCGCAGGATGAAAGCGCGGGCGGGTTCGACAATATCGGCGATGCGTTGTCGATGTCGCCGCTGCTGCTGGAGCGGTATTTGAAAGTCGCGCGGAAGGTGAGCGAACTGGCGGTGGGCACGGCGGAGGCTTCGCCGGTGACGGAGATTTTTCCGGCCACGGGAACGCAGGCTGTGTGGCAGGGCGAAGGAATGCCCTTCGGCACTCGCGGCGGCATCCGGGTGACGCATTACTTCCCTCACGACGGCGAGTATCATTTGCGGGCGTTTCTGGCGAAGGAAAGTCTCACTCCTTATGAAGGAGTGCGGTTCTTTCGAACAACGGTGAAACTGAAGGCCGGAACGCACACGGTGATCGTGACGTTTCCCGATGAATACGCGGCGCGCGAAGGGCCGGTGTCGGATGTGTCGGGGCCGGGTGGCGATGCGTTGGGTGGACCGCTCGATCTGCTGGGAACAGCGGTGCGTCCGACGATTGATTTTCGCGTCGATGGGCGGCGGGTGAAGCTGTTTGAGATACGGGGTATGACTTCGGGTGAGGCGGCGTTTGACGGGCAACCGGGGCCGCCGGCGCTGGCGCGCATTGAGATTGCGGGGCCCTATGGGGCCACCTCGGTGAGCCAGACGCCGAGTAGGGAACGAATCTTTGTCTGCCGGCCTGCCGGCGCCAGCGATGAGGCGGCGTGCGCGGAGCGGATTTTATCGACGTTGCTGCGGCGGGCGTTCCGGCGCGATGTGACGGCGAGCGACCGGCGGCCGTTCCTGGCGGCGTATCAAATGACGCGGCAGAAGCGCGGGTTTGAGGAAGCCATCGCCGCTGCGGTAAGAGATATTCTGCTCGCTCCGGATTTTCTGTTCCGGCTGGAGTTTGATCCGGCGGGGGCGAAGGCAGGCCCGGTGCACACGGTGTCTCCGTTTGAACTGGCATCGCGGCTTTCGTTCTTCTTGTGGAACAGCATTCCCGATGATGCGCTGCTCAATGAGGCATCGAAAGGAACGCTGCGGGACAATGCGGTGCTGGAGCGCGAAGTGCGCCGGATGCTGGCAGATCCACGTGCGGCAACGCTGGCTTCGAATTTCGCTGAGCAGTGGCTGGGATTGCGCGGCCTGTCCGCCGTAGTGCCCGATGCGCAGATTTTCCCTGAGTTTGATGCGTCCATCCGCATGGCGTTTGAAACCGAGACGCGGCTGTTCCTGCGCAGCCTGATTCGGGAAAACCGAAGTGTGCTCGATCTGATCCGCGCGGATTACACCTATCTGAATGAACGGCTGGCGAAGCTGTACGGGATTGAGGGTGTGATGGGGCCTTCCTTCCGCCGAGTCGCCTTACAGGCAGGCGGGCCTCGGGGCGGGATTCTGACGCAGGGCAGCGTGCTGCTGCTCACTTCGCATGCGGCGCGGACATCGCCCGTGCTGCGTGGGAAATGGATTCTGAACAGCCTGCTCAATTCGCCGCCACCCACGCCGCCAGCCAATGTGCCCCCCTTGGAGGCGAGCGCCGAGAAGGGCCGAAAGCTGACGACTCGCGAGCAGGTGGAGAAACACCGGGCGAATGCGGCCTGCGCGGCGTGTCATGTTCGCATCGATGGATTTGGCTTTGCGCTGGAGAATTTCGATGTGATGGGCCGCTGGCGCACCGAGGATGATGGCGGAGCGATTGATCCATCGGGCAGGATGGCGAGCGGCGAGACGTTTTCCGGGCCGCAGGGCTTGAAGGATTGGATGCTGCGGCATTCCGATGAGTTCGTGCGCGGCACGGTGGAACAGATGTTGACGTATGCGCTGGGGCGGCAGTTGGAAGCTCGCGATCAGCCGGTGGTGCGGGCGATTGCGCGTGAGACCGCGGCGGGCGGTCACCGGTTTCATGACCTGGTGGTTGCCATCGCCCGGAGTGTTCCCTTCCAGATGAGACAGAACGAGGAGCCATGACCATGTTCGTGACCCAAAAACAAATTCCCCGAAGAACGTTTTTGCGCGGCGCAGGCACTGCGTTTGCACTGCCGCTGCTGGATGCAATGATTCCGGCATTGCGGGCGGAAAAGCAGACGGCCGCGGCTCCGGTGCGGCGGCTGGGGTTCATCTTCTATCCGCTGGGAGTGGATCAGGACCGCTGGCGGCCGAAGGGTGAGGGCGCGGACTATCAATTTAGCGAGGCGCTGGCGCCTTTGTCGGGGCATCGGAAAAAGTTTGTGGTGATCAGCGGATTGTCTTCCGATCCGGACCGCACGAAGGCCGGATTTCATGACCGCGCGCTGGCATCGTTCATGACGGGTGTGGAGCCGGTGAAGGGCAAGATCCACGTGGGCATCTCGGTGGATCAACTGGCGGCGCAATCGTTGGGGAAGGAAACGCAGTTCGCTTCGCTCGAATTGTCGGCGGAGAAGATCAACGTCAACAGCGCGCATGTAGGCCCGGTGTTCAAGAGTGAGACGGTGCCGCTGCCATTTGAGTACAACCCTCGCATGGTGTTTGAACGGTTATTTGGCGAGGGCGGAAAGATTGATCCGGTGGCCTCGGCGGCGCGCAATGCGGCCGACCGCAGCAGCCTCGATACGGTGACGGAGCGCATTGCCGAGTTGAAGAAGCAGTTGGGCGCGGCGGACAAGCGGAAGCTCGAGGAATATGTCGAGTCGATCCGCGATGTGGAGCGGCGGATCCAGGTGGCGATGCGCAAGCAGCCCACGGATTTGCCCGATACGAAGCGGCCGGCGGGTGTGCCCGATGCGTGGGTGGAACACGTGAAGCTGATGTTCGACTTGCAGACGCTGGCGCTGCAGGCCGATTTGACGCGGGTTTGGACGTTCATGATGGCGCGCGAGGCGACGTCGATCACCTATCCGCATCTAGGCATCACCATGGGGCACCACGAGATTTCCCATCACAACTTCGAGAAGGAAAAACTGGATGCGCTGGCGAAGATCAATGTGGATCAATCGCGGCTCTTCTCTTACTTCCTGGACAAACTGGATGCGCTGAAGGAAGGGAACTCGACGCTGCTGGATCATTCGCTGCTGCTCTATGGAAGCGATTTGAGCGTGCCGACTTCGCACAGCCAGCGCGATCTTCCGATCATTGTCGCCGGCGGCGCAGCGGGACGGATTGCCGGTGGACGGTATGTGAAATTCGCGGGCGATACGACGCCGCTGACGAATCTGTATTTGACGATGCTCGACAAGGTGGGCGTGCCGACGGAGAAGTTCGGCGACAGCACCGGGCGGTTGAACCGGCTGGAGGTGTAGCGGTGAGAATGCTTCTGCTGTTGGTGGCTTGCCTGCCGGTGTGGGCGAAGTTGGGCGATGCGCTACTGGACGCCGCGCGCAGTGATGACCGCGCGGCGGTGGCGGCCTTGATCGCGCAGAAAGCCGAATTGAATGCCCGCGAGGCCGATGGAACCACGGCGCTGGGATGGGCGGCCGCGCGGAGCAACACGGAGATCGCTTCGTTGTTACTGAACGCCGGGGCGGATCCGAATCTGGCGAATGAACTGGGCATCGGGCCGTTGATGATTGCCATCACCAACGGGGCGGGGGAGATGGTGAAGCTGCTGCTGTCGAAGGGCGCGAATCCGAATGTGGCGCGGGAGAACGGCGAGACTCCACTGATGACCGCGGCCCGGTTGGGCCAGGTGGAGACGCTGCGGTTGCTGCTGGACCGCGGTGCTTCATTGAATGCTCGTGATAAGAAATTCGGGCAGACGGCGTTGATGTGGGCGGCGGGGAATCCGGCGGCGGTGCGGTTGCTGGTGGAACGAGGCGCCGATGTGAAGGCGGTGACGGCATCGTGGGACGTGAAGTATGTGATCTATGCGCCGACCACGGCGACCCTGGGAAAGACGGGCATTCCGTGGAACACCGACGGTGAGTATGTGACGAAGAAGGGCGGGCAGAACGCGCTGTTCTTCGCCGTGCAGAAGCATGATGTGGAATCGGCGCGAATTCTGATGGATGCGGGGATCGATGTCAACGCTCCGTCGGCCGATGGGACGACGCCGTTGCTGGCGGCACTGTACAATTGGGACCCGCCGAACACGGTGTTTGTGCCCGGCAAGGGTGCTCCGGCGCAGGCGGGCAGTTCGCAGAAATTCGGCGCCGATTTGAAGATGGCGGCGCTGCTGCTCGATCGCGGAGCAGCGGTGAAGGTGCGCGATGGCGCGGGATACACGCCGCTGCATGGGGCGGTGCTGGCGGTGGCGAACGCTTCCCTGGGAGCATCGGCGAGGCGCGGCGGCGCGTATGGACGCAATCCGGCGTTGCTGACGCTGAGCGCGACTAAGGGATCGGATGTCGAGGCGGGGCTGGCGATTGTGGCTCGGTTGCTCGAAAAGGGCGCCGATCCGAACCAGCAGACACAGTATCCGACGGCTGGACCGGCGGGCGATGTGCGAATCAATCCGGCGCCTCCGGGATCATCGGCGATGCATGTCGCCGGGGCTTCGACGAATCTGCAGTTGGTGAAGATGCTTGTCCGTCGCGGCGGGAATGTGAATCAGTTGCGGAAGGATGGGCACACTCCGTTTTCGGTGGCTGTGATGGCCGGAAACGTGGATGTAGTGAAGGAAATGATCGCCCGCGGTGCGGATCTGCAGGCCCGGTATAATCCTGCGGAGAAGATTCCGGACCCCGTGGAGCCGATCACCATCGTGCGGCGCGGGCAGTCGATACTGCACATTGCGGCACTGGGTGGATCGGTGCCGATGGTGGAGTTCTTGGTTGCACAGGGCGCGCGGTTGGATGTGAAGAATGAACTGGGTGAGACGCCGTATGATCTGGCCGATCAGCAGGAGCGCTACCGGCAGGCGATTCAGATTCAGAACGCCGATGGCGATGCGGAGAAAATCCGCGCGGTGGTGCGGCCGACGGAGATGACGGCGGCGATTAGTAAGTTACGCGCCGGCCAGAGGCCCGCGCCACCGGCTCAGAAATAGAGCTTCAATCCCAGTTGGATCACTCGGGCGTCGGCGGCGGCCGTGATAGAGCCGAAGTTGGGGCTGCCGAGCGCGGTGCCGGGGATTCCGAGATTCACGTTGTTGAAGGCATTAAACATTTCGCCCCGGAATTGTAGCCGGAAGCGCTCGCGAATGGCGAAGTTCTTCATGATGCCCAAATCGAATTGTGTGGTTCCGGGGGCTCGGCCGTTGGAACGCGCGGCGCTGCCGAAGAGAAAGCGGCCGGGTTGCGCGAAGGCGGTGATGTCGAACCAGCGTGCGGCGTTGCGTTGATCCGATGGCAGATCGGGCTGGCGGAGGATATCGGCGCGCTGTGCCCCGGCCGAGGAGCATTCGCAGGTGTTGTTCTGCGTGACGACGCCGTAGGGCGGGCCGGTGAGCAAAGTGCCGAGCGCGCTCAGTTGCCAACCGCCGAGAATCTGCGCCACCGGGCCGCCGGTGAGGTACTTGCGGCCGATGCCGAAGGGCAGATCCCAGATGACGTTGAAGCGCGCGTTGTGACGGATGTCATTCGGGCTGAGCGCCTTGTCCAGGCGGCGGTTGTAGAAATCCTGATAACCCGCGCCGGGCGTGCCGCCGAAATCGCCGGAGGCGATGTGATCCACGTTGTCGATGAACTTGGCGAAGGTGTAGTTGAAGAGGAATTGCAGGCCGCCCTGGTACCGCTTCTCAGTGTGCAGCACCAGTCCGTGATAACTCGAAGCCCCCCAGTTGGGAGCAATCATCGTGACGCCGCTGAATTGCGGATAAGGGCGGCGAGCCTGAATGGTGCCCGCTCCGCCCACGAGTTCCGGGCGCACCTGGTTGATGCTGACATCGGTGGCGGTGAGTTTGCGGCCGAGGTTGCCGATGTACTGCAGTTCGACCAGAATGCCCTTCGTTTCCTGCTGCACGCCGAGGTTGAATTGCTGTGAGTAGGGCGTCAGGCGGTGGCGCTCATAGTAGGTGATGTTGTTGTTCAGGCCGAAGGCGGGCGTGCGGCTTTGCGGGCCGGGCAGATCGAATTTGGGCAGGCCATCTTTGAGGTAGAAAGCCGCGGTCTGGTTCTGATCGGGACTGACGAAAGCCGCTTCCGTGGAGAAGCCGAGGTTCGTGCCGGTGCCGTAACCGACATCGTTGGTGTTGCCGAAGAAGATGCCGTAGCCTCCGCGCACGACGCGCCGATCGTTGCCGCCGGGGCGCCAGGCAAAGCCGAAGCGCGGCGCGAAGTTGTTGCCGTCGATGTCGGCGATGCGGCGCGGATACCCGTTGACGCCCGCGAAGGTGACTACGCCGGGAACACGCGCGGTGGGATGAATGTCGGTCATGCTGAAACCGTTGAACGTGTCGTCGGGCGAGATGGGTGGCGGCTCGATGTCATAACGCACGCCGAGATTGAGAGTGAAATTCGGAGTGACCTTCCAATCGTCCTGAAGGAAAGCGCCGAGCGAGTAGTTCTGCGTGCGCAGCGGGATCTGATCGCGGAGCGACGCGTTGGTGACAAAGCCCAATAGAAACGTGGCAAAGCCGTCGCCGGTGCGGGCGTTTCCTTGCAGCCCGGTGCCCTGCGAAGCGAACGTCATGTCGCCGGAGGGGATAGTGTCGAACTCGTCGGTCTGGCCGTTCCAGCGGTATTCAAAGCCGGATTTGAGATTGTGCTTTCCCCGGCTGTAGGTGAAGGTCTGGTTCACCATGTAGGTGGGGCCGCGCTGTTCGCGGAAGGCGTTGCGCGCGCCGACGAAGGTGTAGTTCTGCGGAGCGAAGGCAGGGAAGGCACGCTCGCTGGCGGTTTTGAAGCCGAGCTTCGAGGGCCAGCCCTGGTCGATGCTGTCGTGCAAAACGCTGCGGCTCTGTTTGAGCCAACTGAAGCGCGTTTCGCTGATCAGGGATGGCGAGACGGTGCGCGTGAAGGCGCCCATGGCGGTGTGGGCGAGATTGCGGATGGTGCGTGTTTGCGGGCCGGAGGAGGATGCGGCCGGTTCGGGGAACACGTTCACCTGCGGGGTGAAGTTGTGCTGATTGATATAGCGGAAGAAGATGCGATTCTTATCCGAAAGCACATGATCGACGCGCGCGGTGCCGTGATGCTGCGTGCGCTTCGGAGTGGCGTTGACGTTGAAGTTGTTGGCGCCGGCGAGATTGCCCTGCACGTTGGGCTCAGGGTAATACGACATCGCCTTGATGGCCACGGGATCGAAGAGAGAGGAAGGGATGACGTTGTTTGGGAAGGGGTCGCGAACGCGCAGCGTGGCATTGGTGGGGGAGACGCGGGTGGTGAAGGGATTGTAGAGTTGCAGTGCCGCACCGTTGGCATCGGTGAGCCCGGTGAAGACGCCGCGTTTGCGCGCAGCGTCGGGAACCGTGAGGATCACCGGCGTGCCGCGCGACTGCTTGGTTTGCTCATAGCCGAGGAAGAAGTGTGTTCTGTCCTTTTTGATAGGGCCGCCGAGTGTGCCGCCGAACTGGTTGTAACGGAGCGGCGCCTGCGTGAGGGAAAACGTATTGCGGGCATCGAAGGCATTGTTGCGCAGGAAGTGGAAGACGGTGCCTTTGTATTGATTGGTGCCGGACTTGGTGACGGCAGTGAAGACGCCGCCGGCGCTGCGTCCGTATTCGGCGGCGTAGTTATTGGTGATGACTTTGAACTCTTCGACGGAGTCGACCATGGGGCCCAGTTCGGCCATGGCGCGGGCCATGCCGGATTTCTGGACCGAGCCGCCATCGACGTAAAGGCCTTGGGAGAAGGCGCGTCCACCGGCCATGCTGGCCACGGGGATTTCGGCTGCATCGCCGATGCCGCCGACGAATACCGTGGCGGCGGAGAGTTGCACGAGGTGCCAGGCGTTGCGGCCATTGAGCGGCATTTCGACAATCGACTTATTGTTGATGACCTGGCCGACGGTGGCGGTTTCGGATTCGATCAATGGCGCTGTACCGACGACATCGATGCGATCCGCGACGGCGCCGACTTCGAGCGTGAAATCGAGGCGTGCGATTTGCTCCACCTGCAGGCGCACGCCGGAGCGGACCGCGGCTTTGAAGCCTGACTTCTGCACCTGTACCTGGTAGTTGCCGGGGATGAGGAACAGGACCGTGTAATAGCCCTGATCATTAGTGGAAGACGTGCGCTTGTCGCCGGTGTCTGTATTGGTGACCGTGACTTCAGCGCCGGGCGCGAGTGCGCCGCTGGGATCGGTGACACGGCCGGTGATCTGTGCGTTCTGCGCGTAGAGCGCAGCGCCGGTGAGGAGGAATAGAAGTGCTTTCAACATGGGGCCCCTTGGTCGGTGCGCCCATTATATACGGCGTTGCGGTCTCAAAGGTGCTTCTTCAGGAACTGTAGATACACGTCCCAATCAGCGGGCACCGTGCCATGTCCGCCATCGTGCATGAGGAAGCCGAGTGTATTGAGGATGGGCACGCCGGGGGCGGGGAGTTTGTCTGTCCCGAGGTCCTGTTTGCCGTGGAGCTTGTAGACAGGGCCCGCGGCGACGGCGGCAAGGAATTCGCCCATCGGATCGGACCACTTGTCGGTGTTGCCTGTTTGCAGCAGCAGCGGACGCGGTGCAATCAGAGCGACCAGCAGATTGGCATCCACAGGGAATTCGTTTACGCGGTTGCCGTAGTTGGCATAGTTCGCAGTGAACTGGTAAGGGAAGCGTGTGGGCTCGACGAGATGGGCGATGGTTTCGCCGTAGTTGCGGCGGCTGAGTGCCGCGCCGCCCTCTCCGGAACAACTGGCGATGACGGCGGCAACGCGCGTGTCGCGGGCGCCGGCCCACATCACGGTCTTGCCGAGACGGGAAACTCCGGTGATGGCGACGCGTTTGGCATCGACTGCGGAGTCGGTTTCCATGTAGTCGATGACGCGGCTGATGCCCCAAGCCCAAGCCCCGATGGCTCCCCAGGTGTCTTTGAAAACGCCGCGCACGCCGAGCATTTCACCGGCGGCGAAGTCCGGTTCGACATCGCCGTAGTAGAACGTTGCGACACCGATGCCGGCCTCGAGGAAGGGCAGCACCTTCAGCGTGCCGAAGCGGCGGCCCGTGCTGGCGGGAACACGCTTCTTTTCGCGGCTCCAGATTTCTCCGGACTTCACGCCGGAGTCCTCCACCATGTTGACGTTCGCCGTAAAGGCGATGTTGAGCAGCACGGGCACGCGCTTGGCGGCGTGGGCGGGCAGGTAAAGGAGCAGGTCGACTTTCGGGCCGGATTTGTCTTTCGTGAAGTGAATGGTCACCTGGCGGCGGGTCGCTTTGCCATCGAAGGCGGGCGTGCCTTTGTCAAAGACATCGAAGCTCATCCCGGCCGGGCGGGCCGGGGCGTGGCCGTATTGATTCTCTTCAAAGAGGCGGACGATTTCGGGACGGCGTTTGGCGGCCCACGTCTTGGCGTCGCGCACGGGCTTGCCGTCGCTGAACTTGAGGGCGTCGGGGAGCGTGTAATTTCCGGCCAGCGATTCGGTGTAGTTGACGGGAATGCCCGCCACGTTGGCTGTGGGCGAATCGGCGATCTGCGCCCAGGCACAGATGGAGACCAGGCCGGCGAAGAACAATCGCATCGGGAGCCCCTTGTGGTTAGTGAATTCGCGATCCGAACGGGAACTTGGAACGAACGGCGAGAACCAGGTCATGTTCGTCGCCGGCTTTTGCGCCGCTGTAGAAACCGACGGTTGTGTTCAAGCGAAAGAAATAGGCATCGCCGGCTTTGGCCGGGTAGCGGCCTTCGTTGCCGTCGGCGCCACCGCCTGCCACCATGTCGCCGCGGCCGCGGAGGACGAAGTAGATCTCTTCTTCGGTCTCGTGGTGATGCGGAATGTTGGTGCCGCCGGGAGCGAAGTC
This sequence comes from Acidobacteriota bacterium, assembly GCA_018268935.1. GTDB lineage: Bacteria > Acidobacteriota > Terriglobia > Bryobacterales > Bryobacteraceae > CADEFT01. Next base: position 8,054 of record JAFDVS010000054.1, on the reverse strand, counting down.
CATGATGAACAGGCTGACCATCTGGCTGGCCGCGGAGAGCTTGTCGCGCGTGCTGTCGGTGGTGCCCATCAGCAGTTTGAACTGTGCCGTGGGACCGTGGCCGCCGAGGATTTGCAGCTTCACGTCATCGGCGTTGGCGATCATCGCCTTGGCGGGGCGCGCGGTTTCCACGCCTTTCGGGATCTTGTAGCCCATCACCAGCAGACGCAGCTGCGCGGATGACGAATTGGCCATGCCGTGGCGCACACCGGGTGGCAGGTACATGAAATCGAATTTCTTCACCGGCACTTTGTCGTTGTCATAGAGGAGCGTGCCGTTGCCTTCGAGAATGAAATAGAGTTGCTCTTCGGCGGGGTACTGTACGAGGGCCGATGCGCCATTGGGATCGACGGTGAGATGGCCATAGCGCGCAATGCCCTTGAGGTTTTTCGCTTGCGGATCGCCGATGCCGAAGATGGGCTTGTAGGAAGCGCCTTTGGCGTTCGTGGTGAGATCATCGGCGGCCGGTTGGATAGCATCCACTGACCGCCGGAGGAACGTGGGATCGGCCGCGCTTAACAGCCCGGCCAGGATCCCGGCAATCGCCAATCGGAACATGGGAGTTATACGAATGACCAGCCCTTGCGGAAGTTGGGTTTGATGTACTTGTTGGCCGCGGGATTGTTGGTGATGCGCATCTTCACCGGATCCCATTCGATCTTGCCTTCCACGCGGAGGGCGATGACGCCGAGCAGCATCCATTCGACAAACGGCACGGCGTTGTTGAAGTTGGAGCAAGCCGGATCGCCGCCTTTCGAGGCGCGGATCCAATCACGGTAGTGGCCGGGCGAGCGGGTGAGGAAAGGATCGGGGAACTTGTAATCCTTCATGCGATCCACCGGAAGCAGGCGGGTCTGTTCGCCGTAAGTGCCGGTGGTGAGCATACCCTTGTCGCCGATGAAGAGGCTGCCGTTGGGCGTTGGGACGCGGGCATCGGGATCGTTCCTGGTGGCTTCGTAGCTCGAGTAGTCGAACACGCGGCCCACGAATCCGGTGGGCGCCGGAGCGGGCCTTGCGGGTGCCGCGGCCTGCGCCTGGCCCTGTCCACGGCGGCCACCGCCAGGACGCGCGCCACGCATGGGAAGATCGCCGAGCCATTCGCCTTGCGGCACGCCTTCAATCTTCGGATTCTCCTTCATGCCGTCATACCAGAAGAGTTTCAAGGCTGGCATATTGCCGCGGGCAGGGAAGTCGAAGCGAGTGACAGACTGGCGCGGGAATTGAATTTCGCTGACGCCTTCCTTCTTGATGCACTCGACGCTGGTGGGTGGGCCGAGTTGCAGGGCGAGGTTGGGAGCGCCGAGGATGTGGCACGCCATATCGCCGAGGGCTCCGCAGCCATAGTCGAAAAAGCCGCGCCAGTTGAAGGGCTGATAGAAATTGCCGTACTGATTGGGGTAACCTTCGCCGCCGATGGTGAAGGGGCGCGCTTCGGCGATGCCTTGCCACAGGTCCCAATCGAGAGTGTCGGGGACAGCGGTGGGCGCGGGTGCGGTGGTGATGCCTTGTGGCCAGAGCGGGCGATTGGTCCAGGCGTGCACTTCGGTGACATTGCCGATGGCGCCGCTCCAGATCATTTCAGCCACCTGGCGGGTGCCTTCGTTCGAATAGCCCTGGTTGCCCATTTGCGTGGCGACCTTATATTTGTTGGCCGCTTCCTGCAACTGGCGTGCTTCCCAAATGGTGCGCGTCAACGGCTTCTGCACGTAGACATGTTTGTTGCGCTCCATGCACCACATGGCGGCGGTGCCATGCATGTGATCGGGCGTGCTGACAATGACGGCGTCGATGTTTTTGCCTTCCTTGTCCAGCATTTTGCGAAAGTCTTTGTACTTTGGCGCCTTGTCGTATTCCTTGAACTTGCGCGCGGCCTGCTTTTCGTCAACGTCACAAAGGGCAACAATGTTTTCCGAAGCGCAGCCGTCGATGTCGCTGTTGCCTTTGCCACCGGAGCCGATGGCGGCGATGTTCAACTTCTCGTTAGGTGAGCGGTACCCCATGGTGCGGAGGGAAGCGGAACTGCCGAATCCGCCGGTAGGAACCGCTCCGGCCAACAGGGAGCCGAAAAAGAAATGTCTTCTGGTGGAACCGTATGCCATGTATCGAAGAGCCTCGTTTACGAGACTACAACGTCTCGGGGAAAATTGCACTCTTGGCAGGGGTGGCTTGCCGTCCATGCAATCGATAGGGTATCCTTACGCGAAAATCGGCAACAGCGAATCTGCTGCCGCGCATTCTTGTTTGCAGGAGGATATTCCATGTTCCAAGCGTTCAAAGAGTTCGCCATGAAAGGCAATGTCCTGGATATGGCGGTCGGTGTCATCATGGGCGCCGCTTTCGGCAAGATCGTGAGCACGTTTACCGAAGGCATCATGATGCCTCCTATCGGGAAGGTGATGGGCTCAGTGGATTTTTCCAACAAGTTCGTCAATCTTTCCGATACTCCGGTGGTGAGCCTGGCCGAAGCGAAAGCGAAGGCCGTGCCGGTGATCACGTATGGCATGCTGATCAATAACGTCATTGACTTCCTGATCGTTGCGTTTGTTCTGTTCCTTGTGATTCAGGGATTCAACAAGATGAAGAGAGACGCACCTGCGCCGCCGCCTCCCGGACCGACCGTTGACCAAAAGCTACTGACGGAAATTCGCGACCTCCTCGCCTCCCGCAAAGGCGCCAACGCGTAAGATTCGTTTGTGGGCAGGGCGTCTGTCCCGCCAGCGCTCTGCCTGCCCACTCTCGCGCGGTGCGAGGCTGTTACAATTCCGTTGTGTATCCCCGAGTGATCGCGATCCCGATCTGTTGCCTGCTGGTTTCGTGTGTGAGCCCGCCCGGCGGCGGTAGCGGGAGCGCCTCTTCCGGAGGGCGCTCCGATGTGCAGGACTTCCTGGACATGTACAGCGAGATTGACCGGCGGCTGGCGACAGTGGCTTCCGAATCGCAGTGGAAATCATCAACTGATGTCAACGAGCAACATACAGGGGAGCGGATTGGAGCGGATCGCGCGCTGGCTGGATTTCGCGGCAGCCGGTATGTGATCGAGAAATCGAAGGCGCTGCTGGGTTCCCGTAAATCGCTCTCCGATTCCGAGTTCCGGCAACTGGACAAGATCCTGCTGCAAGCCGCGGAATCGCCGGGAACAATTCCGGATATCGTGACGAGGCGGATTGAAGCGGAAGCGCGCGCCGCATCGACACTGGATGGATTCACGTTCTGCCTGGAACCGCGCGGAGAGCAGTGCGCGAAGAAGACGACTCCCAACGACATCGACAAGGCGCTGGTGGAATCGCGCAACCTGGCTGAGCGCCGGAAGATGTGGGAAGTGTCGAAGCAATCCGGACCCGCATTGAAAAAGAGCTTGAGCGAATTGCGGGACCTTCGCAATCGCGTGGCATCGGAGCTCGGCTATTCCAGCTACTTCCATCTGCAGGTGGCGGACTACGGCATGAGCGTCGCCGAGATGATGCAGTTGATGGATAAGACTGCCGCCGACATGCAGCCGTTGTATGAACAACTGCACCTGTGGACGCGCAGGAGACTGGCGGAACGATATAAGCAGCCAATACCGAAGCAGATTCCAGCGCACTGGCTGGGGAACCGCTGGGGGCAGGAATGGCCGGGATTGGTGGAAGCGGCCGATCTGAACGATCTGTTCCGCGGGAAATCGGCGGAGTGGGTGGTGCAGCAGGCCGAGCGGTTCTATACCTCACTGGGGATGCCTCCGCTGCCGAAAACATTTTGGGAGCGCTCTGATTTATACCAGTTGCCGCCGGATTCCAAGCGGAAGAAGAACACGCACGCCTCGGCGTGGCACATTGACCAGGATAAGGACGTGCGGAGTCTGATGAGCGTGGTGCCGAACTTCTACTGGTTTGAGACCAGCCATCATGAGCTGGGGCACGTCTATTACTACATGGCCTATTCGAATCCGAAGGTGCCGCATGTGCTGCGGGAAGGGGCGAACCGGGCCTTTCACGAAGCGGTGGGCGATTTGATCTCGATTGCCGCGCGGCAGGAACCCTATTTGCGCGGGGTTGGCTTGCTGCCGGAATCGCGCAAGTTGGATCCGGGGCAGATGCTGCTGGCCGAGGCGCTGGACAACGCGGTGGTGTTCATGCCGTTTTCAGCCGGCACGATGACGCACTTTGAGCACGATCTCTACGAGAAGAAGCTGCCGATAGCGGAGTTCAACAAACGCTGGTGGGAGTTGGCGGCGAAGTATCAGGGGATTGAACCGCCGGCGCCGCGCGGGGAGGAGTTCTGCGACGCCTGCACGAAGACGCACATCATCGACGATGCCGCGCAGTATTACGACTACGCGATGGCGTACCTGATCAAGTTTCAACTGCACGACTACATTTCACGGAAGCTGTTGAAGCAGGATCCGCACAACTGCAACTACTACGGAAACAAAGAAGTGGGGAAATGGTTGTGGGAACTGCTGAGTCTGGGAGCGACGACGGACTGGCGGCAACTGATGCGGGAAAAGACGGGTGAAGACATCAGTTCACGGGCGATGCTCGAATACTTCAAACCGCTGGTGGAGCATCTGAACAAGGAAAACGGAGGACAGCCGGGCGCGTGGCAGTAAGGCTCATTGCCGCGGTAATACTGGCCTGTTTGGCGGCCTGTGCTGGAGACCTGCATCTGGCGGTGCGGGCCGGAGACCGCGCGCAGATTGAGAAACTGCTGGCCGCGGGCGCCGATGTCAATGAGCGCGACAACCTGGGTGGCACTCCGCTGCATGACGCGGCGTGGGCCGGCGACCGGGAAGTGGTAGCGCTGCTGGTGGAGCGAGGCGCGGATGTGAATGCGCGGCATCGGGAAGCGGGAAGCACCCCGTTGCACTATGCGGTGATCACCAATCACGCAGATGTGGTGGATTACCTGTTGCAGAAGGGTGCGCAAATCGAGGCGTTTTATCAGACGGGTTCCACTCCGCTGCATCTGGCGGCCAATCGCGGCTACAAGGAGATCGTGGTGTTGCTGCTCTCGCGCGGGGCCAATCCGCATCAGCCGGATCACGGCGGTGCGACGGCGCTGGATGAGGCGGCGGCCAAGGGGCATGCCGAGGTGGTGCGCATTCTGATGAGCAAGGGCGCGAAGCCGTCGGCCCGGGCCATGCAGCAGGCTGTGATGAAAGGCAACGCCGAGGTGGTGAAGCTGCTGGCCGAAAGCGGGATGGATGTGCGGGCGAAGGATGCCGATGGGGAGACACTATTGGAATTGGCGCTGCGGCACCGGCAGAAGGTGACGGCGATGGTGTTGCTCGAAAAGGGGGCGGCCGTCGATGCGGCGCAGCGGATGAAGCTGCTGCGCAACGCGGTGTTGCGCGGTGAGCAGGAAGTGGTGGATCTGTTGTTGAAGGATGCCGCGGAGGCGAATGCGTTATTGCCGGACGCGGCGATCAAAGGGCATCTGGCTCTGGTGGACCTGCTGGTGCAGCGTGGCGCGGGAGTAGCCGTGCGCGGGCCCTCCGGCGTCTTTCCCCTGCACGAGGCGGCGTTGGGCGGGCATGTGAACGTGATCCTTTTCCTGTTGGACAAAGGGGCGGCGATCGATGCGGTGGATGCGGATTCCGGGGCGACGGCGCTGCATGTGGCGGCCAGCTATGGACGGCGCGAAGCCGTGGAGGCATTGCTGAGCCGGGGGGCGAATAAAGAGATTCGCAACAAGGCCGGCAAGACGGCGCGCGATGCCGCCGTGGAAGCCGAGCAGACGGGGATTGCCGGGCTGCTGCGGTAGCAGCCAAGCTCGCGAAGTCAGCTACGTTCCTGAGGCTTTGAGATAAAAATCCCGGGCCAGTTCGCGGATCCATGCTGGGTCCTGCTTCATGATTTCCGATACGCGCAGGGCGTTTTCGAAGTAATAGACAGCAAGCAGGGGGCTTTCGTGGAAGAGCGCTTCCACCTGGCTGCGGATCGCTTCGCCATCCTGAGCAGGCAGAGCCCCTTCCCATCCCTTGCGGCCGGATTTGATATAAGCGCGGAGCGTCTTGAGGAACAGCTTTTCGGTCAACGCCAGTGCGTCGGTTTGTTCGACGCCGGCGGCACGCAGGGTTTCGACACTCGCCGCCAGCAGAGGCAAGGCGAGACTGGTGGCGAAACCGGCGCCCGCCGAAAAAAGCGCTTTGCGTCCCGCGTTCATCGTAAGAACGCGGATGCCCGGTGAGGTGACAAGCTTGCGGCCTTCCTGGACGGCTTTGCGCGAACCTTCCAGTACGACGGCCTTTTCATCGAACAGCAGCAAGGGCGTGAGTGAGCCTACTGCCGCGCCCGCCGCGGCCAGCTTGCTGAGGGCGCTGCTGTCGCGCTTGGACTCAAACAGCAGTACGCTTTTTCCTTTCCAGGAGAACTGGCAGCGCAACAATTCGTCCTCGAATCGTTCGAGCCATGTGTCCGGTACGGAGATGAGGACCACACTGGCCTGGGCAAAAGCCTCCAGGCTATCCACGGGCCGGCCCGCCTCGAGGATGTTCACAATGCGGCTAGCCAACCGCAATGAGGTGGAGCCTACGGGACCCAGCCGCTCCGCAAAGTTGGGGACTCGCCGCAGGAAGCTGTCTCTAGTCCTGCCCGCCGCCAACAGCGCTATGGGTGCTTGCTTCTTCATAAGCCTTCGGTGATCGCAGAGATTTGATCTTATCGCGGTACTGAGCCGCTTTCTCGAAAGCGAAATTGCCGGCGGCCTCTTTCATGGCCGCTTCCAGTTCCGCGATCGTCTTTTCCCGCTGGTCTTTGGTCATGGATTCGAAATCGAGATCAGCCTCCAATGGGACGGTGACGTAATCAGCCTCGGCAATAGCAACCAGGCTCATATCGATGGGCTTTACGATGGATTGCGGGGTGATCTGGTTGAGTTCGTTGTACTCCTTCTGAATCTGTCTGCGGCGAGTGGTTTCCTCGATGGCTCGCCGCATGCTGTCGGTCATGACATCCGCATAGAGTATCGCTTTTCCGTTCAGATTGCGCGCCGCCCTTCCAATGGTTTGGATGAGCGAGCCGGTGGAGCGGAGAAAGCCCTCTTTGTCGGCATCGAGAATCGCCACCAGCGACACCTCCGGCAGGTCGAGACCTTCGCGCAGCAGATTGACGCCGATCAATGCGTCGAACTCGCCTCTGCGAAGATCGCGGAGAATCTTCACGCGGTCGAGCGTGCTCACTTCCGAGTGCAGGTAGCGGCACTTGATGCCGAGTTCCGAGTAGTATTCGGTGAGATCCTCGGACATGCGTTTGGTGAGTGTGGTGACCAGGACGCGCTCGTTTAGATCGATGCGGCGGCGAATCTCACCGAGAAGGTCGTCCACCTGCCCGCGGATGCCGCGCACTTCCACTTCCGGGTCAATGAGGCCGGTGGGACGGATGATCTGTTCGACGATGATGCCCGCCGATTTGGTGAGTTCGTAAGGGCCTGGCGTAGCGGAGACGTAGACCACCTGATTGACGCGGTTCTCGAACTCTTCGAAGGTGAGCGGGCGATTGTCGAGCGCGCTGGGCAGGCGGAAGCCGAAGCTGACGAGGTTCTCCTTGCGGGAACGGTCGCCATGATACATGCCGCCAAGCTGGGGAACCGTCTGGTGGCTTTCGTCGATGAACACCACCGCATCGTGCGGCAGATAGTCGAGGAGCGTGGGTGGCGCCTCGCCGGGGAGACGGCCGGAGAAATGGCGCGAGTAATTTTCGATGCCGTGGCAATAGCCGATCTGCGACATCATTTCCAGATCGAAGCGCGTGCGCTGCATCAGGCGCTGGGCTTCCACCAGCTTGCCCTTCTTTTCGAGTTCACCCATCCACCAGGTGAGTTCGGCTTCGATGCTGCTCATCGCCTGGATGCGCATGTCGTCGCTCATCACGTAGTGAGTTTTGGGATAGATGGGCAGGCGCAGGTATTTCTGCTTGATGGCGCCGGTGAGGGGGTCGATTTGATAGAGGCTCTCGATCTCATCGCCCCAGAGCTCAATGCGGAAAGCGTTGTCGTCGTAGGTAGGAAAGAGCTCGATGACGTCGCCGCGCACGCGG
>JAFDVS010000053.1 GCA_018268935.1 Acidobacteriota bacterium | reverse complement strand
TCAAATATCTTTGGCTAGGTGTAGGCGACGGTGAAGTCGATGCCACGGGAAAAGCGGTGCCGGGCGAACATCTGCAGCGAATGATAGAGCGAGTCGCCGCTGTTGTCGGTGAAGCGAATGCGTGCAAATCTCTGATCGGGGCGGGCGATCTGGGGCACACTGCCTAAGCCGTTCGGTTCGGTCCAGCGATAGAGGCCCAGCGCGCGCAGTCCGGAATAGGCGATGGTCACGCTGGTTTGCGAAGCGATGCGGCGCTCCAGCGCGGCCTGGAAACGGTGGGTGGTGGGGCTGCGCAGTCCGGGATCAACGAAGCGCTGCTGCGGCGGAGTGTCGGTGCGGAGGGGAATCTGGGCCCGGTCCGGGAATGGCAGATTGGTGAAGAGACTGGAATGGGCGAACGGCGAGTTGAGAACACCGAAATCGAACAGGCGCTGGAAGAAGCGATCGGTGTAGACACCCCATGCCGCGCGCAGTACGTTCACTCCGGCGCCGCGGATGTTCCAGGCGACGCCGGCCCTGGGCTGAAAGTTGTTGCGGTCGGACGCGAACATGGGGCGTCCGGAGGCGACCGCGGCGACACGGTTCGCGGTGAGTCCGGATTGGAACGGGCTCACGCCCGAGATCGGATTGCCGCCGCTATCCACGGCGTAGAGGTTGCCCTGATAATTGCCTACGACGCCGATGGCGCCGGCGGGACTGTAGCGAAGGCCTGCATTGATCGTGATGCCGGGGCGAAGGCGAAGGTCCGCCTGCGTGAAGTATTCCTGCTCCGTGGCACGCCAGCCTCTTTGAGGCGTGTTGGGTCCGCCATTCACGCCATACAAGGTGGTGTTGAGCTCGGTGACGATCACCTGGGTCTGGCCGGGACGAGAGCCGAGGTACCCATTGGCGCCGACATATCCGGTGAACTGCATGAAGGACGCGTTGCTCACCAGAATGTTGTTGATGATGAGGCGGCGAATGTCCAGGCCCGATCGCAGCGAGAGGCGGCCGTGTGTCCAGCTATGCATGAGCGAACCTTGCGGTACGGTCTGGTTATCCATGAGGCCGAGTGTGCGTGGAATGACGAGAGGGCTGATGGTTGTCCCGTTGGCGCGAATCTGCAGTCCCAACTCCGGATCAATGCCGAAATCCACCAGTGCCTTTTCCACGGGATCGCGCGGTGTGTCGAAGATGCGCGAACGGAGGAGGCTGGCGCGCGCTTCGAGAGTTTGCGAGGGATGCAGAATATAGACGAATTGCGCGGTGGCGGATTGCCAGCGGCGGCGGCTTTCTTCTACTACGCCCGCAACGGCACGCTGATTGATGCTGGCGAAGGGTTGGGCGAAAGCATAGCGGGCCGAGGCGGAAAGCTTCGGCGTGAGTTGGTGGTCTGTGCGCAGGAGGAATGCGTCCTGTGAGACATCGCGCGTGTTGGTGGTGGAAAGCAGGACGGTGCCGGCTTCTCCATCGGCCGCGTTGCCGTTGAACAGCGGGGCGGGGAAGCCCGCTGCGAGTGCTGCGTTGCGGTCGGCCGCGGGAAGCGCGCTGAATGATCCGGCGGGATTGCCGGAGGCGGGGACCACTCCGCGATTGATGTAAAAGAGGCGGAAGAGGGTACCCATCTGGCCCGGGATCTGGCTGATCAGGTCCGCATTGGGCACGGTGGCTGACGCAGTCTGCTCCAGCTTCTGGCGAAACCCTTCATAGTTGGCGAAGAAGAAGTGGCGATTTCTGGCGATGGGCCCGCCCAGGGAGCCGCCAAAGAGATTCTGGCGGAAGGGCGGGACAACGCTGCGGCGCGAGCCGTCACTGGCGAAGAAGGGCCCATAGTTGAAGAAGTCGCGCGCGTCGAGTTTGTCATTGCGCAGGTAGTGATAAAGGGAACCATGAGGTTGATTGGCGCCGGATTTGGTGATGATGTTCACCTGCCCGCCGGAGCCGCGGCCGAAGGTGGCATCGGCATTTGAGGTGATGATGCGGAATTCCTGAATTGCTTCGGTGGAGACAAGGTTCGGGGAGAAAGAGTTGAACTCCGCTGCGCCGCCCCCGCCGAGAGAAAGGCCGCTGGAGCCGCGTTCGTCATTGGCGGAAGAGCCATCGACGGTGAAGGAATTGGCAATGGGACGCGCGCCGCTCACCGACGGATTGTTGGGGCTGCCGCTGGCGATGCCTGGCGCCAGCAGCACGAGTTTGGCGAAGTTTTCGCCATTCAACGGCAACTCCCGCACACGGCGTTCATCCACTCGGCCACCCAGTTCCACGCTTTGTGTTTGGACGATGCCTGCCTCTGAGGAGACCGTTACTGTTTCACTGGTTTCTCCGAGGGCGAGCAGGATGGGAGCGACGGCAGCCTCGTTCACGGCAACTTCGATGGACTCCACCTCGGCCTTGCGAAATCCGGGTTTTTCCACGGCGACGCTGTAGCGTCCGGGGCTCAGACGGAGAAAGAGGTAGGAGCCGTCCTGGCTGGTTTCGTGACTCCAGCGGGCGCCGGTGGCGATGTTGGTGATGGATAACTTCGCTGAAGGTACACCGAGCCCATTCGGATCAAGCACACGGCCGCGCAGGGATCCATGAATGGAAGTCTGCGCAGAGGAGATTGCAAGAGAGAGAAAGCAAGTGAGGAGACAGCGCGTGGAACGCATTCTTGCATTCTGCGGCGCGGGGGGGCATAGGCCGCCGCACTAAGTCATGGGCGGCTGCGGTGAGCTGATCAGCGGCTATTTTTGGGCCATGAGCGGCGTGAGTGATGGGAGCGCGTCCGGCAGTACGCCAGTGTGTCCGTTCACTTCCCGGAGAGGCCCACTCATGGGAAAGTACGGCCCGCTCGTCGTCCATTCATTGGTTCCGGGCGCAGTCTCGGGTAGTTCTGGTAGGGTGGCGCACCCAGTCCTTCGCACTGTGATCGTAGATGATGAACCGATTGCACGCCGCATTCTGCAGGAGGAGTTGTCCTTGATTCCCGATGTGAGTGTTGTCGGCGAAGCGGACAACGGCGTGGCGGCCGTGCACATCATTCAGGAATCGGACCCAGACCTTGTTTTGCTGGACATCCAGATGCCCGTGTGCGATGGCTTCGAGGTGCTACGGCGGTTGTCGAAGCTGCCTCCCGCGGTCATCTTCGTCACGGCATTCGACCAGCATGCGTTGCGGGCCTTTGAAGTAGGCGCGGCCGACTACCTGCTGAAGCCCGTGCGCCAGGACCGGCTGCGGGCGGCGATTGCCAAGGCGAGGCACAACCGCCAGCATCCGGCGAACTCGGTGGCGTCGGTCGCGAGGACCTTGGAAGCCGCGACACCTCCGGGCCGCATGCGCATTGTGGGAAGGAAAGGGAGCGATTTCTTTCTGCTGGACCTGGATGACGTGCTCGCTTTTCGCGCCGAGGGCGAGATCGTGTGGATCATCACCAACCAGCGGAAGTATCTGGCCAACCAGACTCTGCAGGATTTGAGCAAAAGGCTGGAAGGGAGGCGCTTCCGGCGGATTCACCGTGCGGCATTGATCAACCTGGACCACATTCGCAAGATGAGCGCGCTGAGCAGCCAGCGATGGCTGGTAACCATGTCCAACGATCTGGAATTGATCGTGAGTAAACGTCAGGCACATACCATCCGGGAGGTCATTCACGCCTAACCATGCTGGAAGCAAATCAACTTTCCAAGTCCTACAACGGAACCACCGCATTGCATCCGCTCAATCTGAAGGTTGAGCCAGGCGAGGTGTTTTGTTTGCTGGGCGCCAACGGCGCAGGCAAGACGACAACCATCAATCTATTCCTGAATTTCATCGCGCCCAGTTCGGGCATGGCGGCCGTCGGGGGAATGGATGTGGTGAAGCATCCGCTGGAGTCAAAGCGGCTGCTTGCCTATATTCCCGAGCAGGTGATGTTGTATCGAAACCTGACCGGTTTGGAGAACCTGGATTACTTCACTTCGCTGGCCGGCGGGAAGCATACCCAGAATGAGCTGCGGGGCTTTCTGGAGGAAGCTGGGCTGGCGCGGGCCGATGCCGATAAGCGAGTCGGAGCCTATTCCAAAGGCATGCGGCAGAAGGTGGGCATTGCGATAGCGATTGCCAAGAAGGCGCGGGCATTGTTGTTGGATGAACCCACTTCCGGGCTGGATCCGAAGGCGTCGAACGAATTCTCGCAATTGCTGAAGAAGTTGAGTGGCGATGGTGCGGCGATTCTGATGGCGACCCACGATCTGTTTCGCGCCAAGGAAACCGGGTCCCGCTGCGGAATCATGAAGCACGGTCATCTGGTGGCCACTTATGCAACCGCCGATTTGGGCCACGCGGAGTTGGAGCGCATCTACCTGGAACACATGCACGACTGAAGGAGAACTCATGCTCATCCGAATTGCGCGGAAAGAGATTGTGGAGATGGTGAGAGACGGCCGTTTCCGTTTTGCCGGGGGGATGGTGTTTCTGCTTCTCAGTTGTGCGCTGCTGCTCGGATGGCAGCATTACCGCGAGGTGAGCGCGCAGCAGCAAGCGGCGCAGCTTGCCACGCGCCACCAGTGGTTGAACCAGGGAAAGAAGAATCCGCACTCAGCGGCGCACTACGGCATCTACGCTTTCAAGCCGAAGATTCCGCTCAGCCTGTTGGATCGCGGAACGGATCCCTATACCGGCGTGGCAGTGTGGCTGGAAGCTCACAAGCAAAACCAATTCCAGTACCGGCCGGCGCAGGATGCAACCGCCGTGCAGCGGTTCGGAGAACTCAGCGGCGCGATGGTGTTGCAGGTTCTGGTGCCGCTGCTGATTGTGCTGCTGGCGTTCTCTTCGCTCGCCGGCGAGCGCGAAGCGGGAACACTGCGGCAGTTGATGAGCCTGGGAGTGCGGCCTTCGGTGCTGTTGCGGGGCAAAGCGCTGGGCGTGGCGGCGCGCTGGGGCTGCTGATCGTGCCGGCGACGTTGGTAGGTGTGGCCGCGCTGGCGCTGGCCTCGGGCACTGGCGAATGGGCGGCAACGTTGCCCCGAATGGCATGGATGATGCTTGCCTATCTGCTGTATTTCGCGCTGTTCGTAGCCGGAACCCTGGCGGTCTCGGCATGGGCGCCGTCGTCGCGGGCGGCGTTGATTGTGATGCTTGGGTTCTGGATGTTCAATTGCCTGGTGGCGCCGCGCGCAGCCTCCGACATTGCCAAGACTCTGCGGCCTACTCCTTCGGCGTTCGAATTCGGGCACAAGGTGGAACTGGCGCTCCAGGGAACGGGACACGATGCCTCAGAGGAACGCACGAAGAGGCTGGAGGCGGAGTTGCTCAAGAAGTACAAGGTGGACAGGATCGAGGCATTGCCCATCAACTTCAATGGCGCCAGGCTGCAGGATGGTGAGGATCATGGAAACCAGGTCTTCGATGACGCCTATGCGGAGTTGTGGGATATCTTCTCGCAGCAGGAGCGCATTCACCGGGTGGCGAGCTTTCTCGCCCCCTCATTAGCCCTGCGCTCGGCTTCCATGGCGTTTGCCGGCGCGGACTTCAGCCAGCATGTGCATTTCGCGAAAGCCGCCGAAGACTACCGCCGCATGCTGCAGAGGGCGATGAACGAAGACCTGATGAAGAATGCCAGCAATACGGGTCCCTATTTTGCGGGGGACGATCTATGGGCGAAGGTGCCTCCGTTTGCATACACGGCGCCGGACGCCGGTTGGGTGCTGGTGCGGCAACTGCCCTCGTTCGGCGTGCTTTTGTTGTGGGCGATGGGAACGGCTGTGATGGCGGTGCTGGCCGCAAACAGTGGGAGAGCCGATTAACGATGCTGGCGCAAATCATGAAGTACGAATGGCGAAATCTGCAAGCCGACAGGATGCCGTTTGCCGTGGCAGCGATACTCGGGTTGGCGATTGCCTATGGCGCCGCGAATGGATCGAACTGGGTACGGTTTCAGCAATCGAACATTGACGCAGCGCTAAAGGAGCAGAGCACGCGGATGTCCAGCATCCGTGCGGAGATGGCGAAGCTCAATGCCGGTGAAAAGAAGGTAAGCGCATTCGCCGATCCGCGGCTTCCGCAGTCTTTCGGGCGCAACATGGGGCTGCACTATGTAGTGATGCCTCCCGCTCCGCTCGGCTCTTTGGCGGTGGGGCAAAGCGACTTGCAGCCGTATTACTTCAAGGTCTCGACCAACAGCAAGGAAACGTTCGTGAACAACGATGAGATCGAGAACCCCGTGCATTTGCTGGCCGGCCGCTTCGATCTGGCCTTTGCCGTTCTGTATCTGTTTCCCCTTGTGATCCTGGCATTCAGCTACAACATTGTGTCGGCGGAAAAGGAGGCAGGCACACTGGCGCTGGCGTTGTCGCAACCGGTTGGCCTGGGCCGGCTGATCACGGCGAAGGTGGTGCTGCGAGCGATGTTTGTGTTCGCCGTCTCCATCCTGATTTCGGTGGCCGGCGTGGCGGCGGGAGGGGCGGCTCTGTCGGCCGAAGGCGCATTGCCCAGGCTCCTGTTGTGGGTGGGTGTCACTGTGCTGTATGGCGCTTTCTGGTTTGTGCTGGCAATCGGGATGAATGCGTTGGGCCGGAGTTCCGCCACGAATGCGATGGTGCTTGCCGGGGTGTGGCTCTTGCTGGTGGTGATTATTCCTGCGGTGTTGAATGTGGCGGTGAAAGCGATGTACCCGGTGCCATCGCGCATCGAACTGATCCAGGCGATTCGAGTCGCCGGTGAGGAGTCCACCCGTGAGGGCAGCAAACTGCTGGCGCGTTACATGGAAGATCATCCTGAGATGGCGCCCGCGGGCTCTTCCGGAAGCGCACCTGATTTCGGGACACTGCTGGTGGCGTTGAATGATGCCACGGAGAGAAAAGTGCGGCCGGTGCTCGCGCGGTTCGACCACCAATTGCAGCAACAACAGCAATTCGTGGAGCGGTTCCGCTATGTGTCGCCGGCCATCGTCGCGCAATCGGCGATCCAGGATCTGGCCGGGTCCGGGACGCACCGCTACCAGCATTTTCTTGCACAGGTGGATGCTTATCACCGGCGCTGGCGCGACTACTTTGTGCCGCGCATTCTGAGGAAGCAGCAGTTGACCGGCTCCGATCTGGACTTGCTGCCGCAATTCACCTATCAGCAGGAAGACAACGCCGCTGTGATGTGGCGATGCACGCAGGCGCTTGGCAGTTTGTGTGTTCCCCTGATACTGCTGGGAGTGCCGGCGATGCTGGCGTTGAGGCGCTATCGTGTTGCGGGCTGAACTCCGCATTGCCATCCGGTCTCTGGCGCGTACTCCGTTGTTTGCCGCTACGGCGGTGCTCACCATGGCGCTGGGCATCGGCGCGAACACGGCGACGTTCAGCTTTGTGAGTGCGCTGCTGCTGCGCCCGCTGCCCATTTCAGGCGCCGGAACTTCTGGTCCGCATCGACTCCATCCGCGGCAGTGAAATGGGCAAGCTCACACCATTGGAGTGGGAGGAACTGGATCGTGACAGACGGATTTTCGATGGTGTGGCGGCCTGGTACCCCAGCCAGTACAACCTGAGTCACGGCGGGACACCGGAAGTGGTGAGCGCGTGCATGACGACGGCGAACCTGTTTCGCGTGTTGGGCGTTCCGATGGCTTACGGAACCAGTTGGAAGGAAGGGACGCATCGCGACCGGAATCCCGTGGTGGTGCTGAATCATGAATTCTGGAAGCGCCGTTTCGCCGGTGACGTTTCGATGGTGGGAAAGACATTGCCGCTCGATTTCTCTTCTTACGAAGTGGTGGGGGTTGCGGGCCCGGGGTTCGATTTTCCAGGGAAAATGCAGGTATTTCGCGCGGCCTATCTCGGCAGCGCGCAGAACTGGGATGTGAGAAGTCTCTCTGTCGTCGCGCGTTTGCGCCCCGGAGTACCGATGGAGCTGGCAGCCGAGCAATTGAATGCCTTTGCCGCGCGCATGGAACAGCACTATCCGAAGACGAACCAGGGAGTTCGATTTCAGATCCGCACGCTGCGCGATGCTTATGTGGGGGATGTGCGTCCCTACCTGCTGCTGACACTGGCGCTGGTGGGGTTGGTGTTGCTGATTGCCTGTGCCAATGTCGTCAACCTGCTGTTGTCGCGCGGTCTGGCACGCCGCCGCGAGGTAGCGGTGCGTGTGGCGCTAGGGGCGTCGCGGGGCACGATTGCGCGGCAGATGCTGTGGGAAGCTGTGGTGCTCGGGATTGTGGGCGGCCTCGCCGGCCTGGGCCTTGCCTATTGGTGGACAGGCTGGATCGGGCAATGGCTGCGTATGGAGTTGCCTCCGTGGATGGCGGTAGAAGTGGATTTGCGTGTACTGCTGTTCGCGCTGGTGGTTTCTCTCGCCGCCGGGATTGTGGCGGGATTGGCGCCCGCGGTGGCGTTCTCGCACGTGGATTTGAGCGCCACCATGCGTGAGGCAAGCCGCGGATCCTCCGTGGGGCATTCCTCGCGGCGGCTGCGCGCAGCGCTGGTCACAGCCGAACTGGGACTGTCCGTGTTGCTGCTGGTGTTCGCTGGTTTGCTGGTGAAAAGCTTCTGGCGTTTGCAGCAAACAGATACGGGGTTTGTGCGCAACTCCGCGTTGACCTTCCGCACCGATCCTCCGTGGGCGCGCTACAACAAGGTGGAGCAGACCGCGAGGTTTTACCGGCTGGCCGAAGAGCGGCTGCGCGAGATTCCGGGTGTCACGGCGGTGGCAGCGAATCACAGCATGCCGCTGGCGACGAATCAAAACTACGGCAAGCCCAGCATCGTAGTGGAAGGCCAAAGCGTCGATGAGCAGCAGCGCAATCCATTTGTGAATGTGCAGATCGTCAGCACGGGTTACTTCGAAGTAATGGGGATCCCGATTCGCGAAGGACGCGGCTTTGGGGTGGATGACCGGCTGGGAACCACGCCAGTGGCCGTGATCAGCCGGCCGTTAGCGGGCCGCCTGTTCGGCGATGTGAGCCCGGTCGGGCGCCGCGTGCAATTACCGGGCCTGCTCTCGGCGTTGAACGAAACAAACTTGTCCTGGACGCTCATCGTTGGAGTGGCCGAGGGAGTGCGCAGCGAGAGGCTCACCGCCGCCCCAAGCCTCGACATCTATTTCTCCAATCAGCAGCAATTCGCCGGGGATACCTTCTTTGTGCTGCGGACTCCTCAGGAGCCGGCAGGATTGGGACCGGCGGTTTCCCGCGCACTCCAGCAGGTGGACCCCGATCAGCCGGTATTCGACATGCAACCTCTGGCGCAGCGGATCGACGATAGTGTATGGCAGCACCGCATGGCGAGCGCCTTGACGCTGTGCTTCGGCGTGCTGGCCCTGTTTCTCAGCGCAATCGGGACCTATGGCGTGTTGTCTTATCTGGTGTCGCAACGGAGAAGGGAAATCGGGATTCGCCAGGCGCTTGGTTTGGAGCCCGCTTCGGTCTGGTGGCTGGTGATTCGCGAGGGATTCGTTCTTGCAGGTTGGGGAATGGCGGGTGGATTGATTGCGGCCTGGGTTGCCGCGCGATTCCTTGAGAGCATTCTCTATGGCGTCGCCGGCCACGATCCTCTGGTGTTCAGCCTGGCGATTGTTGTCACGCTCGCGGTGGCGTTTGCCGCCTGCGCAGTGCCCGCCTGGCGAGCATCAAGAGTCAATCCTGTCGAAGCTCTTCGGGCGGAATAGGAGCCTGGTCGGGTGTGTTCCCTTGACAAGTCGCGGAGCCGCCTGATAACACTTGTGTCATGTCCCGAACCAGGACCGTGTGGCGTAGTGTGCCTTTTCTGTTGGCGGCGCTGCCGCTGGCCGCAGAGCCTGCAGCCACGTTCAAGCCGATTCAGCGCAAGTGGTGGGCGATTCAGCCGGTAACTGTGCCGGCGGTGCCGCACCTCGATGCCGCGGGTCAGGCTTGGGCACGCAATGAGATCGATCATTTTGTTTATGACAAGCTGCGCGGGAAGGGCATACGTCCGTCGCCGATGGCGGAGAAGGCTGTTTTTCTGCGCCGCGTGACGCTGGATTTGACAGGGCTGCCACCGACGCCGGCCGAAGCGCAGGAGTATCTCAGTGACACGAGGCCGGGCGCGGAAGAGCGTCTGGTGGACCGGTTGCTGGCTTCGCCCCGCTATGGCGAACGCTGGGGCCGCCATTGGCTGGACGTGGTGCGCTATTCCGATTCGGATGGCTTCAAACAGGACGATACGCGGCCCGACATGTGGCGCTATCGCGATTGGGTGATTCAATCCTGGAACAACGATAAGCCGTTCGACAGGTTTCTGAAGGAGCAGATTGCCGCCGATGAATTGTATCCCGGGGACAAGTCGGCGCTACCGGGCTTGGGATATCTGCGTTTGTTTGAAGATGAGTTCAACCAGGCCAACATTTATCTGCGCCGCCAGGAATTGTTGAACGACGTTACGGACAACACGGCATTCGCCTTCATGGGTGTGACGCTGGCTTGTGCGCGCTGCCACGATCACAAGTTTGATCCACTGCTGCACAAGGATTACTACCGCTTTCAGGCCTTCTTCGCGAATATGAAGATCGACGATGAGGCCACGTCCGCATCGGCGAGTGAAGTGGCGGCCTACGAAGCAGCGATGAAGCGGTATCGGGAAGCGGCCAAACCGGTGTTGGACAGGATTGACGCGTTCCTGGAGCCGGCGCGGGTGAAGTATCGCAAGGAGTACACTGAGCGCTTTCCGCCGGAGGTGCAGGAAGTGATTCTGAAGCCCGCTTCCGCGCGCACGCCGCTGGATTGGCAGATCTACCACAAGGCCATCACGCAGGTGGAAGTGCCCGATGCCGATGTGGCGTCGAAGAAATTGAACGCCGCGGACAAAGCGAAGTACAAGGCGCTGCAGGCGGAACTGGAGCCGTTCGCTCATCTGTTGCCGAAGCCTCTACCCCGTCTTCAGATCATGCGCGACCAGGACATGACTGCGCCCGCCACTCACGTACTGCGGGCCGGCGCGATCGGGGCGCCGCTGGAAGAAGTGGAACCGGGCTGGTTATCCATATTGGATGCGTCGCCGGCGAAGGTGACGCCTATTGCCGCACTGAACTCCTCCGGACGCCGCGCTGCGCTGGCGAACATTCTTGCCGATCCGTCGAATCCGCTCACGACGCGGGTCATCGTGAACCGCATGTGGCACTATCATTTCGGCCGTGGCATCTCCGGAACACCGAACGATATGGGCTTGATGGGAGAGATGCCGGTGAACCGCGAACTGCTGGATTGGCTGACTTCGCAATTCACTCACGGGGACGGCTGGAGTTTGAAGAAGCTGCACAAGCGAATCGTGCTGAGCGCCACTTACATGCAGGCGTCGGATTTCCGGCAGGACGCGGCCACGGTGGATAGCGATAACAAGCTGTTGTGGCGCTATCCGCGGCGCCGGTTGGAAGCGGAGGCCATTCGCGATTCGATGCTTGCTGTTTCCGGGTTGCTGGATCGCACCATGGGCGGACCTGGCGTGTTTCCCGCGGTTCCCAAGGGCACTGAGATACAAGAAGGACGGCATTGGAAGAAAGCGAATGGACCGGCGGACGAATATCGCGCGAGCGTGTATATCTTCGCGCGGAGGCTGGTGCGCTATCCGATGCTGCAGAGTTTCGACGCGCCGCTGGCGATTGAAAGCTGCGGGCGGCGGCAGGAGACCGTGACACCGGATCAGGCGCTGGAGTTGATGAACGGATCGGCGGCTGCGGGGTTTGCGAAAGCGCTGGCGTCGCGTGTGGCCAACGATGCGGGCCAGAGTGCGGATGCGCTGGTGGACCGCGCCTTCCGCCTGGCGCTGGGCCGTGAGCCGGCGTCAAAAGAGCGGCAGGGCAGCGTGGCGTTTCTGGCGAAGCAGGCGCCGCTTGCAGGCGGGCAGAGGGGCGCACTGGAAGACATGTGCCTTTCGCTGCTGAGTTCCAGCGAGTTTTTGTACATTGATTAAGACGGATATGACAGACCCTTTGCGAATGAGCCGGAGAGCGCTGCTGCGCGGCGCGGGAAGCGGGTTGGGAGCCATGGCGATGGCCGCCATGCTTGCCGAGGACGCGCAGGCGGCCAAGGTGCACGATCCCACTGTGCCTCGCAAACCGCATCACACGCCGAAGGCCAAGTCCGTCATCTTCCTTTTTATGGAAGGCGCGCCGTCGCACATTGACCTGCTGGATCCCAAGCCGAAGCTGAATGAGTTGCACGGGCAGCCGATGCCCGCCAGCTTCGGGCGGCCGATTACGGCAATGGGAACGGCAGGCAACACACTGATGGGCAGCCCGCGCAAATGGAAGCAGCACGGCAAGGGCGGCATCTGGATCAGTGAGCTCTATCCGCATGTAGCCAAGCACGCCGATAAACTGGCGGTGGTGCGATCGTGCATTTCAAACGGATTGAACCACGCCGGCGGCGTGAGCCAGATGAACACGGGCGACATTCTCTCCGGGCGTCCCAGCCTGGGTGCGTGGGTCACCTACGGGCTCGGCACAGCGAACAAGAATCTGCCCACGTTCGTCAGCATGATTGACGAACGCGAGCCGTTCGGCAATGCCAAGAATTGGGGTTCCGGATTCCTGCCGGCGGTGTATCAGGGCACGTTGTTCCGCCAGGGGCCGAATCCGATCCTGAACACGAAGCTGAGTGAAGGGCAGACGGATGAACGCCAGCGCGGACGGCTGGAGTATCTGGATTCGCTCAATCGCGGCTACATGGTTGGCCGTGAGGATGACACGGGATTGGAAGCGCGCATTCGTAGTTTTGAGCTCGCTTACGCGTTGCAGAGCTCAGGGCCGGAAGCCGTGGATCTCTCCAAGGAAACCGAGGAAACGAAGGAGTTGTACGGGCTGAACAAACCGGAAACAGCGGTATTCGGACGCAATTGTCTGATGGGCCGGCGGCTGTTGGAACGCGGTGTTCGTTTTGTGGAGTTGTACTGCGGGTCGGGCTCCGGTTGGGATGCGCATTCGAACCTGGAAGGCAATCACGGCAAGTGGTGCAAAGCGTCGGATCAGCCGGTGGCGGCGCTGCTGGAAGATCTGGAGCGGCGCGGGATGTTGGATGAAACCCTGGTCATCTGGGGCGGGGAATTCGGCCGCACGCCATTCAACGAAAAAGGCGATGGGCGCGATCACAACCCCTGGGGATTTTCGATGTTCTTCGCCGGCGGCGGTGTAAAGGGCGGACAGACGATTGGCTCCACGGACGAGATCGGTTTGCGCGCGGTGGAACGGCCCGCGCACGTCCACGACTTGCATTCTTCGATCCTATGGCTGCTCGGTTTGAATCACCTGCAATTGACCTATCTGCATAATGGGCGCGCGGAGCGGCCCACCATGCTCGGTGGGGAGAGCATGGTGAAGGAGCTGTGGGGCGGCTAGAATCCTATCCTTACCCCGATGCGGAAGATGCGCTGATCGTTGCCCTCTCGTCCTGTGTTCTGCACGTTGCCGATGATTCCAAAATTGCTGTTTGAGATGTCGGCATTGGGATTGGCGAAGTGCGGAGTGTTGGAGATGTTGAATGCTTCGCCGCGCAACTGCACGTTGAAGCGTTCGCTGATCACGAATCTACGGAACACGCCTGCATCGAAGTTGATCAAACCAGGCGCGCGAAGGACACCGGTGCCGCAAGTGCCGAAGCGCGGGCTGTTGCGGGAAACCGCATTGGGATCGGCGAGGTTCGTCTTATCCCACCAGCGCGTGCGTTCGCCAATCGTTGTGACGGGGCCGAGGCAATCGGCGAATTGTCCTGAGCCTGGAGCGTTGAGCACAGTGCCAGGCGCGGTGGGTGTGACTGGAGTTCCGGTGCTGAAGCGCGAGAGAACATTGATCTGCCAGCCTCCCAATAGCGCATGACCGACCTTGCCCGTGGCCATGCGTTTGCCTTTGCCGAAGGGAAGCTCGTAGACGGTGCTGATGGACAGGTTGTGGCGCATGTCCTGTGGCAGCGGGCCGTAGTTGCGCGACCAGTAGGCAGGGATGGCCACGCGTGGTGATGACGTGGAGTTCTCCGCACCGTATCCCAACGAGTGCGACCACGTATACGCAAGCTGTACCTGGTAGCCGTCGCGAAAACGGCGTTGCACGCGCGTTTGCAGCGAATCGTATTTGTTGGTTGGCAGGTTGCCGATGAAATTGGTTGCCGCGTTGCGGCCGAACTTCTTGAACAACTGCTGTCCGTTGTTTCCTGTGTTGATGTCCGCCCAATTGGCATCGAGGAAGAAGGTCTGGCGGACGGAACGCGTGGCCACGTAGCCGGCCGATGCGAGCCATTTGCCGAACTCCTTCTCCAACGTCACATTCCAGGACTGCACATAGCCGCGTTTGAAGTTGTCGTCGGCAGTGAGAAACGTGGCGGTAAGCGGCAGGGGAAGACGTTCCTTCTCGGCAACGATCGGGCTTGGAGGCAGGCCTTGATCGAGCGTGGTGGACCAGGATCGTGTGGTGTCGAAGGCGAGGCTTTGGGCAAACTGCACGGGGTAGTTGGCGCGCAGATCGCGGGCCAGCGAGAACGGATCGTAGCTGATTCCATATCCGGCGCGGGCCACCAGGGAGTCGTTCACGCGCCAGGCCACGCCGATGCGCGGCGCAAAGAGTTTCTTGCTTTGTGGCAGGCCGCAGTCGCGTGGAGTGGATCCCAAGCCGCACAGGATGGACTCGTTGGTGTTGTAGTCGTAGCGCTCCAGGCCGCGATTGGGGCGGTAAGGAAACGGATAATACTCCCAGCGTGTGCCATAGGAGAGAGTCACGCGCTTGGTGATTTGCCAGCGATCGCGAATGTAGAGGCTGTAGAAGGGCGCGCGCACTTTGTACTCAGGAATGGAGAGCACGTTGCGCCCGGCTTCGCGCACCAGGCCGAGCAGCAGCGAACCCATGGTGTTGTACTCATTGCCGGCGGGGCCGCCATTCAATGTCGTGGTGGCGTTGCGAAACGTGAAGCCGCCTGCGGGACCGCCGACTGCACCGTTCGCGTTCGCCACGCCCTGGTTCAAAGCGAGCAGATACTGATCGCCGCCAAAGCGGATATCGTGCGAGCCGCGCACCCAGTTGCCGTTGGCCACGTATTGATACTGATAGTCGCTCCCGATAAACGGGGAGTTGTTGTTGTTGCCGAGCAGGGAGAAGCCGTCCATTGGCATGCGGCCCAAGCCGCCGGCGAACTCAGTGTCGCCGTTGGTGCCGGGGATGCCCAGCAGATCGCGCGCGATGTTCTTGTCCATATCGGGAAACAGCGCGTTGGTGTTGAGCAGCATCACGCCGTAGTAGGCATCGAAGATGAGGTTGGAAGAAACGGTGTAGGTTGTGGAAACGGTACCGGAGTATACGCCTCCGTTGCCTGTGCCGGGGCGCGTGTCGGTAGGATGAACGGCGGGTCCGGCGAGGCGCCCGAACGGCGCGGGATTGTCGGTGATGTATTTGAGCCAGCTCAAGCGGGCGAAGGCGGTCCATCGGGGGCTTAAGTTGAAGTTGACTTTGGAATCGATCTGATCGCGGTCATAGGCATAGTTGATCGCAGCCAGGTAGTTGAGGCTGATGCCAAGCGCACCTTGCCCGGGAACGTTGGGGAGCGGCCAATCCGGCAGGCCGAGGATCTTGCGGGTTGGTCCGGAGAAGCGGCTGGCCGGAATGATGTTGCCGGGAAATGGCGTGCGGTCGCGAGCGTAGTTGTTGGCGTTGGCCGCGCTGAAGGCCGCACCGGTGGAGGGATCGTAGATGGCCGTGGGTGAGCCGGAGAGGTTGCCGGTTCGCATGGCTGCTGTCGGCACGCCGAGAAACGCCTGGGCATTCTGGCGCTCGGAAGTACGCTCATAGCTGAGGAAGAAGAACGCCTTATTGCGCTTCAGTGGACCACCGATTGTGCCGCCCACCTGATTGTAGATGTACTTGGGCTGCGCGGCGGAACGGTTGCTGAAATATGGGTACGCACTGAGATTCTGGTCGAAGTGATGAAGGCCCGCCGAGCCGCGGAACTGATTGGTGCCGGACTTGATCTGCACGTTGACGGCGGCTCCACCGGCCAGGCCTTGCTCGGCTTCAAACGAGTTCGACACGACGTTCACCACTTCAATCGCTTCGATTGTCGGATTGATGCCCGTAACGTGCGGCAGGTTGGGGTTGTAGGAAGTGGTGCCGTCGATGCGCACGTTGTTGTTCATGTCGCTGGTGCCATTGACGGAGTAGCGAACCGACCGTGATGGATTGGCGGGCACGGAGTTCGAATTCTGCGGCGGCGAAAAGCCGGGAAGTGTGCCGAGCAGCATCTGGTAATTGCGGCCGATGGGCACGGGAATGTTTTCCAGCGTTTCCTTTGCCACCTCATGCCGCACTTCGGCACGGTCGGTCTGCAGCGCCGCGGCGCTGGCTTCCACCGTCATGCGCTCCGTGACATCGCCCACCTCAAGGCGCGCTTCCACGCGGGTGAGGTTGTTGACCGCTACTTCGATGCCGGTGCGGCTGAAGGTGCGAAAGCCGTTGGCCTGCACGGTGAGTTCGTATGTTCCCGGTGCAATGGTGGGGAAGCGGTAGGTTCCCATTTCGTTGGTCGCTGTCTCGCGCGTGGTTCCGGTGGCCACGTGCACAATGGTTACTTTCGCGTTGGGGACGGCCGCGCTTGAGGAATCCGTGACGTTGCCGACGAGGCCACCGTAAAGGATCTGAGCCGGCGCAGTGCGGTGGGCGGACAGAAGCAGCAGGGCAAGAGCGCCAGCAATACGGGCAGTATGGAAAAGACCAGCGAGTTTCATTGTCAGCCAGCATATGCCGCTGTCCCTTATGTGTCAACAGCAGTTGCAGCTTGTGTTGTGCCCGTAGCGTCCCCTGTGGTCCGATGAGGTAATCGCATGTTGCCCCATTTGAAGATTCCTATCCTGGCGTTACTGGCTGGACTGGTGGGTGTCGTTGGAGTGACCTTTCTCTTCTCGCAGCGCGTTTCCGTGAATGCATCCACGGCGGGCTTCTTCTACCTGATGGTGGTGCTGGGCGTGGCAACCGCGGGCGGCTTCTGGGTGTCGGCGATTGTTTCCATGTCGGCGATGCTCTGCTACAACTACTTTTTTCTTCCGCCGGTGGGACAGTTGGTGGTTGCCGATCCGGAAAACTGGGTGGCGCTGTTCACGTTTCTGGTGACCGCATTGGTGGCCAGCCATCTTTCCGACCGCGCACAGAAGCAGGCGCTGGAAGCGAAGCGGCGTCAAATGGAGACCGAACAATTATATGCGCTGAGCAGAGCCATCCTGATGTCGGAGTCGGCGCGTCCCATCGGGCCACAGGCAACGCAAAGCATCGCGCAGATCTTCCAGTTGCCTTTCGTCATCATCTACGACAGCCGGAGCGGATCCACTTTCCGCGGCGGGCCGCAGGACGTGACGGGTGTGGAAGACAAGTTGCATGAAGTGGTACGGCTAGGAAGCCACATGCGAGACGGGGAACAAAATCTGGAAATATGGCCGATTGCGCTGGGCGGCAACCCCGTGGGCGCGCTTGGCGCGAAGGATGTGCACTTGTCGGATGGCGCCATGCAGTCCGTCTTAAACCTGGTGGCCATCGCGCTGGAGCGCGTGCGCATGGAAGCGGCGGCGAATCGCGCGGAGGTAGCTAGAGAGAGTGAAGAATTCAAATCCACGTTGTTGGATGCGATTGCCCATGAGTTCAAGACGCCGTTGACTTCCATCAAAGCGGCGGCCACCGGGCTTCAGGACCTGCCGCCGGCGCAGCAGGATCTGGCCCAGGTGATTGTGGAAGAGGCGGATCGTCTGAGCCAACTGGTGTCGGAAGCGGTGAAGATTGCGGAAGTGGAAGCGGGGAATGTGAAACTGAATCGCCGTATCACTACGGTGGCTGAGATTGTGCAAGGCGCGGCGGGCAGTTTCCAGGGGCGGGGCGGGGAACGGCTGCGGGTGGGCGTCAAAGAGGAAGGTAAGTTGAAAGTGGATGTGGAGCTTGTGATTCTTGCGCTGCGCCAATTACTGGACAATGCACTGAAGTATACCGATGCCGTTTCTCCGGTGACCTGCGAGGCTGCTGGTGAGGACGGCCGTTTGGTGATCCGTGTCACGGACGAAGGCCCGGGAATTCCGGAGCAGGATCGGGAAAAAGTGTTCGACAAATTCTACCGGCGCGCCAGTGTGCGCAGCAGGACGCCTGGCAGCGGGATGGGACTGCACATCGCCCGGGAGATTGCGCGAAGCCACGGGGGAGATTTGTGGATGGAGCCTGCCGTGCCGCATGGTTCCGTGTTCCTGTTGTCGTTGCCAATGGAGAGGACCGTATGAGCTCAGGGCGCATTCTGGTGGTGGATGACGAGCCGCAAATCCGGCGTGTGCTGCGCACCACGTTATCGGCGCAAGGCTACGAGGTGTTCGATGCGAAGTCCGGCGAAGAGGCTTTGCTCGCGATCCGTGATCAGCGCCTCGATCTCATTCTGCTCGATCTGAACATGCCGGGCATGGGTGGGCTTGCGGCCTGCCGTGAGATCAGGGAGAGTTCCGACGTGGCCATTATCATGCTCACCGTGCGCAGCTCCGAGCAGGATAAAGTGGCGGCACTCGATGCCGGCGCCGATGACTATGTGACGAAGCCATTCGGTATCCCGGAACTGCTCGCACGCATCCGGGCGGCATTGCGAAGGATGCAAACGGTGCAAGCGAGCGAGCAGGCGACGGTGGAGTTGGAAGGCACGGTCATTGATCTCAGCCAGCGCCGTGTGCGGCGGGGAACACAGGAAATCCGCCTTACGCCGAAGGAATTCGATCTGCTTCACTACCTGGTATCGAACCCGAACGTGGCAATTCCACATACGAAGTTGCTGCAGGCGGTGTGGGGGCCGGACTACGGCGATGAAGTGGAATACCTGCGAGTGTTTGTGAATCAACTGCGGAAGAAGATTGAACCCGATCCGTCGAAGCCGCGTTTTCTGGTGACAGAGCCATGGGTGGGGTACCGGTTCGTGCTCGCCGAGGCGCCGTGATCTTCCATTAACGCAATCCTTAGGCGTTCTTTATGACTTCCTTATGAATTAAGCCGTATCTTTGTCCATGGAGGCAGAGAGATGAGCAGCAATAGAGAAGGGATGGAAGTCGTAGTCCTCTTCACTGATGTTCCGGCAACTCTCCCCGCATTGCGCACTGCGCAACAGTTTGCGCAGGGGCCTGATACCCGTATTCGCGTGCTAATGCCGCAGCTTGTTCCCTACCCACTTGCGGTGGATAAACCAGCCGCCGCGCCAGAGACCATGGAGCGGCAGTTTCACGCTCTGGTGTCGACGGCGCAGATGACCGGGGCATGCATCATGGCAGAGATCGTGCTCTGCCGGGAGCTATGGGATGCGTTGCAAGCGCGGCTGCGTCCGCACGCCGTGGTTGTGGTGGGAAGACGCAGCGGCTGGTGGCCCAAGCCGGAAGATCGCCTTGCCGGCAGGTTGCGTGCCGCGGGGCATCATGTTGTTCGCACTGCCGCCGCGAAAGGTACAAAACGATGGACATTCTCTACATCGCCGTTAGCCTACTTTTCTTCGCTCTTTGCTGGGCTTTGGTGAAGGCCTGCGAGAAGCTATAACCCGATTCGCGCGAAGGAGCATCCCGTGGATTATCTCATTGCGGGGCTGTGTGCCCTGTTGCTGTTCTTTTATCTGATTTACGCCCTGTTGAAGCCGGAGCGGTTATGACTGGAAATGGACTGTTTCAAATTCTGATCTACCTTGTGATGATCGTCGCTTTGGCGAAGCCGATGGGTGTGTTCATGGGGC
Source organism: Acidobacteriota bacterium (assembly GCA_018268935.1). GTDB lineage: Bacteria > Acidobacteriota > Terriglobia > Bryobacterales > Bryobacteraceae > CADEFT01. Next base: position 59,683 of record JAFDVS010000053.1, on the reverse strand, counting down.
GCGTCTTCGCGGGGGAGCGAACGTTCCTGCACCCTTTGCTACGCCCGCTGGAGCGCCTCTGCTATGCGTTGGCGGGAGTTCGCGAAGAGGCTGAGCAGCGTTGGACCCAATACGCAGGCAGCGTGCTCTCCTTCAGTTTCTTCAGCTTTCTGTTCGTGTACGCACTGCAGCGGTTGCAGGGAATGTTGCCGCTGAACCCGGCAGCTTTTTCGACTCACCGTGCGCCGGCGAATGCGACCGCAATGACCCCGGACCTGGCGTTCAACACGGCAGTAAGTTTTGTCACCAACACCAATTGGCAATCTTACGTAGGGGAAACAACGCTCAGCTATCTGGTTCAGATGGCCGCGTTGACGGTTCAGAATTTTGCCTCGGCGGCGGCAGGCGTTGCCATTGCCATCGCGCTGATCCGCGGCTTTGCGCGGCAGCAGGCGAGTTCAATCGGCAACTTCTGGGTGGACTTGACGCGCGCGGTGGTGTACATCTTTCTGCCGCTGTCACTGGCCGGGGCGCTATTTCTGTGCTCGCAAGGCGTGATTCAGAATCTGGCGCCGTACACACAGGCCACCACGTTGGAAGGAAAGACGCAGGTGATCGCGCAGGGGCCGGTTGCTTCGCAGGAAGCCATCAAGATGATCGGGACCAACGGTGGCGGCTTCTTCAACGCCAACTCGGCGCATCCGTTTGAGAATCCCACGCCGCTCACCAACTTTGTACAGATGCTGATGATCTTCCTCATTCCCGCGGGATTGACCTACACGTTCGGCAGGATGGTGGGCGATACGCGGCAAGGCTGGGCACTGCTGGCGGCGATGAGTGTCCTGTTTCTTTGCGGTGTGCTGATTGTCTATGCGGCGGAGCAGAGCGGAAATCCGAATCTGTCGAAGATCGGCGTACTTTCCGCGGCCAGCGACACCCAGCCCGGCGGCAATATGGAGGGCAAAGAGGTCCGCTTCGGCATCGCGGCTACGGCTCTGTTTGCCACCATCACAACGGCCGCCAGTTGCGGCGCGGTGATCGGGATGCACGACAGCTTCACTCCTATCGGGGGCATGGTGCCCTTGTTCAATATGCAGTCGGGTGAAGTGATTTTCGGCGGAACCGGCGCCGGACTGTACGGAATGCTGCTGTTCGCCATCCTTGCGGTGTTTATCGCGGGACTGATGGTCGGCCGCACGCCGGAGTATCTGGGCAAAAAGATCGAAGCGAAGGAAGTGAAGATGGCGATGCTGGCGCTCATCGCGACCTCCAGCGTGATCCTGCTGTTCACGGGGGCGAGTTCAGTCATCTCCTTTGCGAAGGATTCGCATTGGAACGGGAGCTATGGCGCGGCCACCGGCAACCTCAACAATGGCGGCCCGCACGGATTTGCGGAAATCCTGTATGCCTACTCGAGCGGCGCGGGCAATAACGGCAGCGCGTTCGCCGGCATCAGCGCCAACACTCCCTGGTACAACCTCACCATCGGATTGTCGATGCTAGTGGGGCGTTTCCTGATCATTATCCCGATGCTTGCCGCGGCAGGCAGCCTGGCGGCGAAGAAGAAGCTGGCGGTGACCACCGGCACGCTGCCCACGCATGGACCGCTGTTCGTGACCTTGTTGATCGGCACCGTGATCATCGTCGGGGCACTGACGTTCTTCCCGGCGCTTTCACTGAGTCCGATTGTCGAGCACTTTCTCATGCTCGAAGGGAGGTTGTTCTAATCATGCACACGCAAACGGCGCCCGTGCGAGCGGCATCGGACCCCACGGATTTACTGCCGAAGAAGCTCGCTCACTCGCGGCCACTGTGGGACCGGGAGATCCTGCAGCGCGCCATCCGCGAATCGTTCGTGAAGCTGAACCCGGTGCAGCTACTGAAGAATCCTGTGATCTTCGTGGTGGAAGTGGGGGCGGTGATCACCACGCTCTTGCTGATTCAGGATTTCAGCAGGGGTTCGGCCGATGCGGGCTTCAATGTGCAGATCTCGCTGTGGCTGTGGTTTACCGTGCTGTTCGCCAATTTCGCCGAAGCGATGGCGGAGGCAAGGGGCAAGGCTCAGGCCGATACGCTGCGCAAGACGAAGACGGATTCCATGGCCAAACGCGTGATCTCAGGCGGCCGGACGGAGAAGGTCTCCGCCTCTCAATTGCGCGCCGGTGACTTCGTGATTTGTGAAGCGGGCGACATCATCCCTGGCGACGGAGAGGTGGTGGAAGGCATCGCCACGGTGGACGAATCCGTGATCACGGGCGAAAGCGCCCCTGTGATTCGCGAATCCGGCGGCGACCGGTCTGCCGTCACTGGTGGCACGCGCGTCCTCTCCGACGAGATCAAGATCAAGATCACCTCGAACCCCGGCGAAACATTTCTCGACCGGATGATCGCATTGGTGGAAGGCGCCGAGAGGCAGAAGACGCCCAATGAGATCGCGCTTAATATCCTTATCGCGGGGCTCACGCTGATCTTCCTTCTGGCCGTGGTCACACTGCAGCCGTTCTCGCAATACGCAGCCGCATCGGCGGGATCGGGCGCCGTGCCGAGCGTGGCCGTGCTGGTGTCGCTGCTGGTCTGCCTGATCCCGACAACCATCGGCGGGCTGCTCTCCGCGATCGGCATCGCGGGCATGGATCGCGTGATGCAGCACAATGTGCTCGCCATGAGTGGCAAGGCCGTTGAGGCGTCGGGCGATGTCAACACGCTGCTGCTGGATAAGACCGGAACGATCACCATCGGCAACCGCCAGGCGGTGGAGTTGCTTCCCATTGGCGGAGTGACGGAGCAGGAACTGGCCGAAGCGGCACAGTTGTCGAGCCTTGCCGATGAGACGCCCGAAGGCAGGTCCGTGGTTGTGCTGGCGAAGCAGAAGTATGGCTTGCGCGGCCGCGAGTTGTCGCATCACGAAGCGCACTTCATTCCTTTCTCCGCGTATACCAGGATGAGCGGCGTCGATATCAACAGCGATCATCTCCGAAAAGGCGCGGCGGATTCGATTGCGCAGTTCGTGAAGGAGAACGGCGGCACTGTGCCGCCCGAACTGCGGGAGATCACGGAGCGAATCTCACGCCAGGGTGGCACACCGCTTGCTGTAGCCAACGGCCGTAGGGCGCTGGGAGTGATCCATCTGAAGGATGTGGTGAAGGGCGGAATGAAAGAGCGCCTGGCGCAACTCCGGCGCATGGGCATACAGACGGTGATGATCACCGGTGACAATCCTCTCACCGCGGCGGCGATTGCGGCGGAAGCCGGTGTCGATAACTTTCTGGCGCAGGCTTCACCAGCGGACAAATTGAACTACATCAAGAAAGAGCAGGCCGAAGGACGGCTGGTTGCCATGACCGGCGATGGTACGAATGATGCTCCCGCCTTGGCGCAGGCCGATGTGGGGCTGGCCATGAACACCGGAACCATGGCCGCCAAGGAAGCGGGAAACATGGTGGACCTGGACTCCAATCCGACGAAGCTGATTGAAGTGGTTGCCATCGGCAAGCAGTTGCTGATCACCCGTGGCGCACTGACTACCTTCTCCATCGCCAACGATGTGGCGAAGTACTTCGCCATTATTCCCGCGATGTTCATGGCCACCTATCCGGCGCTGGGCGCACTGAACATCATGGGTCTGCACAATCCGAAGAGCGCGGTGCTTGCGGCGGTGATTTTTAACGCGCTGATCATCATCGCGCTGGTGCCGCTGGCGCTGCGCGGGGTGAAGTATCGTCCGGAAGGCGCGGGGACGTTGCTGCGCCGCAATCTGCTCATCTACGGACTGGGGGGATTGATCGCACCGTTCCCCGGCATATGGGTGATTGACCGTGTGGTGCATGTGTTGGGCCTGGCCTGAGGAGGTTGGAATATGTGGAAGCAAATGATGCCTGGATTGCGCATGACACTATTGCTGACGGTGTTGACGGGGCTGATCTATCCGGGAGTAGTGACGGCGATCTGCCAGATGGTTTTCCCGTCTCAGGCCAACGGAAGCCTGGTGTACCGCGGCGGGAAGGTAGCCGGCTCTTCGCTCATCGGCCAGAGTTTCACACGTCCGGAATATTTCCGGCCGCGGCCATCGGCGGCGGGAAGTGATGGCTACGATGCATCCGCCTCTGGTGGGTCGAACCTCGGTCCGACCAGCCAGAAGCTCATCGACCGTGTGAAGGCTTCCGCAGAGAAGGCGCGCGTTGAAGAGAAGATTACCGCGGATCTTCCCGCCGATATGCTGACTGCGAGCGCAAGTGGGCTCGATCCGCATGTGAGCCCGGCGTCGGCGCAATTACAGGCGCCGCGAGTCGCCGTGGCGCGCGGTGCTTCCACCGCGGCAATTCTATCCTTGGTGGAGCAATTCACGGAGGGCCGTGATCTTGGTTTCCTCGGAGAACCGCGAGTGAACGTACTGATGCTGAATCTGGAACTCGATCGAAAGTTCCCTCTCACGAAGTAGATTCCAACGGCGGAAGGAATGGAGGGTGGTGGTCATGATTTCCACGCGGATGCGCTCTATTGTTCCGGCAGCCCTGCTTCTGTTCTGCGTTCTGGCTTCCTGCGCCCGCGGCGATGAGCAGGCGATCCGCCATCTGGTGATCTCCGAATTGATGCAACGGGAGCACTTGCCGGAAAGCCACATCGAAATCGAAACGGTACGCTTCCTCTCCGCTCAGGAAGCCATCGTAGTTGCGAAGATCCTTCCTTTCGAGGGACGCGCCGGAATGAAGCGCACGGTGAGGTGCAAGCTGCAACGCAGCGGCGGCCGGTGGAGCGTGGATCACGTGGAAGGAGGCTTAAGCTCAAGTTAGCCGCATGCAGGACAAACGAAGGCCGTCCCCGGAAGAACTGCTGCGCCGCGTGGAAGCGGAAGAAGCGCATCACAAACGCGGCAAGCTCAAAGTGTTCCTAGGCTATGCATCGGGTGTGGGCAAATCGTTCCGCATGCTGGATGAAGGGCGGCGCAGGAAGTTGCGCGGTCAGGATGTGGTGGTTGGCGCGGTTCAACCGAAGTCCGATGCAGCCGTCGATCAATTGCTGGAAGGCCTGGAAGTGATTCCGCTCTCCACCGTTCGTGGCGGGCCACAGATCGATGTTCCCAAGTTGCTGCAGAGGCGTCCGTCTATCTGTCTCATTGACGGACTGGCCTATCGAAATCCAGCCGGAAGCCGCAATCCGCAGCGATGGCAGGATGTGGAGGATCTGCTGGCCGGCGGGATCTCAGTGATCACCACGGTTAACCTGCAGTACATCGAGGAGAAGCAAGCGCAGGTGGAGGCAATTCGGGGAAAGGCGGTGGCCGATTCGGTGCCCCGCGACTTCCTTCTGAAGGCCGACGACATTGAAGTGGTGGATGCACCGCCCGAGGATTGTGTGGAGCGGAATCCACGGCAACTTTCCGAACTGCGGGAGATCGCGTTAGTGCTGGCCGCCGAAGTTGTGGATGCGCAATTGGTCCGGTATCTGCAGCGGCATGGAATCGAGCAGAGCTATGGCGCCCAGGAACGCATTCTGGTGTGCATTACGCCGCGCTCCAACGCCGGTTTGATGATCGAGCGCGGCAAGCGCCAGGCGCAACGCTTCCACGGTGAGCTGTTTGTCGCCTACGTGGGGCAGCACGATCTTTCACCGCAGGATCAACGAACGCTCGACGCCAATCTGCAGATGGCGCGAAATGCCGATGCGCAGATCGCCATGCTGCATGGCGAAGACGTGGTGGCCGCCATACTGGAGTTCGCCAACAGGGCAGGAATCACGCAGATCTTCGTGGGACACAGCCAGCGGAGCGGTTTCCTGGAGCGGTTTCGCGTGAATCCTGTGGAACGCCTCATCCTCGAATCGGGAGGCATCGACATCCGCATTTTTCCACAGAAAGAACAAGGTGCCGTACCCTAAGGGCATGGAAGCGGCCGGCAAGCTTACGATCATCCTCGGCTATGCGGCCGGTGTCGGGAAGACATTTCGCATGTTGGTCGAAGGCCACGCATTGTTGGATGCGGGCCGCGATGTCGTGATCGGCTACTTTGAACCCCATGGCAGAAGCGACACGATCGCGAAAGCGCACGGGTTGGAGATGGTGCCGCGGCGCATTGTGGAATACCGGGGCCGGCGCTTCGAAGAGATGGACACCGAGGCGATTGTGGTCCGCCATCCGCAAATCTGCCTGGTAGACGAGTTTCCTCATACGAATGTGCCGGGCTGTGCGCGCAACAAGCGATGGGAGGATGTGCTGGTGCTGCTCGATGCCGGCATCGACGTCATCACCACGATGAACATCCAGCATCTGGAGAGCCTCAACGATCAGGTGCGCGAAATGTCCGGTGTGCAGGTGCGTGAAACCGTACCCGATTGGGTCATGAAGCGGGCTGATGAGATGGTGCTGGTGGACCTTACGCCGGGCGCGTTGTTGAACCGCCTGGATCGGGGCGTCGTCTATTCGCGGGATAAGGCGCAACGGGCGAAGGAGAATTTCTTCAAGGAGCCGACTCTCGCCGCACTCAGAGAGATGGCGCTTCGCCAGACCGCGCATGAGGTGGATCTGCGTCAGGACGGAGAAGAGCCTCGAAGCAGGGAAGAGCTGTTGCGAAATGCGGCGCCCGCGGAACACGAACGGATACTGATCCACGTCACCGATTCGCCGGCGACGGTGGGGCTCATCCGCCGCGCTCGCCGCGTGGCCGATTACCTCAGGGCGGAGTGTTTCGCCGTCGCTGTAGGGCATGGGGCAGGCCTGGAAGCGGCCACGGAACGGCATCTGGATTTCGCCCGCAAGCTGCACATCGAGACGAGAGTGCTGGATGCCGAGGATGAGGCCGAGGCGTTGGTTGGATTCGCCTACACGAACGCCATCACGCAGATCTTTCTTTCGAAGCCGCAGCGCTCGCGCATTCCCTTGTTTGCCGGCAGGCGGAACCTGGTGATGAAGGTGATACGCGCCGCCAAGGACATGCAGGTGACGGTTGTGGCCGATCGTCACGTGTCACGAGGCGCGGAGGCCCACTAGCTTACCTGGTTGGCGCATCCGGCGGCATCTCTGGTAGATTGCACAGATGCCGCGGATACTTGATGAGTTTGAACGACGCACACCCGGATCGCTCCGTCTGCACAGCAAGGCAAGCAGCCTGTTTCCCAACGGTGTGACCCACGTCGGGCGCTACCTGGAACCCTACCCGATCTATGTGACGCAGGCCTCCGGCGCGCGGAAGCGCGACGTGGATGGAAACGAGTATGTGGACTACTTCGGCGGCCACGGAGCCCTGATTCTCGGGCACAATCATCCAGCCGTGATCGACGCGGTGAGCGCGCAGCTGAGCCTTGGCGTGCACTACGGGGCTTCGCACGAATTGGAAATCCAGTGGGCCGATCTGATCCGGGAAATGGTCCCCAGCGCAGAAAGGGTGCGCTTCACGGTTACCGGCACTGAGGCGTCAATGCTGGGCATCCGCCTGGCGCGAGCTTTCCAAAAAAAGGCGAAGATCATTCGTTTTGCAGGCCATTTTCATGGATGGCACGATCATGTGTGCTTTTCCGCAGGCGGCGCCGATGGGGTGGTGGATGGCCTTGTGGACGATGTCATCCTGCTTCCGCCGAATGACATCGATGGAGTGAAGCATGTGCTGGCGGAGCGTGACGATGTCGCCGCGGTGATCCTGGAGCCGACAGGCGCCTCCTTTGGAATGATTCCCACCGGCGGTGCGTTTCTTCACGATTTGCGCGCGGCGACCGCCGCACGGAAAGTGCTGCTGATCTTTGATGAAGTGATCAGCGGCTTTCGCTGCTCGTCTGGTGGCGCGCAGAAGCACTTCGGGGTTCCGCCCGATCTCACCGTACTGGCCAAGATTCTGGCCGGCGGTTTTCCCGGTGCAGCGATTGTGGGAAGGGCGGATATCCTGGCGCCGCTGGACTACACGGCCACGGGCCCGCCGCGTGTGATGCACCAGGGCACGTACAATGCGGAGCCGGTTTCCGCAGCCGCAGGCATCGCGACGCTGCAGCAGGTGAGAGACACGAATGCGCTGGCGCACGCCAACCATGCCGCGGCTATGATTCGCGAAGGCTGCAACGAAGCCATCCGGCGCAAGGGTGTGAGCTGGGTGGTCCATGGGTGCTTCTCTGAATTTCATATTCATCCGGTGGGTACGGCACCGCCGGTGCAGAAGGGAACTGTTCCGCTGAGCCTGGTGCACAAGATCCGGCTCGGCATGTTGTGCCATGGTGTGGATCTGAACGGCTGGCCGGGGGGACTCTGCTCCTCCGTGCACACGGACGGCGATGTGGAACGCACCGTGGACGCGTTTCGCCGCACGCTGGACTGGCTTGGCGAGGATGGTGCGCTTTGAGCGAACTGGCCAGTGGCCAGCAACGCGTGCTCGCACTCGTCTTCACCGCTGCCATGCTCACTTACTTTGACCGGGTATGCCTTTCTACAGCGGCGCCGGCGATGCAAATGGAACTGGGCCTGACGCAAGTGCAGATGGGATATGTGTTCAGCATTTTCAACATCGCCTATGCGCTGGCAGAAGTGCCATCGGGTTGGCTGGGCGACCGCTGGGGACAAAAGCTGATGATGGTCCGCATCGTGGGCGGCTGGTCGCTATTCACGATGCTGACTGGCGCGGCCCGCGCGTATGGTTCGCTGTTGGCCATCCGGTTTGCCTTTGGCGCAATGGAAGCGGGCGCATTTCCCACCCTCTCTCGCGCGCTGTCGCATTGGTTTCCGCCGGAGCGGCGCAGCAGGGCGAATGGAGTCATGTGGACGGGGTCCCGGTTAGGAGGCGCGCTCGCCCCGGCCGTGGCGGCGGCGACAATTGCGTGGGCGGGCTGGCGGTGGACCTTCGCGCAGTTCGGCGCGGTGGGCATCCTCTGGTGTCTGGCTTGGATGCGCTGGTACAGGGATAATCCGCAGAGCAAGGCGCAGGCGGTCACGTTAGACCCTGTCCCATGGCGTTCTCTGTTAACGAACGGCACGCTGCTGGCGTTGTTCTGGGCCTACTTCGCATCGGGATTCGGATTTCAGTTTTTCGTGACCTGGTTGCCGACGTTTCTGATGAAGGAACATGGGCTGAGTTTGGGGCGTTCCGGGTTCTACGCCTCACTGCCTTTGTTGGCCGGCGCAGCCGGGAGCCTGGTGGGAGGCCTGTTGGCGGATCGCTTGGGACGCCGCGTGGTGGGCGTCTGCGGGTTCCTGTTCAGCGCGATTGCTTTCGTTGGTTCCACCTATGCGGAATCGGGCGAGTCGGCTATCTTCGGCCTTGTACTGGCTGCGGGCCTTCACGACGTGACGTTGCCGGTGGCCTGGGCGACGTGCGTGGACGTGGGTGGGCGCTTCGGAGGCACAACCTCGGGCTACATGAATCTGGCGTCCAGCATTTCAGGCACTGCAGCGCCGATTGCCGCGGCGTGGCTGGCTGAGGTGAGCGGCACCTTCGCCGCTGTATTCTGGGTTGCGGCGGCTGTCTACGCGATCGGCGCGTTGCTTTGGCTTTTCATCGATCCCAAACAGGGACCAATCTGCGATTAAGGAGACGGAGAAGTGGCACGGAAAGAGTATCTGTATCAGCACTACACATGGGTGGAACTGAAGGAAGTGGCAGCGAGGAATCCAGTAGTTGTGATTCCGGTGGGATCGGTGGAGGATCATGGTCCGCATCTTCCGCTCGACACGGACAACTTTCTCATCTCGTCCATCTGTGAAGAAGCGGCGCGGCGCGCCAACGGCGACATACTGCTAATGCCGCTGATCCCCTATGGATTCGAAACGCACCACATGGATTTCCCGGGCACCATCGACATCCACATGGAACACATGCTCCACTTCGTTCTGGATGTGACGAAGAGTGTGGCGCGCCACGGGTTCACACGGATTCTGCTCGCCGACGGGCATGGGTCGAACATGCCGATTCTCGATCTCGTCGCACGCCGGACCATCATCGAAACGGAAGCACTGTGCGCGCCCTTCCTCTGGCCTTCGCTGGCATTGGGCGACATCAAGAAGGTGAGGGAGTCCGGCCGTGGTGGAATGTCGCATGCTTGCGAACTGGAGACTTCGGTGTACCTGTACCTCGATCAGGAACGCGTGCACATGGATCGCGCAGTGAAAGAAATGGAGCAGCCCGATTCGGATTACATCTGGAGCGATCTGCTCAGTCCGGGCCCGGTTCGCATGATGGACATCTGGACTCGCTTCTCGAAATCGGGAGTGAACGGCGATCCCACCCTGGCCACGGTGGAGAAGGGCCGCGTGATCTTTGAGGCCGTGGTGGAGAACTTCGTGAAGTTCGCTCGCGAGTTCAAGAATCGCCAGCGAGGCGAGCGAGTGGACCTGCACTAGGCGAGCCGGCTATTCCGGTGGCGGAGGCTCAGCGTTCATGTTGCGGCGAAGCCACGCCTGGCCGAATCGAATGCGTTGGCGGACCATGTGAACGGAGACACCGCTTACATCGGCAATCTCCACCGCTGTCATCCCGCCGAAATAGTGCATCTCGATGAATTGGGCCACCTGCTCTTTTTCCTGCGCCAGGCGATCGAGAGCGGAATCGAGCAGCAACAAATCCGAGGCGTCCGCCCCTTCCAGGCTCGATTCCTCATCAGGGCCCAACTGCACCCGATGCTTTCCACCGCGCCTGGCGCCGTTGCGGGAACGCGCATAGTCCACCAGGATGCGGCGCATCGCCAGGGCCATTGTGGCGACGAAGTGAGCGCGGTCGGCAAAGTCAGGATGGCGTGCAAAGACGCGCATGTAGGCTTCATGCAGCAACGCCGTTGGCTGAAGCGTATGGCCGGGGCGCTCGGCGCGGAGGTGCGCCTGCGCGATGCGGCGCAACTCGTCGTACAGTGCGGCAACCAGCAACTCACGCGCCGCCGGGTCTCCCGATTGTATCCGCTGCAGCAACTGCGCGAAATGATCCGATCCGTTGTTCTCTGTCACGCCCCTTCCCAATTGGAAGAGTACACCACCTTGGCGTGTCACGTGTTTTCCCGCCGGAGTGCCTTCGTTCACAGACAGGTCGAGATGGCCTTCGAATAAATTTCCCGGGCGCCCCTCTAAATTTGTTCCGATCACTCGCTGTAGAGGTTAAAGGGGGACATCACCACCATGTCATCCGTAGCGGAATTAGAGCGGCTTCGCATTGCCACCATCGAACGGGCACAGCGCTGGATGCCCATCGTCATCGCACTGCAAGGGGCTGAGGCGATGGCGATGGAGCGCTTCCTGGGCGCGTCGGTTTACCGGCCGCCTTACTCGGGCAACGACAATAGAGACAAGCGCCAGGCCGCTTTGGGCGCGTTCAAGAACACCTTTGTCGAAACGATGCCGGCAAGCCGCCTGGTGAACCATCTGTTCTCCGGCATGGGTGCAGGCTTCGACTACTTCAGGATGATTTTCAACAACCTGCATGGAGGGCATCAACAGACGCACTTTCGTCCGCAGTATGCCCCTGCGCCCGAGGTCAATGCCTTTCAGGAGGTCCGCAATCGTTTCGAGAGAACGCTGGCCGAGGTGTCGCGCAACCTGGAATTACTGAAAAAGGCAATCGGCACGGAAGGCAAAGTGATGCCGACCGATCATGTGCGGAACGCCTATGCCGTGATGCTGCTGTCTCCGATTCTATATCCGCCAACGGCACATCCGGACGCGGAGAGAACGGAGCTGCAACTGGAATGGCAAATGTGGCTGTACTACCTTTCCTATGCATTGGAGCAGGTGCGGCAGGATGTGTCGCGGAAGCGTGCACGCATGGACCCGCTGGTGGATCTGGGTCCCATGTTTGTCCGGCTAAAAGCCATCCTGGCGAAATCCGACGGGGCCATCCACGCGCCGGAGCAGATGGGTAACCTGGACCGCTTTCGCCGCGATTGTGAAGAGGGCCGCATCACGTCAAACAGCTTGCAGGTTCGGACTGCGTTGGAAATCCCGCTGGCTGTCCATTTCCCTCCCGCTGTGAAGAAATGGATCGCCGCCGACGGAGAGGGCGCTCGCGAGATCACGAAGAACGCAAGGAACTATACCAGTACCTATGAGGCTAGGATCTGAAGACGCATCGGACGGAATTGTGATAGCGTCAACTGCAACGAGGTTGCGTGATGCTCTTCCTGACTCTGCTTGCACTGCCCCTTCAGGCACAACAGGCGCCCCCTGCGCTTGATTTTGCGTTCTTCCAGCAGTACGTTCAACCCATCTTCCTGCGGCAGCGTGCCGGCCACGCGCGTTGCGTTTCCTGCCACACGCACCGTATTCCGCCGTTACAGCCTCTATCCGCAGGTGCCGTCACGTGGAATGAAGAGCAATCGCGGAAGAATTTCAACGCATGGAAGGCTTTCGTGAAACCCGGCGAACCCGGCAAGAGCCGGATGCTGATGCATCCGCTTGCGGCCTCCGCGGGTGGAGACCATTTCCACGCGGGTGGCAAGCACTGGAATTCCCAAAACGATCCGGAGTGGCAAACGCTGGCGGCCTGGGTGAAGGGCCGGACGGCGAAACTGACGCAATCCGGCGTGCGCGTGCTGCAATCGAACTCCGCCGGGGACAACATCCACATCATCGATCCGGCGACGCTGCAGGTCACCGGAGTGATGGAAGGAACCGAGGTGCCGCACGGCCTCGTTGTGGCGCCGGGCGGGCGCCGCATCTACGTTACCAATGAAGCACTGGTGACGCTCGATGTGGTCGACGTGGCGACGTTGCAGGTGAGCAAACGCATTCCGCTCAGCGGGCGTCCGAACAACCTCGATGTTTCCCCCGATGGCAAGTATGTCTACGTGGGCATTCGCCAGGGTGCGGGTGCGGTGGATGTGATCGACACCGCGTCTTTGCGCAACGCGAAGACCGTTCCGGTAAAAGGCGAGGTACACAACGTCTATGTCACGCCCGATGGGAAGCACGTCGTTGCCGGATCCATCGCGGCGAGCACCATCAGCGTTCTGGATGCGGCGACGAACACGCTTGCCTGGACGCTGACTCTCAGCGCGGGGATCCGGCCGATGGCCTTCACACAGAATGCCGACGGATCGACAAAAGACATCATTGTCCAATTGTCGGATTTCCACGGCATCGCGCTGGTGGACTTCCAGTCGCGCAAGGAGTACCGGCGCGTTACGATTCCCGATCCACCGGGAATTCACAAAGAGACGGAAGGGCTGCAGGGCTCGCCGTCGCACGGGCTCGCCATCACTCCCGATGGCAAGATGCTCTGGGCTACCAGCAAATACTACGGGGCGGTGGCCGCATTCCGGCTGCCGTCATTGGAGTTCGTGAAGCTGGTGCCGGTGGGCTCCCATCCCGATTGGCTGACCATTCCGCCGGATGGAAAGCATCTCTATGTTGCCGTGGCTGGAGACGACACGACGGTGGTGGTGGACAACAAGACGCTGGAAGTGGTGAAGACGATCCCTGTTGGTTCGGTGCCCAAGCGCATCACCAACGGCTTTCTGCGCGTGGATTGAGGCTACAGATCGATCAAACCGGGCTTCGGTGGGACGTAGGGTTGCTTGTATTTCTCTTCCACTTCAAAGCCCTCCAGACCGCGCAATTGCGCTTCAGAAGAAGCCCATTCCGCCTTCCAATCGGCCATCCGTCCGCGGTTGGTGTGGAAGGGAATGCGATGCCGCCATGGCCGCGAATCTTCGAGATCCAGCATGCCGCCTCCGCCCATGACGTTCATTCGTTCATACAGATTGGAGCCGTAGCATTCGTTGGAGCCTTGGTCTTCACTGCACTTCTCTCCGCCGGAATTACTGTGCCACAGGCCCAGCAGATGACCCACTTCGTGGGCCGGCGTGTTGTGTAGAAAGCTGACTCCGTCTTTCCAGCGGATGCGCGTCAATTTCACATCTTCCGAATCGTAGAGGCCGGAGTTGGACCGGAAAGAACTACGGCTGGGGCTCGCCAGGCGCACCACGCGGATTCGTGCATGGGCTTTGTCGGCAGTGTCCTGGATCTTGATTCGCAGACGGCACAGCAGCGTACGGCGCTTGCCGCCAGGGGGCCAGAGGAAGCCATCGAAATTGGCGGGCGGAACCAGGAGAAACGCTTTGTCCCAAACCTTCAAAACCATCTCGGTGTAGCGTCCGGTGAAATCGAGCCACGAGGCCCGGTTCCATCGCAGGGCCGGCCAGAGCCTTCCGTTATGGTCAGGGGCTTGAAAGATCTGCTTCCCCGCCGGAGGGTTCAGTTGCTCCATAAAGATGCGAAGGATCAATGTGAACTCATAATGGATGCGATCCTCCGCCACGTAGGGTGGACGAATGGCGGAGTCGTAATCACTGCCGCGGACATCTTCAATGTGGCTATCCATGGGGCCCTCATTTCTACAAACGAAAGCCCGGCTCGAAACCTGTCAAACGCGTGCAGCGAGAAACAGATCACGCAGTCTGCGCGCCACCAGAATCTCTTCCCCATCTTTCATGCTTCGGGTTTGCAGTACGCCGCTGTGTTCATCGCCGTATTCCGGGTAATAAATGATCCGCGGTTCACCCGTCTTGAGTTTCTCGGCGAGAGCCTTCGCGGTGAGCGGAATGACCGCAGGGTCCCAACGAAAGAGGAGTTCCTGGAATCCGTGATCGTGGCCGTTGGCTGCCAGTTGCTGCCCGGCCGTGACGCCGGGAATGCCTTGCAGTTCTGATACCAGGAAGCGCACCTTCTTGTTCCAGGTCTCGTGGACAAACTCATGGTCGCGGGCAACGTAGAGATTGAGGGCGGCTACCAGGCCGACGATTTCCTCCTTGCCCACTTTCATGCCTCTTCCCACGCCGGTGTTGGGCGAATGATTGAGCGCAGCGGCTGCAATCAGGTGCTTGCGGCCGGCGAGAATGCCTGTGCCCTGCGGCCCGAGCAAGCCCTTGCCACCGCTGAGGGCCACCAGATCGAAGCCCATCTGCGTGAAGCGAGTGAGCGATTCCGGCGGTGGAATCTCCGCCGCTGCGTCGATCAATGCGGGGACGCCGGACTTGCGGCTTAGCTCCACGAACTCCTGCGGCTTCATGATGCGGGCATCTTTCATCGCCGCCTTTTCCGTGCTGGCAAGTGCTGCGATCATCGCAGTCTTGGGGCCGATGGCGGCGGCTAACTGCTCCCGTGTTTCGAACTCGCGCAGAACCATTCCCGCGCTGCGATAAGCGCGGTCATAACTTTCGCGATGCGCTTTCTGGATCAGGCATTCCCGCTTCGGCCAGGTGGGATGCGGCAATGCATCGATCTTCGCCGCATCGGTTCCGGTAAGACACGCCGCCGCGCCCAGCACCATGGCGGAGAACGCGCCGGCGGAAACAAGGGCCGCTTCCGCACCCATTACTTCCGCAATGCGCTTTCCTGCTGCCTCGTTCAACTCATTGAGGTCGATGAAATAGTCGTTCGCCTCGATCATGGCCCGCATGACTTCGGCGGGCATGAGGGAACCACCGTAGACAGTGGTGTGGCCGCGGCCGCAGAGCAGCGGCCGCAATCCAAACATGCGTGTGTAGATACTGTTCGCGCCGTAGGTTCGCGGCGATGCCTGCACCTGGCTCTGCATCGCCGCCATGCCCGCGATCAGCTTTCTGCGATTGAATTTCGAAGGCGATTTCATCGTCGTTCAGAATTGGAATCGCAGCCCGAACTGCATCTCTCTGCCCAGCCCCGCACTGGTTACGCGTCCGAATTGTCCGGAACTGATTTCCAGCGTGGGTGGATTGAAGGGAGGCGTGTTGGTGAAGTTGTAGTTCTCCCAGCGGAACTGAATTTCTTTCCGTTCCCCAAGCGGAAAGTTCTTGAAGACGGCCATGTCGAGGCTCGTCAATCCAGGGGCGAAGAGGACGTTGCGGCCGCTGTTGCCGTAATGCCCGCGCGCCAGTACGAAAGCCGACGTGTCGAACCATCGCTGTAGCGTGCGCTGGCTTCCGTCGAGATTGCCATCGGCAAGCCGGTCTGGCCGCCGGTTGCAACGTGGGCAGCCATCGTCAATCGGTGCAACGCTCTGTGTGGGATGCATCGGCAGTCCGGCTTCGAGCGTGAGAGAGCCGTTCACCTGCCAGCCGCCGAGAATCTGCCCGCGCAGGTCGCGCTTGCCACGGGCGAAGGGCAGTTCCCACAGGAAGGCCGTGGTTCCGCGATGCCGTTGATCCGTTTCGCCAAGCCCCTTCTCCAGGTTCCATGCGTAGGGATTGTTGTGGCGTTGTGCGCCACAGCAGGCGAAGGAATCGAACATCGTCTTTGACCAGGTGTAAGTCTGGATGAATGTGACTCCCTGGCCCATTCGCTTTTCCCCTTTCATCAGAAGGCCGTGATAACTGCCCGCGGCATCGAGCGAGATGTTCTCAATCGGGCCCCAATTGGGATAGATGCGCCGCGTTGTACCCGGCACGTAAGGATTCACTGTGCGGGGAGAATCAAAGTGCGACGACTTCGATCCCATGTAGCCCACTTCCAGCAGCACCGTCTTCGGCAGCATGCGTTGGACATTGAAGTTCCATTGCTGCACATCTCCCACACCGCGCTTCGTATCGGCGGAGTTGATCTCCGAGTTGATGTTCAAGGCAGCGGCCTGATCCGCATTGCGCATGCGAATCCGCACTACGCCGGCGGTGTTGAGTTCGTTGATGTTCAGGTTGTTCGGCGGGTTCGCCGCCAGCGCCGGGACGAACATGTTCATCATGTTGACGTTGAAAAAGATGCCGTAGCCTGTTCGGATGACGGTGTTGTTACCGCCGAAGGGGCGCCAGGCAAAGCCAATGCGCGGCGCAAACAGCTTCTTGCTGGGATCGTTCAAAGCGCCCTTTGTCAGTACGCCGGGAAACAGATCCTGCTTGGTGAAATCGAAGTTGCGCGATTGCCCGCCGATGTCGGTGATAGCCGAGTTGAACTCATAGCGCACACCCACATTCATGGTCAGTTTCGGTGTGAGCTTGATGTCATCGGTGATATAGCTGTGCGAGCGCCAGAAGCGGGTCCGTGGAAAAGTGCCGGGATCGGCCCCAGGCGGCAGCTTGTCTGTGAAGCCGAGGCGCACCTGTTGCGGCTGATCCAACAGGAAGTCGGCCCATGCCAGGCGGCCTCGTTCATTGCCTGCGACGCCGGGAGCCGTGCCGGCATGAATGCCGGTGAAGTCAAAAGCACCGCGCACGAAGCTGATGGTGCGCCGGTCCAGCCGCAGCATGGTGAATTCCGTGCCAAGCTTGACCGAGTGCTTGCCTCTGGTGAATGTGATCTGATCGGAAATCTGCCGTGACTCATCCCAGATCGTGTTGATGTCTGTGGTGCCGAGACCGGAAACGATGCCGCCCAGGCCGATGCTGGGAAGACCAGTGTCGCTGGGGTTGTTCGTCTGACCGGGAATGCCGAGGTCGCGCAGGATGTTGAACGTGGTGCCGCTGACATCGTCATTCGTTTTGAAGATGTCGCGGTTGTAGGAGACTTTGAGCACGTTCAGCCAGGTGGGGGTGAGCACGCGCGTGTAGTTCATCGTTACGTTCTGTTGACGCCGCGGGCGGCGATTGACGAAGAATGGATTCGGATTGATGGGGAATACCGGCAGGTTGACCGTCTGGATGCCGTACCGCCCGAAGAGCCGGTTCTTGTCGTTGATGGTGTGATCGCCGCGAACGAAGTACTGATCGTCATTGTCGCGGTTGCGGCTCACTCCAGTGAAATTGTTCGTGCCGCTGAATTCGGTTTGGGCCATGTTCGGAGCCGGCCAGAACGCGGCGATCTTCTGCGCGATGGGCGAAATGCGGCTGGCGGGAATCTGATTGCCGGGGAAGGGAAGCCTGGAATCCAGATCCATCATCGGGATGAACGATCCATCGGCGCGCCGGAAGAAAGACTCGGTCAGGTCGCCGCGCTTCATTCGTTCGGTGGGATAGATGCCGAAACCCTGTGTGCTGCGGCGCTCTCTATACAGCTCGCCGTTGAACGTGAAGAACGAACGGTTGTGGCCGTCATACACTTTCGGAATCCAGATGGGTCCGCTCAGCACACCGCCAAATGTATTGCGCCTTAGCGGTGGCTTGGAGGAACCGGGCGCATCGAAGAAGTTGTGCGCGTCCAACACATCGTTGCGCAGGAACTCAAACAGAGTGCCGTGGAAGTTGTTCGTGCCCGGCCGGATGGTGGCCACAATTTGCGCTCCGGACTGAGTTCCGTATTCTGCCGAATACCAGCCCGCTTCCACGCGGAACTCCTCGATCGCCTCCACCGATGGGCGCATCCGCACCGCTCCGTGGATGGAAGTGCGCAACGGTGCGCCGTCCAGGTAGATTGCATTGTTTTGCACCTTCTGGCCCATGGCGGCGACGCCGAACCCGGGGCCGAATCCACTGGTGGTGACGCTGGAGGCAGGCCCGCGGCTCATGCCGGGTGCGAGTAACGCCAGGCGGAAAAGATTGCGGTTGCCGGGCAACGGCAACTCACGGATCTTCGCCGCGTCAATCACTGTGCTGAGCGTCGCATCGTCGGTGTTGACGGATAGTGTCTTTGCATCCACGCTGATCTGCTGGGTCACTTCGCCAACCTGCAACGTGACGTCGACGCGCTCGCGTTGATCCACTTGCAGAACAATGCCGCGCACCGTCGTCTTGCGGAAGCCCGACATTTCCACGTTCACTTCGTAGCTGCCGATCTCTAATGCAGGAACTTCGAATAAACCGTTCTCGGCAGAGGTAACGGTCCATTTCTGTTGCGTGCCGGTGTTCAGCACGGTGATTGTCGCTCGGGCGATCGTGGCCCCTGATTCATCAGTTACTGCGCCGAGGATGCTGGAGCGTCCCTGCCCGAAGAGGCTGGCGGCAGCTAATACAAACAGCCCGAGGATTTGAAACATCTGTCCCCTCCAATGGGGTCGTATGATATCACTTTTTGGCGCCGAGTTTTTGCTTCACGAAGGCGTCGTACTCCTTTTGCAGTTCCGGCGAGAGCGGACCGCCGTACAATTCGCTTGCCTTGTACTTGCCGGTGAGGAACTTCGCTTTCGTCCACTCGTCGTGAATATGCGTCAATTCAGCCTTCTCCACAATCTCCTTAACCAGTTGGGGCGGGATGAACATAATGCCGGTTCGATCGCCCAGCACAACATCTCCGGGCATCACGATCGCGTCACCGATCTTCACTGGAATGTTGATGCCGATCACCGTGACGCCTTCCACCGCTGCGGGATGCGCGTCGCGATAGTAAACCTGTGTCGGGATGTCGAACAGACCCTCGATATCGCGTACCGTTCCGTCCACCACAGCGCCGGTGCGCGTAGCTCCATAGATAGCGGCTTGCAGATTATCGCCGCCAAAGTTGTGCCCAGGCGCCGGTCCCATCAAATCGACCACAGGCACATCGTTCAATTGCAGCAGATCAATCACTTTCTGATTGATGCTGGAAGGAAGCCCCTGCTTTTTCGCATCGGCTGCCAGTACCTTCTCCAGATCGGGCCGCGTCGGCAGATACTGTGCGGTCACTGCGCGCCCCACTAGTTTCTGCCCCGGATGAAGGCTCTTGAAACCCTGGCCCGCATGCTGATGTGTGAAGCCCTTGGAGCGCAGGATTCCCCAAGCTTCTTCCACGGAAAGCCCTTTCACCTTCTCCAGCAGTTCGTCGGGAACTTTGGGCCGTCCGTCTGGAAAGCGGTCAAACGGATTATCCGGAGTGAAGTGGATCATCTGCTCGCGCGTCCAGCGGAAGGGCTGAGCGCACAGCACGAAAGTGGAAAGCAGGGAAAGAGCAAGGATGCGAATCATCATGCGAGCACCTCAAGAATCGTGTTGATGTCCTGGTCGTTATTGAAGACGGAAACGGAGAAACGGATATGGTTGCCAAAGCGGCCGACGGTGAGCGCTGAGTTCGGCCCGGTGAGAAGGATCTTCGCCCTGCTCGCACGGATCTTGCGCCGCACGGCTTCGGCGTCCTTACAGAGGAACGTGACAATCGAGGATTCAGTTCCCTTCGGCGTGATCGAGGTGTAGCCGAGCGGAGGCAGTTCCTTCTGTAGCCGCGCGATCAGGCGATTGGCGTGCGCCCGAATGTTGGCTACGCCAAGCTTCTCGATGTAGCGTAGAGCCTCGTATTGCGCGGCGTAGGTGATCACGGATGGAGTGCCGCAATCGAACGCAGCCACGCCCGTCGCTGTGTGATTGATCAAGCTGCCCGCTCCTGGCTTGGGGCTGGCGGTCCAGGGAGCGTAGTTGAAGTCCGGATGGCCGGTGAACTCCGTTGGCTTCACCACGCTGCCCGCCAGATCTTCCTTTATGTACAGGAAGCCGAATCCGTGCTCGCCTTGCATCCACTTGTACATGGCTGTGGAGGCGAAATCGATGCCCATCGCTTTGACGTCGATTGGCGTTGCGCCGCAGCCTTGGATGATGTCGGCGAAAAGGTAAGCCTTGTGCGAATGAGCCAGATCGCTGAGAGCCTTGATGTTCTCCACATGGCCGTTTACTGATGAAACCAGCGAGACGGCAATGAGCCGCGTGCGGTTGTCGACGGCGCGCTCCATGTCCTTCAGGTCAATGATCCAATCTCGGTTCTTCACGATGCGAACATCCAAGCCCTGAAGCTTCTGCCGCGTGAGGTAGTTCGACAGTGACGACGTATAGTGCAGATCGTTGGTGACGACGTTCGCCCCACGCAAATCCATCCCGTTCAGGATCGTATTCTCGCCGATCGTGGTGGAGCCGGTGAATGCAATTTCCCATGGCTTCGCGTTGATCAACCTGGCGAACATGGGCTTCATCTGCGGGAAGCCGTCTTCCCAAAAATCCTTCCTTCCGTCACCAGGGCCCTTGTGGAGGAAATCGATGTAGCGCTGCATGCCGGCCACAACGTGATTGCCCAGTGGATGCTGCGCCGCGGAGTTGAAGTAGGTCTCGTTCATCGCGCGCGGAAAATCTTTCCGGCACTGGATGGACAAGTCAATCGGAGCGGCGGCGGCCGCCATTGCCGCTGTGCCGAGAAATTCTCTGCGGTACATCATTGCGCCTCCTTGGCGCGCTGCACAAACACTTCGCGCGCCTGTTGAAATTGATCGAGGACGTGCTTTCGTTCCTTGCCGGAACGCCAGCCGGGATGAGCCTGTGCCTGCTTCGTGATGTCGTCAATCCAGGTGACGAAGTAATCCGCATCCGTCTTGGAGCGAATGGGCTTGCCGCCTACATAAACATAGATGGGACTGGTTTCGCCCACCACGTAGCTGTCGTCAATGGGATGCTGCGGTTTCGTGTTCGTGGCGCGTACGGTGATCCAGCCGCTCTGCGAAATAGGGATTCGCTTGCGAATGGGAGCGCCGTTGCTGGATGCGATTACTTTGCCGTTGAAAAAGACTTCCAGTTTCTCCAGCGGCACGATGGACTGTGCACTGGCATTCAAATCCACTGATCCGCCATCGGCGGACAATTGGATTTCGTCGCCCGGAATGCGTCCGTCGACGGTGAAGGAAAGCAGCGGGCCATTCGTCACGAACGTGCGCCCGCGGCGGATCGCTTCCACGTAGGCGCCCCAATCGAGTTTGTCGCCGACGTAGGCATACAGCCGGCTCGATCCGATAATCGGCGTGGCGTGCAGCCCAAGAATGGAGTCTTCTCCGGCGGAAGCGGTAATGCGGAAGCCGCAGTTCAATGCCCGATGCCACACTGGCGCCGTCGAAGTGAAATGCCCCGCGCTGGTGTGCAGTTCCAGGTATTCAAACGAACCGAGCGCCAGATCCACCGGAAAGCCTCGCGCCACGGAATAGCCGGCTCGCGGCGGATCTCCCGACCAGGGATGAACGTATCCGCCTATGGCGCCCTGCTTGCGCGCCGCCAGGAACATATCCGTGTTGCTCGGGTAGAGGCTCTCAATCCCCGACCCCTCATACCCTGTTGTGAAGGGCGAGATCAGGTGCTTCGTCAAATTGATGAAGTTGATGTGCCCGTAGAAAGGTGGCCGGTACTCCTCACCGAACGTGAGGATCTGCTCGCTGTTGGTGAGCGGATGCGGCTTGCCCGTGAAGTATTGATGATCAAAGATGCGGTGATCCTTGTTGCAAACCTTTTCCCCCACCACGTCCAGATCCTCGGCCCTGGCCATCATCATGAGGTTTTCCGGTGTGTTGTGCAGATTGCCCGCGTAATTCATGTGGACGTGATCGGATGCGCTCCACCAGCCCGCGGCATTCATGCTCGCCAGACGTTGCGGCTCTACGTCCACGATGGAGACCTGGTCGCGCTCGATGGTGACTTGCTTCGTGATGAGCTTGTATTCCACACCCTTTGCCACTTCCAGCGTGGCTACGCCCGGCGGAACATCCACCACGAACCCGTCTTCGGCATGGAAGAAGTCGCGATGCGAAGATCGGCCGGCCACTCGCTGGTAGGCCGTGTAGGGCGCATAGGTCTTGCCGTCGGCCGCTGTGAGATAGAAGCGCGCCGCTCCCTTGATGCGCACCTGCAGCTTGCCCATCGGCCGCCGCCACACGCGCCGCTGAATGTCGACAGCATCGTCTTCGCCACCGTAAGTACGAAGAACACGCAGTTCGGAAGTGCCGCGCCGGTTGGAGATGTAAGCGATGCGCTCCCCATCAGGCGACCAGCGCGGATCGAAGTGATCCCAATCGCCGAACGTCATCTGGTACGGCTCGCCTCCATCGGCAGGCAGCACGTACAGATTATTGAACTGCGACCCGCGGTGCGAGCTATACAGAATGCGTTTTCCATCCGGCGACCATTGCGGCTGCGTGCGATACAGCGTTTCCTCGCGAAGGATCATCTTCGCCTTCGCCATCGCATTCGGTTCCACCGGCGCGCGCCAGATGGCGCCTGAGCCCAGTGGAATGTCGCGGTTCGCCACCAGCATTAACTCCTTGCCGTTCGGCGACCAATGCGGCGAGATGTGGTCGTCTTCGGGGGAGAAGTAGAGGCGCGCGCGCCCGAAGGAGTGCTCCTCCGTGATCTGAACGGGCGTGCCGGTTCTGCCGTTGTCGAATGACATCGTATAGATGTGGAAGCCGCTGGGCGAACGCCCGGCGCCGCGCCTGCTTTGTATCTTGCGAACGAACGCGATCGTCTTGCCATCGGGCGAGAACACTGGATCGGTGTATATGTCGCTCCCCTTGGTAAGCACCGTGCTTTCCAGCGTGGCGACATTCAATAGCATCAGATTGACACCGTTCGAATCCTCGGCTGTGTAAACCAGGAACCGTCCATCGGGGGACCAGGCAGGCGAGGAATCATAGGTGGCGTTGGCCGTCAACTCATACGCAGTGGTGTCACCGGGGCGTATCTTCCACAGCGATCCGGACATGCCAAAGGCGATCTCTTTCCCATCGGGAGACCAGGCCGGCCTCCATGGCGTGCTCGCGGATTGCGGAATGTAATAGCTGTACATGTAACCCGAGGCGAAGCCGGCGCGGCGCATTTGTGCCGGGGCCGCCGCAGCCAGCAGAACGAACAGCAATGCAAGTTTCATCGAGGGCCATTATAGTAATTCAGATGCTCATCATTGATTGCCATGCCCACATCTACTCCTTCGACGAGAAGAAATACCCGGTCCGGCCGAACCCGTTCCGACCTCCCCAAGGCGTGGGTTCGGTGGAGCATTTGCATCATGTGAGCCAGGCCGCGGGCGTCTCCGCCGTGCGTGCGATTCAAACCGTTACCTTCTATGGCTACGACAACAGCTACCTCGCGGATTCAACGAAAGCTCATCGCGACTGGGTCTGCGGCGTGTGCACGCTCGATCCCGATGATCCCGGCAGCGCGGGCACTCTGCGCCGCCTCGTTCGCGCCTATGGGGTGAAATCGCTGCGCAGCATTCCATCAGCCAAGGCCAAAACATTTGACGATCCCGGTGTTCGGGCGCTTTGGAAGGTCGCTGTCGACGAAGGGATCACCGTCGACATATTCCTGATGCAGTACGCCATGGTGGAAAGCGCGTCGAAGATGATGGCGGACTTTCCCCAACTCACCTTCGGATTCTGTCACTGCATGGATCTGAAGCCGGGCCCCAACCTGGCTCGCGATTTGAAGGCGGTGCTCGATCTGGCGAAGTTTAAGAACCTCTATGCGAAGGTGGATTTCATCGGCACAGGAACGCAGCAGGCGTTTCCCTGCCAGGACCTACATGACCCGGCGATGCAGATCATCCGCGCCTATGGTGCCGAACGCTGCGTCTGGGCCAGTTGCTACCCCAACGAGATCTGGACCCCGAAGATCACTTACGAACAGCATCTGCGCATCTTCAGCGAAGTGCTCCCGCTGAAGGACGCGGAGCGGAAGTTGATTCTCGGAGAAAATGCCCGCAAGCTCTGGTTCCGTGGGATGGCACATCTGTAACTATCGGGTGACCGTCCTCACGAAGACAAACTTCTGCCCATCGGCAACGACATCATACTTGGCAAGCCACGGCGCCTCGTCCGGAAAATTACCTTTCATTCCGGGCACTGCGAACAGCCGCTTCGCCGCGCCCGTGGCGATATCCACCACCATCATCGCGTCGCCCATCATGTAGAACAGCTCCTTCCCATCGGCGCGCCAGCGCGGGCCGCCACCGCCTCCACCCCATCCATTTTCCAGGCTGCGAGACACCTTCCGGCGCTCATTCGGGTTCTCCACGCTGGCGATGTAAACCTCGAATGGTCCGGCTTCATTGGAGACGAACGCGAAGGACTTACCATCCGGCGAGAAACGGCCCGCTTCGGTCCAATGCGACGCTCCGGGGAACACCGGTTTGGGTTTTGGTTCACCCTCCAGGTTCAGCAAGTACAAATCGCGCTTCTTATCCGCATGCGTATAGAGCAGCCATTTTCCGTCAGGCGAGATGCTTCGCGGATACTGTGCAGCGGGCTGCCGCAGCAGCAGCGTATCGTGCCGGTAGAGCTCATACTCGCCGCTTCTGCTGCTGGTGAAGAGAATCTGCTCACCGCGCGGAAACCAGATGGGGAAGTTGTCGTTCCCCTTTGCCGGAGAGTGAACACGCTTGGCGCCGCTGGCTACATCGTGAATCCAAACGTCCCGATCATTCGCTTCGCCATCGCGGGAGGAAACCGCGACCGACTTCCCATCCGGCGAGATCTCCGGAAAGAAGATCGTATTCTGCACCGCGCCCACGCGGCCCAGCACCTTGCCTTCGCGGCTCACCCAAACCATCTCCTGTGGCATTTCGTGAGCCGCCGGCTGTTGCAGAAACATTAACAAAAGTGCAATCATTCGCCTGCCTCCGCTGCACGCTGCATCATTTTGCCGCGTGCTTCTTCGTATAACCTTCGGGTTTCATTGCGTTCCGCTTCGTTGTTGAAAGAGAGTTTCATCGCCCGCTCCAAGGTTCGGTCAATCCACTGAACAAAGTACTCGGCATCCGCCTTCGATCGCACCGGCTTGTTGCCCACGGTGATCCACACCGGCATGGTGGCCGCGAATGGGAACGGGCGCCGGATGGGATCGCGGGTGTACTTGGCCTTCACTTGAACGGAAATCCATCCGCTACGGTCCAAAGTCACTGTTTTCACGTTGCCGAGCGACCGGCCGTTATGCATCACTTCGATCGATTCCACCGGTGTGATCGATTTCACATCGACATCCACCTTCACGGTGTGCGAGCCGGCGGGCAACCGGATCTCATCACCGGGCTCCTTGCCATTCACCTTCAACAACACCAGCGGTCCCGAAGTGACAAAGGATTTTCCGGCACGAAAGTCCGCTGTCCACTTATCGTAATCAAGCTTCGCCCCACTGCGTACGTACACTCGATTCGACCCGAGGATGTAGCTGCGGTAGAAATTGGGGAAAGCATCCTCACCGGCGCTGGCCACTACTCTGTAACCGCAGTTCCACGCCTTGTACAGCGGCTCCATACCGGTCAGCGCATTTGCTTCCACGAAATCGACGTTGTCCAGCGCCAGATCCACGGCGAAATGCGGACCCGCGCCGTGTGCGTATCCGGCGAGTCCGCCTTGCTCCCGGGCCACGCGGAATGGTGTGGAGTTCGTGGGAGCGATGGAATCGACGATTGTGTTCTGGTAGCCCACGTAGTCCGGAATGACGATGTGTTTCTTCAGATTCAGGAACGTTGCGTGGCCCCAGAAGGGCGGATGATACTCCTGGCTGTGAAACAGGATGCGCGATGCGCTGGATGCCTTGTCCGGGGCGCCGGTGAAGTGCCCGATATCCGGAATACGCTGCTCCTTGTTGCAGATCAGGTTGTTCAGCACATGGATATCTTCGGCCTCGGCCTGCTCCATCAGGCGCCGCGGCGTGTTGAAGTACACACCGGCATAGTTCATGTGGAAGTGGTTATCCCCGTCCCACCATCCGCGCGCGGCCATGTTGTCGATGCGCTGCAGCGTCACCACCAGCTCGGCTGTCGCACCAGGCGCCACCGTGATCTCTTTGCTCACGGGCTGATATTCGAAGCCTCTGGAGAATGCCAGGCTCACCTTACCCGGCGGCAGATCCACTTCGAAATCCCCATCGGTATGGAAGTAGTGATATTCACCGTCCTGATCCATGTGATCGAACATCAGCCAGTCGGCGCGGAACCAGCTTTCGGCAGGCGCGTAGGCGCGGCCATCAGCGGCGTTCAGATACACTCGCGATCGAAGCGGTTGCTTCGTCAGCGCATCAACGACACGGACGTGCGCCTTGCCCATCGCTCGCTTGTAGGCAAGGCGCGAAGTCCTGATCTGCTCCATCTTGCCCCCGAACCAGTGCCACAGCCACAGCGCGGTATCCCCGGTTTCATTCGAGATGAACGCGATGCGCGTGCCATCGGGAGACCAGCGCGGCGAAGTCCGGTCGAAGTCTCCGTAGGTGAGCGGAAACGCATCGCCACCTTTGGGAGGCATCGCCCAAAGCTGCTGCCACTGCCTGCCGAGATAGGAGCTGTACACCAGCTTCGCCCCGTCCGGAGACAGCGTGGGCCGTGCTTTCCACGTCGTTTCCTCATAGTGGAAGCGCGTCAGCGGTGCATTGGGCTCCGCGCGCATGCGATAAAATCCGCCCGAGCCATGCTTGTTGTCGCGATTGGAAACCAGAATCAATTCCTTCCCGTCGCGAGTCCAGGTGGGGTGAATGTGCAGCGCCCATTTTCCGTAATAGACCGTCGGCGGAACCAGCTCGAAATCCTTCGTCAGTTGCACGGGCATCCCGGCCACACCATTGCTGATGCGCATGACGTAGATGTTGTAATTGCCGTTTGGCCAAGTGGAGACAAACGCAATGCGCGATCCATCGGGTGACCATTCCGGCTCCACGTTGATCGAGTTGCCTGTCGTCAACGCCTTGTTCTCGCCTGTGCGCAGATCAAGCAGCCGCAAGTGAATCTGCTCGTTCCAATCCGACGTGTAGACGATGAAATTGCCGTCGGGAGACCACGCAGGAATGCCCGCGTATCCTTGATCTGTGGTCAACTCGTGCGCCACGCTTTCACCCAGCTTCTGCCGCCAGATGGAGCCTTTCATCGAATATGCGAGTTCCTTGCCATCGGGCGACCATGTGGGAAAGTTGGGACCGTTGGTGATCTGGGGAAGATAGCATTCCAGCGTGTACGGCTCTCCCGTCATGATGCGCGAGAACACTCTGCGTTGCGTCTGCGCAGGCGCTAGAGAAGCAATCAACAACAGAAGAGTCAGCACGGCCATATCGGCAGATTCTACCGCGATCCGCCCGGATGAAGTTAGAATGAGAGGCCACAGGAGCGTTTCATGCCGATCAATCGACGCCAACTTCTCAGTTCCGCCGCACTCGGCGCGTCTCACCTCGCCGCTGCGTCCACCCCCTCCGCCTTTGCCGCGATCCGCAAAGAATTCCCACGCGCCAATCAAGAGGTCTATCTGGATGCGGCCGCGAACATGCCACTGCCGAAGTACGTGGCGGAAGGCATGCGCCGCTACATGGACTTTCACATGTACGGTCCCGCTGAGGGCCGCGGTCAGTACGCCACCGAATCCGTGCAGCAGGCGCGTGTTCTCTTCGCCAAGCTGATCAACGCCAAACCTTCAGAGATCGGCTTTGTCATCTGCACCAAGGCCGGGGAAGCGGCCGTCATCAACGGGCTTCGTATTCAGGAAGCCGGCGGGAATTTGGTGACCAACGATCTGCACTATGCCGGGTCCGTGCACGACTACATCGGGCGGCGCAAAGCAGGCATGGACGTTCGCATCGTGAAGCATCGCGACTGGCGCATCGACATGCGAGACATGGAGAAAGTCATCGACAAGAAGACCAAGCTTGTTTCCATCACTCTGGTCTCCAACGTCAATGGCTGGGTGGAGAACGCCAAGGCCATTAGCGCCCTCGCGCATGCGCACGGGGCTTATGTTTACGCCGATATTATCCAAGCCGCCGGCAGTGTTCCCGTGGACGTAAAGGCGCTCGGCCTCGATTTCGCGGCCTGCTCCAATTACAAGTGGCTGCATGGCGCGCGCGGCGCCGGCTATCTGTACGTCCGCGAAGAGTTGCAGGGAGCCGTGGTGAAAGATCTCAGCTTCCCCGGCTATGTTCATTTCAATTACGCGCCATGGGTGCCGCAGCGCGACGCTTCCGCCGATGAGTTTCCTTACGAGGCTGCGAAAGGGGCGCATCGCTATGAAGCAGGCAATGTCAGCTATGTGGCCTACGCCGGCCAGTACGAAGCATTGAAGCGCATCCTCGCCATTGGGATGGATAACATCTACGCCTACACCAAACCGATGTGCGACCGCCTGAAGAAGGAACTGCCGCCGTTGGGCTACAAGCTCATCACGCCGCTTGATGCGCCAAGCTCCATCGTCACCGTGCAATCCAGCAACCTGAAGGCGACGCAGGAAAAACTGCGCAAGGCCAACGTACAGGTCACCACCACCGGCGCGAACCGTGTTCGAATCTCGCCCGCTCTCTACAACAACATGGACGATGTCACCAGGCTCCTGTCAGCCCTTGCTTGATTGCGCACAACATGATCGCTTTTCTACTACTCTCTACTGCTGCGCTCGCGCAGGGTCTTGATCCCGCTGTATCCGCGGACGGCCGCTGGATAGCCTTTGCCTCTACAGGCGAAAGCTCCCGGCAGTTTCATATCTGGATCCGCCCGCTGGAAGGCGGCAACGCGCGGCAAATCACTTCCGGCTCGCATGATGATTCCCAGCCGGCTTTCTCACCCGATGGACGCATGGTCGCCTATCGCAGCGAGGCCGGCGGCGGTGGCATCTACGTTGTGCCCACCGCCGGGGGCAAGCCTCGATTGTTGGCCGCCGGCGGACGCCGTCCACGCTATTCCCCCGACGGGACTCGCATTGCCTACACCTCCGCGAACGCTCTGTTCCTTCGCGATATGAAAAGCGCTCGGTCGCAGCCGGTTCACGCGGGTTTTCGCTCGGCCAAGGATCCGGTATGGTCACCCGATGGGAAACACCTGCTCTTTGCCGGCTGTAAGGATGCATCGGAGGAAAGCTGCGATTGGTGGGTGAGCCCGGCCTCGGGCGGCGAGCCTGTTGCCACGCATGCAGCGGCTCACTTTCGCCAACTGCACATGGAAAGCCTGCCAATCCCCGGCACATGGCAACCCACAGCAAACACGATTCTGTTCACGGCACGTGTTGGCGAAAACACCCGGCTTTGGAGCTTACCGTTGAGCCCCACCAAATGGAACGCAACCGCAGCCCCGCGTCGGTTAACCACTGCCGATAAGGATGAACGTACTCCGGCCTCGACTCCCGGCGGCCGCATCGTCTACGCCAGCCGCAGTGCGAACATCGATGTCTACACGCTCCCTTTGCATGCCGATGCCGCGGCAACGAAAGGCGCGCTCACGCGCATCACCACCGATCCGTCACTGGACCAGCGGCCCTCGCTTTCTCGCGATGGTAAGCGTATCGCATGGGAAACCAGCCGTGGCGGAAACTTCGAAGTGTGGGTCAAGGATCTCATCTCAGGAGCAGAGAAAGGGCTCACCAGCGGTCCGCTGCGCGAACACATGCCCGCGCTATCGCCCGATGGAGCAAGCCTGGTCTACGATGCCCACGATGGCGAAAAGGTCACTGTCTTCCGCTCCGCGTTCAGCGGCGGCGAGCCCGTGAAGATCCACGAAGAGAATGTCGGGCAAGGTTCCTTCCAATGGACCTCGCAGGCCGACTCCGTGCTTTACTTCCATCGCGAGCCACCGGGCACCGTCGGTCTGATGAACCTCTCCACGAAGCAACGCACCGTCTTGCTACGCCACCCGAAGCTGAATCTTTCCATCGCCGATGCACGCCTCTCGCCCGATGGCCGTTGGATCGTGTTCCCCGTCCCTTACGCCGCGCACCGCTCGCGCCTCGCCGTCGCCCCCGTCAGCACAACCGTGGTCGACAGCGAGTCGCAATGGACCTATCTGCTCCCGGACACATTCAACAGCTCGCAACCCGAATGGTCGCCGAACGGAAAGTGGATCTACTTCCTCTCCGATCAAAGTGGAACCCTGGGTGTGTGGGCGCTTCCCATGACAACGGAAGGCAAGCCCGCCGGCCCCTCGAAGCAAATCCTTGCACTCACCGGGCCCCGGCTGTCCATCCATGAGCTTCGCCCGCGCGACATCGGGCTCAGCATCGCCGCCGACAAGCTCGCACTCGCCGTTGCCGAATACAGTGGAACTCTGCTCACCTGCGCGGTTGCAACAGCCGTTTCGGAATCATCGCCGTCACCGTGCCAAAGTAAGTAACGATCTGATGCTTCACGGCGACGCCCATCAATAGATGCGCTTCCGGCGCAGTGAGCTTGTACTCACTGGTAAGCCACTCGATCATGTCCGAATTCGCCGTGCGCACGGCCACGTCCATGCTGGAAGAAAACTCCGGCTGGCTGGCAATTGAGATGATGTAGTCGGCGTTCTCTAAACGCGGAATCGAGATGCGCTTCCCTTTGCGCACCTTCACTGTGAATTGCACATCCAGCGATGTTTCCACTCCATTGCCGAGCCCTTCGCCGTCACCCTGCACGGCGTGCCCATCGCCGACGTAGAAGTAAGCGCCCTTATGATAAACGGGGAAAAGCACAGTGACACCTTCCACAATCTCGTTGTAGTCCATGTTGCCGCCGTAGCTGCCCGCAGGCCCTGATGTCTCCGCGCGTTCACCGGGCGGCGCCACACCGATGCATCCAATCATCGGCTTCACCGGCACTTCAAACCCAGTGCCCGTGAGCAACCGCGGGCGCGCCATGCCGCGCTTCAAATCCAGATCCCAGGGAATCAGATCCGCGCGCCCCGGCCGCAGCGCATCCATTTTGTAGAAGTTTTTGTACAGCCCTTCGATGGAGCCCGGATTCAACACGCCGGGACTCAGCCGGTACGACGTATAGCCGTAATTCCGATTCAACCGCACCTTGTCCAGATGCACTTCCAGCGTGTCGCCAACCTCCGCCTCTTCGATGAAGAAAGGCCCCATCAGCGGATTCCCCGATTCCGGATACACGTAAGGGTGCTGGATATGTTTCACGCCTTTCCAATCGGCCCCTCCCGAATCCCAGGTGCGCGTGATGACGGTGTCGCCCGATCGCACGCGCGCCACTGGTTCCTTGTGCGCCGAGAACACACGCGAATGATGATCGGGATAGATCTCATGTGTCGCCGCGAAAGCAAGCGAGGTCAGTACGAGTGTCACCATCATGGAATCACCATCTCTGCCAGCGCGCCTCCGCTCGCCGGCATCCTTTCATTCCCTGCCGCGGATCCGTTGGTTTCCAGCACGTAAGCAACGATGCCTGCAAGAGTGTCCTCCGGCAGATTCGCCGGTGCGTTAGGAGGCATCGCCCTCGACTTCTGCACCAGCGCCTGCACGGTTTTCCCAGACCATTTGTTCTTGAAGTACGATCCGGCTAGCGGTGTGCCGAACGTACCGTTGGTCAGAGTGCTGCCATGACAAACGGCGCAATTGGCGTTGTAGGCCGTCTTGCCCGCGGCCGATTGCTGCGCGGTGAACTGCGGCGCTTTGCCCGCGGCAGCCGCACCCTTGCCGCCTTGTTTCGGCATTTCGTTCCTGCTGATCGTCGAAGTTTCGAGATCCGCCGCTGTGCCTTCCCTCGCATAGGTATACGCAAGGATCGACCCCGGGTCCTGCATCTTCGTGGTCACTCCTCCGCGCAACGATTCCACCAGCCCACCGGAGTCCGTCGCGATGAAGATCGTGCGCAGATCGGGACTCACGGCCGTATCGCGAAAACGGTTCTCCTGCTGAAAATAGCGCCAGAACTTCGCCGCCACCGCTTGTCCATCCTTGCGCAGCGGAACCACGTACAGCGATCCACGCTTCAATGTCGTGACCATCAGCACTTTGTCCCAACCGGGAATGCCTTTGCCCTTTGATTCGTAATACTCAATGCTGGAAGGGCCAACCGTGGGCCAGCAGATGTAGTGCACCCCTTCGCATTTCGGATCCTGAAAGTTGAACCCGTTGGGCACGGTGAACATCGTGGCGATCGGCGGCGTGAATGGTGTGCGGAACGCCGACTCGGGCTCCCGCGGCACCGAAGCCGGAATCTCCAGATCACTGAACTTCATCTGCGAGCAAGGCACACTCGATTCCGCCCAGCGTGCGTACACATACGCCTTGCCATCGCGCAATCCGGCGACATTGGGCCAGCCATAGTTGCCACCGCGCTTGAGGATGTTCACCTCATCGTCGCTCTTCGGCCCGTGCTCGGAAGCATACAGTGTCCCATCCGGTGCGAAGTCGATGCCTTGCGTATTGCGATGGCCGTAGGTGTAGACATGGCTGACCACGCCGCCCAGTTTCGGATTGTCTTCCGGGATCGACCCATCCGGATTGAGCCGCAGCGATTTCCCCACGTACAACGAATAATCTTTGGCCTGCACCTCGGCGGCCGTCGGCAGGCGTTGCGCTTCAATCGGCGAACAGAAATTGCCCAACTGATTGTGCCCCTGATCACCCAGAGTCATATACAGCTTGCCATCCGGACCCACCTTGATCCGTCCCGCCTCGTGGTCATTGCCTGCCGGTAGCCCGGTCAACAAATCCACACGCTGTCCCAATGTCTCTGACGCGCGGTCGTAGGTGAAGCGGACCACCTTCGCGTAGAGCCGCACGTACGGACTGTTCGGGTCGGTGACCTTCTTCCATGCGGGTTTCGATGGATCCACATACGTGTACACCGCATAAACAAAATCCTTGCCGCTGCCGCGCAGCAACTCCGGATGAAGGGCCAGCCCCAATAAACCATCCTGGCCACCGGGGGCCGAGACTTCATCGATGGTCACCGCCACCTTGCGCGACCCGCTCTGCGGGTCCACACGCACAATCCGTTTGCCTGTGCGTTCCGTGATCCAGAGCTGATTGTCCGGCCCGTAGGTTACCTCCCAGGGATTCTCCAATCCGGAGATCACCACGCGCTTGTCAAAAATCTTCGTCCCTCGCCGCACCGATTGCGGGCTGTCCTGCGCCACGGCGGCGCTGGCCAGGCAGATAAGAATAGGCCACAGGCGGGCCCCCAAAAACCGATCGTATGTTCTGTGCATGTTACTCGCGTTCTTCCCCAGTGATGAGCTTGTGCAGCCAGGCTTCGGCAAAGCGCAACTCGCGGCCTACCGTGGCCACTGAGATGCCCAGCGCTTCGGCTGTCTCTTCCACGCTCAATCCCCCAAAGTACCGCAACTCCACTACCTTTGATTTGCGCGCATCGAGCTTCGCCAGATCCGTCAACGCGTCGTCCAGCGCCACCAGTTGCTCCGATCGCTCTTCCGAATACTGAAAGCCCTGATCGAGTGACAGCTTCGCTTCTCCGCCGCCACGCTTCGCCGCCGAACGGGCGCGGGCATGATCCACCAGAATCTGCCGCATCAACTGAGCGGCTACGCCGAAGAAGTGCGACCGGCTGCGCCACTGCGGCACGTTCTGATCCACCAGACGAAGGTAAGCTTCGTGGATCAATGCCGTGGGCTGCAAGGTATGATCGGAGCGTTCGCGCCGCAGGTAACTGAGCGCCAGCTTGCGCAATTCCCCATAAACGACGGGTGTCAGCGCCTCCAGTGCCGCCTCATCCCCCTTGCTGGTCCAGTCCATCAGCAGGCGCGTAATGTTCTCCGATTTCTCAGCCATGCGGTATTCCGCATGATAATACAGGAAAGGTGCATCCCGAACGGTTTCGACAGTTGGAACTCGTGTTTCACGAAGCGGTGGCGCTGCCGTCTGCCGAACGTCCGGCATTTCTTGACCGTGCCTGCGCCGGCGATCCTCTGCTTCGCAAAGAAGTGGAAGCGCTGCTTGCCAGCGATGAAAACGCCGATACGCACATCGGTGGGGTGGTGCAGGGCGTGGCCGCTTCGCTCGATGCCGAACTGCCGGTGGCCGATATCGGAACAAAAATCGGCCCGTATGTTTTAGCGCGAGAGATCGGCCGTGGCGGGATGGGCATTGTCTACCAGGCCGTGCGCGACGACGGCGAGTTCATGCACTCGGTCGCCATCAAACTGGTGCGCCAAGAAATGGGGACTGCTCACATCCTGCAACGGTTCCGGGCCGAACGTCAGATTCTGGCTACCCTCCAGCACCCCAACATCGCCGCATTGCTCGATGGCGGCACCACTCCCGACGGCCGGCCGTA
Organism: Acidobacteriota bacterium; assembly: GCA_018268935.1. Lineage (GTDB taxonomy): Bacteria > Acidobacteriota > Terriglobia > Bryobacterales > Bryobacteraceae > CADEFT01. The sequence goes on along the minus strand of JAFDVS010000053.1, from coordinate 25,231 downwards.
CTTCGTGATGGAGTACATCGAAGGCCAGCCGTTGATGACCTATTGCCGGGACAAAGACCTGCCCTTACAAAAACGCCTGGAAATGTTTCAGGCCGTTTGCGCCGCCGTCCAGCATGCGCATGAGCGCCGTGTCATCCACCGCGACATCAAGCCCGGCAATATCCTGGTGGCCGAAGGCGGCATCCCCAAACTGCTCGATTTCGGCGTGGCTAAGATTCTGAATCCCGGCCTTCTGCCCGAAGGTCAGCCCATCACGCGGCCGGGCATCCGCATCTTCACTCCGGATTGGGCGAGCCCGGAACAGCTACGCGGTGCTCCCGTTTCCACCAAGTCCGATATCTACTGCCTGGGACGCGTTCTGAAGGAACTGACCGCCTCACTGCCGTCATCGAGTGACCTGGCGCGCATCATCAACCGCGCTACTGAGGCCGAGCCAACGGACCGGTACGCTTCGGCCCGTGACCTGGCCGACGACATCGGCCGCCTGCTGCGTGAAGAGCCACTCGCCCATACCGGGCATGCCGCCGTTCCGCACCGCCAGCGGTCGTGGGCCGTGGCCGTTATGGCCGCGGTGGTGGGACTGGCCGGGGTTGCGGCCGTGACCTCACGCCGTGCCGCGCCGGTGGAACCTTCCGATCCCCACGTGCGCTCGCTGTATATCCGCGCGCACGACCTGATCCGGCAGAATCCCAGCATCCGCGACACCTCCTCCGCCATACCTCCCAACTTTGTCGAGGCACTGCAACTGCTGGAGCAGGCGACGCAGCGCGAACCAAAATACGCCGCCGCCTGGAGCCTGTTGGGCCAGGCTTGTGAGTTCACTGCCGATCTCGATAGCGCCAATGAGAAATTATGGTTGGACAAGGCAAAGCAGGCCGGGCGCAGAGCGCTGGCCATCAACCCGGAGCAGGCCGACGCCTACGCTCTGCTGGCCGGCATCGCTTTCTATCGGGAGCGCGATCTTCCCGTCGCCGAGCGTCACTACAAGCGCGCCATCGATCTTGCTCCGCACAACTCCTACGCCATCCGCGAGTACGCCGATCTGCTCCGCATCACCGGACGCACGGAGCAGGCACGCACGGAAGTGGAGCGAGCCATCGCCCTGGCGCCCAACGATCCGCGCTTGCGCGTGCAGCGAGGATTGTTGTTCTACGATGCCGGCCGCTGCGAGGAGGTGTTTGCCGAAGCGCGACTTGCGCTGGCGGAGCGGCCGGGACTCTCCGAAGCACTGTGGATCCGCGGACTGTGCCACGAACGCCAGGGGCGCTACGCCGAAGCAGAAGAGGCCTTTCGCAAAGTGCTGGAAAAATCACCTGCCGATGGCCGCTGTCTTCCCGCCCTTGGCCACCTCTACGGAGTGATGGGGCGCAAGGCCGATGCGCAGCGTATTCTCAGCGAACTCGAAGACCTGCGCCGGAAGGGCAAGAAAGTGCAGTACGCCATCGCACTCGTGCACAACGGTATGGGCGATTCTCCCGCGGCGCTGTACTGGCTTCATCAAGCCCTCGCCGCTTTTGATCACAGCATCGTCTACGCGGGTGTGGAACACCGGCTGCACAATCTGAGTGGCGAGCCCGGATTCGTTGAGATCCTCCGGGCCCTTCGCCTCATGCGCTGAAAACTTACGATTTCACCAGCTTGTCCCAGGTCACTTCCTTGCCGCTGTAAATCGCTTCCCGGCCCATGATGGCCATGAGCGTACTTTCGGCGGCGTGGAATGCGGCGTTCTCCAGTTTCCCGGTGCGGCATCCTTCAATGAACTGGTTCACCGAATCCTGTGTGATGTCGTACTTCGTATCCACGGTCTCCGGTGGCTTGCCGTCGCGGCCCACGGTGTAGCCGCGCCGCGATGTCTGGATGTAGCCCTTGTCGCAGATGAAAGTCTCGCTGATGTCCTGGTATGTCTGGCGTCCGAACTGGTGCGCGCTATAGCTGAACACAGTCCCGTTCTCGTACTGGTAGGTGACGGAGAGATTGTCCAGCACATCGCCGATGGTGCGGATGGCGCGGCTGCCGTAGCCGTTCGCCTTCACCGGATGCCCGCCCATGAACCAGTTGACGACGTCCAGGTTGTGGCAATCCTGCTCCACGATGATGTCGCCCGATGTCTCACGGTAAAAATACCAGTTGCGGATTTTCTCTTCGCTCTGCGGATGTCCGCTCCGAGTGGGCGGCGGGCCGCCCAGCCATGCCGCGCGGATCATTTTCACTGCGCCCAGTTCCCCTGACTTCAGAATCTGGTACGCCTTGCGGTATTCCGTGCCGTAGCGCTGCTGGTAATCCACCGTGATGCGCTTCGATTTGTCGGCGCGCTTGGCCGCTTCCACAATGCGGTGGCAGCCCTTGGGATCAACGCCCGCCGGCTTCTCCATGAAGATATGCTTCTTTGCGTTCACCGCCGCTTCGAAGTGTTCCGGATGCAGGAATGCGGGAGTGCAGATCATCACCGCATCCAGATTGCTGGACAGTAATTCTTTGTAGTTTTTGTACTCCTTGGCCCCGGAATACCGCTTCCGGCCCTCGGCCAGGCGGTCGTCATAGATATCGCAAATTGCCGCGATACGGGCGAATTCATTCTTGGCCGCGATTCCGGAATCGTGCAGGCCGCGTCCCCCGCAGCCGATCAGTCCGATCGTCAATGCGGAGTTAGCCTGCGAGCCTTTCACCTGCCCGGGCTTTACGATGAGGAATCCCGCCGATGTGGCGGCCGCCGTGGAGAAAACGCGGCGCGAAGACGTGGAAACGGGAGTTTCAGCCATGCCCCATATTATACTGTTGAGAATACATGCTTTTGTCGATTCTGATACCCGTCTACAATGAACGGGCCGTGGTGGAGCGAAGCTTGTCGATGGTGTTGGCGGCGCCGCTTCCGGAAAACATGGACAGGGAACTGATCATTGTGGACGATTGCTCCACCGATGGTACATACGCCATTCTGCAACGAATGGCCGCAGCCGATCCGCGGATCCGCCTCATTCGCCACGCTGTGAATCAGGGCAAAGGCGCCGCGGTTCGCACCGCCATTCAACACGCCGGCGGTGATTTTTCCATCGTGCAGGATGCCGATCTCGAATACGATCCCAACGAATATCCCATCCTCCTCCGCCCTCTTCTCGACGGGCGCGCCGATGCCGTCTTCGGTTCCCGCTACATGGCCGGCGTGCAGACCCGCATCCTGCCGTTCTATCACTCCATGATCAACAAGGTTCTGACACTGTTGTCGAACCTGTTTTCCAACATCAAACTCACCGACATGGAAACCTGCTACAAGGTTTTCCGTACCGATCTCCTGAAGAGCATTCCCATCCGCTCCAACCGTTTCGGTTTTGAGCCTGAAATCACGATGAAGTGCGCCAAGCGCAAGCTGCGCATTTACGAAGTGCCCATCAGCTACCACGGGCGCACCTATGAGGAAGGCAAGAAGATCGGCCTCAAAGACGGAATCCAGGCGCTCGGTGTGATTCTCCATTTCTGGCTCGTCGACGATCTCTACGAGCGTCCTTACGGACGCGTATTTCTCAACAACCTCAGCGGTACTCCGCAATACGTGAACTGGATCACCCGCCTCGTTCGCCCGCATCTCGGCGATGCCGTTCTCGAACTTGGTGCAGGCATCGGCAACCTCTCCGGCCGGCTCATGGCGAAGCGCCAACTCTATGTTGCGGCCGAAAGCGACCCGCTGCACCTGCATGCTCTCCACAACCGTTTTCTGCGAACTCCCAACGTGGAAGTGGTGAAACTGGATCCGTCCGATGGCGAGCAGTTTCACGAAATGGGAAAGCGCTTCGACACGGTGCTGTTTATCAACGTGCTGGAATACCTGGAGCAACCGGAGCGCACCCTCGATGCGGCCATCAGCATCCTCGAGCCAGGTGGGCGTGTGGTAATTCTTGCCCCGCAGGGCAAAGGGCTCTACTGCAAACTGGATGAAACTCTGGGTCACAAGCGCCGCTTTTCACGCAGCGATCTGGAAGCGATGTTGAAGCAGCGCGGCCTGGAAGTGGAAACCGAACATCAATTGGCGAAGATGGGCGCGCTCTCCTGGTTCCTCTTCGGCAAACTGCTGGGTCAAAAGCAACTCAGCAAGCTGTGGCTGAAGCTCTTTGATAAGACGGTTTGGCTTTGGCGGCGGCTGGAGTTCCTCATGCCTTGGAGCGGCCTCAGTCTCGTTGTGGTGGCAAAGAAAAAGGCATAACCGTCGAAGGATACGATTTTATGCGTGTCGGAATACTCTGGTGCACCTGGATCACGGCGGCGCTTTGCTCGAGTGGCGCGGAGCCTGTCGCGGGCAACCTCATCGACGACCACATCTTCAGCAAGATGAAGCGCAACAGCGTGCCGGCTGCTCCGCTTTCTTCCGACGCTGAGTTTCTTAGGCGCATTTATCTCGATCTCACCGGCCACCTGCCGGAGCCGGGTGAAGCGCGTCAGTTCCTGGCCGACCCATCGCCCGGCAAGCGCGAGAAACTGATTGCCTCCCTGTTTCCGCCGCTGCCCGTGACAGGCATGCGGTCCATCTCCACGCATCCCTTCCTGGACCGCTGGACGTACTGGTTCAATGACCTGTTCCGCAACGGCCAACTTCTGGAACAGGGCATCAACACCTTCTACGACTACATCTACAAATCGCTGTTGCTGAACATCCCCTACGACGAAATGGTGCGGGAGATGATCACGGCGTCCACCGTTTCCACCTGGACGAACGGGCCTGCGAACTTCATCGCACGGAGCCACGTCTTTGAGGGCGATGGCTACATGATGAACCACGAGGACACGGCCGACGAGATCGCCATTGCCACCACAAAGCTCTTTCTCGGCGTGAACCTGGAATGCATTTCCTGCCACGACGGCAAAGGCCATCTGGAAAAAATCAACCTCTGGTTGACCCGCCATAAGCGATCCGATCTGTTCCGGCAGGCGAGCTTCTTCGGCAAGACATTCATCGCGCCGGTGTTCGGCCGTTCCCCGCAATTCATGGTGAAGGACACGCGCGCCGGTTACGACCTCAAGACAGCATCCGCGCTCCGGCCGAAGCGTGACCCCAACGCCGACATCACTCCCACCTTCGTGCTGGACGGCGCGCGCGCGGAAATGACGGAGAAACCGCGCGAAGCCTACGCCCGCTTGATTACCTCGCATCCGCAGTTCGCCCGCGCCACGGTCAATCTGGTGTGGGCCGAACTGATGGGGCAGGGAATTGTCGATTCTCCATTCGACTTCGATCTGGATCGCCAGGATCCATCGAAACCGTTGCCCGCGGGTTGGAGCGTGCAACCGTCCCACCCCGAACTGCTCGATGCCCTGGCCGCCGATTTCCGCGCCCACAACCACGACCTGCGACGGCTCATCCGCATGATCGTCTCTTCCCGCGCCTATCAGCTCTCGGCCAATCACCCCGGGCCCTGGAAAGCGGAGTATGACAGCTATTTCGCCCGGCGCGTTGTCCGCCGGCTCTCCGCCGAACAAACCTGGGACGCCATCCACCAACTGACGGCCGCCTTGCCCACCTACAAGGTGACATTCTCCGAACAGAAGGTCGGCTACATCAATCAGACCCATTCCCCGCAGGATGTCGAAAAAACCAATCGCGCCCTGTACAAGATTCTCCAGGCCTTCGGGCAGTGCGACCGCTATACGGCCGAAGCCGACCGGCGCCCGAACATGATTCAGTCAGCGCTGCTCATGAACGACAAGACTCTGCGCGAGGCGGTGAAGGTGCGCAAGGGAGGGAAGCTGGAAGCCATGTTGCAGAATTCTCCGGAACAGATTGTGGAAGAATTGTTTTGGGCCGCGCTCTCGCGCCCGCCCAAGGCAACCGAGAAGGATATCGCCGGCGAACTGCTGGCGCGCAACAAGGAGCAAGGCGTTGAGGATCTGGTGTGGGCCATGTGCAACCGCCTCGATTTTCTCTTCTACTAGGAGCGTATGATGCAGACATCCATCCCCACGCTCGGCCGCCGCGAATTGCTGCGCCTTGGGGCGCTCTCCATCGCGGGCTATGATCTGCTGCCGCTGCTCGCGCCGCGCCATGTGCAGGCGCAATCGAAGGTCACTCCCCGCGCCTCGGCCGATTGCGTGATCTTCCTCAATCTGCTGGGCGGCCCTTCGCAAATGGATACCTTCGACGTCAAGGAAGGTAAGTGGGGCCCGGAGAATCGCGACATCCGCACGGTGAAACAAGGCTACGCGTTTCCTGTGGGGCTGATGCCGAAACTGGTGGATTCCCTCGATGATCTGCTGGTGGTGCGGTCAATGGAAGCCTGGGAGACCGTGCATTCGCGCGGGCAGTATTATCTGCAGACCGGCCATGCCGTCAGCCCGGCGCGCGGCAAAGAGGTGCCGTCGATGGGCGCCGTCATCGCCTATGAAACCGCGGCCCGCCGCAAGGAATCCGATTTCCTGCCGCCGTTTGTGGCGATGAATTACGACGCCAACAACATGTACGGTCCGCTCCAGCGGGAAGGGTGTCTCGCCAGCGAGTTTTCTCCGCTCACGCTCGATCTCAAGAGCGGAAGCCTTCCCTTCCTTGTGGACGAGCAGGATCGCGCTCGCCTGCAGCAGCGCTGGGATCTGCTCACCCGCTTCGATACCAGCCGCCATGCCCTCCGTGCCGATTCTCCTCAACCGGTGCGGCAGTTCGACAGCTTCGGCAAGGCGGTGTTCCGCATGATGGATAACCCGGCCATCGCCAAAGTCATGAAGCTGGAAGATGCGGAGCGCAAAGCATACGGCGTCTCGGCCATCGGCGACGCCTGTATCATTGCCCGCAACATGGTAGCCGCCGACGCCGGTGCGCGCTTCCTCTTCCTCACCCATGGCGATTGGGATCATCACGGCAACATCTATGGCAAGGACGGCAAGGGCGGCGTGTACAAGATGTGCGCCGAATTGGATGGCGCGCTGTCGGCTCTGTTGCTGGACCTGAAACGCACGAAGCGCCCCGATGGCACAAGCCTGCTGGACCGTACGTTCGTTGTCGTGATGGGCGAGTTCGGCCGCACGCCGGGCCCGCTCACGGTGAACCTGGGCCGCGAGCATTATGCCAAGGCGATGGTGGCAGCCTTCGCCGGCGCCGGAGTGAAGGGTGGACGCGTCATTGGCGCCACCGATCCTGAAGCCTCCAAAGTGGTGAACTTCGGCTGGAGCCGCAAGCGTCCCATCTATACCGAAGACGTCTGCGCCACTATCTACTCCACGCTCGGCATCGACTGGACGAAGCGCCTCACTCACACCCCGTCCGGCCGTGATTTTGTCTACATCGATCCGGTCGCCGGCCAAATGGTCGTGGACTTCCAGGAAGTACGGGACTTCTTTGTCTGATAAGAGAACCGCACCCTTCGGCGGCGGCGATGTGGTACAACAATCTCTCAGGCAGCGCGCCCCTGCCGGGATAAAGATCTATATTAGTTTTGGGCACAAGTGGAGGAGTCCATGCGGGCAGGCGAAGTACTCGCTTCGCCGCCCGCGTCGATTCGGTCAGAGCCCGGTTGAGTGCGCGCGCGCCTTTGGAGAGCCCCACCGCGACAGCATCGCACGCAGTTGTTCGGGGAAGAAAGGTTTGGAGAGATAGTCGTTCATTCCCGCCTCCAGGCATCGCGCGCGATCCGTGTCCATCGCATTGGCCGTCAACCCGACGATAGGTGTAGTTGCCGCTTCGTGACTCAGCTTGCGGATTTCCTGTGTCGCCGTGATTCCGTCCATCTCCGGCATCTGCATGTCCATGAACACCAGGTCGAACCGTTCTTCGGAAACCCGCCGCACCGCTTCCAGTCCGTTTTGTGCCACGCTCACCACGCACCCCTCGCGCTCCAGCATACGCCGTGTGAGTAACTGGTTCACTGCGCAATCCTCCGCGATCAGTACCTTCAATCCGGCCACCGGCACGGTTTCCTTGCGTTGTAAGGGTTCATCCACCTGATGCGGCGGCGCAGGCAGCGGAAGTACCAGCGTGAACTTCGTTCCCGCGCCCACTTCGCTTTCCGCGCTGATGTCTCCACCCATTGCCTCGGCGATGTGCCGCGAAATGGCGAGTCCCAACCCCGTGCCGCCAAAGCGCCGTGTCGATGAGGAGTCCACCTGCATGAAGCGCTGGAAGAGGTGCGGGATTCGCTCTGCCGGGATTCCGATTCCGGTGTCGGCCACTTCAAAATGCCACAACGCCTTGTTGTTCTTCTGCCGCACGAACACCCGCAGATCCACAGCGCCTTCCAGGGTGAACTTCACGGCATTTCCCAACAGGTTCAGCAGCACCTGCCGCAAGCGCATCGGGTCGGCCCAGGCATAATCCGGAGTGGCCGAATCCACTTGCAGATAAAGCCCCAGTCCCTTCTTCTGCGCCTCCGGCGCCACCATCCGGATGGAGGACTGCAGCAACTCCGTCATCCGCACGCAGGTGGGCTCCAGGCGTAGTTTTCCCGCCTCCATCTTTGAATAGTCCAGAATGTCGTTCACCACGCTGAGTAGCGCTTCGCCCGAAAGCCGGATGGTTTCCACCATCTCCCTCTGCTCAATGTCGAGCCGCGTCGATTGCAACAGGCTTGCCATGCCCAGCACGCCGGTCATCGGCGTCCGGATCTCGTGACTCATGGTGGCCAGAAATTCCGATTTCGCCCGTGCCGCGCCTTCCGCTGTATCCTTGGCCTGCGAAAGCTCCGCCGTTCGTGCCGCTACATGCGCTTCCAGCCGGCGGTTCGACCGCAGCAGGCTCCGATTGTACAAATGGATCGACAAAAGCGCGGCCAGCGTGACCACGGCGATGAGGACCGTGCGGAATAACCAGGTTTGGTAGAACCGCGGTGTGACGGATACCTCGGCGAGCAGTGCCGGCCCTCCCCATGGCGTCCCGTCCACGGCGCTCTGTGCCACGAAGCGATATTGCCCCGGTTCGAGATTAGTGTACCGTGCTACACGGCGGTCGCCGGCTACAATCCAGGACTTGTCCATTCCTTCCAGCCGGTAGCGGTACTGGCGCGAACGGGGATTGCGCAGGTCCAATGCCGTATAAACAAACTCCAATGTGTTGCCGCCGGCTGAGAGCGAAATCGGTTTTCCCAAATCCCATGGCTTCCCGTTCACCAGCACCTGCTCCATGCCGATTCTCGCCGATGCCGGGTGGCTTTGGAATCGATTCGGATGAAACCGGACCACTCCCTTCAGCGACGCCAGCCAGATCGTTCCATCCTCATCCTGCCACCCAGGCGAAGATGTCGCCAATCCGAAATTGATACTCGGCAATCCGCTTTCCGAACCGTAGTGCTGCACGAACGGCTCCGGCCCCCGCCCTTCCACCCAAGCGAGCAACTCATCGCCCGGAGTTGCCAGCAATCCCGATCGAGTGGCCATCCACAGCCTCCCGCCCGAGTCTTCGCAAACAAAAAAGGTTGAGATTGATTTGGACCAGCGGGTGCGACCAAGAAACCTGCCTTGCTTGCGGGAGAATGCATACAGGCCGTCGTTTGTTCCCATCCACAACAGATCGTCTCCGGACTGCGTCATCGTGTACCACCGCAGCAGCGGAGGCGGCTTTGCATCAAAGCTCCGCTCGACACCATTCCGCGCCACTGCCAGGCCCTTGCTCCAGGAGAGCATCCAGATGGATCCGTCCTCCTCCTCGAACATAGATCGCACCGACGGAATCTTCGCCACAGGACTGACCTCCACCTGCTGTGGCGCCGATGCATGCAACTTCACCACTTCCTCTCCCGTGGAAATCAGCACCATGCCGTTGCGGCCTTCAGACATCGCCACCTGCGATTCGAAGCGCAGTCTCAGCGGCGCCGGAACCTTCTTCACCCCACGCGGGGTGGCGTGCATCAATCCGAGGCGCGACAGCAGGAACACTCCGCCGAATGGGGCGTCGGCAACAGCCTGAACCTGCGGTCCTGCGGCGAACGGCACCTCAATGGCGCGCCCTCCCCGAAGCATTGCGATCGTTGCTCCATGCGTGCCTATCCAGAGGTCCCCATTGCGGTCGCGGTGGATGGCGCTCACGCGCGGATCGGTCAGCCCTTCCTGCACTCCCGTGAGGTGAAACTCCGATTGGCTCAACCGTACCAGGCGCCCTTGATTCGTTCCCAACCATACTCCGCCGCTGAGATCTTCCGCGAACGCAGTGACCGCTTCGCCCTCACCGGGTAGCGCGCGGCACTCCTCCAGCGTGGCCGTAACCCGGCAGACCGCCCCTTGTGTGCCCACCCACAAACTTCCTTCTTCGTCCTCAAACATCGCCCCCACTTGTTCGCCCGCGCCGAGGAGACGGAAGACACGCACGGAGGGAGCAGGCGGCAAACCAATCTTCCAGACGGAACTGCCGTGCGCCGCCAAAAGGTCCCCATTGCGCCTCTCCAACATGTGCTCCACGTTCCTCAAGTCTGTCCCGGCGGTGGCGGTGCGGCGCCACTGACCCGACTGACAGACTTGTACGCCGTCCCCAGGAAACGAAGCGTAGAATTTCCCGGATCCGCCAATGTGCAACGCCAGCGGCTGGCCGGCCTCTGGGGAGATCGCGCACGCCGCCATCGCGGATTTCGCTTCAGCCCCTTCCCCGATTGCGTACATTCCCGATCGGTTCGCCGCCAGCAATGTCCCCGAAGGAGCGCGCCGCAGGGTCGGGATCAACGGGCGCAGACCGCCATCGAGTACCGCCTTGACGTGGAACGTGGGATTGGCGAGCGTGAGAAAACGGTCTGGCTTGCCGCGATAGACAATCCCTCGATAGGATCCAACCCACAGCGAACCGTCCTTGGAAGCCAGCAACGAACGGAACGAGACGTCGCCATTGGCGCCGGGCTGGATCACCGTGGCGCGGGCCCCATCGAATCGCACCAGTCCGTTCATGGTCCCCGCCCACAGGTAACCATCCGGGGTCACCGTCAACGAAGTGATTGTTTCTTCCGGAAAGCCTTCCCGTACTCCCCACTGTTCGAGGGCGAAGGACTTGAGGCTCTGTGTGGGCTCCAACGCCAGCACCTGGCACTGGATCGCAATCAGAACAACGAGCGCTTGATTGCGTTTTCCCGGGGAAGCAGAAAACACCATGAAACCGGGTACCTCTATATTAGTCGAAATGACGCCGTTTTTCCAAGGCTCACTCGGTGATATTTCATGCGCGCGGTTTGAGAGACAATATAGTCTTGTCTAAGACCTATAAGATTACCCTCGAATACGAAGGCGCGAAGTACAGCGGCTGGCAGGATCAGAACAACGCACGCACCGTGATGGGCGAACTGCGCCAGGCCGCACAGGACCTCTTCCACGGCCCGGTCGATATCCAGGGCGCGGGCAGAACGGACGCCGGTGTCCACGCTCTGGCGCAGGTGGCCCACTTCCGCACCTCCTCAAAGCAACGGCTGCACCCCGAGCAGATCTTGCGCGGACTCAATGACCGTTTGCCTGCGGAAATCGTGATTTTACAGGTGGAGGAGGTGCCTTCCCGCTTTCATGCCCGCCACGACGCTGTCTCCCGCAGCTATGTCTATCAGATCTCGCGGCGCAAAAACGCCTTCGCCAAAAAACACGTGTGGTGGATCAAGGAACCACTCGACATCGATTCGATGCGCGAGGCCGCCGCGCTGCTGGCCGGCCGCCATGACTTCGTCTGCTTCCGTGCCGTCGATCCTTCGAAGCCACTCGAATCCACCATCGTCGTGGTGGACAAAGCGGAAGTCGAGGAGCATGGCGACCTCATTCTATTTCGTATCGAGGCGTCCCATTTCTTATGGCGTATGGTGCGCCGTATTGTAGGAATTCTTGTAAAACTGGGTAAGAAAGAAATAACCATCGAGCAGTTCCGCCAGTTACTGGACGGCAAATGCGGCCAGGGCATGAAGGTCTCCGAATGGACAGCCCCCGCCGCCGGCCTCTTCCTCGAACGGGTGCGATACAAGCAGGATGTGGAGTAGAGTGGGAAGACAATGCTACGCTCATTCTTCTCGCGACGCGACCTGTTCAGCGGGGGCGCCCTGCTGGCATACCTGCAATCCGTACCGAGCCGTCTGTGGGCGGCTGGGCCGCTGCGCATCGGACCCGATATCTTCCAATCCATCGGCGTCCGCCCCCTGGTGAACTGCAAAGGAACCTTCACCATCATCTCCGGTTCGCAGTCGCTCCCTGAGGTCAAACTGGCGATGGAAGCGGCATCGCGCCACTACGTCCACCTCGATGAACTGATGGACGCCGTCGGCAAGCGCCTCGCGGAATTGACCGGAGCGGAATGGGGCATGGTGTCGAACGGTTGTGCGGCCGCCCTGGCGCATGCCACCGCCGCATGCATTGCCGGCGCGGATCCGGAAAAAATGCAGCGCCTGCCCGATGGGCGCGGCTTGAAGAACGAAGTCATCGCACCTGCCTACTCGCGCAACGTCTACGATCACGCCGTGCGCGGCGCGGGCGGAAAGTTTGTCGATGTCCGTACCATAGAAGAATTCAAAAAGGCCTTCAATGAACGCACCGGCATGGTGATGGTGCTCGCCGGTCCCGGCGACGATGGCCCGCTCGGTCTCCAGGCGCTTGCGCCTATCGCCAAACAGCACGGTGTCCCCGTGCTCGTCGACGCTGCCGCCGAACGCCTCAAGGTTCCCAACGTCCATCTCTCCCGCGGCGCTGACCTCGTCGCCTACTCCGGCGGCAAGTGCATTCGCGGCCCGCAAGCCGCTGGCCTCCTGCTTGGCCGTAAAGACCTGGTCAAAGCGGCTTGGCTTCAATCCGCTCCGCATCATGCCTACGGCCGGTCGATGAAGGCCGGTAAGGAAGAAATCATGGGCATGCTTGCCGCAGTGGAAATGTGGGTCAAGCGCGATCACGACGCCGAATGGAAAGAATGGGAGAGCTGGCTCGATACCATCTCGAAGAGCGTCACGCGCGTGAAAGGCGTCACCACTCAGGTGCGCCAGCCTGACAGCCTTTCGAACAACTCCCCGCGCCTGGTCATTCAATGGGACGGCGAAGCGCTTGGCATCTCCGGTGTCGAAGCGGAGAAACTCCTGCTCGAAGGCAATCCGCGCATCATTCTCGGAGGCGCCTCAGGTTCCGAACGTATGGGGATGAAGCAGAGCGCGCTCACCATCATGCCTTATATGATGATGCCCGGCGATGCGAAAATCGCCGCCGAACGGATTCACGCCGTGCTCTCCAAGCCTCCCGCCATCACTCGCAAGGCGCCCGCCGCTCCAACCGTGGATGTCAGCGGCCAGTGGGATGTGAACGTGCAGTACATTCTCGGCAAAGCAAATCACCGCCTTGTATTTGAACAGAAGGCCGCTTCCCTCGTCGGTTCGCACCACGGCGAGTTCCTCGATAGCGATTTGCGCGGCTCTGTGTCCGGAAACGACGTCTTCTTCACCAGTTCGCATCGCTTCGAAGGAACCCGCATCGGCTATGAGTTTCAAGGGCAGGTTTCCGGCGACACGATGACCGGCAAGGTCGGCCTGGGCGAATACGGTGAGGCAACGTTCACCGCCAAGCGCCACACCTACGGACGCCCCGGCGGTGTCGTGCGTCCTGTCAAGAACGTGTAGTAATTCCGCGCGCGCTCCACGCGTTCCATACCGGTTGCTGCGCCACATCCAAAGGCGCCACCGCCACAAGTGGCTCAACCTCATCCGCCAACTGTTGCGGCGCCTCGCCGGAAGGCACGGTTTTTCGGCCATAACTAACTCGAAGCCGGTCACCCGGTCGCATCATCACCAGGCTCGTGTGAAACGTCGACCATCCCGTGGACAAAAGCTCCGGTTTATCGAAGGCGTGTGTCGATATATGCCCCAGCAGCGTCTGAATCGGCGCCTCGTTGCTCACCGCGACAATCGAAAGCGCTGCCGCCATCTCGTGCAACCGCAGATTGCATCGCCCTACAGACGCTGCTTCAAAAAACGCCTCAGAACTGAGCGTGGCCATGCGCCCGTCGCGATGCACCGCAACATGCGATTCCCGCCCCGCATACCGCAGCGGCCCATGCATCTGCCTCCGGTCCGCTTGGCGAAAACCGCTGCCTGTAAACTCACTGTCGTAATACCGGGGAAACCGGCTCTCCTTCACAAACCGGTGCTCTGCCGACTGCGCGGGCAAAGGCGCCGGAACCAGCAGCGTATCCCCCACGCACACCGATTGCGGTGCGGAATCAAAGCGCACCTGCCGCTGTTCCCCCGCGCGCAGCACCACGATCCGCGCTTCGTCGTCGTGAAAGCGATAGCTCGCCGGTTGCTCGAACAGATGCCGGAAATAGAATGTGCCGCTGCGCCGTGGCCGCACCGCAAACAGCCGGTAGGCGGAGCCTTCCATGTGCTCCCGGCTCTCCGCGAGGATTTCGAAATCGCCACCATACGCAGCCCGGAAGTCGCGTGCCAGCTCGTCCATTACCAACTCATCTTGGCATGCAAATGCCCATAGCGCCGAAGCAATCGACACGAGTACGATAAAAGATCCTCATGTTATCAAAGCTGTTTCTCGCTTCCCTGGCACTGGTTAGTGCCGCTGCGCAGGAGTCCGGAGTCGTCGCCAAATCCGGCGGCAACATGCTTCGCTACACCATCCCGCAAGTCGGCACGCTCGGCGATGGCCGCCTCTTCGCCGTCTTCGGCGTTTCCAGCAAAGATGTGAAACACGGCCGGGTCTTCGGCGCGTTCTCCTCCGACGGCGCCAAGACCTGGACCACTCCTCGCCTTCTGGTGGAGGATCCGCCGTTCACCACCGGCGATCCCAACATGCTCATCGATGGCAACACCGTATGGGTCTTCGCCACCAAAGTGAAAACACCAAACGACATCAAGAAGGCCTGGACTCTCATGATCAAGAGCACCGACAACGGCGCCACATGGTCCCAACCCAAGGAACTCTTCATCCCCCGCCAGTACACTCCCGGCAAGCAGCACAACGGCATCAAACTGCGCGACGGCTCCTACGCCATGGGCATCAGTTGGGATCGCTGGGCCGAAAAAAACATGAACGCCCGCACGGAAGGCGAGATGGATCTTTCTTCCGGCTTGCTGCTCTCCCTCGATGGCGATAACTGGACGATCCACGGCGATCTCCACGCTCCCGTCCATGACAAAGTTCGTCCCAGCTTCACCAACGGATTGGCCGAACCCTCCATCGTGCAACTCGAAAACGGCGAACTCTTCATGTTGCTGCGCCACGGCTCCACGCATCACTACGAAGCCCGCAGCAAAGATGGCGGACTCACCTGGTCAAAGCCAAAGCCCAGCCCGCTCACTGGCAGCAATACTCCAGTCGCGCTCTACCGGCTACAGGGCCAGGCGGACATTGTCGCAGTGTGGAACAGCAATCCATTGCAGCGCTGGCCGCTGGTGGCCGCACTCTCCAAGGACGGCGGACGCACCTGGTCGAACCCGCGCATCCTCTCCAATAACAATCGCCAGGCCAGCTATCCCGGCCTCACCCAACTCCGCGATGGCAGCATCATCGCCGTCTGGCAGGAAGCCACCGCCGACAACGGCCGCGACATCCGCTACGCCAAGTTCAACCGCGAGTGGTTGCTAAGCTGGTAGTTGCATGTGGTACACGATAATGCCGAGCCCCGTTGGCCGGCTGCTGCTGGCCGGCGACGGGAACGCGCTCGCCATGCTCAGCTTCACCTTGGGCTCGCGCGCCCGCCGGCCGGAACCGGAATGGCGCGAAGATGATGCTCCGTTCCGCCCCTGGATCCAGCAGTTGGAAGCCTACTTCGCCGGCGAACGCAATCACTTCGAAATTCCCCTGGAACCCCAGGGCACACCGTTCCAACGCAACGTCTGGCAGCAATTGCAGGAGATTCCCTACGGCGTCACCATCTCCTATGGCGAACTGGCCCGCCGCATCGGCAACCCCAGCGCATCGCGCGCTGTCGGCTTAGCCAACGGCGCCAATCCGATCGCCATCATCATCCCCTGCCATCGTGTCATCGGCGCCTCTGGAAAACTGACGGGCTTCGGCGGAGGCCTCGACATCAAGCAGCGCCTGCTCGACCTCGAACAGGGGCACAGGCTGCTCGCCGTGGGAGCCGCCCAGGCATGAAGCGCCGGACATTTCTTGCTTCCGCGGCCGCGCTTGCCGGTTGCGGGAAGAAGCCGAAGCCAGGGTTCTCCGGATTCGCTTTCATTGCCAATGAGGAAGGCAAGGCGATCGCTGCCGTCGATCTGACCGCCATGGCTGTCGTGCGCCATCTGCGGCTCGATCATGCACCCACTAAACTCGCAGGCGACGCCACTCGCAAAATGGTCTACGCCCTCACCCCGGAAAGCGGCATGTTGCACGAGATCTCTTCCGGCAAACTGCAGCGCGAACGCTGGGTGGCTTTGGGCGGCCATCCGCTCGACATGCGCCTTTCCCCAAAGGGCAACAGCATGTGGGTGCTCCTCGATGAACCCCGCCAACTGCTGGAAGTGACGTTCACCCAATTGGAAGTAGCGCGCCGCATCGCACTTCCGGAAAAACCCGTTAACTTCGATGTATCGCTCGAACAGCCCCGCGCTGTAGTCAGCTTTGGCGAATCCGGCATCGTTGGCGCCGTCGATCTCGAAGCGAACAAGCTCACCCCCATTCCCTGCGGCGGCCCCGTCGGACTGGTCCGCTTCCGCAAAGACGGCCGCCAGTGGATCGCCGGGCATACCGAAAAGAAGATCAGCTTCTTCGATACGGCTTCCTCCAAACTCGTCGTCAGGCTGCCGCTGGCCATGCGGCCCGATCACTTCTGCTTCAAAGATAACGGCGGCGAATTGTTCGTCACCGGCGAAGGTTCCGATGGTGTTGCCATCGTGTTCCCCTACTGGACGGAAGTGGCCGAGACCATCCTCGCCGGCAATGGCCCCGCGGAAATGGCCGCATCGCCCATCACGCTCGACACGCCCGAACTGCTGTTCGTCACCAATCCGAAGGCAGGCCAGCTCAGCATCATTCACATCGAAACCCGCAAGCTGGTGGCGTCGCTGCAAATGGGCGCACAGCCTTCGCAGGTCGTGATCACACCCGATAACCAGTACATCCTCGTCCTCAACCAGCAGAGCGGCGACATGGCCGTCCTCACCCAATCCGCTGCACGCCGCGCCAAGTTCCCCACCCTGCTCACCATGGTCCCGGTCGGCTCGAAACCCGTTAGCGCTGTCGTTCAATCTGTCTAGGCACAAGAGCCAGCGAGAGCACCTGGCCCTTTGCCAGAAGCCGCTGGCGTAGTTGCGCGTAGCCGATATCCTGAACGGCTTTGCCTGTCTCGATCGCCAGCACCGCCGCCGCGCCAGTGGCCTGGCCGAGGGAAAGAAACGTCTGCTCCAGCCGGATCGCACCGTACGCCACGTGGCTCGATGACGGGCACGTCGGCGTCAACAAATTCGAAACCTCGCTCTTCCGTGGAATCAGTGCTCGATAGGAAATCCCGAACGGCCCCCAATTGTCGTCATCGAACACGAAGCCCTCGTTGTAGGCAGCGCCGTCGCGCACAATGCGCCGCACACTGTGCGTGTCCGTGGGCCAGAACGCCACCGCCACCGGATCGGACGCCTGTTCCGGATTGAAGCGCCGCGTGTGATGCTCCGTCATCACGAAATCCGACACCATGCGCCGTCCATCGCGCACATACAATTGCCGCGGAAAATTCCCATTATCGGTGAACTCGTCCTTCGCCAGCCCCCACTGGCTCCACACGGCGCGCGTTTCTTCCGGCACGTCCGGGTCATTGGCCAGGAACCACAGCAACCCCTCAGTGAACTCCCGGTGATACGCATACAGCCGCTCCCGAACAGCGAAGCTCCCGTTCGGCCACTCCCGATTCATCCCGTACAAATTCGCCGATAAGTCATGCCAACTGCCCAGGTCCGTCTTCCCATTTGGCAAGTTCGCACCCGGCCTCCACAACTTCCCGCCGGCCTTGGCATAGCGCACGTAAATCTCGTATTGTTTCCGGTCAAAGCCCGCGGGTTTGCGAAACGGTACGCGGTTGCCCGCCTCGCGGGTCAAACAGAGCCGGAAACAAAATGCCTGGATATTGTTGTCTCCTTCACCGGGCGTGCCCAGCGGCTCATCCTGAATCGTCGGGATCAATCCGCTCGATGGATTGCCCGGCAGCAGGTACGGGTCCACGCGCACCTGAAACTGCGCATGCGTGGTTTCTCCGCGGATGCCGTTCTTCGTCTCTCCATACTTGGCGTTCGATTCGCGTCCCCACGTCATCCGCACTCCAGCCGCGGTCAGCAAATCGCCCTCCATCGTCGCATCCAGAAACACCTTCCCCTCAACGCGCAATCCCGATGCGGTGCGAATCGCCGTCAACTGCCGTGTCCCCGCCACCCACTCCACCGCCGTGTGGAGCGGCTCGCGCAACCTCTGCCGGCGGTGCACTGTCACCTTTGCCTCGCGAAGCCATTCCTCAAACACCGCTTCCACCACGCGTGACTCGAACTTGTACACCGCTTCGTTCCGCCCGTACTTCGCCCCCACTTTGCGATAAAACTCCGCCGCCAGTCCGCCCACCGCGGCGTCATTGCGGAACCAATGGTTGTTGATGTCGGCGCTCCCCAAGCCGTCCACCATGATTCCGCCGATGTGTGCTTCCGGCGCGACGATCACGACGCTCCGCCCGCTGCGGCTGATCTCCACCGCCGCGGACACAGCAGCAGCCGTGCCACCGTAGATCACAACATCGGTTGGTGCGGCGGCGCTCGCCAACGCCGCTGCGAATGGGATCAAAATCTGGAGCATCCGATGGAAGACTTTACCACGCGAACACCCGGTCCCGGAACTGATTCCCGTTCTCGGCGCCTTCCACCCACCCCATCATCTGCGCCATGTAGCTCATGCTGCGCTCGTAGTCCTGGCCCGTCCAGGGATCGATGATGTACAACACCGGCCCACCGCTGGCGATTGGCTTAATCCCAATCACAATCACGAAGTGGTTCTCAATCCCCTTGCCGAACACATTGCGCAGAGTGTTCACCGCCAGCGGGCCCCGCTGCAAGTGCGACGTCCAGAATCGCGTGGAATGGAAATAGTCCGCATCGGCCCGGCTCGATACCAACTGCATCCCGTAGGCCCCCTGGAACAACGGAACGTTCTCCGCGCTCCCCAACCCCGTGTTGTTCGAGTATGTATCCAGCCACTTCTCCTTCCCCAGCCGCGCACGATCAATCACGTAACGGATCCGCCCGTCGGCAATCAGTCCCGCCGCATTCCCTTCGCCGTATTTCCAGAAGTACATCATCGAAACCGTGGTGATCCAGCACGCGGCGTTCTTCGGTTGCTGCATGCGAGGGATGTTGATCGCGCCCGGGCAGAACAGCACGTCATCATGCAGCGGCGGATCTGGCGCAGTATACAGCTTGTCCAGCCGGCCCAGCGTCTCGTTGCCCGCTTTCCCGTCATGCCGGGCCAGCTTGTACGCCTTCTGGAACGCCACCACTGCGTCTTCGGTCTGCTTGCCGTAATACCCGGTTGCGCCATCGGGAATCGAGATGCGCCAATCCCCAAGCTCAATCAGTGCCCGCTGCAGCACCGCTACTGCTTCATGCTGCTCGTTCAGAGCCAGCGGCGGCGCATTGTTCAACGCCTGTTGCAGCCGTTTCTCTGCCTTCGGGCTGATCCGCGGAGTACGGAACCGTGGCGCCCGCAGCTCATAATACAGCGCTGCTTCTTCATACCGTTCTTGCCGCGTTTTCCGCGTCAGTTCTTGTGTTTCCATTGCCATGGCTCTCTCCTCAGTACCGGGCGTCCCACTGAATGATGCGCTTCAGCACCTTCATCTGCTGCAGCGTGCTGGGATGGTTGTGCTTCCACACCGTCATCACCACGGCGCGATGGCGGTCCTTCTCAGACACCTTGCCATCGCTCACACCCAGGATCTTCCATGCCTCTTCGCCCAGCGCCAGAAAAATGCTTCCGGAGGAGTGCACGAATTGCTCCGGAGCCACGTCGTGGTGCACCACCAGGTAGCCATGCACATTGCGGCATCGTTTGTCCGAAATGTCGCGATTGTAAAGGTCGGCGCCCGAACGGCTCGCCAGCCCGGTCAACCGGCAATACAGGCTCGTGTTCTTCTTCATGAAGTCGGCACACGCGCCCAGGGCAGGGTAGTGGTCCGGAATGGGAATTGTTTTGTTCAGTGGAAAGTTCCAAACCTCGCCCCAGGCCACGATGTCCTGGTCAAGGCACTCCGCGTATTCACCGGTGGCAAACTCTCCATTAATTGTTTTCACCCGAAGGCTGCTCATTGTTGTTTGTCCTCCTGCCGCGTAAGCGGATCGGTGGAACCAAACGGCTCATTTATTTTTTGAGCGCCGCCTCAAATTGTTTGGAGCCCGCCAGGATCTCGTTGTACAGCGCCCCCGCCGGCGGAAGCAGCTTCAGCGCCTTGCGCGAAGTTTCCACCGCGGCCCCCACGTTCCCGCTGCGAAAGTAGGCCCAGGCCAGCGTGTCCAGGCAGAACGGATTCTTCTCCTGCGATGCCTGCACCGCTTTCAGCGCATACTGCAGCGCTTCCTGCGGATTGCCCAGTGCCGGAAACGGATTCTTGTTCAACGCATCGGCATATTCATTCCACTCACCCAGCGTCGAACCCGGCCGCTCCACCAGCTCTTTATGCAGCCGCAGGCTATCGGCCATCGCCTTCTCCGCACCCGCGCGGTCACCCATCGATACCAACCCCTGCGCCTGCCGCGCCAACGCAAACGCCAGCGTCTTCGCCACTCGCAAATCCGATGCGTCAATCTCGTGCGATGCCTTCATCGCCGCAATGGCTTCCGCATATGCAGGCGCCGCCGCCTGAAAATCGCGCAACCGTTCCAACGCCGCCGCTGCATAGATGCCCGTGGTTCCCGCCGCCGCCCGCGCCAGCGCATTCGCCGGCTGAGCCTGCACCAGATCCTTGCACAATTCCATCGAGCGCCGGAAGTGCGTCAAGCTGTCTTCAATCTTCCCTTGCAGCCGCAGCACGTTGCCCAAGTTGCTGTGCGTCAGCACCAGCAGATACTCCACATCGCGATCCGACTTGTGCGCCGCATAGTAAGGCTCGGCATGCAGCAAGCTCTCCCGGCACACCTCAATCGCCTCGGCGGTCTTTCCAATCGAAGGCAGCAGATTGCACAACCGGTGCGTCGCCATCCCCGCCAGCTTCGCGTCTGCAGGAGCCACCACCGCCGCCTCCCGCAATGCGCGCCGGAACCAATCCACCGCCTGATTCGTATCCCCCGCTGACCAATATCCATCCCCCAGCTTCATCCGCGCGTACACCACTCCGCGCGCATGCCGGGGCTCATCAGGCTGCATCTTCGCCAACCCCTCGCGAATCGTCAGCGCCTCGCGAAACGTGCGCAGCGCATTCGGATTCTTCCCCGCCAGGTACATCGTCGATTCCAGATCACCCATCCGGTCGTACACCTCGGCGAGTTCTTCCTGCAACGCCGCATTGCCCGCCGCCTGCCGCGCCAGCGCTTCCAGGTATCCTCGCGTTTTTTCCAGCAGCACCTGTCGCGCCGGCGTAGCCCCCGCCAAATGCCGGATGCCATCATGCAGTTCAAACAGCAACGATCGCGCCAGATCGTGCAGATCCGCTGCCCGCGCCTCAGCATTCGATCGCTGCCTCTGCGCTTCGGCGGCCTGCTGCACGGCAATCCGCGCCTGCCGCATCGTCGAATAGATTCCGCCCGCCAGCGACACCGTCAACAACGCCACCACTGCGAACGCAGCCTTATTCCGATGCACAAACTTCCGCGCCCGGTACGCCAATGCGTTGCCCCGCGCCAGCACCGGCTTTCCGTCCAGGTACCGCTCCAGGTCCAGCCGCAATTCCTCAGCCGAGGCATACCGCTCCGGCGCCTGCCGCTCCACGGCCTTGGTGAGAATGTGATCCAGATCCCCGCGCAGCTTCCGGCACAGCCTGCCATCGCCTGTGCGCCGCGCAATCTCGCTCGGCGCTAGTGGCTCCTCCGACGAGATAATATCCACCGTCTCCAGCAATCCCGCCGGCTCTCGCCCATAGGGCCACTTTCCCGTCAGCAACTCATACAGGATCACCCCGAGCGAGTACACGTCCGCCGCCGTCGAAGGCGGCGCGCCCCGCAACTGCTCCGGGCTCGCATAGCGCGGCGTGCCGAACGCGATCGTCTCTCCCCCGGCTGTCTCCCCGCTTTCCAGCGCCTTCGAAACGCCAAAATCGAGCAGCTTCGGTTGCCCCGATTTCTCCACCAGAATATTGCCCGGCTTCAGATCGCGATGCACAATCAGCTTCTGATGTGCGAACTGCACCGCCGCGCAAACGTGGAGGAACATGCGAATCCGTTCCTCAATCGAAGGTTTCTCCTGCTCGCAATAGCGGTCGATCGGCAGTCCATCGACATACTCCATCACCAGGTACGGGATCCCGCTGGCGGATGTCCCGCCATCGAGAATCCGCCCGATCGAAGGATGATCGAGCGAGGCCAGGATCTGCCGCTCGCGCGCAAAGCGCGATTGAAACGCACTGCTGCCCGCCGCGAATCGCATCACCTTCAACGCCACCTGTTTGCGAAACGCCCCATCCTCGCGCGTCGCCAGGAACACCGATCCCATCCCGCCTTGGCCCAGCAGCCGCTCTAACCTGTATGGGCCCAGCATCTCGCCGGGAGACACCACCGACACCGGAACCTGCTCGTCTTCCTGCTCGTGCGAGGCGATCAATTCCCCCAGCATCGGCGCCAGCGCGGAATCCTCCTCTGGCAGCGATTCCAGCCAGGCTCTCCGCCGCGACTCCTCCATCGCCAGAGCCTGATCGAACAACTCCCGAAGCCGCGCGTACTGCTGTGGGGTTAGCGACTCCATAGGCGCGCTAGTTGGATAGTCTACTATGGATCGCATGGGCGACCGGAGGGAAGAGCCGTTAACGGCCTTGCTGCTGCGATGGCGAAGCGGGGATAGCTCCGCCGGCGCTGAACTGTTCGCCCTCACCTACGACAATCTCCGCCGCCTCGCCTCGCAGTACATGAAGTCCGAAGCGCCGGGCCACACGCTGCAACCCACCGCCCTGGTGCACGAATTGTATTTGCGGCTCACCGCAGGCAACGCCGTCGAGTGGAAAGACAGAGCCCATTTCTTCGGTGTAGCGGCGCGCCAGTTGCGTCTGCTGCTCATCGACTACGCCCGCGCCCGTACGGCCGAAAGCCGCGGCGGAGGTCAGGTGATAGTAGCCCTCGATGAAGCGCTCGATGCAGGCATCGCCAAAGAGCAAGCCCTCCTCGATCTCGAAGAAGCCCTCCAGCGCCTCGAAAAAGTAGACCCCCGCATCGCCCAACTGATCGAACTGCGCTTCTTCGCCGGACTCACCATGGAAGAAGCCGCCGAAGTACTCAACGTCAGCCTCGCCACCACCAAGCGCGACTGGGCCTTCGCGAGAGCGTGGCTCCTCCGCGCCCTCACCAGGCAATAATTCCCACCTCCGCGAGACATCGGTGTACACCGGTGGGCATCGGTCCGAATCGGTGTCCGCAGCCGCCTTCCTACTGCGGAGGAGGAATCAAAAACTCCACCGGCCGCACCCCATACTGCGACGGCAGCGTCTTCCAATCCACCCCACCCCGTGCGTTCCAATCAAACAACACCGCCCCATCCTTCACCGTCATCTCGCACTGCAACCGCTGCTTCCCAATCACCCGTCCTCCTTCCGGATCCGCAAATCCAAACTCCCCATCCAACACGCGCCACACAGCCACATCCGCGAACGCACCCACCGTCAGATGCCCCACCTCCGGATGCCGGATCTGCTGCGCCGGGTTCCACGTCGACCGCAGTATCACATCCTTCAAAGGCATCCCCGCCGCCAGCATCTTCGACATCGTCGTCGGCATATCAAACATCGGTCCATTCATCGACCCCGTATGCAAATCGGTGGAAATCGAATCCGGATAAAACCCCAGCGCAATCGCCGGCGCCGCATTCCGCCAAACAAAACTCCCACCCCCGTGGCCCACATCAAACTTCACGCCCCGCGCCCGCGCCTTCTTCAAATACTCATACAACTTCCCATCCGGCCCAATCACCGGCACCGGCCCACGGAAGAAATGCGTGCTGATATCCCCCGGCCGCAACCGCTGTGTCACCAGTTGCCAATACGGCCGCTCCTTGCGAAACCACCCGAAGTCCACCATGATCGGCACATCGGCCAGCCGTCCCGCTTCCAACGCCCGATCCACCGCCGTCCAATCCGGAGCCTCATAATGCGCCGTCTTCACGCCCACCACAACATCCTTATGCTTCTTCGCCAGCGCCGCCACTTCCGCCGGTTTCATATCGACCGTGGCCTGCTCCACGATGTTCGTCAACATCCCCAACCCGGCAATGTTGATGAACGCAAAAATGCGAGTCTTCGCCCGGTCAATCACCGTGTGCCGGAACGTCTCGAAATTCCGCCATCCCGAAGACCCGGCATCGGCCATCGTGGTCACACCCGTGCGAAAGCTGAACGAATCTGGCGCAACGCTGTTATCGCCCGCCCATGCGTCTCTCACACCGGTCGTGTGAAACACGTGGACGTGAATATCCACCAGCCCTGGCGTCACATACAGCCCCTTCAAATCCACCGTCTTCTTCGCCTGCGAAGCCGGCAGATTCTCTCCCACCGCCGCTACCTTGCCCGCACGAATCGCCACGTCGCGAATGGCGTCGATATTATTCTTCGGATCGATGACATGGCCGCCCTTAAGCAGCAGATCGTAGCTCTGCGCGCCGGCCATCGAAGCCAGCGCGCAAAGCAAACCGAGCCTATGCATTGACGACGCGTTCCTTTGCCTTGTCCCAAGCCAGGTACTTCCGCTTGCGGAAGCTCTCCACGCCCATCCGCGCCGCAACCACGCCGTAATAACCCAACGTGCAATCGCACTTCAACGCTTCGTTCTTGCGGATCGCCGCCTGCAGATTCTTGTGATGCAGCGCGATGTCCTCGGCGCCCTTCTTCTCATAGGTCACCGGCTTCACTTCGCCTTCATACAGCCGCTGCGGCGTAATCGTGAACCCCGTCCGCGTAAACTCCAGCGTCGCCTTATGCCCGCGCAGCATGTGTGTCACCGGCGTATCGTTCGCCATCGACGACACCAGTTGAATTGTCACGCCTTCCGGATAATCCAGCAGCATGTTGAACGTATCTGGAATATCCGCCTTGCTGTTCGGGAACTGGAACTTGCCACCCGTCGCCACCACTTTGTCCGGGAACGTCAGCCCCAGCGACTTGATCAGCCGCGTCACACGGTGCACAAACAAATCGGAAGCGATGCCGCCCGAATAATCCCAG
>JAFDVS010000052.1 GCA_018268935.1 Acidobacteriota bacterium | reverse complement strand
CAGCAGCTTTTCGTTGTCCCAGGGTTTGGAGAAGTAATCCTGGGCGCCGTTCTTCAACGCTTCGACGGCCACTTCGACGGAGCCGTAGGCGGTGATCATGCAGATGGGCGTTTCGGTGTCGCGCTCGCGGACTTCCTTGAGGACTTCCATGCCGGAGCGATCGGGCATCATGAGGTCGAGCAGGACGAGGTCGTAGTTGGCCTGCTCCAACTTGCGGAGGCCTTCGGTGGCGTTGGGGGCTTCGTCGATGGAGTAGCCTTCGAGGGAGAGCAGCGTTTCGAGGCTTTCGCGAATATCGGCTTCGTCGTCGACAATGAGGATGCGGCCGCGATGGTGCGGCGTTTCGAGGTTAGTACGGTCAGACATTCACAGGTTTCCGGACCAGAGGGAATTCGAGGATGAACCGCGTACCGCCGTTGGGGCGGCTTTCCACTTCAATGTGGCCGGCATGCTCCTTTACAATCCCATAGGTTACCGCAAGCCCCAGTCCGGTGCCTTTTTTCGCGCCCTTGGTGGTGAAGAAGGGGTCGTAGATGCGGGCGAGGTTTTCCGGTGCGATGCCCGCGCCGGTGTCGCTGACTTCGACGCGAGCCATGCCTTCCTGGCTCCAGGTGCGGACGCTGAGCTGCCCGCCGCCTTCCATGGCGTCGCGGGCGTTGAGGAAGAGATTGAGGAAGACCTGCTGCATCTTGCCTGCATCGCCTTTGATGGTGCCGAGGTCGTCATCGAAGGTGGCGGCCACTTCGATTCCTGCTTTCTTCAACTGGTGTTCGATGAGGCTCACCGTTTCGCGGATGACGCGGTTGATGTCGATCTCGATGTACTCGTTGGGCGAAGTGCGGGAGAAGTTGAGCAGGGAGTTCACGATCTCGCTGGCGCGGAAGGTCTGCTTGGCGATCTTTTCGAGCAGTTTCGATTTGGCGTCGTCGCCCGAAACCTGCTTGGCGAGCATCTGGGCGTAGGAGCTGATAACGGCGAGCGGCGTATTGACTTCGTGAGCCACGCCGGCGGCGAGCAGACCGATGGAACTGAGCTTGTCGGCCTGCACCAGTTGCCGTTCGAGGGCGCTGCGTTCGGTGATGTCGTCGAAGATGACGAGGCGGCCGATCTGTTCGAATTCCTTCGAAACCAGCGGGGCGATGGCGAGGTTGACGATGGATTCCTGCACGGGGCGCATGTGGCCTTTTCCGTTGCCATTGGTGTGGCCGTTGTGCCCGTTGGCGGCGGTTGCGGCGATGGCGGTGGTGGTGCGCAGCTTGAACTTGAGGATGTGGTGTACGCCTGCTTCGCCGCGCACCTGGTTGAGGCGCTGGCAGAGATCTTCGGGGAGCAGTTCGCACAGCTTGCGGCCCACCGCATGGGCCCGCGTGATGCCGGTGAGGCGCTCGAGCTGCGTGTTCCAGCTTTCGACGCGATCATCGAGGTCGGCGGCGAGGATGCCGACGTTGATCGACTCGACGATGTTTTCGCTGAACTCTTTGAGGCGCTCAAACTCTTCGGCCTTGCGTTCGAGGGATTGATAGAGCTGGGCGTTTTCGAGCGCGATGGCGAGGTAGCCCGCCAGGGATTGCACGAGGTCGAGGTCGTCGGTGGGAAGGAAGTCATCCTGATCGGTGCGGCTGAGGCCGAGGTAGGCGATCGTTTTGCCGCGCACAGTGCAGGGGAAGTAGTAGGTGAAATCGAGATCGGCGATGGTGTGGCGGACCGTGGCGGGCCAATCCTGCGAGACCACGTCGAGGGCGTAGCGGGTACGTTCAAAGAAGAAGAAACGTTTTGTGGGCTGCGATAGCAGGAAGGACAGATCGAGACGGCCGAGCGTCAACTGATCGAGCGTGCGGGTGGTCTTGGTGAGCCGGAAGGCGTCGTCCTGGCCGTGCAGAAAGACTGCTGCATGCTTGATGCCGAGGGTCCGCTTGATCCGGTCAATGACGGAATTCATGAGCCGGTCGGGGTCGGTTTCCGAGCTCAATTCGCGGGCGAACTCGGTGAGGGTGCGGCGGTAATCGTAGCGGTCTTTGTAAAAGAAATAGCGGTCCAGTTGTTCCTGGGTCCAACTGCGGATGGGCTGGAAGGCGAAGGTGGAAATGAGGATCATCGCCACCATGGCGGAGGGAGTCAACTCCTCGTAGTGATTGAACGAGGTGACCATTGCATAGAAGAGGCCGATGACTGCCACGGTCGCCAGCGTGTAGGCGTAGCCCTGTTGGAAGATGACGTCGACGTCCATCAGGCGGTAGCGGATGATGGCGTAGGCCCAAGTCAGCGGAATGAGGGGCAGACTGAGCACGGACATCTTCATCCAGGGGCCGGGAATGCTTCCGGCGGCGTAGGGCAGCATGTAGAACAGGGTGAACGGAACGATGCCGAACACCACGCCATTCCGCAGCCAGCGCAATTGCGAGCGGACCATGGAGTCTTCGGTGCGATTGTGCTCCAGGTGCAGGGCGAGCGCGCCGAGCAGGTAGAGGAAGCCGTAGGCGACCAGCCACACTCTGTCGAGCGCCCAGCGCAGGTCGGGCTGCGAAACGTCGATGCGCAGCGAGCCGGTACCGATGGCGAGGAACAGGCCGAAGATCAATGTGGCCGGGGTGTAGAGCCAGTAGATGCGATTGCCGCGGAGCCAGGGGCGGCGTTCCGGGAAGCTGAGGCAGAAGTGGAGGAAGATAGTGGGGCCGAAGAGGCCGGCGCCGAGGTTGCCCCAGTAGATGATCTTGTCGAAATTGTTGAGCTTGCCGGTGTAGTGGAAGGTGCTGAGGACGAAGGAAACGAGGCAGAGGATGTAGAAATGGCGTGCTTTGACGGCGTTTCCGCGGCGGACGAAAACGAACAGGCCGATGAGCAGGTAGGCGGCTCCGACGATGTACTGGTAGTAGACGGCGGTTTCGGGGACACCTTCGCCGACATAGACATTGACCTTGACTTGGACGTTGGAGCGCTCGATGAGGTATTCGGCTTTGCTCCAGGCGCCGAGGCGGGCGAGGATCTGCGGGACGGCGATGGCGCTCTCGACGGTGGCGCCGTTGATGCTGACAACGACGTCGCCGACTTTCAGTCCGGCGCGGTGGCCGGGGCCGTCGTTACTGACGATAACTGCTTGTACTTTCTTATCTTTACCGGAGCCGAGCTCGGACCAGGCGATGCCGTCGTCGGGGAGGCGGTACTTGGACTGCTGCTGGAAGTTGATACCCGCGGCGATCATGGCCGCCACCGTCAGCACCACCAGCAGGGCATTGGCGAGTTGGACTTTCAGTTCCTTCAAGCCTGACCTCTTCTGCGCCTGGACCCTAAGCAATTGGATACACGAGTATCCGTTCGCAGGCCTTACTTGCAAGTATCATACCAGAGTTTGGAAAAGGATTAAGTGATTGGGGCGGAAGGGGTTGGGGTATGTAGTGCAGGTGTTACTTATGGAAAACGGGAGAAATGGATACAGGGAAGTGGATCATTGACACAGGCGGAGGTCAGGCCGAACTCGTGGCATCAAGGGGTGTATCTCCGCCTGGTAGTGAAACCAGCTTGACTTTGCCTCGTATCCAATCCTCCATTAGCGGCTTCAAACGCGAGGTGCTCATCACTCGGTCTAATGCGGCCAGTGCAAAGTGTTTCTCTGGTTGACTCGGCCCACTAAGGATCGTTGACCAGTCTGCCGGTATCAGCTTCATTGGCCCACCCACCGGCAGCGTTTCGTCACCACCGCGGAGTTCCTCCTCGACTGCCAGCAGTACGAGGGCCGCGGAGACGGCGGCCTTCGATGCTTCGGGCGGTGGAAGGAGACTTTCTTCCCCGTAGGCAACAAATCTATGCTGTCCAAACTCATGAAGAAACCTCTTGCCCGGATGCCAGGGTGGAGGGGTAGTTGCGAGGCATTCCTCCAATTGCTCCAAGGCCAGCTCATACTCCTGAGATTCGCTCGATTCACGCTTTGACAAATAGGCTATTACGTAAGCCATGCCGAGGGGGCTGAAGAAAGCCCCCCAGTGTTGAAAGCGGTACATGCTGAGAATAAAGCTTATACCGTGCTGCTTGACGCATTCTTTAACACTGACAAGCCCCTGGTGGAGCGAGTGCATCATGATTATCGGCTTGCCCATTCCGATTCTAAGGATTTCGACCTTGAATTGCTCGATTGCTCTTCGAGAGAACTCACGCCAGTATGCTTTGACGTTCGCATCGACGTTCAACTGACCCATGAAGGGTGCCAGGACGTCAAAGGCCAAGAGCGCCCAAAGGTGCTGTTCGGATTCGGGGCCGTTGAGGAAACTGGTGCTGCAGCACTTCTCAATTCCACGCGCGACAGCCTCTCGATTCTCCTCGTGGACTGTAAGAAGATGTCCAAGAACCGTTTCGTGGTCGGACGATTCTCGGCTCAATATGCATTCGCACCACGTCTGAAGGCAGTACTCAACGATGGCGGGACGCGCCTTAGGGCTTGGAACGAGGAACTTCAGACTGCTTGCGACAAAGGAGGCGATGTTCAACCTATTACTGAGGGGCTCCCCAGAGGACGGAATCAGATCCAGCAGCAGTTGATCAGCGGCGCCAAGTACTTGCTTGCTCTGGCGTTGAAATGCAAGTTGAACAACGACGTCCCACTCCTTCCGAATGATGCGGGGGCGGAGGACAGCGAGTAATCGATCGGGAGTTGGGTTCAGGGAGACCAGGTGTTGGGCGGCAAAGTATTCAAGGAAAGTGCGATGGGTGAATTGAAAGATCCTCTCACCGTTGGGATCGGTGCCAACATCAGAGAAGACCCATGCCCGCCCCGTACAATACTCAACAAATTCCTTGGCTCCTGCTTTTGCTTCGATAGGGTCATCGAACCGATGCATGAGGAGGAAGCTTGTAGCGCGATCAACGAGCTTCTCTTCATGAACACCACTTCGTAGGTTGTCGTCGGAGTAGATCCAGAAAGCCAAATCCTCCATGGCTGGTCGAAGATGAGCTTCAAATGGTAGCTGCTTCTTTATGCCTCTAGAACGGTCCCACCTTTCAAACAGCATTACTGCGCACTTCTCGTATAAGTCCGGCCGGTTCTGTGGGATATACTTCTCAGACCTATACAGATTACACATCAGGCCAAGCAGTAGCGGATTGCTGCGAAGGTCCGCCACCGATTCGCTCTCAGCGAGGAACGATGCCGCCAACTCCTTGCCCCGCTTTTCATCCTCCTCCACGAAACAAAACCACTTCTTGGAGTAGTTCGAAACTTGGCTAGCGTCGAAAGGGGCTAATTCGTAGCATGCGAAAACTTCCTCCGGCAACGGGGCTTGGTCGTATCCAACCACGCGCGAGGTTACCAGGACCGGTACCGAAGCATATAGATTGCAGAAGGATTCTACATTTGCCGTGACCTCTCTCCGAAAGCTCGTGTCCAACAACTCGTCGAGCCCGTCGAAGATCACCATCAGACGTCCTGCAGTTAGCAGATACTCAAACGCGTGGGGAGGTGGTTTGAGTTGATAGGAGCTTTCGCAGTCACGCTCCATGAAGTCGACGATTGAGCATCGATCCTTCTTAAGTTCTGTGCCATAGTCACGAAGCACAACAACCGATGGAGTTACGCCTCTTCCTGACACACGCGCTGATGAGTATTGTGATGACAGATCACAACAGACTTTCGCAGCAAGCGTTGATTTTCCTCCGCCGGGATTGCCAAGAACCACACTCCGGTTGAGGACGGCAAGCAGATCACTCAGTTCCACGGCTTTAGGCCCAGCGCTGGGCATGCGCTTCTTCTCGGAAAGACGAGGTTGCACAAACAGTTCATCAATGTGTACGGTTCGGCCAGAGTCCAAATGGGCTGGGCGAAGCCGGGACTGTCTCTTGCCAACCTGGTCGCGGTACTTCTCCTCGAACTCCAAAATTTTCGCAACATCCAGGTCCGATTTTTCCGCTAGGAGAATCACCACCCGTTCCAGATTCCGGATCTGGGCGTACAGTTCGTTGTGCCGGGCTGCCGACATCGCTTCATGGGCTGGCAGGCAGCCTTTCTCAATCGCATTGCGGAGCGAGGCTTCGACGCAGGCCACCAAAGCGTTCAGGTATTGATCGGCAATCTCGGCCACCAATTCCTCTTTTGTGTCCATGAACCTGGCTAAAGACGTCTTGAGTGCAAGAGCAGCCTGGGCATAAGATCGAGATGCTGCTGGAATGGTGCTCGCAGTGGCAAAGACGGAGCTTGCGATTCCGACGACCTCCGGTGATTCCAGAAACTTCTTCAGTCTTGATTCCCGCGGAAAAAGCTGATTGTTTCGCAACCACGTGGAGTCCCCGAGTGCCGCTGCAACGGTCTCGGAAAGATGCGATGGCGGTGGGCAGACAATGTCTTCGACGCTCTTAACGAGTCCACCAGCCCTGGCCATAAACGCCCAGATCGCGCTGGAAACGACGTTCACCACCAAAGAGTCGATGGTTGCCGCAGATAATCCGAGGGGCATGGTAGCTCGAATTATACCCCAGCGGGCCAAGTATTTACGGTGAAACCGAGTCCCAGGGGTTGACGGTTAACAGCCCAATTCCTTCGAAGTCTTTCGTGTTTCTGGTGACGATTGCAAGTCCGTGGGCGATTGCCGTGGCAGCTATCAGGGAGTCAATCGCAGGCAAGGGCTTGCCTGCAATACTGCGTTTGGCGGTGAGGATTGCCCAATGATCGGACACCAATCGGTCTACCGGTAGTATTCGGCCGGCGAACCATTCTTCCAAGTCGTGCCGGAGCCACTGCTCCAGGCTGGCGCGGCGCCTTCCCGGTTCCAGCAACGCGATACCCTTCTGAATTTCAGCTAGGGTGAGAACACTCACGAATTGCAGCGATCGGTGGGTGGTCTCAAGCCACGCTCTCACTCCTGGGTCCGGGCCTGGAAGGTTGTACTCCGACAACACATTCGTGTCGATCAGAAAGCCGTTCATTCGATGTCAATTTCGCGCGGGGGATCCTGGTTTCGCTCCAGGTTCAACTTCGCGCCGAAGAACGGTGAGTGGATCAACAGGTCGGAGAGATTGGTTGCTTTGGGCTCCTGGGCGGTTGCGGTAGTGGTTCGCAGGGATTGGAGAGCCTTGTCGATCGCATCTTCCAGCGAGGAAGCAACGCCGTTGGAAACCGCTTCCGCGAGCAGGCGCTCCTGTTCGGCATTGAGGGTGATCTTCACTGCATATCCTCCCAATCCTTAGCTTAGCCGAAAGGTCACCGGTACATAGAAACCACTTCTCCCCCATTTGCGACGCACGTCTCCAGCAAACTCGCCAGTTTGGCGCAGCGATCCAGCATTTTCTCATCGCGCAAACCCCATTTCACGGCGGCTTGCGCCAATTGGGCTTGCTTGGCCGGAGACGCGGCCACGACACGGAGACCTTCGATGGCGGCAAGGGCTTCGGAACGGGGCAGACCGCCGAAGGGGAGATCCAGATTAGCGGATTCCCACTCCCGCCAGGGGCCTTCCTGCAAGGGGGCCAGGTTGACGCCGCATACCTCGGTGAGGGCGACGAGAACGAAGGTGGCGCGGCCGGCTCCGAATTCCATTTCACCGACCGGGCGGGCGTTGGCGCGGATCCACTTGGGGATCTTGGTGGCCTCTGTTCCAGGGGGTGGTGCGACGCCCTCTGGCAATTGGAAAAAGTGCAGATAGTGGGCCATCAGGTCTCCTCGGCGGGGATGAGTTCCAGGGGTAGGTAAGGGCTGGCGACGGTTACGGGCAAGCCGGCGCGGCGCGACATGGCGGCCAACGCCAAGCCTTCGGCGCACAGCAATGTCGCGGGATGACGCGCGCCGGAGCCTTCCTGGGCGTGGCGCCGGTGCACGGCCAACAGTCGCTCTAAAGCTGCCGCTGCGCCCGCGCCGTCATTACCGCACACGGCCAGCACTCCTTCGAGCAGCGGGCGCTGCCGCTCCACCACTGTCGTGAGATTCCCCTGCCAATCCGGCCGCGTCAGCAGTCGCCCGATGCGGCGCTTCGCTGAAGCGATATCACCGGCGGCGTATGCCACCAGCCCACCGATGGTGGCGTGATAGGCGCCGATGACAGGAGGGTGGACGTTGGAATAAATAGCGTGGTCAGTGGTGGCGACCCTTTCCAGAACTTTCTTCCTCCCCAGGATCAGCGAGTCAATGACGGCGGCGTACATGCGCTCAGCGGAGAAGAACGAGACGTCGATGGGTTTCTTCTGAGCCCGCAGATCGGCTTCCTGCCACAGGTTGCGGAGCGAAAACATCGTCATGTAACAATCCACCGCTTCCGACAGCAGAGTGGGAATGGTCTCGAGGTGCTCCTGGAGCGCGTAGCGGCAGCAGGCCGTCATACGGCGGATAATGGCGGCGTCGGCGAGGAACTCGGCTCGCGAGCGGAGGGTGGCATTGGCAGCTACAGCGGCGCTGCTGCGGGCCAGGCGAGCATCATAGTCGGCCAGCATGCGCCGGAGGTCCGTTTCGGTAAGTTGGTTCAGTCCTTCCAGTGGGCGGTGCATTAGGGTCCGTATTTGATCACATTTTCTGGCAACCCGTCGACATCGGAGGCGCTGGCGACATCGAGGTGCTCGTAGTCCTCGGTGCTCATCGGCGCCCCGTTGGAGATGCCGATGCCGCGGACCTTGGGCTTGCCGCTTTGCATGCCGGTGAGAATGAGTTGTCCGGCGGCGGCTTTGAGTGGATTGTCCTGGGCTTCCTGCACCATTCCGATCGCGTGGAGTCCCACCCAGTTGGGGTCCATCTGGAGGCAACCGCCGTCCAGACGTTGGCCGTTGGGGAGGACGGCGCCCACGTAAACAGGCATGTCGTTCAGTTTGGCGCTGCCGCCTTTGGCTTCGACAATGATGACTTCCAGATCGTCGGGCGGCGCCTGCAGCAACTGCTCGAGCGTGGCGTCGGGATTGGCGGGAGAGCGGAGCCACACCTGATCGATGCCGGTGCCGCCTCCACTCCAGCCTTTGAGCATGACAAAGCCGGGCCGCTGCATCATGTAGTTGGCGGCCATCAGCTCTCCGGTGACCTCGTTGAGGTTCCTGTAGATCTGGGTGTTGGCGGCCTTCTCGCACTCGGAAAGCGCCTTGGCCATCCAGTTGGGGTTATCCCGGAGAGTCTTGAAGGGGTCGTAGGTTTTGAGATACTGCTCCACCTTGTGGTCGATCAGGGCCTGACGCCGTTCCACCTGTTTGTTGAACTCCTGGAGGATGTTGAGGGCGTGATTGAGGAGAGGGGAGTTTTGCTGACCTTCGGCGATCTGTCCCAGGTTGTTCACGAGGTTGCTGAACTCGGCTAGATAGGTCTGGAACCGCACATTGTTCTGGCTGGATTCCTCCAAGGCATCGAGGGCTTGCTGGCAGGAGTCGACCAGGTCCTGGGGCTGGGTGGAAGGATCGCCCAGTTGGCGGAGCAATTGTTCGCGCAGGGTCTCGGTGTGCAGTACGGGATCGTAGGAGAATGTTCCGCCGCTGTCGGCATGCTCCTGGGAGTCGGCGGGCATTTCCGCCTGTGTCATGGGCTTGCCATTCTTGAGAACGATGCCGGTGATCAGCGGGCAGCCGATTTGGCCGGCGAGGCGGCTGCGGACCATGGCGGCAACGTAAGAGAGCTCGGCATCGGGCTCGGCGGTGTTGGCGAGGCGGTCGCAGGCGACATAGACCCATTCGCGGGACATTTGGATGCAGCCCTGTTCGAGGGGAAAGCCGTCGGGGCCGTAGTCGCCGATGTAGGTGGGGTCGGTGGAGAGGGCGGAGCCTGGGCCACCCTTGGCTTCGACGATGCGGACTTCTTCCGGGCATTCGCCGGAGGCAGGGGTCCAGTTGGGGGGCTTGACCCAGATCTGATCGATGCCCGTGCCGCCGCCGCTCCATCCTTTCACCATGCGCCACTCGCCCTGCATGGGCGATTGATACTGGCACAGGAGGCAGACGTTGGGCGGGACCATCTGGCGGTAGTAAGGTTCGAGCTGATTCAGGGCCTGCCCACGCGCCTGGGCCAATTGTTGCGGCGGGATGTCGCAGCGG
Organism: Acidobacteriota bacterium; assembly: GCA_018268935.1. Taxonomy (GTDB): domain Bacteria; phylum Acidobacteriota; class Terriglobia; order Bryobacterales; family Bryobacteraceae; genus CADEFT01. The sequence continues at coordinate 59,528 of JAFDVS010000052.1, read as the reverse complement.
CAGAGACCCAACGGTTGCCTGCCGCTCATGTGTTCGGAGGCATCGCGCTCGCCATTCACTTCGCTTTGCTGGGATGCAGTGAGGCCGCCATTCACATCGGCTATGAACAGGTTGCTGAGGTGCTGCAGCAGCACCTGGTCCTGAATGCCCTGAAAGGGGTCCATGGTGCGCTAAGCCCCCCTTCCCGCTGCAAGGCGCAACTGCGACCAGACGTTGTCGGGGACTCGGGTCAACACCAGTTGCATACGGACTTTGCCGGGTTTGCCCATGTCGGCAAGCAGCGGCTGGATTTTCGGATGCGAATGAAACTTGGCTCCCGCGTCGAAGCTAAGCGTGACGAAGGCCAGGATCGTGCCGCGCTCCGTGAGTTTGTAGTTGCGCGCCGCGGCGATGGCGGCGTCCACTCGCGCAATCAGCGCTTCCTTAGTAATATCCTTCACCAGCGCCGGATGCTCGGATTGAAGGTGTTCGATGGCGATGCCGCGGAGATTTTCGTCAGTGGCTTTCTGCAGTTTTTCGATTTGCGGCGCGAAGATGGGGAAGAGCCCCGATGGCGTGGCCAGTTTGCTAACGGCGTTGGCCGTGGCGCGGGTGTCCTCGACGAGAAACTGTACTTCGTCGCCGGACGGCACGCCAAAACCCCGGATCGGCCCGAAGAACGTGCGCAGTTGATCGGGGGTGCACGACTGGAGGAACGCCTTGAGCAGCCGCGGATCGTAATAGCGGAAGGCGCGCTTCTTGTTGCCGGGAAGTTCCACCACAAGGAAATTCGCCAGATGGGAATAGAGGCTCATCGGGTCGATTTCAGTGGCGACGAAAATGCCCCAGGGCTCGGTCCAGAATCCTTTCACCCAATCGAGGATGCCGGCGTCCACGCGGAACAGGAACGGGACTGCATCGGGCGCCTGCTCGCGCACGCGGCTTTCGGCGAGGCAGATGGCTTGGCCGGGATTGGCATTGACGCGCGGCAGCACGGCGGGATTGCCACAGGCATCGACGATGGCGAACAGCCTCCCTGAACTGGCTAGAGAGGCCAGTTGTGGCGCCGGTAGTAGTTTCTGCTCGATCATGTTTGGTTACGGCGGGCAAGTGAAGCACGAGCATGTTTCTCGAGCCTCCTGCATCCGCTGGCTGAATGTGGAACCGGCGGGCGGTGTGCTGCTGGATGGAACCACGGGCGCAAACGGGCCGCCGGATGCCGGTTGATACTTTGCTTCGCCTGCTGTTTCGGGAGGAGTTGCTGTGGCTGTGCCTGCCGACCCGCTGCTGCTCGACCCGCCGGCGCCGCTGCCGCTTTGGCCGATGATGACGGTGGGCTCGCCTTTGACGATTTTGTTGGGGGGGCCGACGGGTTCGAGGATGGTATCGCCGAGGCGGCAGGCGGGGAGGTTGTTGATGAGAACAGTGGGGGATCCGTCGATGACGACGCCGGGTCCATGTGGCGGCACGGGAAGGGGAGTAGTGCAGGCGTGGATATCGGCGCCGCCCGCCATGCTGGTGACCATGCTCCCCATGGACGCGGCGGCAGTCGATTTGGCCGTTTCTTCCGCGGCTTTGGCGGCGGGTGCTCCGGGAGTGCCGGCGGCGGCGAGGGTGGCTGCTTCGGCGGCTTGGATAGCTGCGTCGGAGATTTTTTTGGCGGCTTGCAGCACGCTGGCCACGGCCGCGGGCACGCCACGCCAGGCTGGTAGATATCCGATCAATACGTTGGGACTCCCCGGGCCGGGGTTCAGCACGGGCGGAAGCGGATGGGCGACATTATCTGTAACTCTGGCCGCGGGGGGCAAAGAAATCTCCCAGGATTTGCTAAGAATAACATTCGCGCTGGAGGCGATGCCAGCATTCTACTGAGGTAAGCGAGGTTCGGGGAGGAATCGCTTCATGCGGAGGCAAGAGGAGGATTTGCCCGCGGCAGCTACGAAGTCAGCGCTTCTATTGGGCCTCGGCGATCCAGACGTTCGCCGATTGTTCCATCAGGGAGAAGATGATCTGGTTGTTGCCGATGGCGGGTCCGAAGGCAGCTGCCCCAGTTGCGTTGGGGGACTTGCGAGTCTCATGAAAATGGACGATGGCAAACGCCTCGCCAACCGGGCGCTTGGTTGCTGGATTGAGCCGGTGCGCCCAGATATCCATGTAGCCGTCTTTCATGGAGAGGAAGTAGAGCAGATTGCCATCGGGAGACCACCAGGGGCGGGTGTTGCGGCCGGGGTATTCGGCGATGGTGATCCATTCGGATTCCGGGGCGCCGCGGCCATCGCGTATTGGTGTGATCTTGACTGGCTGGTTGCGCAGCGAGGGCAGATGGAAGGTCAACCATCGGTTGTCGGGCGAAGGCTCCGCCCCATGCAAGTCGAGTTTAGGGTGGGAGAGGATCTCCTGTTCCTCACCGGTGTCGACGTTCATTTTGAAGAATCGAATCGGCGCTGTTCGGTAGAAGATGAGGGACTTTCCGTCCGCCGTCCATCCGTAGATTTGTCCGCCTTTTTCAAAGTTCACCAGCCGTCGGGACTGTCCTCCTGATGTCTCCATGAGGAATATGCCGTAGGCCAGTCCTGTGTTGGCGGCTGTGCCATAGGCTATCTTCGTGCCGTCGGGAGAAACCTTTGGCCGCGCGAACTGTGTCAACAAAACCTTATCCAGGCCAGTAGACATGTCACGCAACCGCAGTTCGTCTCCTTGCGGGCTGAGCTGGGTATAGGCAAGCAGACGGCCGTCTGCCGAACAGGAGGGTTGGAACTGCCCGCCCCCGCCGTGCGCGATGGCTTGCAGCGGGCCGGTGACTTTCCCTGTGTTGAGGTCAAGCGGTAGTGACCAGAGGTGATCCGAGGAGGAGCCTGCGGCGAAGACATATTTGCCGGGGGATCCCTGCAGACCGAACATGTCCCCAGTCACAGAGGTGACCTTGCGCAACTGCGGTGGGCTTCCAGAGTTGGGGTCCCACTCCAGTTCCCGCACGGTGGAGCGCGAACGGAGCAGAAGGGACTTGCCGCGCCAATCCGATACTTGCCCAGAGATCTTCTGGGCAGTCAAAGAAGACTGCAGGTTGGTGCGTTCGGATTTGCCGCCGGACACCGGCGCCAGCCAATATTCGCGGGAGGTCCGGTCTCCCACGCCGTCGGATCCACGGATCAACAACTTGGTTCCATCCGGCGACCAGAGCGGACCTAGGGCGCTGACGATGTCGGCACCCACTTGGCGGGGAGCGCCGCCCGTGATCGGCATGACAAACACCTTCGCCTCGGACAGGTCACCGACATTGGTAGAGTAGGCCACCGACTGCCCATCGGGCGAGAAGCGTGGATCGTATCCGCCATGAACGAGCAGACGCTCCTCCCCACCCAGGGACGGAACGATGTAGATGCCACCGTCGCCACGATTGGACCGGAATACGATCTGGCCACCATCGGGAGAGAAGTGGGGCATGAGGTCGTCGGAGGGATCCTTGGTAAGGCGGATGGGCCGTGCTCCCTCAGTGAGCGGATGGACCCAGATATCGAGGTTTCCTTCGCCGGCGCGATCGGAGGAATAGACGACGAGTTTCCCATCGCGCGAGATGTCAGGAGAGCGGGTGAGGCCGCTGTCGGCAGTCAATTGGCGCAGGCGCAGTTCTGGGGCTGGCTCAGGACGGGTGAGCATCCATACGATCGCAGCCACGGCCGCAATGCCTACAACGGCGGCGGCAGGGATCACGAGGCTCCGGCGCGGGGCGGCGGCTTTCGGCGATTCCAGGCTCCCCGATTCTGACTCCTCGCGCACTTCTTCCAATTCCACCTTTACATCCGCCATGCTTTGGAAACGACGGGCCGGGTCCTTGCGGAGACAGCGGCGGAGGATGCGGTCCACTTCCGCCGGCAGGTTTTCAATGGGCTTTGGTTCTTCCTTGAGGACGGCGGATAAGGTCGCCGCCAGCGAGTCGCCTTGGAACGGACGCCGCCCGGCGAGCATTTCATACAGCATCACGCCGAAGCTGAAGATGTCGCTTCGCGCATCGAGCTTCTTCGATTCGGCCTGCTCCGGCGACATGTATTGCACCGTGCCGAGGATGGCTCCGTCTTCGGTGCGGGGCGATGCGGCGCGGGTGGCATCGGCCTCAATGCCGGAAGTATTCTCGGTAAGTTTGGCGAGGCCGAAGTCGAGTATTTTTACGATTCCGTCATCGCCTACGATGATGTTCGCGGGCTTCACGTCGCGGTGGATGATTCCCGCTGCGTGCGCCTTGGCCAACCCATCGGCGATGGGAATCGCAATCTTCAGCGCTTCGCCTAATCGCATGCCCTGGCGCGGAATCCGTTCGTCCAGCGTCTTGCCGGCGATGTATTCCATCGCCATGTAATCCACGCCGTTTTCGGCGTTAATGTCGTGGATGACCACTATGTTCGGATGCTGCAGCGCGGATGCGGCCTGCGCCTCCTGAATGAAGCGCCGTTTGCGATCTTCGTTGGCGACTTTGTGCGGGGGCAGGACTTTGATGGCGACGATGCGATTGAGGCGGGTGTCGCGCGCTTTGTACACATCACCCATGCCGCCCGCACCGATTTTTTCGAGCAGTTGGTATTGTCCCAGCCTGGAGCCCGTCATTTCAGTGAATGGGCAATTATCTCACGCTTTGTGTTCAATCCGCGCGCACGGCTCGTTGCGGGTCCACCGTGCACGACACTGCCTGTTGCGGATAAGGCCGCGCCGCATCGTATCGCCGCTCCGAGCGTTTAATCTATTACTTCTCGGCGATCCAAACGTTGGCCGATAGTTCCATGAGGGAGAAGATGATCTGGTTCCTTCCTATCGCTGGTCCGAAGGAACCAGCCCCGCTGATGTTGGGTGCTTTGCGCGTCTCATGGAAGTGCACGATGGGGAATGCGTCTCCCACCGGACGCTTGGTTTGCGGATCCAGGCGCTGCGCCCAGATGTCCGGGTAGTTGTCCTTCATGGAGAGGAAGTAAAGCAGGTTACCATCGGGAGACCACCAGGGGCGGTTGTTGCGGCCTGGATAGTCGGCTACGGTAATCCATTCGGATTCATCCGCGCCGCGACCATTGCGCATGGGCGCGATCTTCACAGGCTGGTTGCGCGCCGCCGGAAGGTGGAAGGCGACCCAGCGGTTATCGGGTGAGGGCTCCACGCCGTGCACCTCGAGTGTGGGGTGAGAGAGCAGTTCCTGTTCTCTACCTGTGTCCGGTTCGATGGTGAAGAATCGAGTGGGGGAGGTGCGATAGAAGATGACGGACTTTCCATCTGCTGTCCAACCATAAACTTGGCCGCCTTTGTCGAACTTCACCAGTCGCCGGGATTGGCCGCCCGCAGTCTCCATTAGAAAGAGCCCATTGCCCACAGCGCCGTAGGCAATTCTTGCGCCATCAGGAGATACTTTGGGACGGGCAAGTTCAGTCAGAAGAACCCTTTCTTTGCCGCTTTCCATGTCACGAAGCCGTAATTCGTCGGCTTGCGGGCTCCTTTGCGTATACGCAAGCAATCTTCCATCAGTGGAACTGGAGGGTTGAATCTGTCCGCCGCCGCCGTGCGGTAAAGGTTGCATCGGGCCGGTTACCCTACCACTGTTATGGTCGATGGGCAGGGTCCAGAGATGATTCGACGCCGAGCCGGCGGAGAAAACCCACTTGGCGGCCATTCCCCGTACTCCAAATAGGTCGCCAGTGACTGACGTGCCTTGGCGGAGTACGGGGGCGCGTGCGGAATCGGGATCCCATTCCACCTCCCGTACGGCCGATCCCGCAGCCATATATAAGGACTTTCCGCGCCAATCCGAAACCGTTCCCGAAATTTTTTGTGCGGTCAAAGCGGGTTGGAGGCCGGTTCGCAGTGACTTGCCCCCGGACAAAGGCGCAAGCCAGTAATCTTGTGAAACACGGCCTCCGACAACGTCCGGTCCCCGGATCAACAGCCGAGCTCCATCGGGCGACCAGATCGGCTCGATCGCGCGTGGGATGTCGGCTCCTACCTGGCGTGGCGGTCCTCCCGAAACCGGAATGACGTAAACCTTTGCCTCAATCTGGCCGGTGGAGTAAGCGACAAACTGCCCGTCGGGGGAGAAGCGCGGCGTATAGCCGCGAGTAACCAGCAGCCGCTCGTCTCCGCCAAGGGCAGGGACGATATAGACGCCACCGTCGCCGCGGTCGGAGCGGTAGATAATCTGGCCGCCATCCGGCGAAAAGCTTGGCGTCAACTCATCGGACGAATCCTTGGTGAGGCGGATGGGACGGGCTCCTGGGGTGAGCGGATGCACCCAGATATCGAGATTTCCTTCTCCCGCGCGGTCGGAGGCATAGGTAACCAGTTTTCCATCGGGGGAAAGATCGGGCGATTGCGTAAGCCCGCTATCCGCGGTCAGTTGCCGCAGGCGGAATTCCTGAGCAGGTTTGGGGCGTGTCAAGATCCAGCCTATGGCTGCCACGGCCGCAATGCCTAGTGCGATTGTGGCCGGTAGAACGAGACTCCGGCGCGGCGCGGCGGCTGCTTTCGGCGCTTCCAGGCTTCCCGATTCCGACTCTTCGCGAATTTCCTCCAATACGACCTTTACATCCGCCATGCTCTGGAACCGCCGGGCCGGGTCCTTGCGCAGGCAGCGGCGGAGGATGCGGTCCACTTCCGCCGGCAGGTTTTCGATGGGCTTCGGTTCTTCCTTGAGGATGGCGGAGAGCGTGGCGGCCATCGACTCGCCCTGAAAAGGCCGCCCGCCGGCGAGCATTTCGTAGAGCGTCACGCCGAAGCTGAAGATGTCGCTGCGGGCGTCGATCTTCTTCGATTCGGCCTGTTCGGGAGACATGTACTGCACGGTGCCAAGGATGGCGCCGTCTTCGGTGCGCGGGGAGGCGGCGCGGGTGGCATCGGCTTCGATGCCGGAGGTATTCTCGGTGAGTTTGGCGAGGCCGAAGTCGAGAATTTTGACGATGCCGTCGTCGCCGACGATGATGTTGGCGGGCTTTACGTCACGGTGGATGATGCCGGCTGCGTGTGCTTTGGCTAGGCCGTCGGCGATGGGGATTGCGATTTTCAGGGCTTCGCCGAGGCGCATGCCCTAGCGCGGAATGCGTTCGTCGAGCGTTTTGCCGGCGATGTACTCCATCGCCATGTAGACGACACCGTTTTCTTCGTTGATGTCATGGATGACGACGATGTTGGGATGCTGCAGGGCGGAAGCGGCCTGAGCTTCCTGAATGAAGCGGCGCTTGCGGTCTTCATTGGCAACTTTGTTAGGCGGGAGTACTTTCACGGCGACAAGACGGTTGAGCCGCGTGTCGCGTGCCTTGTACACGTCGCCCATTCCTCCCGAACCAATCTTTTCGAGAAGTTGGTATTGTCCCAGCCGTGAGCCCGTCATTCGTGGTGAATGTGGGCAATTATCTCACGGCTGGCGCTCAATCGGTACGGACGGCGCGTTGGGGATCGACGCGGCAGGCGCGGCGTACCGGTGCGAAGGCTGCCAGCAGTGCGGCGGCAGCAACGGCGCATAATGTTCCGCCGTAAGCGAGCAGGTCGAAGTGGTCGATGGCCAGATCGATTTGCGATGCGCAGTATTGCAGTGCGCCGGAGGCGAGGATTACGCCGAAGAGCAGCCCGATGGCGACCATGCGCGCGGAGTAGAGGATCACCATGTGGGCGATGCGGGCAGGAGTTGCGCCGAGGGCCATGCGGATGCCGATTTCCTTGGTGCGCTGGCTGACGAGATAAGACAGGACTCCGTAGATGCCGCTGACGGTGAGAAGTAGCGCCACTACGCCCAGGATGGTGGAAAGCCACGATACGGCCTGCTGTGGATAGATGTCCCAATCGACCACTTCCTGCATGGCGACGATGCGTGCGCCGTGGGCGGAGCCGGGGGATCGGGAAAGGGCGCTGTCGAGTTGCCGTGCTGTTTGTTCGGGTGAGCCTTTGCCGCGCACCATGAGGGTTGCGCCACGGCGATTGGTGTCCGGAAAGAAGGCCGTTGGCTTCGGGCCTCCGTCTTTGGCCCTGGAGATGATATCGCGCGAGACACCGATCACCGTGGCCTCAGTGAAGCGCGGATGACGCAAATTGCTGCCATCGCCGCGTTGGATGCGGAGCGTTTTGCCAATGGGGTCTTCACCGGGCCAGAGGGTGGCCGCGGCGCGTTCGGTGATCACGGTGACGGGCGCGCGGCTTTCGCTTTCCTCGCGGGTGAAGGTGCGCCCTCGCAACAACGGGATGCGCAGCAGACGGAGAAACTCGGAGGATCCGCCCATGTAGTTGGTGCTATGCCAGCCGGGGCGGGCGGCGTTGGCCATCAACTCATTGCTCATGGCCGCGGGCAAGCCGAAGAGGAAACCACGAGTCTCCACCCACGATTCGCGATCGAGCACCTTCACCAGTTCGGCGGTGTCTTCCGGGCTTTGATTGGCGGCGGCGAACAAGCCACGGCTTTCGTAACCGCGATTGAGTTGGACGCTGCGGCCCGATCCGCGGAGCAGCACTCCGGCGGTGGCCAGCAGCATGACGCAGGCTGAGACCTGCACTACGACCAGAGCGTCGCGAACGCGGGAGGGGCGCAGGATTCCCAACTCGCCACGGAGGGCGAAGGAGATTGCCACGCGAGTAGCGTGGGCAGCCGGAGCGAGTGCGAACAGCGCCGTGGTGAGCATCGCCACCAGCAGCATGTATACATAGACGTTGGTATCGACGACGAAATCGGGGATGCGCATGCGGAAGAGCAGCGTGGGCGGAGCGGTGGCGTAGAGGGATTGAGAAAAGGCTTGCAGGGCGAGGCGCGATACGGCGATTCCGACGGCGCTTGCCAGCAGCGCGAGCACGAAGCTTTCGGCTAGCAACTGGCGTATGATGCGGCCGCGGCTGGCTCCGATGGAGAGACGCGTTCCCAATTCGCGCTGGCGCGACATGGCTCGGGCGAGCATCATGTTGGCTGCGTTGGCGCAGGGGATCAGCATGGTGAGGACGAAGGCGAACAACAGCGGAAGCGAGAACTGGAGCGCGGTCCAGGTGACGGGGATATCGAGCGATTCGACGGTGGTCCAGTGGATGCGATCGTAATCGGGGCGGCTGCGGGTGAGTTGCGCCGCCAGCGAGCCGGCCACGTGGCGGGCCTGCGATTCGCTCATTCCCGCGGGGAGCCGGGCGAGCACGCCGTACACGGGGTACTGGATCATGCCGGGCGTGCGCATCCAGACATTGATGGGCACCCAGAAATCGGCGGTGGCGATGCCGTAGCGGGCCATGCTCTTGGGCGCGATGGCCACCGTGCCGACGTTGACACCGGCGAACTCCGGGGCGGCTACGCCGATCACTTCGAACGGATGCCCGTTGACCTGCACCCGGCGGCCAATGATTTTGGGATCGGAGGCGAAGCGCGTCTGCCAGGCGTTGTGACTGAGCACCACGACGGGCTCAGTGTCTTCGGGCTGGATGGGACGGCCGAGCGCGGCGCCTGCGCCAAGCACGTTGAAGAAGTTGTTGCTGACCAGGGCGACCTTGGAGGCGTGGCCGTCGAGTCCGGTGCCTTCCATGCTGGAGGCTGCGATTTCGGGCAATTCGCGCAGGCCACTTGCGAACAACTGAAATTCCTGCCAACTGAGGTGGGTGTCGGTGCGGTATTTGGTTTCGAACTCGATGGAGATGAGGCTGGCCGGATCGCGCACGGCCAGCGGGCGAAGGAGGAAGGCGTTGAAGATGGTGAAGAAAGCCGCGTTCAAGCCGAGGCCGAGGCCGAGAGTGATGATGATGGAAGCGGCAAAGCCGGGCTTCTTGAGGAGCAGGCGCAGGGCGAAGCGCAGGTCCTGAGGGATGGCGCGCAGCCACTCCATGATGCGCGAGGTACGGGTTTCGCCTTCCTCAAGCGGACGAAGGATGGGGTCAGTGTCGGCGCCACGGAGGTAGTCGGTCCATTCGCGTTGGAACTGCTCCTGGGCGAGCACGGTGCCTTCACCGGAGAAGCCATAGGTATCGACGTCGGCTTCCATCTGATCCTCGTAGCGGAGGGGAGCGATGCCCCAGGTGCGGAGGCGCGCTTGCCGGGCCCAAAGCCAGACGCCGATTTCGAGGGTGAGCAGAATGAGGAATGACGCGGAGTTAGTGGAGCATTTGTAGATGATCCAGGCCACGGGCATCATGGTGAGCATCGTCACGGTGAACAGCGTGAGGTTGAGCAGAGGCGGGCGTTTGCCGGGGATGTAAGAACAGGTGAAGGGGAGCTTGCGCCAGTCGCGGAAGAGGCGCTCAAAGCCGATAGCGGCGAGGAAGAAAGCGATCACCGTCCAGGCGATGCCGACGATGGGGCCATCGGAGCGCCAGACGAATACGGAGCCGGTGAGCACGGCGGGGGCGATGCCACAGGCGATGACGAAACGCTCGACGGCGCGCATCCAACTAAGGCGGCCTTCACGCTCGGTGATCTGGAACATCCAATTGGCGCGTAGCTCGGTGGGCAGGGAGAAGAGATGGCGCAGGCCGATGAGGGTGAACACGGTGAGGGCGAGCGGGCCGGAGGTGAGCAGGACGCGATTCCATTCGGGGTGGCCGGAGGTTTGGACTACGGCTTCGACGGCGCTCTTCGCCATCCATGCCACGGCGAGCCCGATGTAGACGAGCGCGGCCAGGCGATGCGTGCGGCTACGCGCCATCGTCTTGTAAAGAAATGTAAAGGCGGCGAGCTCGCGCGGGTCGCGAATCCAGAGGTCGAGCAGGCGCGAGAGCAGGCCGGCGCGACGGGGAGGCGCGAGGCGCGGAGCTTCGAGCAGCAGGCGGCGGTAGCGGCGGAAGCTGACCAGGTAGACGATTGCGGCGATGGCGGGCGGGAGCAAAGCCACCTGCCACAGGCTAACCCTCGAAAGTGCGGACAGCAGTTCCTGCCCTTTCCAGGCGGCGAAGGAGAATCCGCCGAGTCCGGCGGTGGCGAGCAGGGCTTGTAGGGCGATCATGACCCGTTCAAACCAGCGAGCCGGGAGTGTGTTCAGCAGGATGCCTTGGATGGCGATGGCGCCGAAGAAGGTGAGGCTGGAGGCGGCGGTGAGCGTTCCGAAGCTGAGGGCAATCGGTGCGCCGGTGACGAGGGAGAACACGAGCGCGGAAGGGAAAATGAACACGGCGAGGAACGCTCCGAAGGCGATGACGACGGAGGTGAACTTGGCGAGGAAAATATCGGCCGAACTGACCGGGAATCCGGCCATGGAAAGATAGTCGCGCAAGGAAGGATAGAGCGCTTGCCACAAGGCCGCCACCAGGACCATGGCCGCGCAGATCGCCATTCCCGCGAGGGCGGCGAGATCGAGCTGCACTTCGGCGGCGATGCGGTGATGGAGGTTCATGTCGCCGAGCGTTTTGTACTTGTAGAGCAGCAGGTAGGCGAGCAGCATCCAACTGGAGATGAGCACCGCACCGATGCCGCCGGCCACGCGGGCTCCTGCGCCGGGGGCGGAGAGCAGATCGCTATCCAGAAATCGCGGCAGGAAGTGGCGGAGCAGCTCGAAGCGCGTGCCGTGCGTTTGTTTGAGACGTTCGCGCCATTGTTCGATCATGACGACACCGTGTGCAGAATGCGTTGGGCGATGGAGTCTGTGTCTTCGGTTTGGGTAAGTTGGGCGAAGACAGCTTCGAGCGAAGGCTGCGCCATCAGCGATTGCAGGTTGCGGACGGAGTCATGGGCTACGACCTGGCCTTTGCGCAGGATGAGCACCGAGGTGGCCACCTTTTCCACTACTTCCAGCACATGCGAGCTATAGAGCACGATTTTGTTGCGCTCCGCCATGGCTCGCAAGAGGCTGCGCAGTACCATGGCGGCGTTCACATCGAGGCCGGAGAAGGGTTCATCGAGGATGAGCAATTCGGGATCGTGGAGCAGGGCCGCGGAGAGCAGGATTTTCTGGCGCATGCCTTTGGAGTAAGAGGCGAGCAGGGAGTGGCGGTCTTCCCACAGCCCGAAGAGGCGGAGCAACTCGTCCATGCGGGTGTCGAGCGTGTGGCGTTCGATGCCGTGGAGGCGTCCGGCCAGTTGGAGGTATTCGCGTCCGCTCAAGTGGGGATAGAGATGCGCTTCTTCGGCGACGTAGCCCAGGCGGCGTTGGAAGCTCTTCATGTCCTGGACGATGTTTTCGCCCCTGAAGAGGATCTCGCCTTCGGAGGGCTCGATAAGGCCGGTGAGCATTTTGACTGTGGTGCTCTTGCCTGCGCCGTTGGGGCCAAGATAGCCGAGAATCTCGCCGGGGGCGATGGAGAAGCTGACACGGTCGACGACCGTGATGCCGCTGTAACGTTTCGTAAGCTGACGGACTTCCAACATCACTCCATTAGACAGCAATGGAGTGTGGAGTGTTCCCGTCAGTCTTTCTTCGTTGAGGTGGATGAGGTGTCTGACTTCGCGGGAGTGCTATCGGATTTAGACTCGGTCTTCGACTCAGAGGATTTTGAGGCGCCGCCTTTGGACGAGCCGGAACGGGCGTAGTCGGTGATGTACCAGCCGCTGCCCTTGAATTGGAGACCGGGGGCGGAGATGAGGCGCTCGACGGCGCCGCCGCAGCCCTCGTGCACAGTGAGAGGCTCGTCTGAGAACTTTTGAATCACTTCAAAGACACGATCACACTGAGAGCATCGATATTCGTAGAGGGGCATAGACTATAGTTTCCGTAAACTTCTGTTAAGCAGCTTTGGCCAGCGTGCGGTGCTCGGGTTTGAGTTCCTGAGCGACGGGCTTGCCGGAGTTGAGAACTTCAATGGCCTTTTTGAGCAGCAGATCTTCACCCGGCTTGGCCTGGGGCGTCTGCGGTTGTGCCTGCGGTTCGGGCTGAGTTTCGTCGTCGGGATCGGCGACGGGTTCGTTCTCGACCAGCGGGACGCTGGGAGTGACGCCCGTATCCTGGAGGGCTTTGCCGGAAGGCGAGTAATATTTCGCGGTGGAGAGGATCACAGCGCCACCGTCGTCCATGAGAATGGCTTTGCGTACGGCGGCGTCGCCGTAGGTGCGTTCGCCGATGACTTCACCGCGCTTGCCATCGAGAATGGCGGCGGCCGCGATCTCGGCGCCGTTGGCGGTACCGCGATTGGTGATGACGGCGAGCGGGCCTTTCCAGAGGGCTTTGGAGGCAGTAGCTTCGAAATTCTGGCGCGGGGATTTCTGACCCATGAGGTAGCTGATGAGACCCTTTTCGAGGAACAGATTGGCCAGGGCGATGCCCTCTTCGGGGGAACCGGAAGCGGCGTTGCGGAGGTCGAGGATGATCTTCTTCGCGCCCTGCTTTTCGAGGTCTTTGATGGCTGCGGCCACTTCCTTGGCTTTACCGGGTTCGACGCTGCTGAGCGAGATGCGGCCTACCTGATCCTGCTCCATTTTGGTGGTGACAGGGGCGAACTTGATGGCGGCGCGGATGAGGCCGACTTTCTGGGGCTCGGTGCTGCGGCGGACGCGGAGGACGGTGAGTTCGATGCTGGTGCCGGGGTCGCCGTGGAGCAACATTTCGGCGTAGGCGAGGGGCATGTCGCGGGTGGAGACGGCGCCGATGGCTTCGAGCACGTCACCGGTGGAAAGGCCTGCTTTCGCTCCGGGGGAATTGGGGATGGCGTCGACGACATTGAGGTAACCGTACTTCTTCGAAAGGATGAGGCCGACGTCGGCTTTGCGGTTGTCTTTGTACTTGAGGAACTGTTTGTACTGATCGGCATTGAGGTAGCTGGCGTAGGGGTCGAGGGACTCGAGCAAGCCGTTGAGTGCGCCGAGGGTGACGTTCTTCATGTCAGGCTCTTCCACGTAGTCGCTTTTGATGCGCGAGAGGACTTCCGTATAGACGGCCAGGTGTTTGTAGGCGTCTTCAGGGGAGGCGGAACGGCCCATGGCCGCGCCGAAAACGAGCAGTACCACCAGGCAGGTGGAGGAAGTGACCACAAACAGTTTGAACCGGCTGTTCATTGAATTGGAGCCTTTCAGCGGAGAAGGGGCCAGTACACAAGCCCTCTCCTTACACGATTATATCGCTATAGAGACGGATGCGCGCGGGAGGTGTCACGTTGCGGGATTCAAACTTTGGTTACGGTTGCGCGGGGAGGCGGCGCCAGGCGCCGGGGGTGATGCGGAAGGAGTGTTTCCAGGTTTTGGACGCGGTGTCGAAGCGCGGCGCGCCGCTCAGGACGTAGTTTCCCTCCCCTTCGCCGGCGGAGGGGCAGCAGTTGCCGTCGCCTTCCTTCCAGATGAAGAAGTGGAAAGTCATCGTGGTGTTGCTGAACGTGTTGATCTCGCCTTTCCAGATTCCTTCGCCAGGGGCGAGACGGGTTTTCGCGGCAGCGGGGGCGGGGGTGAATGGCACATCGTGCAAGGTGAGGTCGGGGGCGATCCAGAGGATGGTGTCTTCGTGCATGGCTCCGGTGCCGTCGATGCGGAGTGCGATGTAGAGGAAATGGTGGCCGTTTTGGCGGAAGTGCTGAGGGGTTTGGAATTGGCCTTCTCCGGGTGGGAGCCCTTCGAGCTTCCGACTCAGCCGCCATCCGCCTGGCGCCGGTGCGTGGAGGCGAAGTTCGCCGGGGCGTTCGTCGCCTTCGTGGATCGTGGCGAGCAGACGTTTGCCGCCGGGGGCAGGGAACTCGGACTGTGACACCTGGCGGAGGAGGGTGGGGTACTCATCGGTGACAATGCCTGTGGGTGCAGCGCTGAGTTTGTGTAAGTGCCAGGCTGCGGTGTAGCGGGTGCCGGGGTCGGAGGATTGGAGGGCGGCTTCGAGGGCCGGCTTGGCGGCTGGGCCCATGGCTTCGGTGGCGCGCAGTGCCTGTGCGCGTACGGTTCTCTGAGGGTCACGCCAGAGCTCAATGAGTTTGGGTACGAAGGGCGCGGCGGGGGGACCGATCCGTCCAAGCGCTTCGGCGGCTGCGGCGCGCAGGATTTCCTCGTCTCGCGAGAGGGCTCGGCCCAGTGCCGGAACCGCGGGTTCGGCGTTGGCTCCGAAGTCGTGCAGTGCCCGGATGGCTTCGGCAGCGTGGGGCATGTCTTTGCGGTCGATCTCTTTTGCCAGAATCGCGGCGATTCTGCGGTCGCCCTGTCCAATGCGGCCGAGCGTGCGGCAGGCCACCTGGCGGATGAGAGCATCGGGGTGTTCGAGGAGCGCAACTACGGCTTGCTGGGACGCGGCGCCGCGCTTCAAAGCGCCGAGAGCTTCAAGTACGGTATCGCGATCGGGCGAGGCGAGTCTCTCGGCCGGCGTCTGCGCGCAGACAGGTAGGACGCAGAGAAACAGAATCGTCACCCGAATGCCATCCCGCATGTCCATAGGATCGGCGATTCTGTCATGCTGTGGAGGGTTATGCTTGTAAACTTGTTTGTCCTCGTAGCGGCGCAACTGGCTGCGCAGACCAACGATGCTCCGGTGCGCGCGGTCACCGATCCCGGTGTGATCACGACACGGCAGGCGATTTCGCCGGCGGGCGTGCCGGCAGTATTCAATGGACGGGTCTATGCGGTTGACTTTGGCGCCGATGCCCGCGAGGTGTGGATCACCACGGCGTCGCATGTCTACCGGCTCGACTGGCGCGAGAACAAGGTGCTGGAGCAGATTGCGCTGGGTGGTGCGCCCGGCATTCAGGGGTTGCGCTTTGACGCGGTGGCGAAACGCGCGCTGGCTACCAGCGCTGTGGATCGCAAGCAGGTGCGACTGGGCGCTTTTGCGGACAACAAGCAGGCGGTGTTGCAGGGGGACCTGGGTACGGTGAACGCGGGGTCAATGGCGGTGGCGGCGAAGCCGAATCCACAGGGCGTGCGCGTGGTGGCCGTGCCGATGATCCAGAACAACGAACTGGCGGTGGCCGATGCGGAATCGGGGAAGGTGCTGCTGAAGATGAAGACAGGCATTGCGCCGTTTGGTGTGGTGTTGAACGAAACAGGCACGGTGGCCTGGGTAAGCAATTGGGGCGGGCCGGTGCCGAAGGACGGCATGCTTACCGGACCGTTGGGACGGAATGCAGGTGCGGACCGTGTCTCAGTGGATGCGCGCGGCGTGGCGAATGCGGGCAACGTGGTGCGTCTGGATCTGGCGAGCGGAAAGATTACGCATACCGTTGCGGTGGATGCGCATCCGAACGCGATGGCTTGGGATGAGAAGCGGGGGCGGCTGTTTGTGGCGAGCAGCAATCGCGATTCGGTGACGGTGATCGACAGTGCGGCGGGGCGCGTGTTGCGGCGGGATGCGGTGCAGCCGTTCCAGCGCGATGTGAAAGGGATTGCTCCGACGGCGGCAGTGTTGAGCGCCGATGGATCGCGGCTCTATGTGGCTTGCGGCGGCATCAATGCGGTGGCCGTGATGAATACGGCCAGCGGCAAAGTGGAAGGATTGATTCCCACGGCGTGGTATCCGAATGCAGTGGCTCTCAGTGCCGATGGGAAGCAACTGGCGATAGGGGCGCTGTTGGGTGCGGGCTCGGCGTGGCGCGATGAACCGAAGCAGCGCTTCGTGCATGCTTATCGCGGCGCGGTGAATGTTGTCGATATCCCCGATGCGGCGCAACTGGCGAGCTACACAACCGCGGCTGCGCATAACAACCACATGACGCTGGGGCCAAAGCAGGCCGATCCGGTTGCGGTGGCGTCGGCCAAGCCGACGGCGATTCCGCGCCGCGCGGGCGAGCCTTCCTTGATTGAGCATGTGGTGTTCATCGTGAAGGAGAATCGTACCTACGACCAGCTTTTCGGTGATTTGAAGAAGGGGAACGGCGATCCGTCGCTGGTGATGTTCGGCGCGGATGTGACTCCGAATCAGCGGCGCATGGCCGAGCAGTTTGTGGTGCTGGACAATTTCTACGCCACCGGTGGCAACAGCGCGGACGGGCATCAGTGGATCACACAGGCCAATGAAAATGCCTATGCGATGTGGCCGGGCTTTCATGGGCGCAGCTATCCGTTCGACGGATCCGATGCTCTGGCGATCAGCGAAAGCGGCTTCCTGTGGGATGCGGCGCTGGCGCGCGGTCGCACGGTGCGCATCTACGGCGAGTATGCGGGTGTGACCACGAGTCCCAGCAGCCGGCGGAGGGAATACCTGGAGCGGTGGGAGAAGGGCGAAAAATTTCTCAACGAGTGGAGTGTTGTTTCGCCTGTGGCTTCGATGAACAAGGTGCTGGCGAAGAATTTCCCGGCTTATTCGACAGCCATTCCCGATGTGATCCGGGCCGATATCTTCAATGAAGATCTGAAGCAATGGGAGAAGCAGGGCAAGATGCCCAATCTGGTTTTTGTGCAACTGCCGAGCGACCACACGTCCGGGCTGCTGGCCAATGGTTCCACGCCGAAGGCGATGGTGGCGGACAATGATCTGGCCACGGGGCGCATCGTGGAGGCGCTGAGCAAATCGCCCTTCTGGAAGAAGATGGCGATCTTTATTACCGAGGATGACGCGCAGAACGGAGTCGATCATGTGGACGGGCACCGCACCATCGCGCTGGCGGTGAGCCCCTACATCCGCCGCGGGCATGTCGATTCGACGTTTTATGCGCACCAGAGCATACTCAAGACCATCGAACTGATTCTGGGGCTGCCGACGCTGTCGCTGTTCGATTTGATTGCCACGGAAATGCGCGCGAGTTTCACCGATACGCCGGACTTTACGCCGTATGAAGCTGTCGTGCCGCAGCAGAGCCTGATGGAGCGGAACCCATCGCGGAGTGCAATGAAGGGGAAAGCACTGGAGGCGGCGAAGGCTTCGGCGAAGATGAAGTGGCACATTCCGGATGCGGCTCCGACGGAACGCGTGAACCGGATTCTATGGGGTGCGATCCGGGGATGGGACGTGCCGTATCCGGGAGTGAAGAACGCGATATTCGCGCCGTTATCGCTCGATGTCGATGACGACGATCGCTAGAAGAACCACTTGAGACGGACACCCACCGTGCGTGGCTGAACGAGCCTTGTGCCGACGAACAACGATTGGAAGTTGAAGAGTGCGGTGCGATTGGTGAGGTTGGAAGTCTGCAGGGTCAACTCCCAGAGTTTGCGGTCATTGCGTTTGTGTTCGTAGCCGGTGGCGATGTCGACGATGGTGCGGGGCCGCGTGCGTGGTGGCGCGGAGAGCAGGTTGACGTAGGGGAGGAGATCGGAATAATCGGGGTCGGCGGCAACCTCTGCGGGGTCGGAGGGATTGGTGACCAGGCCGCTGTCATAGCGCGTGGTGACTGTGACGAAATAGCCTTTGCGGGTGGAGTACTGGGCGACGTTCTGCAGGCTGAGCTTCTGATCGTGATCGATGACGAAGGGGCCGGCGCTTAGAGCATCGACGGCGGTGCTGCCGAGGAACAGGCCGCCGGTAAAGGGCGGAGTCGAGATGGCTCGTGCGTGAGTGAGGCTGAGGGTGGTGCTGAATCCGCGCCATTGCGGGAACACGACGCGGCCTTCCACTCCATTGACGCGGATGCCGGCGAGCGTCATGGGGAAAATGATTCCGGTATTGAAGAAATTGTCGTTATCCTGCTGGTCGCGGGCGTTCTTGTGGTAGAAGGACGCATTGACGCTGAAGCGCCCGGCGAGCGCCTGCTGGAGGCCGAGTTCGAAGAAATTCTGCCGTTCGGGACGGATCAGCGAGACGGCGCCACCGAGTGCGGCGCGTACCACGGGGCTGGCGAGACGGCTTGCCTCGACGCTGCTCGAGAGCAGCAGATTTTCGTTGGGCGGGGTCTGGTAGGTGCGATTGTAGGAGGCGCGGAATACGGTGTTCGTTTCGCGCAGGTGGTAACTGACGCCGATGCGCGGCTGCATCTGATTGCCGTTGACCAGGAAGCGGTAGTTGTCGTAGCGCAGGCCGAGCGCCAGTTGCCAGCGGCCGAACTTGATGTTGTCCTGCAGGAAGCCGGTGTAGAGCGCCCCCGCGCCGCGGCGGGAAAACTGGAACGGGCTGCCGCCGCGGGTGAGATCGTGAGGCAGCAGCGTCTCGATGTAGGTGTCACTGAGCGGATGGTTGAATGACGGGTCGGTGATGGCGAATTGGAAGCGCTCCTGGAGCGGGAAGTACTGATAGTCGAAACCGGCTTTGAACGTGTGTGCACCTTGAATTGTGTTGTAGCGGTTCCAGAGAGTGAGCGTGGTAAGGCGGCGGCGCTGCTCGGCGGTGACCGGCGTGTCGCCGAGGCTGGGGGAAAGCGTGGCCTCGGCCGTGCGCGCGGAGGCTGTGAGGTCGAAGGTGGAGCGCGGGCTCAAGGTGCGTACCCAGCCGAGCATCAGGCTCCCATCCTGCAGACCCTGCCGTTGATCCATGCCGTTGGCATGTTGCGAGCGCAGGTTCGCCAGTTGGAATGAGGATCGGCCCGCCATGAAATGGAAGCGGAACACGTCGCGGCCGTTTGGCTGGTAATCGACGCGGGTGAAGGCACGCTCGAGGTTGCCGCCGTTGTGGAGGTTGTCGAGGCTGACCTGGTCCAGATAGCGGTTCGACTTCATTGCGCTGAGGGACGCGGAGTAGCTGAGTTTGCCTTTCTCCCCGGAGATTTGCGCCATGGTGCTGGCGGTGTCGAATTCGGCCGCGCTAACCATGAATGTGCCCCCTAACACACGTCCCACCCCGGCGCCGGCGCGCGTGGTGACGTTGGCCACGGCGGAGACTTTGTTGCCGTACTCGGCCGGGATGTTGCCGGTGAAGAGCTCAACGGTCTGCACAATGCTGGGGTCGACGGCGTTGGCGAAGGCGCCGGTGAGCTGGTCGGAGATGGGCATTCCATCGACAACGAAGGTCATCTGGTTATGGGCGCCGCGGGGGTGTATGGCGCCGTTGGCGTTTTGCGAAAACCCGGGGAAGGTGAGGAGGGCGGCTTCCAGACCGCGGTTGCCTACTTGAAGGCTGAGCCGCTCGATGTCGGATTGATTGATCTGGGCGCGTGTGCCGGTGTCGGCGGGGTCGACGAGCAGGCCGTCCTGGGTGGAACGGACATCGACGGTGGTGCGGTCGGAGTCGAGGGTGAGGGTTAAGTCCTGCTGCAGGGGGACATTGGATCGGAGGGCCACCGTGCGCCGGGATTTGACGAAGCCACGGTGTTCGGCGGCGAGTTCGTAGCTTTGTAAGGGGAGATTGGAGAAGGAGTAAGAGCCGTCGAGGGCGGCTTGGGTTCGTTTTGCAAAACCGGAGATGGGGTTGGAAAGGGTGATGATCGCGTGGGGGATAGCTGCTCCGGAGGGGTCGAGGACGCGGCCGGAGAGGGAGGCGGTGGACTGGGGGAAGGCAGGCGGGGAAACGGTGATGAACAGGATTAATTTTATGCCCAGCAAGCGAATCATGTTTACTATAGTTAACATGACTTCGCGGCGCTGTCAATTGCCCTGGTCAGCCTAAACCGCTTGCAGAAGGGACTGAGGTGGAGTATGCTCGAAGTTCGATATATCGAACTTCGACTGTATGCCCAAACAGAAACTATCCCCTTTACCCGCGGCAGCTTTTCAGATTCTATTGGCGTTGGCCGGCGAGGACATGCATGGTTACGGCATTATGCGGCAGGTTGCCGAGCAGACCGGGGGGCGAGTGCGGCTGGGGCCTGGGACGCTGTATCACTCGATACAAGGGATGTTGGAAGCGGGGCTGATTGAGGAAGTGGGATTGCGTGAGGACGATCGGTTGGGGAAGGAACGCCGGAAGTATTACCGGCTCACGGCAATGGGCCGCAAACTAGCGCGGGAGGAAGCCGAGCATATGGCGGAGCTGCTGCGCGTGGCGCGGGCGAAAAAAATCCTGAGAGGCGAGTATGTCTGAGAAGATCTACGCTTTGCTGCTGCGCCTGCAGGCGCGGCGTTTCCGGGACGAACACGGCGAGGACGCGATGCAGTTGTTCCGCGACCGGTTGCGGGATGAAACGGGCTTCTGGCGCCGCTGCCGGTTGTGGTGGGATCTGCTTTTGGATCTTGCCGTTTCGGCTTGGCGCGGGTATCAGGGATCGGCGGTAGCTGCGACGGCGGGCGGAGAGCCTTTCTTCACTTTGGTGGCGTCGGATCCGCCGCGGCGTTCGGCGTTATTCGCAGGTGGCATGTGCTCTTTGGCGATGTTGCTTGCGTTTCCGCTCACGATCGGCAAAGGCGCGAGGTTGCGGGATGGGGGCGGGGCTTTTGGTGGGCCGGGGCAGGGCATCGCGTTGTCCAACGGGCAAGGCAAGATGATGGCGCCGGATCGTGCGGTGCGGGCGGTGATGGAGACGATGCGCCGGGACTACCCGGATCCTAAGGTGCAGGCTGCGGTCACAGTGGCGCTCAAGGACCTGGAGGAGAGCGGCGCACTGGCGCGCGTCACGTCGGATGAGGAATTGTCACGACTGCTGAGTTCGGCGGTTCGGGAAGCGAGCGGCGACAACAATCTGGATGTTGTGGTGACGGAGGAACTCGGCATCCCGCCGGTGAGCCGGGATGACTGCGGGTTTGAGCGGCTGGAGATACTGGCGGGCAATATCGGATTTGTGAAGTTGAGCCGGTTTGCGCGGCTGGAGACCTGCCGGGTGGCGGCGGCTTCGGCGATGGATTACCTGAACCAGGTGGATGCTTTGGTGATGGATCTGCGCGACAATCGGGGCGGCTATCCGGACATGGTGATGTGGATGGCGGCGTATCTGTTCCATCATCCGCAGTTCATCTACAATCCACGCGAGAGCACGACCCGGGCGTCATGGACCGCCTCTCCGGTGAAGGGAAACAAGCTGGCGGATAAGCCGGTGTATTTGCTGGTTTCCTCACGCACGGAATCGGCGGCGGAGCAGTTTGCCTACAACATGAAGATGCTGCGGCGGGCGGCTCTGGTTGGGGGGACGACGAGTGGTAAGACGCACGCGGGTGTGTTCGCGCCGCAGGTTGCGCCGATCAATCCTTATGGGGAGAAGGATTGGGATGGCGTGGGTGTGTCGCCGCATGTGCAGGTGGAGGAAGGGAAGGCGATGGAGCGGGCGCTGCGGCTGGCTTGGAGCCGGTTGGGGTTGTGAGAGTGCGCTACCAGAAGTAGCCGGTAAGGGTGCCGATGACGTTGGTGGCGCGATAGGCGTAGATGTCGATGCCGCCGTTTGTCCCGGCGGGAATGATGGCGGAATTGGTGACCGTTTGTCCTTGAAAGGCGTTCAACACGGAGGTATTGGGCCGCGGCTGTCCTGTGGGATAGGCAGTGAGGAAGGGCATGGAGGAACCGCCGGGCCGCGCGGTGAAGTGCACCAGATAGGCTTTGGCGCCTGTTGGAACCGAACACTGCGATGGGGACAGTGTTGCGCTCGATTCCGTTGCCAATGCGACGCCGTTGCTTCCTGTGAGACTGCACGGGATGACCGGTGTGTACGACAACCCACTGGGTCCGTTGGCGGGCGCGAAATAGCCGTTGATGTCGATCAGAAGATCCGTGCGTTCGTAGGCGAACACGTCGATGTTGCCTTCCGCGCCTGCCGGCACGATCACGTTGTTGGCGAGCACGCGGCCGGCAAAGGAATTGATGCTCGACACGTTGGGTTGCGCTTCGCCCGCCGGCCACAGTGTCAGGTACGGCAAGGGGCCTGGCGGGACAACGGTGACGGTGGCCGAATAGGCGCTGGCGTTGGCGGGAATTGTGCAAAACGGAGATGCGGGAACACGAAACCGCCGTGTTTCGCGAGTGTTCAGCATGGGTGGGCCGAAGGGGCCCGCGGGGTTGCGGTATTCGCCACGGGTTTCGACAGCACGGCAAGGAGTGACTGGATAGAAGGCAAGGTTCCGTGAGGAGGCGGTGGCGGTGAAGTATCCGGCGATGTCGATGATCATGTCGGTGGAGTTGGTGGCAAATACCTTGATCGTGCCACCGGGACCGGCGCGCACGATGGCTGTGTTGGCAACGGTTTGGGAATCGGGGGAACTCACCGTCCGGAGGTCCGGTTGGACCTCATCGGCGGCATACACCGTTATGTAGTCGAGCGGGCTACGAGGGATGGCGGTGACGTTGAGGACATAGGCGGCTGCCTCGGGGATTTCGCAGACGTTGGATGCCGGTAGGGTGAGGGTGCGGGTTTCATTAGCGGCGAAGAACGGCGGACCGAAAGGTGTGGTGCGGCCTTCAAAGTTGTAGGCGGCCCGAGTTTCGACTATGCGGCAGGGTTTGAGGGGGACGAAGGAGAGCTTGGGCGGAGCCGACGGCTGGATCGAGAGGGGGAGATAAGTCACACTTGTCCGGAAAGCGTCGTCGACAACCGTGACTCTAACGGTGAACGCACCCGATTGGGTTGGCGTTCCGCTGATGACTCCCGTATTTGGATCGATGGTGAGGCCGGCGGGTTGGCCGTCTTGGTTCCAATGGAGCGGGGGCTTACCTCCTTTCCGTTGCACCGCGAACGAATAGGCCTGGTTCAGCGTTCCACTTGGGAGGGCCGTAGTCGAGAAAGTGAGAGGTGGGTAAGGGTCGAATGTGACGGGTACCGTGCAATCGGGTCCGTTGAGGACGGAAGCGCGGAACACGGCGTTCCTCCCGCTTCCTGTCGGGGAGGTGGTAAAAATTCTGATCGGCGCCGGTCCGGTGAGAGTTCCTTCGCTCGGCTCGCTGCGCAGCCATGGAAGGTCGCCCAGGTGGTCGATGGAGGTGCTGAACACCGCGGGGAGCGCCGAGGTAGTGGTCAGGGTGATCGTGGCCTCGGGTTGTTCGATGGAAAGCAGGACCGATTGGGGAGTGAACGCGCAAGTAGCTTGTGTTGGGATGATCAACGGCGTGAAGTAGGTGACCGGGAACCGGATGGTTTCCGCTCCGTCGGTAACGGTCAGAGTGGCGCGGTGGGATGTCGCCGGCAGGAGGCCGAAGGGATTGCCCCAAACAATGAGGGATTGTGGGCCGGATGCAGGTTCGGTGGATGTTGGGGTGACGGAGAGCCAGTTCTCGCCCGGTGTGGTTTCGATGGAAGTGGAGAGCGAATAGGGACGGGAGTGATTGGGGGTGAAGGTGATTCGCTGGAACGAAGTGGAGGGGTTGAGTCCGATCCCGAGCCTGCTCTGATCGATGGTGAAATTGGAGTAAGCGGACAGTGGAGAAATGTAATCCACGGAGACGTTGGCGTTGAAGCCCGCTACTGAGAGCCGGACGACTCCTCTGAATTGCGTGCCCGGCCAGAGCCCCACTAGATTGGAACCTATGGTGAGTGTTTGCGGTCCCGAGACTGGAGATGTTGACGACGCGGGGGTAACGGTGAAATAGGAGGGTTCGGCATAAGCGCTGAACTGGAATGGCTCGCTTGTTGTAGGGGTGATGACGATGGATTGCGATGCTCTTCCACCATCGATGGATATGGAATCCGGTGTGATTTGGAAACTGGGATAGGTTCTGGTGCGAGGCGGGACAAATTCGATAAGCAGTTTCCAGACCTGGGTTCCAATGGTGAGAGTTCCGTTGGCCAGATAGGTAGATCCCGGATTGAGCCCGGTTGGGTTGGCCAGGACGGTGAAGGTTTGCACTCCCGATACGGGCCCGCTTGGAATGGGAGCGGCCAGGGAGAGCCATGGCACGGGGTCCAAGGCCACGGAATACGTGAATGGTGCAATGGAGTTGATTGGGTTGATAGTGACGGGTTGGCGGGTTTCGCCGCTTCTCAAATTAATGTAGGTGGGCAAAACGATAAAGATGGGCGGCGGCCTGAAATTGACCACGATATCCTGGTATTGATTTCCGATGACAATACGGACGGTTGCGGTGTTCCCGCTGCCGGACGCGGCCCTGTTGGGATCCACGGTGAAGGCCAAGGTCTGCTTGCCCGACCCAAGGCCCAGCAGAGAATCGGCGTTCAGCCACGAGACACCGGACGGGGATATTGTTGCTGCGGTGAAGTACACGGTGTTCAGGTCGGACGGCGTGATGGTCACCGTGTGCCTGTCTGTGCGTGATGCATCGGCGGGGACATTGAGGATGAGGGGGCTGATGGTGTAGCCGTTAACACCTGCCGTGCCTTTGGTGAAGGTGACCACGATATCCTGCGTGGCGGCGCCGATGGTCAGCCTTACTGTGCCGGAGGCATCGCCACCCGATGGCGGGCCGAAGGGGGTCGTAGCGATGAGGAGTGACTTTGCTCCGGTGACGTTAGCGCCGTTGGGAGGAAGAACGGTGATCCATGAAGCGGAGGCCGTTGCGGTGTAACTGAACGGCAACTGCGCATTTTGGGGGATGATGGCGAGATATTGGTTGGTGCGGGTGGGGCTGAGGTTCAGCGTGGTTGGTGCGAACGTGAAACCGGGCACGGATTGAGCATTCGCCTGCAGAACGGTGATCGCGAGGAGAAATGCGACTTTCAAGCTGTATAGTAGCGCGATTATTCGGGAGCGCGGGCTTAGCTCAGCGTGAGCCCCGGCAGCGCGCCCGTGGAATCGCCGAAGTGTTCCGCCTGCACGCCCATGCGATCCATCATGGTGAGGAACATGTTCGACATCGGTGTTTCCTTGCGGTACACGATGCGGCGGCCGGTCTTGAATTTATTCCCGGCTTTGCCCGCGATCAGGGTCGGCAAATCCTCGTGGCTATGGCGATTGCCGTCGGCCAAGCCCGCGCCGTAGACGATCATGGAGTTATCCAGGATGCTCGCATCGCCTTCCTTCGAAGCGCGGAGTTTCTGCATCCACTTGGCGAA
Organism: Acidobacteriota bacterium; assembly: GCA_018268935.1. Taxonomy (GTDB): domain Bacteria; phylum Acidobacteriota; class Terriglobia; order Bryobacterales; family Bryobacteraceae; genus CADEFT01. The sequence goes on along the minus strand of JAFDVS010000052.1, from coordinate 34,007 downwards.
TTGCTCCATGTGGTAGGTGTTGATCTGCGCCACTTTTTCCATCATGGCGAGTTCGTTGCGATGGTGCGTGAGCGGATGGTGGCCGTCGGGGATACCGATTTCGCGGTAGGCGCGCGAGGTGCCTTCGCGAGTGACGAGGAATGTCACGACGCGCGTGAGATCGGCCTGGAAGGCTACCGTGATCATGTCGGTCATGAGGCGGAAGTGCTCGGCGAAGTCGGCAGGGACACCGTACGGCTTGTCCATGCCGGGATTCACTTGCGCGTTGTCCTTTTCCGCTTTCTCCATCTGGCGTTCGATTTCGCGGATGGAAGAGAGGTATTCGTCGAGCTTGCGCTTGTCGGTCGGCCCCAGGTTGGTCTGCAACTTCTTTGTGTCGTCACTGACGAAGTCGAGAATGCTGCGGCGGAACTTGGCTTGGCGGGCGCGCTCTTCGGGAGTGAGATGCGCACCATTGCCGAAGAGGCGTTCGAATAGCGCACGCGGGTCGAGGATCGGGGGAAGCGGCTGCGTTTCACTGCGCCAGGCAAGGTTATTGGTGTAGGCGCAGGAGTAGCCGGAATCGCAATCGCCGGCCTGGCGCGCATCTTCGAGTCCAACTTCAAGGGAAGGGAAGCGCGTCTGCGAGCCGACCTGATTGGCCACAATCTGATCGCAACTGATGCCGACTTTGATGTCGTAGGCGGATTTGCGCGGCTGCACGCCGGTGAGATACGAACCGCAGCAACGGCCATGGTCGCCGGCGCCATCGAGTAGCGCACGCCCGTTGTTGTGCGTGAGATTGCCAAGAAGCGTGATCTCTTCCTTGAACGGTTCGAGGGGCTTGAGAATGCGCGGCAGTTCGGTGAGCGGGCCTTCGTAGGAAGGGTTCCAATTGCGCATGTCGATGCCGTTGGGCACGTAGACGAACGCCATGCGGACGGGCGTTTTGCCCGGCACTTTGTTGGCGGGCATGGCCGGCGCCATGGCATCGAGGAAAGGCAGTGCGACCGCTGTTCCGGCGCCACGCAGGAACGTTCTTCTCGAAAGAGCTTTGCGCGTGATGATCATCGCTGGGCTGTCTCCTTGGCCTTCGTTACGTTCTTGGACTGCACAAACTCCCCGCGCCGTGATTGAAACGGCAGACTGCGTACGACTTCGTGAATCAGGGTCTGGAAGCGATACCCCTCTGCTGCCAGCTTGCGGTTGATCTCTTCTACAGTCTTTCTATCATATCTTTCCACACCGCGGCCTAGGGCATAGGTGAGCATCTTCTCCGTCAGCCCGCGGGTGAAGCGATTGAGATCGTCCTTGAGCAGGACGCGCATTTCGGCCGGAGTCTGGAAGGACTTGCCGCTGGGCAGAGTGCCGCCCGCATCGATGGGGAATTTTCCGTCCATGGTTCGCCAGCGTCCGATGGCGTCGTAGTTTTCCAAGCCGAAGCCGAGCGTGTCCATCTTGTTGTGGCACGAAGCGCAGACCGCGTTCTGACGGTGCTTTTCCATCTGTTGGCGGAGCGAGGCGGCGCTGCCGACGGAGTTCTCATCGAGCGGCGGAACGTCGGGCGGGGGAACCGGCGGCGGAGTGCCGAGGATATTCTGCAGCACGTACTTGCCGCGAATCACGGGCGAGGTGCGGGTGGGGTAGCTCGAAACCGTGAGTACGCTGGCGTGGCTGAGAATGCCTCCACGCTGGTCGGTAGTGAGATCGACGCGGCGGAAATCGGGGCCGCTGACGCCTTCGATGCCGTAGTGTTTGGCGAGGCGCTCATTGAGGAAGGTGTAACGGGCGTCGAGGAATTCGGTGAGCGGCTTGTTTTCCTTGAGCAGGTGATCGAAGAAGAGCCGTGTCTCGGTTTCCATCGCCTCTTTCAATTCCGCGCCCCATTCGGGGAATTTGCCGGGGTCGGGCTTGACGCTATCGAGGTTGCGGATCTCCAGCCACTGGCCGGCGAAGTTGGCGGAGAAGGCGGCGGCGCGCGGATCGGCGAGCATGCGCTTCACCTGGGCATCGAGTGTGGCCGGGACCTTCAGCTTGCCTGCTTCGGCGAGGCTGAGGAGATCATCGTCCGGCATGGAACTCCACAGGTAGTAGCTGAGGCGGGAGGCGAGTTCGATGTCGGAGATGCGATGGACGAGATTGGGATCGGTGGGGTTGGGATCGCGCTCAATGCGGAAGAGGAAATGCGGGGAAACGAGGATGGCCTGGATGGCGAGTTGAATGCCTTGTTCGTTTGAGAGCCCTTCCTGTTTGGCGGCGCTAACGAATCTCATGAGGCCGGCTACTTCGGGTTTCGACACAGGGCGGCGCCAGGCACGGTGCGCCAGAGTGGAGACGATGCGCTCCTGGCAGGCGAGGCCAGTGTTGGGATCGCAGACGAGGATTTTCTTGCGGCTGGCCTTTTCCACTTTGGCTGGGAACGGCCCGACGAAGAAGATGGAGTCCATCCATTTGTTTATTTTGTTGTTGTAGGCGTCCTTGGCGCTGAGCGTTTTGACGAAGGGGTCGTTGAGGAAGGCAGCGCGGAAGACGTGATCGCCTTCGGTGAGGACGACTTTGAATTCGACTTCGGAGTATGGGTTGAAGTAAACGAGGCCGGAGGGCTTGGTTTCCACCTGCATGGAGTGCAGTTGCTTGCCGTCCATGAAGAACGCGAGTGTGACGGGCTTGGCTTCTTTGTCGCGTTCACCGGGGAGTCCAATGCGGATGGTGTATTCGCCGTCCCATTCGATGCGGTGGGTGGCTTCGATGGTGCTCGGGTCAGGGCGGCGGATGCGTTTCTCGCGCGAGTGGTACATCACCTCGAGCGGCTTTTTCGGAAGCGGGTCGGCGCCGATGGCGCGAGCGGCGATGCGCTCTGCCGCATTGAGGTACTTTTCCATCAACACCGGCGAGATGGTGAGCACATCGCCGATGTTGTCGAAGCCGTAGCCGACGTCNNGTCGAAGCCGTAGCCGGAATCGTCGGTGGGAAAATCTTTTTCGGCGCGGAAATCGACGGCGAGCAGGTCGCGGATGGTATTGGAGTATTCATTGCGATTGAGGCGGCGCGCGGTGACGCGGCCGGGATCGGGCTTCACCAGTTTGTCGGCCTTTTCCCATTCGGCGGCGATGAGCTTGCTAGTGGCGCTGATTTGATCGGCGGGCGGGCGGGGCATGCCTTTGGGCGGCATTTCTCCCGATTCCATTTTCTGCAACACCTTTTCCCAGCCTTCGCGCTGTTCATGGATGGATGCGGCGCTGCTGAAGCTGGAGAGACTCACGCTGCCCGACTGGTTGCGGTCATTGTGGCAGGGGACACAGCTTTTTTCGATTAATGGCGCTACGGTTTTGCGGTACGCGGCTTCGTCGGGTTTAGGGGGGACGGCTGCGCACAGGAGCGCGGCGGACGCGGCTGCGGAGAAGGATACGAATGCTCGAAGGCGCATGGGCGTATCTTTTTATTGTACTGCGGGCATGGTACACTTTGGTTTGGCTCGCACAACCCTTGCCTAAATCCGGATGACCGAGGCCCTTTTGGGCTCGCTCACCGGTAGTGTATTTTCCCTCCCATAAACAAGCAGGCAAGGAGATTTCCAAGTGAATTTACAACAAAGGGCTCGCGTGTGCGCGAGTCAGGGAGAACGGGCGCGCGTGATGATGGACGGCGTGGAATGGAATGCCGCCGTCGCCGGCGCCTTGCTGTATGCCGCGGAAAGCAGCGCGGAACTGCCGGTCACCGGGGATTGGGTGATGGTGCGGCGCGTCGATCCGGAACTGGTGCTGATCGAGAGCGTGGCGCCGCGGCGGACATGGATCTCGCGGCGCGCGGCCGGCAATAGCGATGTTGAACAGATGCTGGCGGCGAATGTCGATCTGGCGCTGTTGGTGTGCGGGTTGGACGACGATTACAATCTGCGCCGGCTGGAGCGCTACCTGGCGATCGTGCATGCGGGCGGGGTGGAACCTGTGGTGGTGCTGAATAAGGCCGACCTCTGCGCCGATGTTGAGGCGGTGGCTGCTGAGGTTCGAAGATCGATGCGGGTGGAGCGTGTGGTGGCGGTGAGTGCGCGGTCGGGAGAAGGATGTGAGGCGGTGGCAGCGCTGTTGACGGAGGGTGTGACGGCAGTGTTGCTGGGGTCGAGCGGGGCGGGGAAGTCGACGTTGGTGAATTGGCTGGTGGGTGCGGAACTGCGGGAGACGCACGCGGTGCGGGAGTCCGATAGCAGGGGCAGGCATACGACGACGGACCGGCAGTTGATGGAATTGCCGCTGGGCGCGTGGTTGATCGATACGCCCGGCCTGCGTGAGATTCAGCTGTGGGCGGATCGGGCGAGCGTGGCGGCGGTGTTTGACGAAATTAGGGAACTGGGTGCACGGTGCCGGTTTCGGGATTGTACGCATCGCGATGAGCCGGGGTGTGCCGTGCGCGGGGAAGTGGACGCGGGGCGGCTGGAGAGCTTTCACAAACTGCAGCGGGAAGCGGACCGGTTGGGCGGCGCGTTGACGGAGAAGCAACGGTGGCGAAGTATCCACAAGTCGATGCGGCAGTTTAACAAGATGAGGGGTAGGTGAAGGTGTTCAGACCGTTGTGCGGACGTCGATGGTTACGGTGCCGAGGGTTTCGTTGCTGGCGGCATCCTGGATGTAGAAGACGGTGCCGTTGGTGACCCACTTGTCGGCGGTGACTCCGGCGGCGTTGGGGAATTTTCCAAGGGACGGGCCGGTAGGGGAGTTGACGCGCACCTCGACTTCGGTGGCTTGCGGGGCGTTCCAGGCGATCGAGCTGCGGACCTGGCCGGTGCCATCGAAGATGTAGGTGGGGTTGTTGAATACCGAAAGGGTGACGCCGGGCTTGGGGGCAAGCCCCACGGGCTCGGCGGAGAAGAGAATGCTCGCAGGGGAGCCGATATCCAGGGCTCCGGTGGGCGTGATGCGCCCGTTTTTCGGGTTCATGGCGAATTGCGCGACGTTGTCGGAATCACGATTGGCGGCAAACAGGAAACTGCCGGTGGGATCGATGGCGAGGTAGGCGGGGACTTCGCCATTGCTGCTTTCGCGGGCGAGGAAGGTGAGCTCGCCCGTGCCCGCGTCCATGTTGAAGAGCGCGATGCTGTCGTCGCCGAGGTTGGTGCCGTAGACGAACTGGCCGTAGGGCGCTACCTGCACCTGGCCGGTGCCGTTTTCGCCTTGGAAAGACGCCGGGAGTGTGGAGAGCGACTGAATGTTTCGCAATTCGCCGGTGGCGGCGATCCATTCGACGGCAGTCATGGTGTTGGCGAGTTCGTTGATGCGATACATCCAGCGGCCGAGCGGGTGGTAGGCGATGCGCTTGGGGCCTGAGCCGGGCTCGGTGTCGAGTTGGGAGTGGAGGCGGAGTGCGCCTGAGGCCAGGTTGATCTGATAGACGAAGATCTTGTCGAGGCCGAGGTCGGTGACGAGGGCGTAGCGGCCGGTGGGGTCGGTTTGGATCTGCTGCGGATGGGGTGCGTCCTGGCGCTGCTTATTGGGGCCGGTGGCGCCCTGGTGGACGATGCTGTCGGTGGCTTCGCCCAATGAGCCGTCGGAAAGCACGGGAAAGATGGCGATGCTGCCCCCGTCATTGGCGACGAGGACGAAGCGGCCGGTTGGATCAACGGAGAGGTGGACGGGGCGATCGCCCATGGAGGGGCGCGTGATCATGTGGGTGAGCGCGCCGGTGAGTGGATCGACGGCGAAGGCGGACACAGCGCCGGGGGATGTTTCGTTGACGACGTAGAGGGCGCGGCGATTGGGGTGCAGGGCGAGGCAAGTTGGGTTAACGGCACTGGCGAAGCTGCCAGCGAACTCCACAGCTCCGGTAGCCGGCTCGATACGAAACCCGTAGATCCCGTCCCCTTTGCGTGCCGGCTTGGGATCGGTATAGGCGCCGAAGTAGACGAACACGGGCGAGGGCGATTGTGCGCTCGCCGGCAGAAAAGCGGAGCAGGCTGCCGCGGCAGAGGTTTTGAGAAAGTTGCGTCGGTTCCATCCCGGGTTCTCCATGTATCGAGGGTACCGTTCCACGGCGCTGGAGGAAAGAAGGAAATGGTAAGGGAGTTGTAAGGTTTGTGTGCGGCGATCACCCTGCCAGCGTGGGTGTGTACTTCTTAAGAACCGATTCCGGAAGATCGACGCCGATGCCCGGGCTTTCCGGGGGGAGATAGTAACCTTTCTCGAAGGTGGGCGTAAGGCGGGCCATCATCTCGTTGCCGGGCTCACCGGTGCCGAAGCTTTCGGCCATGGGGCAGTTGGAATGGGAGAGCACGAGGTGGATGGAGAAGAGGCTGCCGCCGCGGTGGGGCATGACGGGGATGCCGTGGGCTTGGGCAATGGTGGCGACCTTGCGGCCGTCAGTGAGTCCGCCGCACCAGGTCTGGTCGGGTTGGAAGATGTGCGCGGCTTTGTGACGGATGAGTTCCTGGAAACCGAAGCGGGTGAACTCGTGTTCGCCGCAGGCGATGCGGGTGCCTTCGATCTGTTGGGTGAGTTTGGCGTAGCTATCGATGTCGTCCGGGTAGACGGGCTCTTCGATGAAGTAGAGGTTGAGATTGGCGTCGGCGGCGCGTTTGGAGAATTCGAGGGTGTATTCGACGTTCCAGCGGCAGAGGCAGTCGATCATGAGTTTGGCATCGGAAGGAATGACGGCCCGGGCTTTGCGAAGGGTGTCGAGCAGCACGAGCATGCTGTCTTTGTCAGGGCCGGCGGCGGTCTCAAACAGGCCCATTTTGAAGGCTTGGAAGCCGAGTTTGGCGGCGCGCTCGAAGTTGTTCCCGGTGTAGTAGGCGAGTGCTTTGGGCTTGGTTGCGCCGCCGAGTAGTTTCCACACGGGGAGATTGGCATTCTTGCCGGCGATGTCCCAAAGGGCGAGATCGATGCCGGAAATGGCCATGATGGCGAGTCCCTTGCGGCCGTAGAAGGAGGAGGAGGCGAACATTTGCTCCCAGAGCAGATCGACGTTGAGTGCGTTGGCGCCGATCAACAGATCCTTGAGGTGGGTTTCGATGATGTGGACGGCCGCGGTGCCGCCACCGCCCATGCCGTAGCCGGTGAGTCCCTGGTCGGTCTTGATCTGGACGAGGATGGAGCCGGTGAGTTGAGAGAAGGGACCGAACCAGCGCATGCGGGCGGGGTCGAAATCGGAGTCGAACTTTTTGGTGCCGAAACGGGAGGTGGGGAGAAGGGGAAGTGGGGCCGCTTTCACGGACACGATTTTCTGTGTGCCGGAAGTGGCGAATGCGGCGGACGCCGTGGCCTGTTGGAGGAATGCGCGGCGGGAGGTTCGGGATGCCATAGATTGATCAGTGTATAAGAAGCTCCGGCATCCCGTGTTGGTCAGACGTATTGGTGGGTGGTGAGGTCGAGCGTGAATTGGTCGAAGAGGCGCGCGGGGGCGCTCCAGGATTCATGGGGGCGGGGCACGGAATAGTAGGCGCCGCGGAGATGACGATCGCTGACGGTGAGGCGGAGGAAGCCGTGACGATCGTCGAGGAAGCGCTCGAGGGTGACTTTGGCGTCGTCGATGAACAGGGGCGTGGTGACGGCTTCGCCGTTGAGTTTGGGGACGCGATGGAGGTTATGATAGCCGCCGGCGCCGGCCACCAGGAACGGGACTTTGCGCTTGTTAATGAGCTTAGTGAAGCGCTGGTAGTTGTGGACGTGACCGCAGGCCACCAGATCGGGGATGCGTCCGGCACGGTTCATGGCGCGATCGAGGAGGCCGTAGAGGCGCTCGCTTCCGGCGTGAGTGGAGGCGACGGAAAAGACGGGATGGTGAATGGTGACGATTACGGCGGCGCCGGTGGGAGCGGCGGCCAGTTCTTCCACGAACCAGTCTTCCTGATCCTGGCGGATAGTGCCGCCTTCGTTGACGTTGCTGTAGAGGCCGATGATGGTGGCGAAAGGCGCGCGCAGGGTCCAGAAGACGTTAGGTTGCGTCATGGCGGTGCGCACCATGTCGTGGGCGTCGGTGGTGATTACCGGTTCGGCGGAACAGAAGTTGCGGACGAAAGCTTCGAGCGATGTCTCGCCGCCCGTGGCGAATCCGTCGTGATTGCCGGGGATGGCAAAGATGGGGGCGGTGTAATGCTCGTAGGGCTCGTAGAACTGGCCGTAGTATTCACGGCTTTCCCCGTTGAAGTAGACGACGTCGCCAAGGTGGTAGAGAAATGTGGGCGTAGCGCCGGAGGAACTGGTTTTTGCCAGGTCCGCCTCGAGTTTCTTGGCCACGATGGTTTGGGGCGTTGCGTTGCGAATGCCGCCGGTATCGCCTGCCATGTGGAACACCAGTTGGCCGCGGGTGTGAATCTGCTCAATTGCGGCATCGCCAACTACGCTGGCCAGATCGAGGCGGAAAGGTGCCGCGCCGGTGGGTGCGGGGAGGGGGAAGAAGTGGGCACGCTCGCGTGCTTCCATTCTTGCTGCCGGTGCGATCGCCGACAGGGTATTGACACTAGTGGATTGCGCGCGCGGCGCTCCGAATGCTCTCAGTTCCGTGGCCATTGAGGTTCTCTGCTATTCCCTTCAGCGGAGATAGTGACTCGGAAGTGACATTCGTTTCAGAACCGGAAGGGGACTTCCGGGGCGGCGAGTAACGCTTAGAGAATATCGAGAGCAGCCTGAATCTCGCTGCGGGTATGGTTGTCGCCTGTACGGATGCAGGCTTCGATGCCCTGTTCGTAGACGGCTCGGGCCTCGTCCGGTTGGCCGAGGCGTTCCAGGGCCTGCCCGCCGTGGTAGTAGGCAGCGACGTAATCGGGGTTGGCGGCGATGAGATCGCGGTAGGCGGCGACGGCTTCGGCAAACTGGCCGTTGGAGGCGTAAGCCTGGGCCAGGCCGTAGCGGACGAAGCTGTTGTTGGGGTCTTGTTCGAGGAGGGCTTTGAGTGCCTGAACGCGGTCAATTGGCATAAGACTCCATGCTAATATACCGGCCATGGAGTTACCCACTGAAGGGCGGTTGGTGAGCGAATCGGCGAGTGAGATTTCGGAGATGGCGTTGCCTACGCATGCCAATCCGCTGGGGAACCTGCTGGGTGGCAGGGTGATGCATCTGGTGGACATTGCGGCGGCGCTGGCGGCGATGCGGCACGCGCGGTGCTCGGTGGTGACCGCGTCGGTGGATCACATGAATTTTCTATATCCGGTGCACATTGGCGAATTGGTGTTGCTGCGTGCGTCTGTAAATCGTGTATTTACAACGTCAATGGAGGTAGGGGTGAAAGTGTTGGTGGAGAATCTGCGGACGGGAGAAACACGGCATACCAGTTCGGCGTACCTGACATTTGTGGCGATTGATGAGGCAGGAAAGAAGCTTGCGGTTCCAGCGGTGGTGCCGCAAAGTGAGGAGGAGATCCGCCGCTACCACAAGGCGGGGGAGCGGCGGAAAATCCGGTTGGAAATGCGCCAACAGGCGAAAGGCCGGGGTTAGTCCGCGACCGATTCGTCTTTGTACATATAGGCGATATTGGCCTTGTAGAGCAGGATATTTGGGCCGTTATCGCGATTGACCTTGAGGCAAGTTTTGTCGTACCACTCGATGACGCCGTTGAGGGTTTCGCCACCCTTGAGGACGAAGACCATGGGGGTTTTCGCCTGCATCTGCTTCACGTAATAGAAATTTTCGGCGTTGGTCTGTTCCGGGGGAACTTGCTTTTTGAGCGGTGGAGCACCTCTGCCCTTGTCAGCGTTATCTTTAAGGTCTTTGATAGGTGGACGGATGAGCCGTCTGTTGCCCGTCTCCATTGTGCGGGTCTCCTTGGGGGTAGGGTTGTTAGAGTGCCCCGGAAGCAGTAATCAAGAAGCCTTCCAGAGGCGTTTTCTTGATCTTAGCACCACACAGAGGGTGGGTGGAAGCGTGATTTAACCCAAACACAAGAAAAGGCTTGTGAGTATGGACCGTGGGGGTTGGAGAGTAAGGAAGAGGTAAGCGGGCGCATCTGTTTGGGTGAAAGGGGTGAGTGCGCCCGCCGTCGTAACGGGGATTTAACTATAGGGCGGTGTAAGGCGGAGCAAGGTTACGGGGGAGATTAAAAAAACTTTTTGTTGACTGGTGGGGAATCCTGCTGTATTCTGAAGGCGAACAAAAAGCGAATACAAAAAGAGGTTCTCCCTAATGTCCTCCCGCTTCTCCCCCTCCCCCTTCCGCTCCGGTCCCTCCGGCTGGCGGCACCCTGATTGGTCTCGCACGGTTTACCCGCCAAGGAGTACTGCCTTCCACGAACTGGAATTTCTGGCCTCCTTCTTTGACACGGTGGAGATTCCGGCCTCGCATCAGCCGTTGCGGCCGGAGTTGAGCGCCCTGTGGGCCCGCAAAGTGTCCCACAACGCCAACTTCCGGTTTACGGTGCAGGCGCCGGTGGCTCTGACGCATGAGCGGCGGCTGGAGCCGGGGCTGGTGGAAGCTTTTTGCGATGGACTGCGGCCGCTGGCGGCAGCGAGCCGGCTGGGTTGTGTGGTGATGCAATTCCCGTGGGCTTTCCGGTTCACGGAAGAGAATCGCGAGTATTTCATCCAGTTGCGGCGGGCGCTGCATGCTTATCCGCTGGTGGCGGAGATGCGGCACGCCTCGTGGATGCGGGATGAGGCGCTGGGTGTGTTTGTCGATTACCACGTGGGGTTTGTGAATGTGGATCAGCCGCAACATATGAATGCGATGCCGGCCACTTCGTTTTTGACGGCGCCGGTGGCGTATGTGCGGATGCATGGGCGGGGTGAAGCCGGGGATTGGTTCCAGAAGCCGGGTTCGCGCGACTATTTGTATTCGACAGCGGAACTGGCCGAGTGGAAGCAACGGCTGGACCGGATCCGGAAGCTGGCCTCGGAGACGTATGTGGTGTTCGCCAATCACCCGGGCGGCAAGAGTGTGGTGAATGCTCTGCAGATGAAGACGCTGGTGGAAGCGGTGGCGAGCGAGGCTCCGAAGGAGTGGCGGCGGAATTTTGCGCGGGAGTTACGGGGGTATGTGGAGGATGTACGGCAGCCGTCGTTGCTGGAGGTATGTGGACGGGCGGTGGCGTAGGGTTCCTCGCTAAGCGCGCCAAGGCGCCAAGCCTGCAATCGGGAATTAGAGACCGGCCGGCTGAGGATCACCCGAGGGCGGACGTTGATACAATCGTCGCGATGGATCGCCGACAATTTCTAGGAACTGCGCTGGCGCTGCCTGCGCTTGGTGCTGCCGCGAAGCCGAATGTGGTGGTGCTGCTGGCCGATGATTTGGGATGGGCCGATGTGGGGTTTCATGGGAGTGACATACGGACTCCGAATATCGACCGGCTGGCGAAGGAAGGGACGCAACTGGACCGGTTCTACTCGTTTCCGGTGTGTTCGCCGACTCGCTCGGCATTCATGACAGGGCGGACGCCGATGCGGCTGGGGTTGGGATATACGGTGATCCGGCCGTGGTCTTCCTATGGATTGCCGTTGCAGGAGCACACCATCGCGCAGTCGTTTCAGGCGGCGGGATATCAGACGGCGATGGCGGGGAAATGGCATCTGGGGCATGCGCAGCGGCGGTTCTTTCCGATAGAGCGCGGGTTTGAACATCAGTACGGGCATTTCAATGGGGCGATTGATTACTACACGCATGTGCGGGATGGGGGGCTCGATTGGAATCGTGATGGCCAGACGCTGGAGGAAGAGGGCTACTCCACCGATTTGATTGGCGCGGAGGCGGTGCGGCGGATCGAGCAGCGGGATAAGGCGAAGCCGTTGTTTTTGTATGTACCGTTCAATTCGCCGCATTCGCCGCTGCAGGCTCCGAAGGATCTGGTGGACCGGTATGCGGCGCGAAAGGATGAGAAGCGGCGGACGTTCGCGGCGATGGTGGACCGCATGGATACGGCGATTGGAAAGATTCTGGATGCGATCGACCGGGAAGGGATGACGAAGGACACGCTGGTGTTTTTCTTCAGCGACAATGGCGGGCCGGTGAATTTCGGGGCGACGAACACTCCGCTGCGGGGGGCGAAGGCGACGACGTTTGAGGGCGGATTGCGAGTGCCGGCGGTGATGCGTTTCCCGGGGAAAGTGAAGGCAGGCGCGGTGGTGAAACAGGTGGCGTGTGCGATTGATCTGTTTCCGACGCTGGCCGCGGCGGTGGGCGTGAGTCCACGGAACACACTGCCGTTTGATGGGAGGAATTTGTGGCCGGTGATCAGTGGGAAGAAGAAGGAGTTCGTGCGCGAGGATCTGTTCTTCTCGGTGGAGCCGGGCTCGCAGGTGTATACGGCCGTACGCAGCGGGGAGTGGAAGCTGGTGGTGGTGGAGGCGGAAGGGAAGCGGCAGGAGATGCTGTTCCGGATTGAGGAAGATCCGTACGAGAAGAACGATGTGGCGGCGCAGCATGCTTCGGTGGTGAAGGATCTGGCCGGACGGATTGAGAGATGGAAGACGACGGCTCCGGCGAATGCGGAGCGGCATTCGGGAGTGGCTGCGAGCGGGTGGAAGACTCCGGAGAAGTGGGCGGAAGCGGCGCGTTGAGTTTGGTGTGCGCTATTCGGGGCCTTGCATTTGGCGCTCGCGAGCGCGGGCTTCGGTGGCGGGGCCTTCGTCGCCTTGCTGCCTCATGAATGCATCGAGCTGTTGGGAGAGGCGGGATTGGATGGCGGCAAGCGACGGGTTGCCGGCGAGGTTGTGGAGTTCGAAGGGATCGGTGTTGAGGTCGTAGAGTTCCTCGGCGGGGCGGCGGCGGAACTGGGCCACGCGGGCTTTGCCTGCTTGCGTCTCTTCCCAACTGAAGAGCACAGGGTTGTCGCCTTTGCGCATGAGGATGCAGGAGAAGTCGCGGTCAGGGGTGAGGTTGCGGATGTATTTGTAACGGCGGTCGCGGACGGAGCGGACGGGGTAGCCTTCGCCGCCGTTGATGATGCCCTTGGTAGTCTGCACGCCAAAAACATATTCGGCGTGATTTGATTTTTTGCCGAGCAGGACGGGGAGGAAGCTTTTGCCGTCGAGGGCGGATGGCGGGGTTGCGCCGGCGGCTTCGAGGAGGGTGGGGAGCATGTCGACGTATTGCGTCATGGCCGCAGTGCGGGCGCCGGGTTTGACGCGGCCGGGCCAGCGGATGATGCAGCCGGCGCGGAGTCCGTTTTCATAGCAGGTCCACTTGGAGAACGGCATTTGGGAGCCGTGTTCGCTGAGAAAGATGAAGATGGTGTTGTCGCGGTGGCCGGTGCGATCGAGCAGGTCAGTGACGGCTCCGACTTGATTGTCGAGCACTACGACCTCGGCGTAGTATTTACCGAGGATGGCGCGCGTGGCGGGGGTATCGACGAGGTGCGCGGGTACCTCGATTTTCTCGGGTGGGAAGGCGGAGGGATCGCCCTGGTTGAAGGGTGCATGCGGCTGGTGGGAGGCGATCCAGAGGAAGAAGGGTTGCTTCGGATCGCGGCGGAGGAACGCTTCCATGGGGGCGAGTTGGCCGGGGCGAGGCTCTTCGTTGTCGATGACTTCGAAGGGGAAGGACTCATCGGGGCCGAAGTGTTTTTTGCCGATGCGGCCGGTGCGGTAGCCGAGATCGCGGAAGTAGATGGGTAGGCCTTTGACGCCGTCGTAGACTCGGCTGTGATTGGGGTAAGCGCCGTTGCGGACGGGGAAGAGTCCGGTGAGGAGCTGCTGGCGGAGGGGCGCGCACATGGCGGTGGCAGTGAACATGGCATCGAAGCAGATGCCTTGTTTGGCGAGGGCGGAGAGGTGGGGCGTGGGGACCTGACGGCCGCCGAAGGGCTGCATGTCGCGGTAGGAGAGATCGTCGGCGAGGAAGAGGACGATGTTGGGTTTCCGGGGTTGGGCGGCGAGCGGGAGTAACGGAGCGAAGAGGAGATCGCGGCGGCGCATTACTTGGCGGGAGCCTTGGCGGGCGGGGCTTTACGCACCTCTTCGAAGTAAGACTGAACGAACTGCTGATAGGCGGCGGGGACTTCGTCGCGGCTGATATCGCCGCCGGCTTCGTTGTGGGCGGCGTTCTTGTTGGTGTACTGGGTCTTGAGCTGCTGGCGTCCGCTGCTGACTTCGACCATGATTTCGCCGGTCATGTTCTGGGCACGCTTGCCGAGCAATTCGCTGATTTTGCCCATGGCGGCGGCCTGTTCGGCCTGCTTGATGTCCTTTTCGCCGTCTTGTTTGCCCGCGCCGGATTTGCCTTCCTGGGCCATTTGCTTTTCGCCGCCTGCGTCGGACATTTTGCCCTGGGCGTTCATGCTTTTGGCGGCGCCTTCGCCTTCCTGCTCGCCTGCCTCGTCGCTTTTGGACTGGCCCTCGCCTTGTTTGCCTGGGGCGGGGGTGCCTTTCTGTCCGGCCTTTTGCTGGGCGGAGGCGGATTGCGAGGCGCCTTGATCGGAGGCGCTGGATTTCTTGGAATTCTCGCCCGATTTCGGATTCATTTTCATGCGCGACATGAGGTTCGCCATGGCGTCCTTCATTTTCTCCATGAGCGAGGAGTTGTCGGCATTCTGATTGGAGGAGTTGGGGTTCTTGGTTTGGCCGGGGGATTTGGCGTTCTGGGGGCCTTTGGCGTTGGAGCCCGCCTCCTGCTGCGCCTTGTCGTCGCCGGCTTGATCGCCGTTGCCTTTTTCGCCTGCTTCGCCGCCGTCTTTGCCGCCCTTTTCGGAGGATTTTCCGTCCTTGGTCATCTGGGCATCGCGGCCGTCGGTTTCATCGGTCTCGACGGTTTCGCCGGGGATTTCGATTTCTTCGGGCGTCTTCTTCTTTTCGCCGTCGGCCTGTTCTGTGCCGTCGGTAGGGACGGAGACGCCTTCCATGTCGGCGGGAAGTTTCTGTTTGGGGAACGCTTTGGCTTTGGCGACGACTTCGGGTGTGGAAGAGAGCGTGTCGAAGGGGATGCGGAAGAGCGGCTGATCGAGATCGAGGGAGCCGCGGAAGCCGTAGCGGACGACGAGCAGTGTTCCGGAAACAACGAAGAGGGCGAGGCAGGCGTAGGCCTGGCGGGGCATGAAGAGAGGAGCGGCGGCGACGGGATCGGCAGTGCGGGCCATGGATTCGGCCACGTTGCGCTGGGCATCGATGAGGGATTGGGGCGCCGGGGTTTGGGTGGAATCGAAGTAGACGGCGGTGGAGATGGTGTCCTGGAGGCCGAGGCGGCGATCGACTTGTTGCGCGACCTCGTAAGGGGAGGGGATGCGTCCGCGGACGCGATAGAGTCCGATGACGAATGCGCTGATGAGGAGGAGTGGGGGCCAATACCAATCGAGGATTTGTGTTCCGGTGAGCAGAAGGATGATGACAGCGGCGAGAGCGATGGCGAGGGCGAAGGTGCCTTGCTCGAGCATGAGCTGCATGAGGGCACGGCGGCGTACCGCCTGCAAGACGCGGTGAAGTGTGGAATCAGTGCTCACAGTGGCTTTCACCCATCAGCGTAGCATGGGGCTCACGAAAACGGCGGCGAGTGCCGCGCTACAATGTGCGGCACATGCAGGAAGCGGGGCTGGATCTGAATTTGTGGAAGCAGCGGTTGGGCCGTGTGCCGGATTGGGCATGGGAGCGGACGGAGTTGCAAACGCTGGTGCTTGCGGACAATGATTTGACGGATGTGCCGGCGGAGATCGGGCGTCTGCAGAGGCTGCGGATGCTGGATCTGGGGCACAACCTGTTGCGCGCGGTGCCGGAGAGTCTGGGGGAGTTGGAGGGGCTTTCGGACTTTTTGTATCTGCACGACAATCAACTGTGTGAGTTGCCTGCTTCGTTGGCGCGACTGCGGAGGCTGCGGTATTTGAATATCGGGGAGAATCGCTTCGAGCGATTGCCGGAGTGTGTCCGCAGCATGGCTGGATTGATGGAATTGCGCGCGGGCGGGAATCCGTTGGAGGAACTGCCGGGTTGGCTGGGTGAATTGCACGCGCTGCGGGAGTTGCATTTGCGGGATACGAGGATCCGGTGTTTGCCGGACGGTGTGGCGGGGCTGGTGGAGTTGCGGCAGATCGATTTGCGCGGTACGCGGATGGAGGAGTTGCCTCAGGCATTGTTGGCGCTTCCGCGGCTGGAGAAGATCGATCTGCGTTGGGTGGGGACGCTGCGGGGGCGGGAATGGGTGAGCGAATTGGAAGCGCGGGGATGCGTGGTCTACCTGTGATTATTTTCCGCCGGCCCAGATGATAGCGTTTTGGACGAGGCGGCGGTAGGCGGGATGTTCGTGCGCGGTGCGGCCGTGGCCGAGTTCGATGACGACGACACGGGATTTCTGATAGGGGCTGATCCAGACGACGGGGCCGTCACTGGAGGGGTCGTCACTGCGCATGAGGACCTGGTTTTTCGGTGACAGCCACATGCCTTGGTAGGTTTCGTCCCAGATGTGCATGACGCCGACGCCTTCTGTGACGGGGTGTGGGACGACTGGGCGCACGATTTGTTCGACATCGTGCTTCCAGCGCGTTTTCCATTTGGGGGGATTGTCGCCGGTTTGATACCAGCGGCCTCCCATGACTTCTTCGTACCACCATTGCCAGTTGCAGTAGTCGACGAGGGAGTGATGGAGGAAGACGACACCTTTGCCGGATTCGAGGAAATCGGTGAGGGTTTTGCGTTCCTGCTCATCGATCGCTTGCATGGAGTCATAGAGGACGAGGACGTCGTGGCGGGGGCGGAGGTCGCCGGCTCGGTAGGGACGCGGGTGGGGATCGATTTGGGCGTTGATCTTCGGGTTGTTTTCAAAGAGGTTGTAGAAAGATGTGTCGTAAGGGTGGCCTCCGGTGACGATGAGGGTGCGGAGGGCTGAGCTTGGGGCACGGTGCGAGGTGTCGCGCGGCGGGAGGGTGACTTTGCCGGTGGCGGTGAACTCGAGTGAGCGGGCGATGATGTCGAGGAATGCGGGTTCCTGGAGGACAGCGTTGTTTTCGCCGAGCGCGGTTTCGAGGTGGCGTGTTTTGCCTTTGGTTTGGAGGCGCACGACGGGGGCAGAGCCGGAGGAGGCGAGTGTGTCGCCCGTGGTGAGTGGGCCGGGTGCGTCGGAGGTGCGGAATTGCGGTGCGAGGCCTGCGGCGATGGGGTGCTGCGGGTTTGTCCACTGGATGCGGAGTTCGTTTGCGGCGGCTGGGGGCGCGGCGTTGGAACAGCGGGCGGCACGGAAAGAGACGATGGCTTTCCACGCGCCCGGGTTTGTGGATGGGGCGGCGCAATCGAGGAGAAGCGCGTCGTAGCGGGAGGCGGCGGAGGAGGGCGAGTCTTCGGATAGGCGGATGCTGAAGCGGCCGGTGTGTTCGAGTGTGTCGCGGAGGCGGGCGATGGCGGTGCGGCGCTCGGGTGCGGGGTCCGTAGAGACGAGGAGCACGCGGAGCGGCGCTTGCGCGAGCGCTTGAGAGACGAGCGCTGTGAGGAGAATCAGGCGATATCCCATTCTTTTTTCCATTCGACGCGGCGGTGTTCCTTATAGGCGATGTTGCAGACGTGGCAGGCCATGGCCGAGTAGTGGCCGGCACGTTCGTCGCAGGCGGCTTGGCGGCGTGTGCGGATGCAATCGAGCCAGTTGGCGACGTGGAGATCAGGGGACGTGGCGCCGGTGATGACCTCTTTGCCCTTCGCTTCGGCGGGGAAGAATTTGTAACCGTAGCGGAAGATGTTGAGACGGCCGCCGGTGCCCATGAAAACGATGTCGGCGTTTTCGCGCTGGATCATGTCGGTGACGTTGGCTTCGAAGGTGACGAACAACTGGTTGGGGTATTCGAGGATGGCGTTGATGTTGTCCGCGGTGTCGCGGTCTTCGGCGGGGAGCGAGATGCCTCCGAAGCAATCGGCGGCGAGGGGTTTTTCCACTTTGCAATACCAGTGGACGACGTCGACCATGTGGACGAAGAGGCCGCCCATCTGGGCGTTGGTGGAGTAATCCCAGTAGACGTAGTGATTGAAGTAGCGCTTGGGCTGCCAGGGGAATTTTTTGGAGGCGTTGCGCTGGCAGGCTTCCCAATCGAGGCCGGCGGGTTTGGTTTCCATGCCGGGAGGCGGGGCCTGATTGCGGTACGCGCCGTTGGCGTTCCAGATGGAGCGGACCATGGTGATGCGGCCGATGCGGCCAGTGTCGATGAATTTTTCCTTGGCTTCGATGAAGTGGGGATAGCTGCGCTGCTGGGTGCCGGTTTGGAGGATGCGTTTGTGGTCGCGGGCGGCGCGCACGATGGTGTGCCCTTCCATGGGGTGAAGGGTCATGGGTTTTTCGATGTACAAGTCTTTGCCGGCGCGGCAGGCGGCGGTGGCGATCTCGCAGTGGTTGTTGTCCCAGGTGGCGATGATGACGGCGTCGATATCGTTGCGGTCGAGGAGGCGGCGGTAGTCGGAACTGCGGTGGATTTCGGCGGCGGCGACTTTGGCGGCGCGGTTGATTTGCTCGTCGTAGGCGTCGCAGATGGCGACCCATTGGATGTTGCCCGCTGTGTTGGCCTGGTTCATGAGGTAGCGGCCGCGATTGCCGGAGCCGATGATGCCGAGGCGGATGCGGTCATTCGCGCCGAGGATGTGGGAGGAGGATGCGGCGGTCGCAGCGGCGGAAACAAATCCGCGGCGGGAGAGGGTGGTGGGCATGGTGTGATTTGGTGAGCAATTCGGACGCCAATGGGACCACTCCCTCACCGCGCGTGGCTCAGAACAGTTGGATGAGGAGGGCGGTGGCGGCGTCGACGAGGGTTTCGCCTGCGCCGGGAGCGAAGCGTGTGCTGACTGGTTCGTAGTTGCCTTCGGCGAAGGCTTTGCGGTTGGGAAAGTAGTTGAGGGAGTCGTTGGCGAGCTCGACAACGATGGTGCGGGGGAATGGCGAAGCGCGTTTGATGGCGAGGCCGAGTTCGGCGAATAGTTCTCCGGGGACGCCGACCCAGGCGACTTCGCGGCCGAGGGCGATGACTTGCACTTCGGCATCGCGTGGCTTGCCGCCCCAGCGGGCGACGTCGAGGACTCGGGAGGCTTTGACGAGATCGAGGAAGGGGGCTTGGCCGGGTTTGCCGAAGCCCTGCGCGATTTGACGCGCCCAGTTGACCTCTTCCGCGGGGGATTGCGCCAAGGGGAGGCTGACTATGCGGGAGGCTGAGGTGATGGCGTGGGGCGCGAGGGTGTGCATCTGGTTGAGGATTTTGAAGACATCGCCGGCCAGGATGGTTCCGATGCGTTCGGCGCGGGCGGTGCCGGGGATGCCTCGCATTTCGGGGAGATGGAGGGGGTTGATGTTGGCGGCGGCTCCGTTGGTGAAGAGGGTGATCATGGCGGGGTCGCGGATGGCGAGGAGTTGGGAGAGCGTGCCGGGGTAATCGGCGGATACGATGGTGCCGCCGATGCAGTTGGCGTGGACGGCGAAGTTGACGTAGGTGGCGAGGGGGCGTTTGGGGCTGGTGGATTCGAAGGAGAGGACGTTGATGTCGGGGTCGATGGGGCCGAGGGGGCGGATGACGTTGTCGGCTGGGGTGGGCGTGGTGATGCGATTCCAATCGGTGGCGCCGCCGGCTTTGAGCCAGCGGCGATTGATGCTGAGGGAGTGTTCCTGGCCGAGTCCGGCCCGTACGGTGGATGCGGCGAGATTGGCGTGCGCTTTGGCGACGCTTTCGGCGATGAGGGAAGGGAATCGCTGGCGGAATTCGCGGGCGAGCGGGTGTGTGCTGCCGGCCCATTCGTGATGCGTGCTGGATCCGGTGATGGGTCCGGAGTGCGTGTGGGTGGCGCTGATCATGATGCGGGTGGGCGGAATTCCGGTCTGCTGCTGGATGAGCTGGCGGGCGGAGTCGACGGTTTCACGGTCGATGGTGACAACGTCGAGGGCCACGAGGGCGGCTTTTTCGTTGTTGAGTTCGAGGACGAGGGCTTTGGCGTGGAGTTCGTCGTGGATGGTGGCGGCGGGGCGTAGTGTGTAGTTGCCTCCGAGGGGTGTGCCTATGGGCGGGGTGATGCGGACCTGGGCTGCGCCGGTGCGGAGGGTTTGGGCGGGGAGTTGCGTGAGGAGGGTGGTGAGGAGAAGGGTGAGCATACCGGGTTATTGGTTGTCTTGCGGCTCCCAGGCTTCACAGTTGGCCCAGTCGTCTGCTTCGCTGGCCGAGTCCGGGATCTGGGTGTAGGCCTCGCGCATCCGTTCGAACTCCTCGGCGTGCGCGGCCAGTCTGCTTTTTGTCAGGGGATGCAACTGAGAGTTGTTGTCCACGTGTTTATTGATGTTGGAGGAGCGCTCAATAGTATCCTATCCCATATGAATCGCCGTTCCTTTCTTTCCCTGCCGCTGGCCTCGGCCGCGATGGCGCAATCGACGCGTCCGGTGGAGCCGTATGATGCGCATAGTCCGCTGGTGATCGAGGGGCCGGTGACGGGCAAGCCGCATGCGGGAAAGACGCTGGCGCTGATTCAGCCGCACTCGGACGATATTCCGATTTTCGCGGCGGGCACGGCGTTCAAGTTGATTGACGAGGGGTATAAGGCTTACCTGATCCGGGTGACCAATGACGATATGGCGGGGCCGGGTTGGTATGCGGAAACGGTGACGGCGAATGAGCGCGATAACAACGCCGTGGGCAAAGTGTTCGGCGTGGAAAAGGTGTTCGATCTGAACTACAACAACCACACGATGGACAACATCGCGCGGTCGGAGTTGCGGGGGCGATTCATTTTTCTGTTTCGGATGCTGAAGATTGATACGGTGATCTGCTATGACCCGTGGGGGCATTACGAGGAGAATCCGGATCATTATGTGACGGCGGCATGCGTGGAGGCGGCGGCGTGGATGGCGGGCGGATCGAAGGATTATCCGGAACATTTTCATGCGGGATTGAAGCCGCATGGGGTGCGGGAGAAGTATTACTTCGCGCGGTTCCAGCAGCGGGTGAACCGAGTGGTGGATATTTCGAAGTATGTGGAGAAGAAGATTGATGTGAATCTGGAGAATGTGGCGCAAGGGCCGGCGGGGGTGAACGGGGCACGGCTGCGGGCGTCGCTGGAGAAGCAGGGGAAACGCCTGCCGCTGTTGGGGAATAGCGATACGGAGGCGAATCGGAATTACATCCGCGAGTTTGTGCTGGGGCGGGATCGGGAGATCGGGAAGCGGTATGGGTTGTCGTATGCGGAGCAGTTTTTGTATATCGGGGCGGGGGATGGGTATTCGCCGGCGGAGTATATCCGGAAGAACGCGGTGCCGCGCTAGGATGAGTGGAAGGCACCCCTAATGAAGGGCTTGACCAGAGTTGCGATAGTGGGCTTTCTCGGCAGCCTGACAATGCTCCAATCAGAGGGTCCAAGCGGAGCGATGCGGATGGCCATTCGTGACCTGCAACTGCCTTCGAGCCTCGACTTGGGAGCCGTTTCGACTCGCGATGGTTTTACGGCCGCACTTCGCATGATGAGAAAGCCGGGTGGTGTTGTCACCGTACGAAGCGGCGACTGTGCGGTTGAGAGCCGCAAGTTTTTCACCCTGCCTGGAGGGTTTCCGCTCGACCACGCGCTTGATGCTCTTGTTGGAATCGAAAGTAACTCTTTCTGGGTTCTCAATAACGGCGCCATTAACCTGATACCAGCTCAGGGCTTGCCGCCAATCATGCAGGTGCGAGTGCCGGATTTTGAGTGGGATACCAGCGACTTCGTCCGCAGAACAATGGATCGTCTGTTCCTATCAGGACCGGTGAGGACCTTTCTCGAAGGGGCCGAGCGGGAGAGAGGCATCATCTCAATTGTGCAGCCTTCTAAGCCACCTCGAATCATCAATGGCGTCGCCGTACCGGAGAATCCCGGTGAACGCCACGTGATTCGAGAGCAGCGGCTCATCGACCTACTGAACTCGATCGTTGCCAGTTACGGAGATGGCGTCTGGAGCTACCAGGAATGGTCGTGCGGCGGCAAGAAATATTTTCAGATTTTTGCTCAATGAAGCAACTTGATGCTCAGGGCGATTCCATGCGGAGGCTGTTCGTAAGCCTGCTCATGGCATGGTGCCTTGCGTTGCCGGATGCCGCGATGGGATGTAACGCCCTCACAGGAAAGGAGCCGAAGGAGCGTCTGCTTGCGTATCTTCAAAGGGACAGAAAAGACCTGGAGGCTGAATGTGTTTGGAAGGTCGTATCGGCAGATGTGGGGAAGGGCGATTTGGATTTCGGCCGCGCGTTCATTGCGCTCCTTGACTATTCAGGGATAGAGCCTCTGAGCCGGCAACGGCCGGTAATCGTGCATCCACAAACACCCTATCCCGCTGTGAGCGGTCTGATGGTGGTGGGTAGGTTGGCGCAACCCTTGGTACTTGAGGCACTGACTCATTCTGAAAGCAATGAGGATGTGCGGAAGAACGCCGCTCTCGTCGTCTTTCTCTTAAACAGGAACTCCGTGATCGAAGGGGCTCGACAGTTGGCGACCGCCTACTGGGGATTAACAGACCAGGCGACTGCGAAGAAAGTGCTTGACGCGGTGATCTACGCGACTCGGGCATGCGGCCCCGAGACGCAACCTTTCTGTCAGGCGGAAATATTCAAAAGGCCGTGACGATAGTTTCTCTCGAATCACCGGACCACGTCAGCGGTTGATGAGGAACGTTGCGACTTGGGCGAAGAAGGGGCGGAGTGTTTCTTCGGCTTCGGCGGGCAGGGCGGCTTCGCGGAGGGCGGTTTCCATTAGCGTGATCCAGCGGTCCCGGGCGGGGCCGTCGATCGTGAAGGGATGATGGCGCATGCGGAGGCGCGGATGGCCGCGCTCTTCGATGTAACGCGGTGGCCCGCCAAACCGGAAGATGAGGAAGTCGCGGAGACGTTTCTCCGCGCCCGCTAGATCATCTTTGGGGTACATCGGCGCGAGGATATCGTCGTTGGGGATCTGGCGATAAAACGCGCCTACGAGGCGGGTGAAACCTTCTTCCCCGATCAGTTCAAAAACTTTGTCTTCTTCGAGTGGCATCAGGCGAGCATCTTCTTCACTACATTTCCGCCCAGGTCGGTGAGCCGGTAATCGCGGCCGGTGTGGCGGAAGGTGAGCCGTTCGTGATCGAAGCCGAGGCAGTGCATCGCGGTGGCCTGCAGGTCGTGGACGTGCACTTTATCTTCGACGATGGTGAGGCCGAGCTCATCGGTTTTTCCGATGACAGTGCCGCCCTTCATGCCGCCACCCGCAACCCACATGGTGTACGCCATCGGATGATGATCGCGGCCGCCGTTGTCCTCTTCCTTCGTGTTGCGGATCTCCACCATCGGCGTGCGGCCGAATTCGCCGCCCCAGATGATAAGCGTGTCGTCGAGCAGGCCGCGCTGCTTCAGATCCTTGATCAATGCCGCGGTGGGCCGGTCGCTGATGTCACAGTTGCGCTTCAGTTTGCGGTTGAGATTGGTGTGATCGTCCCAGGAGGCGTGCATCATGAGGATGAAGCGGACGCCGCGCTCCACCATGCGGCGGGCGAGCAGGCAGTTGGTAGCGAACTGGTGCGTGGGGTCTTTGCCGACGCCGTAGAGATCGAGCGTCGATTGCGATTCCTTGGAGAAATCGGTGAGTTCGGGGGCGGCCATCTGCATGCGGAAGGCGAGTTCGTAGGAGGCGATGCGGCTGGCGATTTCCTGGTCGCCGGTGCGATCGAGGTGATGCTGGTTGAGGTCGCGGACGGCGTCGAGGCCGGCGCGTTGCGTTTGGGGGGAGATGCCGTCGGGGTTGGAGAGATAGAGGATGGGATCGCCGCTGTTGCGGAACATGGTGCCCTGATAGTGGGAGGGCATGAAGCCGCTCATGAAGTTGGATGCGCCGCCGCTGGTGCCGACTCCGGAACTGAGGACGACGAAGCCGGGGAGGTTTTTCGATTCGCTGCCCAAGCCGTAGGTGACCCATGCGCCCATCGTGGGGCGGCCGAACTGGACGCTGCCGGTCATGAGCAGAAGCTGGCCGGGGTGGTGATTGAAGGCATCGGTGTGCATGCTGCGGACGAGGCAGATGTCGTCGGCGCAGGAAGCGGTGTGGGGGATGTAGTCGGAGAACTCGATGCCGGACTGGCCGTAGGGCTGGAACTTGCGGGGGCTGGCGAGGACGGCGGCGGTGGGCTTGATGAAGGCGAGTTGAAGGCCTTTGGTCATCGAAGGCGGGAGCGGCTGGCCGTGCCATTTCTGGAGGGCGGGCTTGGGATCGAAGAGATCCATTTGGCTGGGGCCGCCTTCCATGAACATGAAGATGACGCTCTTGGCTTTGCCGGGGAAATGCGGCTTCTTGGGGGCGAGCGGATTAGGGATGCCATCGGCGCCGTTCAGCAGATCGGCGAGGGCCATCGCGCCGAGGCCGCAGGTGCCCTGGGTGAGGAAGGAGCGGCGGCTTTGGATGAGGCGGAATTCACGTTCAGTCATGGCGGGGGTTCCTATTCGCGGGTGATGAATTCATCGAGGTTCATGATGACGCGGCTGACACCGACCCAGGCCGCGGCTTCCTTGGGGTCGAGGGATTCGATGGGCGGCGCGAGTTTGGAGACGGCGGCGGGCTCGGTGGAAAGAATGCCGAGTTGCTGGTCGTAGTAGGTGGAGAGCCGCTGTTTTTCCATGGTGTCTGGTGTGCGGCCGAGGGTGAGGGCGAAGGCGAGTTCGAGGCGATCGGCGAATGCTCCTTTGCGCTCGCGCAGGACGCGGGCGGCGAGCGATTGCGCCGCTTCGTGGAAGACGGGATCGTTGAGGAGATTGAGGGATTGCAGCGGCGTGTTGGATGGACGGCGGCGGCTGCAACTGACGTTGGAATCGGGGGCGTCGAAGTTCATCAACTGCGGATAGGGCGTGGTGCGCTGGAAGTGGACGTAGAGGCCGCGGCGGAAGCGGTCAGGGCCTTCGCTCATCTTCCATTTGATGCTGCCGCCGTAACCGAGTTCGGCCACTCCTGGCGGCTGATAGGGACGGATGCTGGGGCCGCCGATGCGGTTGTCGAGCAGGCCGCTCGAGGAGAGTGCGGCGTCGCGCACGAGTTCGGCGGGGAGGCGGAGACGGATCTGGCGGGCGAGGAGGGCGTTATCGGGATCGGTTTGCGCGAGGTCCTGACGCGTGTCGGAGGATTGGCGGTAGGTGGAACTGGTGACGATGAGGCGGTGGAGCTTCTTCATGCTCCAGCCGTCGCTGATGAATTGGGTGGCGAGCCAATCGAGGAGTTCGGGGTGTGTGGGGCGTTCGCCCTGCGTGCCGAAGTCTTCACTGGTGCGGACGAGGCCGCGGCCGAAGAATTCCTGCCAGGCGCGATTGACGGTGACCCGCGGGGTGAGCGGGTTGTCTTTGGAGACGAGCCACTTGGCGAGATCTAGGCGGGTGGGACTGGCGCCGCCGCTCATGGGGTGCATGGCGGAAAGGCCGCCGGGATTGATGGGATCGCTGAGGGCTTTGTAATCGCCCTTGATGCGCATGACGGACTGTTTGTGATCGGGGTGTGGGGCCACTGCCATGGCCATGGTGAAGGCGGGCAGCTTTTCCTTCAGTTCGTTGATCTCTTCGCGGGCGGCTTTGATGCGGTGGAGCGTTTCGGGGATGCGGGTGTTGTCAGGGCCGCCGTTGGAGATGAAGTAATCGGTGATGCGGCGGGCATCGTAGGGTGTGCGCTGGGCGGGCGGGGTGCGCATGACACGCTCGGCGTGATCGACCATGGCGCGCATGGAGGTGACCCAGAAATCCCACTCGACGTCTTCGCCGGGGTGATCCATGGCTTTGATGAGCTTTGCTTCCCAGGCGGTCTGGAGGGCGGGGATTCCGTATTTTTCGAGAATATGACCGCGATTTCCTAAATACCAGGGCATGGCGGCGAGGTACTGCTCGCGCTCGCCGGGCATGGGAGCTTCGATTTCGCGATCGTCCGTGGCGTCAAAGAAGGCGAAGAGGCGGTAGAAATCCTTGTTGGAGATGGGGTCGTATTTGTGGTCGTGGCATTGGGCGCAGCCGACGGCGAGGCCGAGCCAGGTGGTGCCGACGGTATTGACGCGATTGACGAGTTGTTCGTAGCGGGCTTCGGCGCGATCGACGCCTGCTTCGCGGTTGGTGAGGGTGTTGCGAAGGAAGCCGGTGGCGACGAGCTGCTCGGTGGTGGGGTTGGGGAGGAGATCGCCGGCGAGTTGTTCGATGGTGAATTGATCGAAGGGCTTGCCCGAGTTGAGGGAGTCGATGACGTAGTTGCGATAGCGCCAGGCGTAGGGGCGGACCTGATCCTTTTCGTAGCCGTCGCTATCGGCGTAGTGGGCGAGATCGAGCCAGGGGCGGGCCCAGCGTTCTCCGTAGTGGCGCGATTGGAGGAGGCGATCGACGAGGCGCTCATAAGCATCGGGGCGCGTGTCGGCGAGGAATTCCTTCACTTCGGCGGGCGTGGGCGGGAGGCCGGTGAGATCGAAGGAGACGCGGCGGAGGAGGACGAGTTTGGAGGCTTCGGGGGATGGGGCGATGTTCTTGCTTTCGAGATTGGCGAGGACGAAGTTGTCGATGGGGTTGCGGGTCCAGGAGGTTTTTTTCACCTGCGGGGTGGCGGGTCGGGTGATGGGACGGAAGGACCAGTGCTGGACTGCCCCGCCGGGGGTGTAGTTGGCGGGCCACTTGGCGCCTTCGGTGATCCAGGCTTCGAAGGCGGCGATTTCTTTGGCCGTGAGGGGAGCGCCGACGGGCGGCATGCGGTGGCCGGGCTTGGTGCTCTTGATGCGCTCTGTGAGTTTGCCGTTGGTGGTGACTTTGGCGGCGCCGGCGGCCTGATCCAGGCGGAGTCCGGCCATTTGCTGCTTGGCGCCGTGGCAGACGTGACAGCGCGTTTCGAGGGTAGGGGCAATCTCCTTTGCGAAGTCGACCGCGGCGTATATAGGGAGCGCCAGGGAGAACAGCAGAAGAGCACGGTGCATCTTCTTAGTTTATCCGGTGAGGGGTCGGGGATGGATGTGCTTACTGTAAATCCAGTTTTGTTAGTCTGCCCACGACGTAGCTGTCGAATTGCGTTGCGAGGCCAGTAGACCGAGCGCCCGCGCCTGCAGGTTAGTGAGTGGCACGGCAGAGACTCTCTATATGTTCTGCCAACCTCCGGCCTTCCATCCCGCCGTGAGTGCGCAGGGCTGCCGTGATGGCCAAAGCGTCAGCGGCGGTTGGCTGCTTCACTGGTGACATATTCCAGAGTGCTTCCACCGCGAATTCTCGGAATGCCCGGTGGTACAGGTAGATGAGTTCCTGCTCCTGAGGCGATACGTCCATGGTGAGTGCCTCAACCAATAGCCTACACCACGGGCTGGTTGGCTCCCCTCCAGCGGGCGAGCAATTGGGGGAAGCGGCCTTGCAGAATGCTTTCGCGCACTTCGATCATGATGTCGAGGTACCAGCGGATGTTGTGGATGGTGCCGAGGGTGCAGTAGAGCATTTCTCCGGCTTGAAACAAATGGCGTAAATAGGCGCGGGAGAAATTGCGGCAGGTGTAGCAGGAGCAGGCGGAATCGACGGGGTTGGGATCATCGCGGTACTGCGCCTGTTTGATGATGAGCTTGCCGGAGCGTGTGAAGAGGCAGCCGTTGCGGGCGTTGCGCGAAGGGAGGACGCAGTCCATCATGTCGACGCCGAGGGCGACGTATTCGGGGAGTTCCTCGGGCATGCCGACTCCCATCACGTAACGGGGGCGGTCTTTGGGAAGGATGGCTGCGGAGATGCCTGCCATTTCGAGGGACAAAGGGCGCGGTTCGCCGACGGAGAGGCCGCCGATTGCAAAGCCGGGGGCGTCAAGTGGAAGCAGACGCTCGGCGCATTCGCGGCGCAGATCGGGGAACATGGAGCCCTGCACGATGGGAAACAAAGCGGTGCTGTTTTGTTCTAAGGTTCGGTAGTGGGTATAGGCTTCGGCGGCCCAGCGGAGAGTGCGCTCCATCGAGCGGCGGGCTGCTTCGTGGCTGCAGGGGTATTCCAGGCATTCATCCAGCACCATGGCGATGTCGCTGCCGAAGGCCACTTGTACATCGACGGTGGAGGCCGGGGTGAACATGTGGCGGTCGCCGTTTAAATGCGATTGGAAGAGGACACCGTGCTCAGTGACTTTGCGCAGACCGGAGAGGCTGAAGACCTGGAAGCCGCCGGAGTCCGTGAGGATGGCGTTGGGCCAGTTCATGAATTTGTGGAGACCGCCCAACTGGCGGATCAGTTCATGGCCGGGGCGCAGGTAGAGGTGATAGGTGTTGGAGAGAATGATCTGGGCGCGCAGGTCCTGGAGTTGGTGCGATGTTACGCCTTTGACCGTGGCTTGTGTGCCGACGGGCATGAAGACGGGCGTTTCCACAGGGCCGTGCGGAGTGTGAAGGACGCCGGCGCGCGCGCCGGTATCGGGACAGGTGGCTTGGATTTCGAAGTGAACGGGAGGCAATTTTTCATTTTAGCGTGCCGTTAGCGGGCACCGGCTGCGCGGAGAAGGATTGCATCCAAAGTGCGATGTCTTTGGCGAGGGCAGCACGGACAGAGAGCGGTTCTTTCGGGCTGGGGGTCACTGTACAGCGATCGCCCTGGCAATCACTCTCGCTGCGTCGCTGCGCTCGGTAGCGGTGGCAAGCGGGAGGCTGGGTTCATCAGCGATGCGGAGCTTGCGGTCGGTGTGAGCGTCGAGCAGGTAGGCGGTGATGCGGAGTCCGGCTGCGTCCTCCCGGACGGCGACGACTAAGGTGCGGGCTGCGCCTACAGTTGCTGCGATCTGCTTTGCGGTCCATTTGCCCTGGCGGAATCGATCCATGGAAGGCCATGCGATTACTGCGAGTTTATGCTGGTTCGCGAGTTCAGCGGCGATGCGCTCGGCGAGGTCGATGTCGATGGCGGAAGCGGGGAAGCTTTCGTCTTGCCAAACCCAGCGTGCGGGGATTACGGCGATGGTTTGCGGGTTGCGGAATGGCGCGAGAAGGAAAAGCGAAGCTGCTGTAAGGATAGCGGCGGCGGCGATGTAGAGAGTCCGGCGACGAACTGGTTTGCTTGCGGGGGGAGTGGTTGTGAACTCAGGCGTGTAGGAACCTTTGGGGTAGCCGATGCGGAGGGTGTCTTGTGCGCCGGGACCGGCGTAGTATTCGTCGAGCTTCTTGCGGAGGCGGCGAGCTTCGACGCGGACGATGGGGTCCGTGCGCGGGTCGTAGTCGCCGTTGCGGTCGAAGACTTCGCGGCCGAGGAGGTACTCTTTGATCTGTTCCGCGTTGCCTCTGAGCTTGGCTTCGACGGTGAAGCGGAGGAAGCGGCAGAGACGCCCGGATTGAAGGAACATTTCGCTGGTAGCGATCTTTTCCACGTGTTCGAGGATTTGCTCCGGGGTGGGATCCGGCATGTTTCGACTGTGGCACGGGCTTCCCGATTTTTCAATTGGTTGCGGAGGAATAACGACGTAAGCTTACGGTAATGTAGCCCCATCACACTGGTGTAGAGGGCCGGTGTCCGGCCAATCTGGGTGGCAAGGAGACCCCTTTTATGACCCTACGAATGATGACGGCGATTCTGGGATTGGCCGCTGCCGCACTGGCTGGGCCCCCAGTGATTTGTGAACGGATTGAGATTGGCAATGCGAAGTCCCTGCCATGGAGGAACGTGAATGGCTGGGATGGGACGGAGAAATCGTACGACGTTGCGAAGTTGACGGCCGATACGGTGGCGCTGCTGGAGCCTTCGATGCCGTTGTCGGTGCGGATGGAGACACTGCGCAGGGCGGCGATTTACGCGGCGAAGCATGAGATGATCGCGGAGCAGTTGAGCGCCCGGCTGCTGGCGCGGGTGGCGGACGGCGTGGCGGCCGGGAAGCAGGATCCGCTGGCGTGGTTCGATGCGGGCTACTATGCCGAGGCTCTGCGGCAGGTGACGTTTGTGTATCGGTATGACATGTTGTCCGCCGAGGAACGGCAGCAGTGGAAGCTGCGTGGAGACAAGCTGGGGCTGGATGGAAGGCCATGGGTGGAGAAGGCTATTCGACTAGGGGGGAGAGGAATGGAAGTGGCACTGGTGAAGATGGAGGGCTATCGGGAAACGGACCTGAAACAACGCAAGCAGGTGGCTGTCAAATAGTGTAAATTTGCTTCCATGAAGCTTTGGGCATGGATGCTGGCGGCGAGTTCCTTCGCACCCTGGACGGCCGGAGTGAAGGTTGGGCCGGTGACGCCGGGGGCGCAGCGCCACAGCATCCATTCCTATTTCAATACCTCGCCGGAGAGCCCGGATGGCCGATGGGTTCTGTTCTATACGTCGAAGACGGCGGAAGGGCATGCGGGCGAAGTGCGGATTCGCGAGCGGGCGACGGGTGTGGAGAAAGTGCTGGCATCGGGAGTAACGACGGAGGATGCGCACCGCGCGGCGTGCCAGCAATGGGTGTCGAAGGGGCGCACGGTGGTGTTTCACGATCTGCGGGACGGGCATTGGGTGGTGGTGGCGGTGGATGTGGCGAGCGCCAGGCAGCGGGTGATTGCGCGCGATCGGATGGTGGGATGGGGGACTCCGGATGGCGATGTGGCGCCGGTGTACGGGCCGCATTGGGACGCGAAGGCGCTGCGGGATCTGGAACTGGTGAATGTGCGGGACGGATCGGTGCGGACTCCGGTGACGGCTGCGGCCGTGCGGGCGAAGTATGGAGAGCAGGTGGCGGCCCGGTTTGGGGATCGGGGGATTTCGATCTTCTTTCCGATTCTGAGTCCGGACGCCAAGAAGGTGGTGTTCAAGCTGGCGACGCCATCGGGCGGGGATTTTCGGAGCAAAGCGGCGAGTGATCGGGAGACGCTGCTGGGGTACGATCTGGCGGCGGGGAAGTTTCTCTTCTTCCGTGAGAAGTGGGGGCATCCGGCGTGGCATCCGGATTCGCGGCGGATGATCAATGTGCCGAATTTGTTGGTGGACGCGGAGACTGGAACGGAGCGCGGGATTCCGGGATTGCCGGTGTTTCCGGGATCGCATCCTTCGATCAGCCCGGATGGGAAACTGTTTGCTTCGGACACGACGTTGGAGCGGTTCGGAGGGACGAAGCAGGAATGGGGCGTAGTGGTGGGGGATCTGGAGGGGACACGGTATCGGATTCTGCATCGCTTCCGGAATGACCAAGGGGCGAAGTCGTGGCGGGTGTCGCATCCGCATCCGGTGTTCAGTCCGGATTCGCGGCGGATCTATTTCAATGTGTCGGCGGGCGAGTGGACGGAACTGCACGTGGCTGAACTGGATTGATTGCGGGCATGCGGATTGCGCCTTTGGGTGATGTAGAAGAATTGTTGGCTGCGTATGCGGCGGTGCTGGAGAATGCCGGGCCTCCGGATGAGATTGAGCGGGTGCTGGATGGGGTTTCGCGGATGTGCGGGCAGCGTGGGGCGGGGCTCGGGCTGGCGGAGAAGGCGGAGAAGTTTCTGAAGGCTCCGGCGTTGTATGCGGTGAGTGGCGTGTTTGATGGGCGATGGGATCCGCGGTACGGGCTGTGCGCGCTGGCGCTGGCGTGGATCCGGCAGGAGCCGGCGCGGGCGAGCAAGGCGTGTCATGGGTTGGGATCGTTTCTTACGGGGCGTGTGGCGGAAGTGGCGGCTCGCGCGGTGGAAGGGCATGCCAAGCCGCTGGTAGGAGTGCCGAGTCATGCGGGGTCGTGGGTGGATCCGATGGTGCTGGTGGAGAGGCTGCACGAGCATCCGGAGCCGGACCGGTTGGATTTGATTCAGGCGTTGTTGCGGTTGTCGGTTCGCGGGCGCGAAGAGGCGTTGGAGCGGGGGCGGAGTTTGCCGGGACCGGTGGGACGCATCGTGCGGTTTGCGTTGGGGAGCGATGATTGCCGGCGTCCGCCGAGGTTTTATGATGAAGCGCTGTGGCTGGCGGCGGGGCAGGCTCGGGATCCGGAGGGTGGGGCGGGCGTGCATCGCCTGCGATGGGCTATGAATCGGGAGGCGGGGTTTGTGCGGGTGGAGATGGAGAGCTGGCCCGCGGTGGAGATGGATGCGGCAAAGCCTGCTGCGTTGACTGCAGTGCCGGGGGTGTTTGATGCTTCGATGCTGCGGTGGTGCGCCACCGTGTGGCCGGCGCATCGGGAGGAGTGGTTCGCGGCGGGGGCGCTGGCGATTGGACGGAATCTGGAGTGGGAGAGCGCGGAGTGGGGGAACCGGGTGTATCTGGAGACGCTGGCGGAGTATCGCGGGGCGTATGGGCCGATGGCGTATGAACTGCTGGCGTTGGGGCTGGCGTCGAAGGAAACGGGGGAGGGATTGGTGGCTTGCGATGCGCTGGTGGCGGGGTTGCGCGATGGGCGGGTGAGTGGGGAACGGCTGGGGGAGACGTGCGCTCGGTTGGCCGGGGAGGGGGTGGTGGACGTGGGGCGATGGGTGAGGCGGTTTGCTGCTGTGCCGGGCCATGATGGTGAGTTGTTTTTGACGATGGATGGATTGGTGGCGGGTGGTGTGTTGCGCGCGGAGGTTTTGGAGTTGTTGTTGGAATTGCGCAGGCGGACAGCGGGGGTGTTGAGTGCGGAGGCTCGGGCGCGGGTGGCGGGGGGAACGGGGCGGGGGAAGGTGGGGAGGTTGCGGGATTTGTTGTTGGGGTGATGTGTCTACGGCTGCTGTTTATGTCATATTGGACATAGGACTTCGATGGAGCATCGGCTGAACAAGCCGCTGGTTTGGCTGAAGGGCGAGGTCAGGACTCCGCCGTTCAGCATCGAGGCTCGTGTGGAGGCTGGGTTCTTGCTTCGGAAACTGCAACAGGGCGAAGGTCTGGGGTTGCCGCATTTGCGGCCCATGCCGTCCATTGGCGGAGGGTGTCATGAGCTTCGTATCAACGATCGGAACCAGACATGGCGGATTATCTACCACTTGGCCGCCGATGCCGTTGTGATTCTCGATGTGTTCAGCAAGAAGACTTCTTCCACGCCGAAGGAGGTTGTGGATAATTGCCGGAAACGCCTGGTTTCGTACCGGGAGGCTTCCGGAGAGAAGGGAGGGGCAAGATGAACAACGCGAAGAAGGCTCGGCTGCAGATTGCAGGATGGGCAGTGGGGGATGCATCGGAGTTTTTGGGGCTTACGCCGGAAGAGACGCGCTTTGTCGAGATGCGATTGGCGCTGGCCACTGGGGTGCGGGAGTTCCGGGAGAAACGCGGATTGACTCAGCAGGCGTTGGCGGAGCAATTGGGATCGAGCCAGTCGCGAGTGGCGAAGATGGAGGCGGGGGATCGGTCGGTGACTCTGGATTTGATGATGAGGTCGCTGTTGGCGATGGGTGCGACGGCTAAGGAAATCGGGAAGATGATTCAGAAGACGGAGACGCACCGGGCGGCGTAGCGTGCGGCGCTTGGAGTCAGCTTGCTGGCGGCTTTACCCAGACCGGTTTACCCGTGTTGTTTCCACGGCCAATGATCTCTCTGTTGTGTTGTATGTCACTGAAGACCGCGTTTGTAATGTCGGTGCTCAATATTTCAGCTGTAATGGGATCGTTTGCTGTACGAACCTCATCCCCCGCAGGGAACCCGATAAGAGAGGCACCGAAGAAATTTGCATTTGAAAGATCAGCGAACACAAACTTTGAGCCAGCAATGTTGGAGTGAGAAAAATCCGCATACTCTGCTTGGAAAAAAGGTGTTCCAGTTGTTTGTGAAGCTTGCTCTTGATAGGGAGGCATAACGAAGGTCAACACAGTGCCAAAACAAGAGGCTGAGGATTGCGCCGGAGAAGTACGTACCCGTCATCTTTATGCCTGCCGGGAAAGCGCGGGGACGCCAACCCGATGCATCAATTCGCCGAGCATACCACGCGAAGTAGATCCTGCCTTCCTTAATGCTGCCATTCGGAGCGAACAAAGTCCAGACCTTTCCCTGCCAGTCGACATTCACTTGGTATTGCCGGCAGCCAACGCCTGGCTCACCAGCGTATTCCCAGAGATCCCTCGCCTGTCGATAAGTTGCATCGAATCCTTGCTCATGTGCAATGAACCAATGAACCCAACAGGCCAAGCGAAAGAGACCATCGCCCAGATGTGCATCGAGGGTTGTGATTCGTCTTGGTGGCGGTAGGTCCGGCGAACCGGTATCGTGGAGCGGCGCGCACAGTTCCACCAATTCCTCGACAAATGCAGGTCTGTACTCCAAATTTCGACGCGGATTTTCGCGATTGGGCTGTGGACGTTGATGGACTCCTTCTCCCCACCATTGCTGTCCAACACTGACTC